>CAWEPR010000001.1:0-684157 GCA_963811065.1 uncultured Acidobacteriota bacterium
GCCAGCCCCGGCATAGATGATGAAATCGAGGACGATGTCGAGATAGCCGCCAAGGTCCGTCAACCCGACACGGCGCGCGAGCGCGCCATCGACGCCGTCCGCCGCGCGGTTGACCAACAACAAAATCAGCCCGATGAAGTACCACCCCCCAGCGATCGCGACGGTCGCCGCGACCCCGAAGGCAAAGCCGCCCACCGTGACCTGGTTCGGGGTCAGGCCGCGCCGCTCCGCCGCAGCCGCCATCTGGACCAAGGCAGGCTCGACCAGCAGCCGTGCGGAACGGTCAAGCATGCCCAAGCTCCCCGTGGGGCTCCCGGTGGGACGCCCGGTGCGTCAGTGCAGATCCAGATCTTGCTGGGCGCGCTGATCGGGGCTGGCCGCGTGTGGCCGCTGCATCGAAAGACGCTGGTATGCCGCCGGCTGAACGGGATCGCGGCAAGGTAGGCGCGCCGCAGGCCAACACGGTGTTCCAGGTCTCGCTCGCCAGCAGCGCCACGAACACCGTGACCACGACCATGGTCGGCAGGACCAGCGCCTGGCTGATCTTCAGCCGCTTGAAGGAGAAAGTCGGGATGCGGCTGACCGCAAGCCCGCGACGACAGCATGACCGGGCCGACGAGTCACGGGCATCGAAGAATTCCGGTGCCATACTCGAGCCAGGCGATCAGCGGCAGCAGCACCAGGCCGGCGGCGGCCGGCGCCGGCACGCCGGTGAAGAAGCGGCTGTGCCAGGCCGGAAGGTCGGCATTGTCGAGCTTGGTGTTGAAGCGCGCGAGGCGGAGCGCCATGCCGGCGCTGAACAGCAGCGTGCAGCGCCCAGCCGATGCCCTTCACGTCCTGCATGGTCCACATGAAGAGCACGACCGCAGGCGCCACGCCGAAGCTGACGAAGTCGCTCAAGGAGTCGAGCTCGGCGCCGAACTTGGTGGAGGAATCCAGCAGGCGCGCGATGCGGCCGTCGAGCGCGTCGAAGACCGCGGCGAACAGGATCGCCAGCACGGCATGTTCCCAGCGCTGCATCCATGCGCGAAGCGGATGCTGGTAGAGGCCCGCGCAGAGCGCGAACAGGGTCAGCATGTTCGGGATCAGCCGGTTGATCGAGTGATCCCGCAACCGGTTCCGCCGCATGCCGCATCAACCTTCCTTGCGCATCGTCTTCTCTCCAGCCGCATTTCAGCGGCGTCTCGCCGAGCCGCGTCGGCTCTTCGGAATTGAGATCGGCGATCACGGTCTCGCCGGCGATCGTGGTCTGTCCGACCGCCACCAGCGGCTGGACGCCGTCCGGCAGATAGACATCGACCCGGCTGCCGAAGCGGATGAGACCGAACCGCTCCCCGGCCCGCACCCGCTTTCCGGCCGTCAGGTCGCAGTGGATCCGCCGCGCCACCAGGCCGGCGATCTGCACCAGGCCGATGTCGCGGCCGTCGGCGGCCGCAGATGCACCGACTGCCGCTCGTTATCCTCGCTCGCCTTGTCGAGCGAGGCATTGACGAACTTGCCCGGGCGATGGGCGAGCGTCGACGACCTCGGCATCGACCGGGATGCGGTTCACATGAACATTGAACACATTCATGAAGATACTGATCCGCATCAGCGGCCGCTGCCCATGCCGATCTCGGGCGGCGGCGAGGCCGGCTGGATCATCTGCACCACGCCGTCGGCGGGCTGATGACCAGCCCGGCGCGGATCGGCGTCACCGTTTCGGGATCGCGGAAGAAATAGACGCACCAGGCGGTCAGCACGACGCCGAGCCAGCCCAGCGGTTCCCACAACCAAAAGAGCAGTGCGGCGCCAACCGCGAACAGCCCGACAAATCGCCAGCCTTCGCGATGCAGCGGTGGAACCGTGAAAGTCGACAAGAAGCACCCTCTTTCCGTCGCCGAAGGACAGCGACTATTTCATTGATTTGCAACATATCTGGCGACTGGCAGTGCTGCTGTCAATGATCGCAATCCGCCGCCTTTTGACCCTATGGCATAGCGCGGGTTTCAGGTTTCGTTAATCACCTTCGCCTTAGCATCCGGCGATCCTCATTCACCTAGGCGGCACCGCCCTCATGAACATGCAGATGATCTTGGGACGTCCGCCGACACCAGAAGCGATGGACAAGCTCGATTTCTTGCAGACGGTCGATTGCCCTCACCCAGCACCGCGGCACAGTGGAATTCGCATTCCAGGCCTGTGGGCTGCGGTACACCGCGACCACGCGGATGATCAATCCGGCCCGGTCCTGCAGATCGCATCCGACATTGCGCCCGACCCCTACTCGGCTGAGGGCACCACCATGCGTTCCGCCGCGCACGCGGTGATCCAGGCCAGTCACGATTCGCCGTCCTGCCGCCTGATGGTGTCACGCCAGCGGCGCATCTTCTGTGTCGGTCGCGCGCGGCTCGATTCCACGTTCACGCCGACATCGCTGCTGACTGCTGCCGTAGAACTGGTGCTGGAAGCACGGCCCTACCTCACCGTGCTGCGCGACATCCTGCCGAGCTGGCAGAAAGCCAACGCTTAAGGCGCCAGGTTCCTACTGCGTCGGCTTGATGACCGTTCGCGTTTCATCTGCCAGGTCCGTCAGCACAGTACCGCCGTCCGCCCCCACCCGCAGCAACGCGTATTTCGCGTCGCGGTAGGTATCGGCGTCACCCTCCTGAAAAAAGAACGATTGCGCGCCGTAGTCCAGGCGCTCCTGCCCCCAGGTCTCGTGCCGGCGATACCGAACGCAAATCTCACCGGCCTTCAGCACGGCTCCATCGTCAATCCGGACAAAGCGTCCGACGCCCTTGTCGTCGCGTGCCAGAACCACAAAGCCGGTGTAGGGCAGTTGCGCGATGGTCGCGGCAGCGGGCATGGTCTCCGGCGCCAGGGCCAGGTCCATGTAGTAACCCTGCATCAAGGACAGTGGGTCCACCGGCCGCAACGCCAGCAATAGCGGCGTGCCGTCGGTCACGACCGTGCGCTTCTGCAGGATCGTCCAGTTGGTGAGCGCCAGGATCGCGGCCGGGCTGCGAGCAGAACGGTGCTTCGCAAGACCTTCATGGCGCCCGCCTCCGCCGTTGCTCCGTCAACGCCAGGGCGTAACAGAGCAGCAGCACGACACCGACCGCCATCAGGATGATCGACTTGGTCAACAGTGAGTTCCTGCAGGTCGCGATAGAAGGTCCAGAGGAAATAGACCTCGCCCACCGCGCCGACGACCGCCAGCGGGCGCGAGCCGATCGTATAGGCCAGCGCCAGCAGCACCAGCGCCGCCGACGCGCCACTCGGCATGAGCAGTGCGGCGGCGGTCGCGATGATCGCCCCTGCCAGCATCTGGCCGCTGCGCCGCGCATCGCCGACATGCTGCCAGCGCAGGAACACCAGGGCCGCGAACACCGCCAGAAACGACAGGCGCGGGAACCAACCCTGCAGCCAGCCAATGCCGAGGCCCATATCCACACCCAAGGCGATCGTCTGGATGAGTTGCGGAATCACCAGCAGCGCGAAAGCCGTCGGTCGCACATCAAGGCGCGGCGGAAAGAGCAGCAGGCACGCACCGACCGGCACGGCAATGGCGGGCAGATCGCCGACCGCGCGTTCCCAATCGTCCCACACCGCAAAGAGCGCGAGCGCGATCACAAAGCTGGCCAGCAGAAACTGCAACAGCCCCGACCGTTGTTGCCAGATCGCGGCGGCCAGGAAAGCCAAGGCCGCAAACGTGGCGACCCACAGAACTCTCGCTCGGCACGCCGACGCCGCCCACCGCCAGCACCGCGCCGCAAAGGCAGAGCGCGATGGCAAGGTGGCCGAGGAATGCACCGATCTGCTCGCGCTGGAGCAGGGAGTAACCGCCACCGAACATGGCAACGCCGACGACCGCGACCACCACGTTCGGCTCTTCGACACCGAAGCCGAGGTCCATCACCGCCCAAGCGAAGAAGAGGCCGGCGATCACCGTGATCCACGCGCCGATGCCCAGCACCACCTGGACGTACCACGGCGCGTGGTCGCGTTGCGCCGGCGCGCTCACGGCCGCTTGCGCTGCTGCCGGATCGATGGCGAACCGCGCGCATAGTTGCGTCAGGTTGGTCACGCCGGCACCGTCGACAGTTGCGCGCGCAGGTGGCGCATGGCGAGTGCGGCGCCGCCAGTTCCGGCGGCAGCCCAGGCGATCATCGCGCCAAATCCCGTCAGTGCGGGACCGACATCATTGAAGTCGAATCCGATGGCCTCATCGATCAGACGGATGCCGATCGCGATGAACAACAGGTCGAGGAAACCGATGATGATGACGCTGGCGGCGAAGTCAGGCCACACCCGCCAATACGCATATCCCGCGATCGCGGCAACCGCGACGAACGCGCCGATGCTCAACGCCGGTGCTGAATACGTGTCGAAATCGATCACGGCATCCGCGGCCGGAACGAACAGCGCGATCACCGCGGCGGCCAGCAGCACTAGGCGCGTCCAATGGCCGGCCATCCAATCCATCCGATACTCGACCGCGGCTTCCCGCGCTACCAGCGCCAGCGCCAGACTGGCGCCCACCAGCACCCAGATCTGGTCATCGCTGGTCAGGGTCATCCACAGCGCTTGCTCGGCGTAGAGCGCCAGCGCGAATTCCGCCACCACCAGCCACAGCAGCCATTGCACCGCGCTGCGCGAAATGATGGTCCACGGCAGGATCAGCGCCGCCCAGGCGACGAACAGCTCGAAGGCGTCCGCGCCGGTTTGATAGACCTGCCCGATCACCGCCAGCAGCACACCGGTCAGCACCGAAGCCGCGATCAGCAGCGACTGCCCGATCGCGCGGTCGATCCCGACCAGCAAAGCGCTGACCGCGGCGATCACCAGCGCGCTTTCCACCACCGCAAACTTGGCGATGTTGGAGAGGTCGTTCCAATTGTAGGCGAAGAAAAAGACCACGCCCGCCAGCAGCTGGCCGACGCCAAGCGCCAGCAATGCGCGGCGACCCCAGGTCGACCAGTAGTCTTCGTCGCGGATGGCGTTGAGCGCATGACGAAACTGCGGCGCGCGCAACAACCCTTCACGCCGAAGCGCGATAAGGGCGTTCACACCGATGTTGGGATCAGACGCGCTCACTCTATCTGGTCGGCCCTAGTTTCCGGGAACCGAGAACACTTGTCCCGGATAGATCAGATCCGGATTGGCGATCTGGTCCTTGTTGGCCTCGTAGATGACGGTGTATTGCACGCCCTGGCCATAAGTATCGCGGGCCAGTTTCCACAATGAATTGCCCGGCTGGACCACGATGCGCCCGCCCGCCCCCGTGCCCTGAGCCGGCGCGGTCGCCGACGTGGTCGTGGCGCCGGTACCTGCCGTCTGCCCCGCGGCACTCGCGGCCGCGACGTCGAAGGTCGCCTGCTCGAACGGTGTCTCGGCGCGTGCGATCACCTTCCCGGTCTCATCGACCTGGTCGATGCGGATGACGTGCAGCCCGGGCTCGATCGGTGTCGTTGGCGTGAATACCCAGAGCCCGTCTTCGTCCGCGACGGCTTCGCCAACCGGCTTGTTGTCGACATAGACGAACATCCGCGCGCCGCTGGGCGCGCGGCCCGACAGGACGCGCCCCTGCCGGCGGCGTCATAGTCGATCGCGGCGATGGCAGGTCCTGCTGGCGCGCCGACAGCGGCGCTTGCCGGTCTGCCCCGGCACATTCAGGACGCGGGTCGGTCCGTCCCCGACTTCGGCACCTCGATCGCAAGCACGCCGGCCGGCTGGTAAACTGCTGCGCCCGGCGATGTCCTTGGCGACTTCCGGCACCAGGACAACGACGGAGGTCTCGGATTCCTTTTCGGTCTCGGCAGTCGCCGGCTTCCTCCGGCCTTGCTCTCCAGAGTGAAGTATGCTCGCCGGGATCAGCGGCGCTTGTCGGGCAGGAAAACCCACTCGCCCCGGTCGTCCGCGGTGACCGAACCGATCGGCTTGCCCTGGTCGAGGATCGTGACTTCGGCGTCCGGCTCGGCGCGGCCGGCGATGACGGCGTCGCCGCTGGGATTGACCCGCACCACGTCGAAGCTGGGCGGCGCGCGGAGCGGCGGTCGCCTCGCGCCGGCGGCTGCGGCCGGCGCGTCCGCGCTGTGCCGCGGCCTGCTGCTCGGCGTGATCGGGTCGAGCCGTCAGCCGCCGCCCGCGTCGCCGGCTGTGCGCCGGTCGCGTCGAGCCGTCGGTGCCGCGGTCCGCTCTCCGGTGCTGGGACCTGGTATCGCCGGCATCGTCCTGATCCTGCTGGTAGATCGCGTAAAACAGCCCGAGCGGCCACGACCAGGAACGGCAGCTCCAATCGTCCCGGTCAGAGCGACGCGCGTCACCTGGGCCTCCTGTGACCAACCTGTTGCATGACAGTATCAGACCGCGGCTCGAGGCGCAGAAGAACGAAGTCACAACGGGACCTGCGAAGCCGCCTGATTATCCCGCCCTAATCGTGCCGAAACAGGGCATACCGCGGGACGGCCGGCCCGGCTGTGGCGTGGAAGCCACGAAATCCCACCGGTCGTCTTGCCCACAAAGCAGCTAGCTCCGAGACTTGCCCCAGCGACCGATTTCCAGCCATAAATGCCCTGACTGAAAGATAGAAAAGAAAGGCCAGGGGACGGCCCCTTGGATTGGAAATGGTACAGACAGTTAAATCCGTTTGCGTCTATTGCGGCGCTCCAACGGCGCCGCCGGAACCTTCCTCAAAATCGCCACCGACGTCGGCCGCGCTCTCGGGCAGAACGGCATCGCCTGGTCTATGGCGGCGGCGGCATCGGCCTCATGGGTGCGGTCGCGGAAGCCGCGCTGGCGGCGGGTGGCGAGGTCATCGGCATCATCCCGGAATACCTGCAGCAGGCCGAGCTCGGCCACCGCGGCCTCACGGAACTCAAGGTCGTCGACAGCATGCACACCCGCAAGCGCATGATGTTCGACCTGTCCGAGGCCTTCATCGTTCTGCCCGGCGGCATGGGCACGCTGGACGAGACGTTCGAGATCATCACCTGGCGCCAGCTCGGCATGCACGACAAGCCGATCATCCTGGTCAACCACGAGGACTACTGGGAGCCGTTCCTGGACTGATCGACCATGTCGTGGATAACGGCTTTGCGCGGCCTGCCTCGCGGCAATTGTTCTGTGGTGAGTGGCGTCGGCGTCTGATCCAGGTTCTCGGTGCCGAATGCCGAAACCCAGACCCAGGAACCCAGCTATCCCGAGCGGATCTAGGCCAACCGAAATGTAAGGCCCCAAGGAAATCAAGGGGTGGCCCAACCCTCCGGCGCGCTGGAATTTCCGGCGCGCGATGTTATTCTGCGCCGATTTTGCAATGCAACATGGCGCTCAGCGCCAGTCTAAGGGGTCAGCAGTCATGGCGAAGATCAAGGTCAAGAACCCGGTCGTCGAACTCGACGGCGACGAGATGACCCGCATCATCTGGGCGTTCATCAAGGAGAAGCTGATCCTGCCCTATCTCGACATCGACCTGAAATACTACGACCTCGGCGTCGAGAACCGCGACGCAGACCAACGACCAGGTGACCATCGACGCCGCCAACGCGATCAAGCAGTACGGCGTCGGCGTCAAATGCGCGACCATCACGCCCGACGAAGCGCGCGTGAAGGAATTCAACCTCAAGCAGATGTGGAAGTCGCCCAACGGCACGATCCGCAACATCCTCGACGGCACCGTGTTCCGCGAGCCGATCATCTGCAAGAACGTGCCGCGCCTGGTGCCGGGCTGGACCCAGCCGATCGTCGATCGGCCGTCACGCTTTCGGCGACCAGTATCGCGCGACCGACTTCATCGTGCCCGGCAAGGGCAAGCTGACGATGACGTTCGGCCCGCCGACGGCGGCACGCCGATCGAGAAGGAGGTGTTCGACTTCCCCGGCGCCGGCGTCGCGCATGGGCATGTACAACCTCGACGAATCGATCCGCGGCTTCGCGCGCGCCTGCTTCAACTACGGCCTTGACCGCGGCTGGCCGGTCTATCTCTCGACCAAGAACACCATCCTCAAGGCCTATGACGGCCGCTTCAAGGACATCTTCCAGGAGGTCTTCGACAAGGAGTTCGCGGCCAAGTTCAAGGCCAAGAACATGACCTACGAGCACCGCCTGATCGACGACATGGTGGCCGCGCGCGCTGAAGTGGTCCGGCGGCTTCGTCTGGGCCTGCAAGAACTACGACGGCGACGTGCAGTCCGACACGGTGGCGCAGGGCTTCGGCTCGCTCGGCCTGATGACCTCGGTGCTGCTGTCGCCGGACGGCAAGATGGTGGAAGCCGAAGCCGCGCACGGCACGGTGACGCGCCACTACCGCGAGCACCAGAAGGGCAAGGAGACCTCGACCAACCCGATCGCCTCGATCTTCGCCTGGACCCGCGGCCTCTAGTACCGCGGCAAGTTCGACGGCACGCCCGACGTGGAGAAGTTCGCCGAGGCGCTGGAGAAGGTCTGCGTCGACACGGTCGAAGCCGGCTACATGACCAAGGACCTGGCGCTGCTGATCGGCCCCGACCAGAAGTGGCTGACCACCACGCAGTTCCTCGACAAGCTCGACGAGAACCTCAAGAAGGCGATGGCCTAAGCCCCTCAAGGAGAATTCCAAGATGACGCTGATCACCCGTCGCGCCTTTGGCGCGCTCGCCGGCTCTGTTGCGGCGCTCGCCGCGTCCCCGTCCTTTGCCGCCGATCTCGATCCTGAAAACACGCTGTATCTCGATCTCAAATACGGCCGGGTGGTGATCCAGCTGTTGCCGGATGTCGCGCCAAAGACCGTGGCGCGCATCAAGGAACTGACGCGCGAGGGCTTCTATGACGGCACCAAATTCCATCGCGTGATCAATCACTTCATGGCGCAGGGCGGCGATCCCACCGGCACCGGGACCGGCGGGTCCGGCCAGCGGCTGGAGGCGGAATTCTCCGGCGTGAAACATGTGCGCGGCACAGTCTCGATGGCGCGCAGCAGCGACATCAACAGGATCAAATGCTGGCGACGTGGGACCCGTTCACGTTCGCTATTCTGACGGAAGTCGCCGGTCACATTAAGTTCCAGGACTTGAAGGAAGGCGTGACCGTTGACGAAGAGGTTGACGAAGTGACGGGGCAATCCCGCATGGTCGTCAAAGACTCGCCCGACGAGAAGAAGCAGCCGCGTCTGGAAATCAGAAGCAGTAGCAATAAGATTCTGAAGACTTACCAGATGCCTGTCCGCGCCAACCTGATGGTCGGCGACGGCGACAACGTGGAACCGGGCGACGTGATTGCCAAGATTCCGCGCGAGACGACGAAGACAAAAGATATCACGGGCGGTCTGCCGCGCGTTGTCGAACTCTTCGAGGCTCGCAGGCCAGCCGAGACAGCCATCATGTCGGAAATTGACGGCACGGTGCGCTTAGGGCCAATCGCCAAGGGCAAACGCAAGCTCATCATCACCGGCAACGATGGCGAAGAGCGCGAGTACGACATCCCGCGCGGCACGCACATCAACGTGCAGGAAGGCGACCGCGTGCGCGCTGGCGAGGCGCTGATGGACGGCCCCTTGAATCCGCACGACATTCTGCGAGTTTTGGGAATGAACCGCTTGCAGGAATATATCGTCAACGAGATTCAGGAGGTCTATCGCTTGCAGGGCGTGAACATCAACGACAAGCACATCGAAGTGATTGTTCGCCAGATGTTGCGCTGGGTGAAGATCAAGGAAGTCGGCGACACGGAGTTCCTTTTGGACGAGCAGGTTGACCGCTTCCGCTTCACGGACGAAAACGCGCGTGTGGCTGAAGCCGGGGGCGAGCCTTCGCAGGCCGAGCCGCTGCTGCTTGGCATCACGAAGGCGTCGCTCTCGACCGATTCGTTCATCTCCGCAGCCTCGTTCCAGGAAACGACCCGCGTGTTGACGGAAGCAGCGATTTCAGGGCGCATAGACTACCTGCGCGGCCTGAAGGAGAACGTCATCATGGGTCGCCTGATTCCAGCCGGAACGGGCATGGAGTATTACCGCAACGTCAAGGTCGAGCGCGACGAAACGCTCGATCATGCTGGCCGCGACCGCGACATGGATGATTTCCCAGAAATCGTCGGCGGCGTGGACGTGCCGGAAGCGACACCCACGCGCACGGCTGTCGCCGCAGGCGGCGATGGCGATGCCGTGAGCGAAGACGAGTAATCCGTTCGCGGTTCTTAATCAAATAAGGAGCATGCCTGAGGTTGGAAAGCTTCAGGCATGCCGCAAACAAAGACCGGCGAGGCTTGAACCCTCGCCGGTCTTTTTATGTTTCTCCGAAGATTGACAGCCCTGGCTTATAGGCATAACTTACCCCTGCTCCAGCTGTTCCTGCTGACGAAAGATTCTTGCTTCCTGTGCAGGCTATTGATAGTGATTAACGGAACGTAACTTGACCTATTGACTCATCTGAATATGAATTTGACTAAAAAACTTCGCCGCTTCGCAAACGTGACGCGCTTGTTCGTCTTCGGCTTGCCTAAAAATGCTATCGGCTCGATTGATGTCACGAATCGTTGCAACCTGCGCTGCGAGCACTGTTATTTTTTCGCCGAAGATCACGATAACGAGAAAGAGCTTTCTATAGAGAAATGGGTGGAGAAGCTGGAAGAGATGAAGGCTGCTGGTCATCCGATGATGCTCTGCACGTGGGTTGGCGGCGAGCCGATGATGCGTAAAAAACTGATCGAAGTCGGGCGACACTATTTCAAAAACAACACCATCGTTACTAATGGAACAGTCGAGCTACCTGATTGGGACAATTGCACGTGGGTAATTTCCATTGATGGAACCGAAGAAGCTTTTAACAGAATGCGCGCTCCCGGCATTTATCAGAAGATAAAACGGAATGTCATCAATCATCCTGATTTAAAGATTCAAATCTCATGTGTGTTGACGAGTATCACGGCCAACTGCATCGAAGATTTGATTAAAGAATGGGGGCCACTGGCGCGCGGCGGCATCATCTTTGACTTCTTCACGCCTGTGACAAATCTCGATGAGACACTCTGGCTCGACTGGCCGACGCGCGATGCGTTGATCGAGCAGATACTCGTTTTGAAAAAGAAATATCCGGGGGTCATCAACATGATGGACTCCACCTTAGAGTTGATGAAGTCGAAGAAGGCCAAGCGTGTCACGGATAATTGTGAGTTCCGTCTAAAAGCCTTCGCTTTGGGGCCGACGGGTGAACCGAAAGGCAAGTGCATGATGGGTGACAATGCCGACTGTGATCGTTGCGGCTGTGTCGTGCCCTTTCACATGGCTACGCTGAGCAGCCGACGGTTGATGGTCAAGGAACAGTTCAAGTCCTGGCGCTCGAAGATGGCGGGTCTATCTGCCAGTTAGAAAATTAACTTCACTCGACGAGCTGGCAATTAAGTCGGCACTCAGTCAGACCCGCATCTGCCAATTCATTCAGCCCGACCCTTCGATAGCAGGGCTTTCATAATTATTTCTCAGATGAAGTTTGAATGCCACTTGCCTCGCGCCGATCAATCCAAGCGTTAGGCTCTGGCGGGAGGCCATCCGTCCGAGCCCTCAAGAGAACCTAATCCTTAAGGAGAGCGCAAAATGCAAAAGGGCACACCAGAAGATATAGATGAACTGAGGCAACTCAACATCAAAATTGTCGAGGCCGAAAATGAAGGCGATAGGAAGTGGCTTGGCAGCGTTATTGCGCCGGAACTCGCCTTCCGGCGAGCCGATGAAAAAAGAACAATCGTTAATCGGTTAGCTTTTTTATCGGCGGTCGCTGGCGGCAAGAAACGTGAAACCGAAGTCGAGTCAGTCGAGATATATGGAGAACGAGCCGTCGTTATCTGTATTGTCACCGTCAAATCTGAGGAGGGTGACAAGCGGTATCATAATCTGCGCTTGTTTGCTCGACATGATGGAGACTGGAAACTTCTGGGCTGGGCTAATGAGCCGCTCGATGAAGCAAAGTGATTACTGCCCCAGGTGCTGACCCGATAGCCCGGCTCAAGCCGGTTAAGATTAGCAACGCGCTCCATGGTGCGATGGACGACCTCTACCCTGAAAGCCTCCGCGTCTTGAAGAATCTGAAGTAGCTTCCAGGTGGAGGCTTGAATTATTTCAATCCTGCATTATATCAACTCATAATATATTTACTGATGTCGTCTAAGAAAACACGATATGGTATGAGTTATGGGCAATTATCTGATAAAAGGCCCAAAAATGCTGACTTTCCCTCCTCATCCCGATTCGGCATGTAAGTTGCTATCTTCTCAGAACGGAGGCTAGAGATGAAATCAAAATACTTATTGAACAAAATCGGGGGAGCGTTCTTCGCATTCTCCTTGCTGCTTGGTATCGGTATCGCTTCGAGTGAGACGGCTCAGGCCCAGTATCAAAACGATCAGTGGCGTCAAGACCGCAACTACGAGCGTAATCAGAGGCGGCGTAACCGCAACGACGACGATTATAATAATCGCAATCGTCGCGGGCGCGATGCGGACGGCTACGGTAACTACGGTGGTTCTTACCAGCTTCGGCAGACTGCCCTGAACGCGGGCTTCGCCGATGGCGCAAAGGAAGGTCGTCGTGATCGCAGTCGCAACGAGCGACATGATTACACGGACGAAAGCGATTATCAGAAGGCTTCGAGGGATTACAGCTCGCGTCTCGGTGACCGCTACATCTACCAGCGTTACTACCGCGAGGCATTCTCGCACGGCTACGATGACGGCTACGCTGGCTACTAACAGCTAGAGAGCTAACAGAAATCAACGGGCGGGAGCGGAGACTCAATTGAGTCTCCGCTCCCGCCCGTTTGTCTATCATGGTTTCACGCGGGCAAATGCTTCTTCAGTTCGAGGCGTCTCACTTAGCAGCAAAGTGCTTCAGTAGCGCGAGCAGGGCACGCAGGTTCTCCTCAACAAGTGCGCTGGCATTCTTCGCACGCAGTTCAATGGTAACGGTCGGAATCTGCTTATCAATTCCCGTCAGGATGCCGAGCGAGCCGGGAGTTTCATAACCGAGAGTGGCGCAGAGCGGATAGCCATTGACGGAAGCCAGCTGCTGGGCGAGAGCCGCACCCTGCTGCCCATCCCAGTTGACGCAACCGAGCGCGGCGTGCAACGTGACGACCATGTGCGGCGGGTATTTTTCAAGCAGACTCAGCACGGCGCGCGTCTCAGGCTCGGAAGAAGGTTGCAAGCCCGGATAATGTCTCTGCTCGATATATTCGGAGCGCCATGTCTTCGATGGAAAGTTGCGATTGATGTCCACCCCGTTAGCGTTAACTCGTGTGGCGACCATCAGGCCGTCTGGATTAACGTCGGGGACGATTACGACCGTCAGATTTGACGGCAGAGTTTCCTGATTGATGTTGACGGCCAGAGCGCGAGCCAGAACGGTCGTGTGCTGTTCGTCGCCATGTATCCCACCGAAGACCAGCACGCGCTTTGCGCCTGAACCATAAATCATGGCCGTAATGTCGCGCCCGCGCACGGTCTTTCCCAGTGTCACGTATTTGGGCACGACGAATTTGACAGCCTTCGTAAGTGGAGCGCTATCCCTCCGTGTTTCGTGTGGTGCAGCATTCGGCACCGGGGCTTGCGCCTGTGCCGACAAGCTTAGGCACAGGAGCGTTAACAGAATGCTTGAGAACCGCCCAGCGACCTTTTTATAGTTCAGGTATTCGGCGGCAACGAATCCGGCCATATTTGAAAACCATCCTTTGAGAGCATCCCGAAGATGCAACTGGTCGTCTGAAAGTGCCCGCGATTCCGGCGAAATTCCACGGCTATTATAAAACAGGTTAGGCAAAACTCTCCCGATTTAACCGATAAAGTCTACGAGTGTACGAAAAGGTATTTGCCTGCTGCTCGCATGACGCCGGAAATTCCCGCGCTTTGCCGATTATTGAAGCGTGGAATGGTATTTGCCGAGTGTTTGACGGGATCAATTTCGATTCCGGTCTCGATGTAAGGAGAGGTAATGAATTATTTTAAGCGATTGGGAATATCGGCGGTCATCGCAATAGTGGCATTACTGGGGACGAGCGGGCTGGCAAGCGCCCAGCAGGAGCGTCCACAGCGCCGGGGGGAAGACAGGGGGCAAAGACAAAGGCAGCGGGTCGAAGGGCAGGAGCAGCAGCCTCAGGCTCAACCACAACCGAGCCAGGCTCAGCCGCAGGAACGCCAGAGTCAACGGCAGGATCGTCAGCGTAACTGGGAGCAGGAGCGCCAACAGCGTCAAGCTCAACAACAGCAGCGCGATGCTCAACAACAGCAACAGCGTAACGCTCAGCAACAGCAACAACGCCAACAGTGGGAACAAGAGCGTCAGCAGCGACAGGCGCAGCAGCAACAACAACAGCAGCAGCGCCAGCAGGAAAACGGGCGCTGGCAGCAGCGGCGTCAAGAGCAGCAACAGCAGCAACAACAGCAACAGGAAGCGCAGCGACGCCTTGAGCAGCAGCGTCTTGAGCAACAGCGCGTTCAACAGCAGCGCGGCCAACAGGAAATTCAACGGAGGCAGCAGGAGCAGCAGGGTCGCTGGCAGCAACAGCCGCAGCGCGGGCAGCAGCAATCTGAGCGGCAGCGCAACAACGATCAGCGCCAGCAGAATTGGCGTTGGCAGCAGGAGCAGCGCGCAACGCAGTACCGCCAGCAGGCACAGCAACAGCGTGCCTGGCAGCAGCGCCAACAGCAGATTCAGCAACAAAGGCGTCTGGCGCAGTGGCGCTACCAGCAACGATATTTAGAGCGTCTCCGGCAGGATCAGCTACGTCTCCAGAGTTGGCGTTACAACGATTATGGAAATTCTAACTATCGCTACTCTCGTGGCGGCTCATACTACGAGACCAACCAGTATGGCGCGCAGCAACTCCGGCAGGCTATTAACTATGGCTATGAGGAAGGCTATCGCGCCGGGCAGGCGGACAGGGAAGATGGTTGGAACTCCAACTATCAAGACTCTTACGCTTATCAGGATTCGACCTACGGGTATGATGGCTACTACGTTAATGTGAGCGAGTACCAGTACTACTTCCGCGAGGGCTTCCGTCGTGGCTATGAGGATGGCTATTACAGCCGCTCTCAATATGGTCGCCGATCCAATGGTGCGTACAGCATCCTGGGTACGATTCTGTCACAAATTCTCAACCTGCAATCCTTCTAAAGAAGGGTCGCTACCAAACAAGCGTCCGGCGTTCACTACCTTTATCGGTCAGTGGACGCCGGACGCTCTTTGCTTATCTGGCGGGTTTGCTCCCCTTTGCTATGCTCTCGCGGAACTGCTTGACGAGACGGTCGCTCAGGCGGCTAATGGTCGCAAGTTTTAATGGCCCGATCAGGTAGCGGGCGTAAGCCGCATCGCGTAAAGAGTCCAGATCAAAGTTCTCCTTGAAATGCTGGCGATAGGCTTCAAAGGGAATGGCCAGCCCTTCTATCGAAGCGTCGTCCAGATTAACTAGAAAGACAAAGTCTGCCTCGCTGGGCTTGTCTGCAACTCTGAAGAATCCCCACTCCTCAATTCTTTTTCTGACTTTCCTTTCAGCATCCAGATTAAATTCAGAGTACCCTGGTCGGGTAACGTTTTCGCTCGCGGGGTCCACAGCCGTGTAGGGCTGTACCCGGCTAAAAGCGACAATGTACATTGATTGCCCGGAGCGAAGGGCAACGGCGGGAGAGGTTGTTTGCCCATAACTGGATTGACTAGCCAGGGTGATAACCACCAAAGCTAGAACGGGTGGGAGATAGAAATCAAGTCTTCTTTTCATTAAATCCCTCCTGACAGCCACTTCGGCCTTCTTTGAAAAACTGTTGAGGGAGAGAATTGACAATCAACTACATAGGCGTAACTCTAAATTATGTCAAGAACGGCAAAGAGTTTGTCCGTCGTGCGTCCGTTCACCGAGCTGCCGTCATCCTGTGTAATCCGGTGCGGCCATGTTATCTTGTCGGTGCTGCTTCGAGACTCTATCTTAATGCGAGGTTCAAAATGAAAATTAGTTTACGGCTCGTGACTGCGCTCTTCGTGCTGAGCGTTGCTTTTGGAAGTGTGATCGTCGGGCTGGCACAAAATCGGCCTATCGTGGGCGGCTATAAAGAAGCCCCGACAGATGACCCGGAAGTTAAAGCAGCCGCCGAGTTCGCTGTTGGCGCGCAAGGGGAAAAGGAAAATATTACAATCGCGCTCCGTTCCGTCGAGCATGCAGAGAGACAGGTGGTCGCGGGAATGAATTACAAGCTTTGCCTGAGAGTAGGGAAAGGCGATGACGCCGAAGATGTTGATGTGAAGGTAGTGGTTTTTAGAAGCCTCAAAAAAGATTATCAGCTCAAGAGCTGGGATGAAGAGACCTGTAGCGAGCCTGAGGGAGATGAAGACCCCGCCCGTTAATTTAGATTGATACGGTATAACTCGTTTCTGTCCCGGAGGGACGATTGAAGGAAGGCTCGCTGCTGTTCAGTCGTCCCTGACGGGACTTTATTCATACAGCTTCTCAAACTCCGGTGCCTGATTCGATTCTGCCGTCGAATCTGCTACTCTTATCTCGTCACCTTTGATTCGGAGGCGGCATGCCGGGCGTCAACCGGCTGCCAATTTCCAAAAAAGAATTTCGTCCATCAAGGAGCATTGATGAAGACGCTCTACGCTCCTCTCAAACATCGTCGGTTAGTTGAATTGTGCAGCACGTTTCTCCTGCTGCTCTGCCTTGCTGCGGGCGCGCACGCACAGTCAACCGACATTGAGTATCCAACGCCTGTTCGCTCAGGCGAAATCAGCGGGACAATTGCGCCCAGAGATTTGGGCGACTCGCGCCTGACGAGATATTTCTATTCGTTCACAGGTACGCCCGGCGACCTCATCATCACCGCGGAGAGCCGGAATCTTGAAGGCGACGTTGATATCTTCACGGCAGGTGCGCTGCGCCCGCTCGCCAAAATCAGCCTCTATGCCGGAAGCTCACGGTCGGGCGGAACCAATACCATTTACCTGAGAACTCGTGAAGCCCTGATTCTACGCGTCGAAGCGCGCACGCCAAACGATAATGAAGGCAGCTTCCGTGTAAATTTTAGTGGAACGTTCGAGCCTATCAGCCGCGACATTCCAGACCCGGAGCCTGTTATCCCGACGCTATCAGCCGCGAGCGACGCGCCGAAAGGAAGACGAGTCACCGCGACGGGCGCGCGAATCGAAGAGCCAGAGCCGGTAGCAACGGCAACGACCCAGCCGGAAGCGGAAACACCCACCGGGTCTTCTTCAAACGAATCGCCGACTGGCGAGACGCCGACGACGGAGACTCCGGCGACAGCAGAAACTGCAACGGCGCAACCGCCGAAGCCCAGAACTCCACGCACCAGACGGTCGCGCAATTCGCGCAATACACGTTCGAGACCCGCGACGACGGCGAGGACTACTCCGACACCAGCCGAACCAACTACGACCACTCCAGTAATCGAGCCTGCGAGCGGCCCGCGTCTCATCATCGAGACGAAAGATGGGATGAGAGTCGAGCGATACATGACGACCGTGCGCCGCGTGACAGTTCAGGGAGGACAGATTGTGGTCGTGACTACCGACGGGAAGATTGATAGGCAGCCGATGAGCAACGTGTTGAGAATGGCAATCGAGCCTTGAGCGAATCTGGTATTCTTAGTCCTGTCCATTTTATTGATCCTGTCTGAATCCGCTTCAAACATCTTGACGGATCGCTTTTGTTAAAGACTTTAAGTTTCTCCTTACTTTATGTCACAGCAGGCCAGCACAGCTTTGCACCCGGAGAGCGAGACCCGACGAGACAAGTGGGTTCACACGCTCATCGGAGTCAGCCTTGTCCTGCTGCTACTGTTTCTCTATTGGTGGAGCGGGCTGAGCCGGATGATGACGCCGGAGAATCTGGCGGAACTGAGAGTTAATGTCTGGGCGCCCTTCCTGATAATCTGCGCGATGGCCGCGTCGTGGGCGTTCGCCTTGCCCGCTTCGATTTTCCTCTTCATCACGCCGCTGCTTTTTGCGCCGCACTGGTCTGCACTCATTACCACCGCCGGATGCGCGCTTGGCAGCGGAATCGGCTACGCGGTCGCGCGCTTCGTCGGCGGAGCGTGGGTTGACCGCTTCCGCGACGGGCGGCTGCATCGCTTCCTGATGCGGCATTCCAGTTTCATGGTGCTGTTTGCCATTCGCCTGACGCCGTCCAGTCCGCACGGCTTCATCAACTATGGCGCGGGGCTGGCGCATATTCCTTTCGCACGTTTCGTGCTGGCGACAACGCTGGCGCTCGCTATCAAGTCTTACGTCTATGCCGAAGCGGTGCATAACACTGTCGGGGCGAAATCGCTCTTCGATGCGCTGAACGCCAAAACCATGCTCTCGCTGACCGCCGTCGCCACGCTCGCACTCATCGGCCACCTGCTTCACCGGCGTTATCTTCATACAGAGAATAGTCAGGACGCTGCCGCGAGGGACGAAAAATGAAGAGCCGAGCGCCGGTTGCAAAAGAAAAAAAAGCCCATCCTGCAAAGCCTGAAGCCGGTGTGCGCCCGCGCCTGCGTTCGCCTGTCTATCCTTTCAGCTCAATCGTCGGGCAGGAGGAGATGAAACTCGCGCTCCTGCTCAACGTGATTGACGCTTCAATCGGCGGCGTGTTGATTATGGGGCATCGCGGAACAGGGAAATCAACTGCCGTGCGCGCCCTCGCGGACCTCCTGCCTAAAGCCAAGCGCGTGCGCGATTGTTTTTACGGCTGCGACCCAGCGGACGAAATGAACCTCTGCGATGAGTGTCACGCGCGGCTCTCTTCCGGGGAAAAGTTGCCGCGCGTTGATAAGCCAGTGCCGGTTGTAGAGTTGCCTCTGGGGGCGACCGAAGATCGCGTTTGCGGAACCGTCAACATCGAACGCGCGCTCAAAGAAGGCGTGAAGGCTTTTGAGCCGGGACTGCTGGCGCGCGCCAATCGCGGCTTCCTGTATATTGACGAAGTGAATCTGCTCGAAGATCACCTGATTGACTTGCTGCTGGATGTCGCGGTCACAGGGCGCAACGTGGTCGAGCGCGAGGGAATCTCGATTGAGCATCCAGCGCGCTTTCGCCTGGTTGGCTCAGGCAACCCCGAAGAAGGAGAGCTTCGCCCGCAGCTTTTGGACCGCTTCGGCCTGCATGTTGAAGTGAAGACGATGACCGAGCTTGACGAGCGCGTCGCGATAGTCGAACAGCGAGAGGCGTTCGAGCGCGACTCTGAGCGTTTCTGCGCGCAGGCAGAGGGCGAGCAGGAAAGTTTGAGGCGGAGACTTGCGCGGGCGCGCAGGAATCTTCATCAAGTCGAGTTGAAGCGCGAGTTGCTCCGGGGCATCGCCGAACTCTGCCAGCAGCTCAAGATTGACGGCCACAGGGGAGAGTTGACCATCACACGCGCCGCACGCGCGCTCGCCGCATTCGAGGGACGAAAGTCCGTCTCGGCGGAAGATGTGCGACGAGTGGCGACAATGTCGCTGCGCCACCGCCTGCGCCGCGACCCCCTTGAACAGACCGGAAGCAGCGCGCGTATCGAGCAGCAGCTTGACAAGCTCATTCCTCCGAACGCCGATGCTGAAGAAACAAAGCAGACCGCAGACGCGCGCGACGATGACGATGAGCCGCATCCTTCTTCACCAAGAGGTGACAACAGCGGCAACGGAGCGGGAGGCCGCGCACGAACTGATAAAAAATCGGAAGGCACACAGAGCGGTGAAGCGCAACGCGATGCGCCTCCAGCGCTGGATGCTCAGTTGCCGGAAGTCTCCTTCGACCCGGCGCGTCGTACCGGACGGAAGCAGGACAACAAGCCGGAATCTGCACGCCGCCGGGCTGGGATGCGCCTGAACCCGGACAACACCCGGCGCGGGCGCTACGTGCGCGCAGTTTCCACTCGGACAAGCAGAGCAAAAATCGCGCTCGATGCGACCTTGCGTGCAACAGCGATAAATGCGGGGGGCAGGGGGCAGGAGTCGGAAGCCAGCTCTTCTTCTCCGACCCCTGACCCCCGACTCCTGACCCCCACCTTCCGCTACAAGCATTTCAAACAGAAGGCGGGCACGCTCTTCATCTTCGCTGTTGACACTTCCGGGAGCATGGCTCTCAACCGAATCGCGCAGGCGAAGGGCGCGCTTGTCAGGCTTCTTCAGCAGTCGTACATCAAGCGCGACCGCGTCGCTCTCATCTGTTTTCGCGGACAGGCGGCAGACGTGCTGCTCAGGCCGAGCGGGAGCGCAGCCAGAGCTAAGCGCCTTCTCGATACTCTCACTATCGGCGGAGCAACGCCGCTTGCGGCGGGTCTGACGAGCGCGCTGGAGATTGCCAGATTCACACGGCGGCAAAGCCTTGAGCGAATTGTCCTGCTGCTGTTCACGGATGGACGCGCCAACGTTTCGCTGAGAGTTGACGAGAGATTGAATCGGGCGACGAGGCAGCGCGAGATTGAAAGCGAGCTTGAACGTCTCGGCACAGCTTTGCAGCAGTCGGACGTAATGACGATTATTGTGGACACTCAGAACCGTTTTACCTCCAACGGTGAGGGGCAAAAGCTAGCCGGGATGATAAGGGGTCGCTACGTTTATCTTCCGTCCGCTTCATCAAGCAGTGAGCACTTCAATTCGCTCGTTCGTCAAGCGAGGCAGCAGTGAAGATAGAAGAACAAAACAATGGTTCAGGGATGGAAGAGCGCGACCGCCGCGTGCTTGAGCTTTATGAGCAGGTCGTGGAGATTGAGCAGCGCCTTATTCCGACGGGACTGCACATCTTCGGGCGTGCGCCGGAATCAAATGAGCGTGCGGACATGCTGCGGATGGTGGCTTCGTTTGACAGGCCGGAGGCGAATGCCCGCGCATTGACCGACGCGGTCGCGGAAGGTTTAGGGTTTCGCGGATACACCAAGCTCCTGGAAGCGAGTCGTCATGACGAAGCCTGTCTTCGTCAAAGAGAGCGCGTTGACGAGATAGTCCATGCCGCGATTGAGCTTTTCATCAACAAGGGTTCGGACGCAGCTTGCCTCTGGCTGGAAGAGACGGCCCATGTGAAAAAGGATGTGTCGCGCCCGGTCTTCGCTTTGCTATCCCGAATCTGCGAGCAGCTATCGAGCAACCATGAGCTTGAGAGTTTGCTGCGCGCTCTGCGCGGCGAATACATAGAGCCGGGGCCGGGCGCGGACATCGTACAGAACCCTGACATCCTGCCGACAGGCCGCAACACGCACGCCATCAATCCATACATCGTTCCTTCCGAAATCGCCTACATGCGCGGCGAACTGGTCGTCAACAATTTGCTCGAACGCCACCTTTCAGAGCATGGCCGCTATCCGCGCGCGATGGCGCTGGTGCTCTGGGGTTTGGACAACATCAAGACGCAGGGCGAAGGCGTGGCACAGGCGCTCTGGCTATTGGGCGTGCGCCCTTTGCGCGATTCGATGAACCGTGCGACCCGGATTGAAGTCATCCCGCTCGAAACTTTGGGACGCCCGCGCATTGATGTCGTGATGACGGTCTCAGGCATCTTCCGCGACCTCTTCGGCGCGACGATGAATCTGCTTGATAAGGCCGTGCGCGCCGTCGCCCTTCTGGACGAACCGGTGGAGATGAACTACGTGCGCCGAAATATAGAGGAACAGATGAGCGCGGACGGGTGCAGTCTGGACGAAGCGGCTTTGCGGGTCTTTTCCAACGCGCCGGGCAACTACGGCACAAACGTCAACTTCATGGTGATGGATTCACAGTGGGACGAGGGTTCAACGCTCGGCGATCTCTTCGTCACGCGCAAGTGCTTCGCTTACGGGCGCGATGGGGAAGGCCGCGCCGTCGAGGGGCGCGAAGCGCGGCTGGCGATGGACAGGGCGCTCTCGCGTGTCGAAGCCGCCTACCAGAACATAGACACGTTTGAAATCGGCATCACGGACGTGGATCACTATTTTGAGTATCTGGGCGGCGTCACCAAGGCCGTGGAGAAGCGCGCCGAGAAGCGGCCAGCCGTCTATCTCTCCGACACGCTCTCGCGCGAGGTCAAAATCCGCTCCATCGAAGAGACCGTCCGTTTGGAGACGCGTGCCAAGACGCTCAACCCGAAATGGTACGAAGGAATGCTCAGGCACGGTTTCCGCGGCGTCGCCGAAATCGAAAGCCACATCAGCAACACCTTCGGCTGGTCTGCGACGACAGGCGCTGTGGATGATTGGGTCTACACGGAGGTCGCCAAAACCTTCGTGCTGGATGAAGAGATGCTCGACCGCCTGCGCCAGCTCAATCCGCATTCTGCACGCTCACTCGTTGGTCGTCTGCTTGAAGCTCAGGGGCGCGGCTTCTGGGCTGCTGAACAACATGTGCTTGAGCGGTTGCGGGAGATTTTCGCCGGGCTGGAAGATCAGCTCGAAGGTATTGCATGAATGCATAGGCATCTATGATTCGCACGGGAGATAAGATCGGTCCGTATACGCTTATCAGCAAACTGGGGCGCGGAACGTTTGGCGTCGTCTGGTTGGCAGAAAAGCGAACTTCGCTCGCCGTCACGAAGGTCGCTTTGAAATTGCCGAACGATGACGGCATAGACCTCGAAGCAGTCAAGCGAGAAGCGGCGGTGTGGGTCGAGGCGAGCGGCCATCCGAACGTGCTGCCGATCATTGATGCGGATATTTACGATGAGCAGGTAGTGATCGTCAGCGAGTATGCGCCTGATGGTTCGTTGGCGGATTGGATTAAGGAGCACGGCGGCAAAGCGCCGACGATTGAAGCTGCGGTTGAGATGACGGCGAGCATTCTCGACGGGCTGGCGCACCTGCACGCGCGGCGCATCATTCACCGAGACCTCAAGCCCGCGAACATTCTTCTACAGGGCAAGACGCCGCGCCTCGTTGACTTCGGTCTGGCGCGTGTGTTGAAGACAACCGGGCAAAGCTCCAACGTCTCAGGCACGTATGCCTACATGCCGCCCGAGGCTTTCGATGGCAAGCGTTCCGAGCAGACGGATGTCTGGTCTGCGGGCGTGATTCTCTATCAAATGCTAACGGGTCGCCTGCCGTATCCTCAGACGGACGACGCCGCGCTCATCGGCGCGCTCCTCACGCGCGAACCGGAACCGCCGCCCGATGATCTTCCAGGGGTCTTGCGAAAGGTTCTCATTCATTCGCTGCAAAAGAATCCGGCAGACCGTTATCAATCCGTCGTCGAGATGCACGAAGCCTTGCGCGGCAACGTTCATCCACCCGCGCCTGTGCTGCCTGCGCCGCAAGCCGCCTCTGAATTGGAATTCCCCACGCAGAAATTTACCGCACCGTCGGTTGAGCCAATAGTTGCTCCGCTACCTCCATTCCCACAGAGTCCGTCGTTGCCACCGGGAGTTTCTGAACAGCAAGCGCCAGAATCTCAGTTCATGCCGCCTCAGAAAACAATCACCCAGGTTCCTTTTATCAGCGGTTCGCCGCCACCGTTCCAGTCTGGCGTGCCAGAGCAGCGACGCGGCAGCCTCTGGTTGATTGTGAGCGTCCTCGCTGGTGTCTTGATTGTTGGGTTGGTGATTGCGGGGAGCCTGGGCGCGTTTTCAAGCCGTGATGATTCGTTGACAGGCAAGGGCGATTCAACAATCCGTCAGCCAGCGATATCCAGTGCAACTACAAATACATCCCGCGCCACTACGGGCGGCAGCGCGTCGCCGCTGTTGAGGTCTTATCAATTCGGCACAGTGAAGGTTGATTCAACGGGTAATGTGATAGAGCGGCGCGAGGGACAAGCGCAGTCATTTAGCGAAAATATCGGCGGAGTGACGCTGGAAATGGTGAAGATTCCCTCGGGCACGTTCACGATGGGATCGCCCGTTAATGAGGTAAGGCACGATATCGATGAAGGGCCGGAGCATCAAGTGAGTGTGTCTGAGTTTTACATGGGCAAATATGAAGTAACGCAGGCACAGTGGCGAGCGGTGGCGAGCTTGCCAAAGGTGAGGATTGATTTGAATCCGGACCCGTCAGGGTTCAAAGGAGATAGCCAGCCGGTAGAGCAAGTGTCGTGGGATGATGTCGGAGAGTTTTGCGCGAGGCTATCGAGGGCAACGGGACGAGAGTATCGTCTGCCGAGTGAAGCGGAATGGGAATATGCGGCGCGAGCAGGGACGCAGACGCCATTTGCGTTTGGGGACACGATCACGCCGGAGATTGTGAATTATGATGGGAACTATCCGTATGGTGGAGCGGCGGAGGGATTATTCCGGCAAAAGACAATGGCAGTAGGAGCGTTAGGCGTAGCGAACGGGTTCGGGTTGTACGATATGCACGGAAATGTGGGGGAGTGGTGCGCGGACGTGCGGCATGATAACTACAACGGAGCGCCGACAGACGGCACAGCCTGGGTTAGTGGCGGCAGCTCAAATTACAAGGTGTTGCGTGGGGGGTCGTGGTTTCTCTATGCATACAACTTACGTTCCGCCAACCGCGACGGTACCACATTAGAAACCCGCAGCAACACCTACGGTTTTCGTGTGGTCACGCTTGCGCGGATGTAGTCTTTGACGGGGTTGTCTTTAGCATGCTCAAAACTTTTGTTGGATTGCTATAATCAAGGCTGGAGGGCGCCTGATCCTACTCGACACCTCCGGTTTGACAAGCAGGCTTTATCAATTTTCTGAAATGCTGGTCAGAAACTGAGTGACATCTTGAATATTACCTTTCTCTATATCGGTTCAAGTCTTCTCGCGCCGCTCAGGCAGGCGGAGCGAGAGATTAACCGTGAGTATGCGCTCGACCTGAGAGTCGCGGCGTACAACTTCGGCGCGAGCTTGACGGAAGGCGAGTGGCGCGAGGTTGAAGGGGATTTGAGCGTCGCCGATGTCGTTTTCGTCATTCACGTGATGGATGGCGAGAATGCTGCGCGATTGCTGCCCGCTCTGGAGAAGTATCAAGCGCGGCATCATGCGGTCGTCGTCATCAACTGCATGCCTGACCTGATGCGCCGGACGCGGATGGGGAAGCTGGATTTCGGGCGGATGTTTGGCGGCGCGAAGAATGGAAAGGACGCGGGAAATCAGAAGGGTGGGGAAGCGGCGAAAGAGAACGATGGAGAGCGCAGGGCTGAGAGCTTGGTTGGAAGAGTCGGCGCATGGATGGGGGAGCAGGCTCGCGCGCATCGCGGGAAGAAGAAGCGCAGCCATACGCAGTATCTGAAGCTGGTTGATCGCTTGCCCGGCCTCTTACGCTTCGTTCCGAGCGCGGGGCGCTTGCGTGACATCAAGCATTATCTTCAACTCTTCTGCTATTTCCTGCAGCCGACGCCAGCCAACATTCGCTCGATGGTGCTGTATGCCATCAAGCAGTATGTGCCGGGTGAGCTTGTCGCAAAGTCTGAAATCAAATTACCGCCGCCTGAGCGAATGCCTGCGGTGGCGATTTATCACCCCGACGCTCCCGCGCTCTTTGAATCATTTGCGGCTTACAGGAAATGGTATGAACGGCGCGCCAGCAAAAATGGAAAACTGTCGCTCAATGCGGACGCGACCATCGGCCTGCTCCTGATGCGTCCGCAAATCGTGAGCAACACGCGGAAGGCTTACGACGGACTGATTCGCGCGATTGAAGCCGAAGAATTAATGGTGCTGCCGGTCATCTCTACCTTGATGGATAACCGCGAAGCGTGCGGAAAGTTTTTCGTGGACGATGGACGAAAAGCAGTGGGCAGTGAAGGGAAGGCAGAAGGCAGAAGGCAGAAGGCAGAAGGCGGAGAACTGAGAGTTGAAATCAAATCGCGCGTTAGCCAGATTGTATCGTTGACGGGGTTCAGCTTTGTGGGCGGGCCTGCGATGAATGACAGCGAGGCGGCGGCTAAGTTCTTAGGTGAATTGAACCGCCCGTTTCGTTCAGCCGTCAGTTTGGATATGCAGACAGTCGAAGCATGGCAGGAATCCCTGACGGGCTTGAATCCTGTGCAGGCGGGGATGCAGATTGCCATTCCTGAATTGGACGGCGCGACAGAGCCTTTTGTTTACGGCGGCGTGCGCGCAGGCGCGTGTGAGCCACAGCCTCTGGACAATCGTTGTCGGCGTCTGGCGCGACGCTTGAAGCGTTGGAATCATTTGCAGACTGCGAAGCGCGCGGACGTTCGGCTGGCGATGCTGCTTTTTTGTTTCCCTCCGAACAAGGGGAATATCGGAACGGCTGCCGACCTGGATGTCTTTCCCAGCGCATGGGAGATGTTAAGAGCGCTGAAGCGTGATGGGTACGAAGTCGAAGTGCCGTCGAGCGCGGATGAATTGCGTGAGATGCTGCTCGGAGGTAATTCGGAAAACTTCGGGGCGACGGCGAACGTGGCCTACCGGATGAGCGTTGACGAGTACAGGCGAGAGTGTGCTCACGTCGAAGAGATTGAAGAAGAGTGGGGCACAGCGCCGGGTGCGATCAATTCATTCGGCGAGGAAATATTGATTCAGGGCATCCAACTCGGCAACGTCTTTATTGGCGTGCAGCCGACCTTCGGCTACGAAGGCGACCCGATGCGCCTCCTGATGGCGCGAAGCGGTGCGCCACATCACGGCTTTATGGCGCTCTACACTTACCTCGAAAAAGTTTTCAAGGCGGATGCCGTCATGCACCTTGGAACGCACGGTGCGATGGAATTCATGCCGGGCAAGCAGGTGGGCTTGTCGGACGAATGCTGGCCGGATCGCCTCATCGGTGAACTGCCGAACATTTATGTCTACAGCGTCAACAATCCATCCGAAGGCTCTATCGCCAAGCGCAGGTCTTACGCCGAGTTGATCTCCTACCTGACGCCGCCGATTGAGAGCGCGGGCTTGTACAAAGACCTGGCCGCGCTCAAAGAATCGTTGATGGCATACCGTCAGGCGACTGACGAGCGTGAGCGCGCACAACTGTTTGCGACGATTGAAGAGACGGCGCGAGCCTTGAATTTTCAAACAGAACGCGCTGGCAGTTGATTTCAAGCTTCTCTGGAATAACCTCGCTGCACCCTTCCCCCTTAAAACCTTCAGCCCCGGAAAGAGTGAAAAAATAATTAGAGTTGCTACCAAAACAGGTAAGAGATAGACAGGATTAACAGTATTATCAAGATTAGGAAAAAAAGACAGATTGAGGCAGGTTGTTGTTTCTTCTCTTAATCTTGCTCTGCCTGAGATTAAATTTATGAAGTTGGTCAGAGGTCATTCAAAACAAGTGGGTTTCATTAAAGCTAATCAGCAACGACGCGCCATCATTCAATCGCTCGCTCTCGCACTTCTCCTCATTTTTCTCTCTTCGCTTGCAGGGAAAGCGACAACGCTTCCAGCCGGGTTTGCCGAAACGCAGATTGCAACCGGCATCACCGACCCGACGGCGATGGCTTTCGCGCCCGACGGCAGGTTGTTTGTTTGTCAACAGACAGGCCAACTTCGTGTCATCAAAAACGGCTCGCTCCTGGCGACACCGTTTCTGACCGTGACCACTGATACAGCGGACGAGCGCGGTCTGCTCGGCGTGGCCTTTGACCCGAACTTTGCGACCAATCAATTTATTTACGTCTATTACACGGTGACTTCGACGCCGCGTCATAACCGCGTCAGCCGCTTCACAGCCAACGGCGATACGGTCGTCCCCGGTAGCGAGTCAATTATTTTTGAATTGGATAATCTGAGCGCCGCGTTTCATAACGGCGGGGCGATACATTTTGGCGGTGACGGCAAGCTCTACATCGCGGTCGGCGACAATGGCAATTCCGGCAATTCGCAGTCGCTCGCTACCCTGCATGGAAAGATGCTGCGGATCAACAGCAACGGAACAATCCCGACTGATAATCCTTTCTATAACACGACGACGGGCAATAACCGTGCGATCTGGGCCTGGGGTCTGCGTAATCCTTTCACCTTCGCTTTCCAGTCCGGGTCGAGCCGGATGTTCATCAACGATGTGGGACAGAACACCTGGGAAGAGATTAACGACGGTATCGCCAGCTCGAATTACGGCTGGCCGACCACGGAAGGCGTGTCCGGCAATCCAAACTTTCGCAGCCCGCTCTTCGCTTATGACCACAACGTCGGCCCAACGGGAGGCTGCGCGATTACCGGCGGAGCTTTTTATAACCCGCCCGTCAACCAGTTTCCCGCTGTCTATGTCGGCAAGTATTTCTTCGCAGATTTTTGCAGTGGCTGGATCAGGCGTTTTGATCCGTCAAACAGTACCGTCAGCAGCTTCGCCACCGGCCTCATTTTTCCGGTTGACTTGCAGGTCAGCTCCGACGGCAGTCTCTATTATTTAGCCAGAGATAACAGCGGCGGCGGAGTCTATAGAATCAGTTATACGGCGAATCAAGCTCCGTCCATCGGCACGCATCCCCTCAGTCAAACAATCGCGCAGGGGCAGCCCGTCACTTTCAGCGTCGGTGCGTCCGGCACTTTGCCGCTCTTCTATCAGTGGCAGAGAAACGGTGTGGATATTCCCAATACAAATTCGCCGAGTTACACAATCCAGTCCACCACGCTCGCCGATAACGGCTCAAGGTTCAGAGTTGTCGTCACCAACTCTTTCGGCGGGGCGACGAGCAACGAAGCGACTTTGACGGTGATTGCGAACCAGCCGCCCGTCGGCACTATCACTTCGCCCGTCGCCGGCACGCTCTACAGCGCGGGTCAAACAATCACTTACAGCGGCACGGGAACAGACCCCGAAACGGGCAACCTCCCGGCCAGTGCCTTTACGTGGCAGGTTGATTTTCATCACGACACGCACGCGCACCCCTTCGTTCTTGCGACGAACGGTGCGAGGAGCGGTTCTTTCACCATTCCGACGACAGGCGAGACCTCCGCCAACGTCTGGTATCGCATTTATCTAACGGTCATAGATTCTGCCGGATTGATACACACGTCCTTCCGGGACATCCTGCCGCGCACATCCACCATCACGCTCCAGACTAATCCCGCCGGGCTTCAACTGACCCTTGACGGCCAGCCCATGACCACTCCCGTTCAGGTCGTCAGTGTAGTCGGACTGACGCGCACGCTCGGCGTTGTCTCGCCGCAGATAGTTGGCGGCATCTCTTATAATTTCTCAACGTGGTCAGACGCAGGCGCGGCCACGCATAACATCTCGACTCCAGTGTCGAATACAAGCTACACGGCGACCTTCACCACCCAACAGCAAACACTCCAGTTCAGTTCCGGGAGTTACAGTGGAGGCGAAGGAGCCGGGAGTCTCTCCATCACGGTGACGCGGTCGTTCGGCACCTCAGGCGAAGTCAGCGTAGATTACGCAGCCAACGGTGGCACAGCCTCAGAACGCTCTGATTACACCACCTTCGTCGGCACCCTTCGCTTTTTGAACGGTGAAACCACCAGGACCCTCACCCTGCTTTTGACCGAAGACGCCTTCGTCGACGGCACTAAGACCATCAATCTCTCACTGAGCAATCCACAGGGAGCGATTCTTGGCTCGCCCAGCATCTCGACTGTCACCATCACCGACAACGACACGACCCCATCGTCAGCCAATCCGATTGACCAGACGCCCATCTTCGTCCGGCAGCATTACCACGATTTCCTCAACCGTGCGCCTGAGCTGGCGGGTTTTCAAGCCTGGCAGGACATTCTCAACAATTGTCCGCAGGGCAGCATCCAGTGCGACCGCATTGAGGTTTCTTCGGCCTTCTTCCGCAGTCCGGAGTTTCAGCAGCGAGGGTTTTTCGTCTATCGCTTCTATTCGGCCAGTTATGGCAGGATTCCACGTTATGTGGAGTTTGTGCCGGATATGGCAAGGGTCAGCGGTTTTCAGAGCGCTCAGGAGGAGGAAGCCAGCAAAGTGGCATTCATTAATGCGTTTATGGCTCGTCAGGAGTTCAGGAATCGGTATGATAGTGTGACTGATCCGAGGAGTTATGTGGGGGCCTTGGAGACGGCAGGAGGAGTGGTGTTAGCGAACAGAGAAAGTCTGATAGCTGATTTGATAGCGGGGAGGAAGACGAGAGCGGAGGTGTTGAGGGCGGTGGCGGAGAGTGTGGAGGTGGTGCAGAAGTATTTCAATCAGGCGTTCGTGGTGATGCAGTACTTCGGGTATCTGCGGCGTGACCCGGATGTGCTGTACTTGAACTGGATCGATACGTTGAATCAGACGGGTGATTACCGAGTGATGGTCAACGGGTTTCTCAACTCCGCTGAGTACAGATCTAGATTTAATCAGTAGTTACGTAACCACCGTTGCGTTCATCTGTGGTTACTTTTCGTTTATGCGTCGCAACTTGCGCTTGAATTCGTCGGCGGTCAAGCGGTATTTGAAAGCCTTGACGCCATTGATGACAATCACGGGGATTTCCCAGCCGTAGCGTTCCTTGAGAGCCGCCTCAGTCTCAATATTGACCTCTTCAAAGGTGTATTCGCCCGCACAACCCGCCGCCAGCATCTCCTGTTTTGCTTCCTCGCACAGGTGGCAGCCCGGTCGTGTGTACAAAATGACGTGTGCTTTCATAAGCAGGAGACAGAAGCCAGAAAAACAGAATTCAGAAGACAGGAGTCAGAATGGAAAGGGCAGAGAACCGCTTTCACAGATTTTCTTTTCTTCTGTCTCCTGACTTCTATCTTCTGCTTTTATTTTCACCTTGCCACAGAATTGTGAAAATAGTATAAATAGCCCACCGAGCCAATTTTATATTCATCTGGCGCGGCGCTCTTCATGATAACGTTTAGTTCCCTGAGTCCGGGCGCAGGCAGTCGAAATCCGGTCAAGGCGGTCGTATAATCTGCGTCCGAACTTCACAGTAGCAGTCTATCATCAGGTCAACGGGCTTTTGGCACGTAAAGCAGATGGAGGTCTGCGGCGTGGATAGCAAACAAAATCCTAATCTTCCAGTCGGGAGTGTAACCGACCCTCCCGACCAGAGAGAAGTTCCCGCCGGAACCCCTCCTGCGGCGCGCATCGCAGAAGGCGCGGCCATAGCCTCTTCGACACCGACGCCGACAGTTGCCAAAGGTCTGGCCACACCTGTCACCGCAAAGCCATCCGGCGCGATGCTGGAAGCTGTGCCCGACCCACCGGTCAACAAGATGCGGCGTCGCATCGTCTGGGCTGCGGTCGTGGGCTTTCTGACGACCTGCTTTCTGATGTTCGTCCGCTTCTTTCTGCCGCGCAGCATCTTCGAACCGGCAACCAAATTCCGCATCGGCTTCCCAGACGATTACAACGTCGGCGTCAGCGATAAATGGCAACAGCAATATCGCATCTGGGTAGACAAAACTCCCGACCGCCTGTTCGTCATCTTCGCGCGCTGCACGCATCTTGGGTGTACGCCCGATTGGAAGGCGTCTGAGAACAAGTTCAAATGCCCGTGTCATGGCAGCGGCTACGATAGCGAAGGAGTCAACTTTGAAGGGCCTGCCCCGCGCCCGATGGATCGCGCTTTTGTCGAGAAGGACGCCGAAGGGCAGATCGTCGTGGATACCGGAAAACTGTATACGTGGGAGAAGGGCGGAACCAACCAGTTTAACGACGAGGGCGCGTACATTCCGCTATAGCATTTTTTGATTTTAGGTTTTTGATTGGAAGAAGATAAGAAATGTTAAATCAGAAAATTGAAAGCTCTGATTTCAGCCTTACCCAATCGCAAATCAAAAATCTAAAATTTTAAAAGGGACCATATGGAGCCTGAAAAACCCAATCCGCAGGAGACCAAGACTCTCGCCAAGAGTGAAGAGCAGAAGCCTGGTCTGAAGGAGAAGGTGCGCGAGGTGAAGGCGCAGGCCGTGGAAGAGGCCAAGGCGCTCAAAGACCCGCAGCAGACGCAGCTTTGGAAATCCATCTTCCGCGTCTCGCATGACCGCTCCGACCCGCGCAATCGTTCCTTAGCCATTCTCTCAAACGTCTTTCTGCATCTTCATCCGGCGAAGGTCAACCGCGACGCGACGCGCTACGGTTTCACCTGGGGCATGGGCGGCATCACGTTCTATCTTTTCATCGTCCTGACCTTCACGGGTGTGCTCTTGATGTTCTATTACCACCCGTCGAAGGGGCAGGCGTTTCAGGACATCCTTTACTTAGAGCACGACGTTCCGTTCGGCAAGCTGTTAAGGAACATGCATCGCTGGGCGGCGCACCTGATGATTATCACGACGTGGCTGCACATGTTCCGCGTCGTCCTGACGGGTTCATATAAGAAGCCGCGAGAGTTTAACTGGTGCGTCGGCATCGTCCTGCTCGTCCTGACATTGTTGCTCTCTTTTACGGGCTATCTTTTGCCGGACGATCAACTTGGTTTCTGGGCTGTGACGGTCGGCACGAACATGGCGCGCGCTACACCAGTGCTGGGGAGTGAGGGGCCGTTTGGCCCGCAACTTGGAATGACTCCGTTTAATGACGTGCGCTTCGGTCTTCTCGGCGGCTCAATCGTGGACTCGAACGCGTTGCTCAGGTCATACATCTGGCACTGCATAGGCATTCCGCTCGTCGCCTCTATCTTTATGGCCGTCCATTTCTGGCGCATACGCAAGGATGGCGGAATCAGCGGTCCTGCGCCCGTGATGCTCGAATCCGAGATGAAGGCAATCAAGAAGAAGTAGCCTGGGGCGGTCTAAAGATGAAGCGGTTCGGTTTGGATAAACTGGAAACTCTTTTGTGAGCTAGACGATGATGGTAGCACAGGTAGAAAAGCGCGGATTCAGATTCAGCACCGGAATGATAGTGCTGATCGGAGTTGTCTTGCTCCTCGCCGTGGCGGCTTTCATGGTCGAAGACTGGCATCAACTCTGGGTGATTTCGTCAGCGCCAGACAATGTTCCTATCGTCGGCATGATTCCGCTGGTGGCCTTCTTCACCTGGCTGGGCGTCAAGCAAGCGCGCGACCATGACCAACTCATAGACCGGCTTGAGAAAGACCCGCAGCTTGCGAAGACGCACCATCGCAAGGCTCTGCCGTGGCGTCCGGGCTGGGCGCGCGAGATACACGTCTGGCCTTATCTCGTTCGCGTCGAATTTCTGGCGGCGTTGATTGTCACTATCATCCTGTTCGTCTGGTCAATCACGCTCAACGCGCCTTTGGAAGAACCGGCCAATCCGAACCTGACGATGAACCCGTCGAAAGCGCCCTGGTACTTTCTGGGCTTGCAGGAGATGCTGGTCTATTTCGACCCCTGGATTGCGGGCGTCGTGATGCCGGGACTTCTCGTCGTCGGTTTAATGGTTTTCCCGTACGTGGACGCAAATCCCCTCGGCAATGGCTACTACACGTGGAAGCAGCGCAAGTTTGCTATCGGGATGTTCGCGTGGGGATTCTTCATGTGGATCATCCTGATTATCATCGGGACGTTCATCAGGGGGCCGGGTTGGATCTGGTTCTGGCCGGGACAAACCTGGGATCACAACGCGGTCGTCTATGATAGAAACGTAGATTTGCACGAATACATCGGCATCACGAGCGTGTGGGGGAAGGCTATCTTCGGGGCCATTGTCGTCGGGGCGTTTTACGTGCTGGGAGGACTGTTCTTCCACTGGCTGATGACGCGCACCGAGTTTGACAAGAAGATACTGAAGCGCACGAGCTTGTTGCAGTATTTGACCTTCCAGTTTTTCGCCATCAGCGTACTGCTGGCGTTGCCGGTGAAATTGATTTTGCGTTTATTGCCGATTCACATCAAATACGTTTGGGTGACTCCCTGGTTTAATGTCTGAAGCTAACGGTTTAAGCGGAGGGACGAGGCAAGGTGGCTGACACTCCAGAGTCTGGCGCGATAGTTAAAAAGGAAACGGAAACGCCTGAACGCGACCCTATCGTGAGCCGCTCGACGAGCGCCGCGATGCTCATCTCTACGCTGCTGCTCATCGGCACGCTGGCGTGGGCGCTCTATGACGAGGCTTACGGGCAGCGTCCCTGGAAGGGCGCGCAGCAGCAATTTGTCGAACGCTACACGCGGTACTTAAAGAGCATTCAGGGCAAGGCCGGCCAGACCGAAAAAGAGGTCATGGAGAGCGCCGAGTATCAGCAACTCGACGAAGAGGCGAAAGCTGCCGAGGAATTGATCAGGCCGCGCCAGAAAGAGATTGAACGAGAACTCAAGGCCATAGACGAAAAGACAGGCGCCGTCACAGACCCTTTCCAGAATGCGCGCGGGCAGATCACCGTCATCAATTATCAGATTGAGACAGCCGGAAGCGATTCGGCCAAGAGCAAGCTGCGCGACAAAGTTCAGAAAAAGAAAGAAGAGAAGAGCACCGTTTATCTTCCCACCGGCGACGGGTCTGGTAAGACTGAGAAGAAGGAATATAGCTACACGGAGCTTGAGCAGATTTACAACGACCTGAAGGCTCAGAAGGCCAAGTTGCTGTCGGAAAACGGCGAGCTTCTCAAAGAACCCACCGAGCTTAAAAAGAAGCGTTCCGAATACCTGAAAGACCACATGATCGGTCTTGGCCCGGACCAGATAAAAAGTCTTATCAGGAAGAACGAGAACTTCGATTTCAGCCTCAAGCAGATTAACGTCACCTCATCGAATATCGTTGACCGCTGCGAAACCTGTCACCTCGGCGTGCGTGAGCCGCTCATGCTGAAGGCTTCGGATTTAGCACCCGAAGGTCCCGGCAAAAAGCCCGACGAGTGGGCCAGAGCATTCGTCAGCCATCCGAACAAAGAGCTGCTCACCATTCATAATCCAGACCGTTTTGGCTGCGCCAGTTGTCACGGCGGAAACGGGCGCGCAACCACGAGCGTCGAGAAGGGGCATGGTCGCCACAGGTTCTGGCTGCACCCGATGTATGAGAAAGAGAACATGCAGGCGGGCTGCCAGCAATGCCACACCACCGACCGCGTGCTTCAGGGTGCGCCGCAATTGACGCTCGGCAAAGACCTCTTCCAGAATCGCGGCTGCGTCGGCTGCCATCGCTCCGAAGGCTTTGACCGTGAATCGGACGCGCTGGCAAATGCGCGCCAGCAGATTATCCAACTCGAAGAGAACATCACCGCCAACCAACGTGAGTCCCGTCAGGCCCAGGACGCTGTCTCTAACGCCGCCGACGATGCCGAAGCGCAGATGCTCGCGGCGCGCTCGCAATCACTGGTCGTTACCAACAGTTTGCTCGCGGCTCAGATTGACCAGTTGAATATTCAGGCACGCTACCTGATGCAGGATCAGAAGAAGGTCGGGCCGAATCTTAAGGACGTTCGTCTGAAACTTGCTAAAGAGTGGATTCCCGAATGGCTCAGAGACCCGCAGACGTTTCGACCGGGAACGAAGATGCCGACCTTCTGGCGCTTGAACGCTGAAATGGCGCACGACCCGCGCGCCGACGATGACAGGAAAGCTATCGCCGCTTATCTCTGGCAGGAAGGCACGGACGGGCGCATGCCTGCGCAGGATCGCGCTAAGGGAAATACAGCGAACGGCAAACAACTCTTTGAGACGGTCGGCTGTATGGCGTGCCACTCACTCGGCGAAGGCGAATCCCCGTCGGGCGGCGATTTTGCCGCCAACCTTCAGCGCGTCGGCGAAAAGGCCAACTTCGATTACATCGTGCGCTGGATTTATAATCCGCGCCAACGCTGGGCACCCTATTGCCCGAAAGAAAAGCGCGACCTGACGCGCGACGATTACAGGGCAAAGAATCAAGCATTTCTTTTCGACACCGAACAGTTTTCCAAATGCCCGAACGACGGCGCTGAGCTTCAGGTGCAGAATATGACGGTGATGCCAAACTTCCGTCTGACTATGGACGAAGCGCGCGACATCGCCTCTTATCTCTTCTCGCTTACTCAGGGCAGCTCTTCTTTCCGCGACGCGGCCGCTTCGTCCTACATGGATGACCCGGCGCTCAAAGAAAAGGGGCGCGAAAAAATCAAGCAGTATGGTTGCGCCGGATGCCACGAGATCAAGGGCTTTGAAGATGAGCAGCGCATCGGCAAGGAGTTGACCGCCGAAGGAGCAACACCGATTGAGCGTCTGGACTTCGCGCTGATGACGCATAAGGCCGAGAAGGGAATTGACCCGGAGACGGACAAAGAGACTGAGGAGTGGTACAACCACAAGGGCTTCTTCGAGCATAAGCTGGAAACACCCTGGATATATGACAAGGGCAAAGAGAAAGAGCCGCAGGATCGCTTGCGTATGCCTGAGCCGTACCTGACGCCGGAATGGAAGACCGCTTTGACGACGTTCCTGCTGGGCAGCGTCGGCTCAGAGGGGGCGAACGTTCCCGCGTCGCTTTTCTATAAACCGGACGATGCGCGCAAAGCTGTGCAGGACGGCTGGTGGGTCATCAAGAAATATAACTGCATGGGCTGTCACAGCGTTCAGGTCGGGCAGCGCAGCGTCCTGATGGATTTACCGCTCTACCAGAATCCGGACTGGAAAGAGCAACTGCCGCCGAACCTGACGAGCGAGGGCGCGCGTGTTGACCCGAATTGGTTGTTAAGATTCCTGCACGACCCATCGCTCACGGATGCGGCTGGTAAAGCCGAGCCGGGACGCAGCGATAAGACCGTCGGCGTCACTCCGACGAGTGGCAACGCGAATGGTAGTCAGGCGGCACAACCTCCAGCGGCGACGCCCGCGAACGGCAATCAGGGCGGAAATCAAAACGCAGGCGGCAGCACAGGTGGCGGCACAGGTAACGGCGCAAGCGATGCTGCTTTGCTTGCCGAGCAGTTCAGGTCTCAGCCGGGCGCTGACAGAAACGGCGTGCGAACTTATTTGCGCGCGCGTATGCCGACGTTCAATTTCTCGCCGAACGAGTTGCGGACGCTTGTGCGTTTCTTCATGGCCGTTTCGTCGCAGCAGGAGCCATACATACCCGAGCCGATTGAGCCGCTCAAGGAAGATGAAAAGATGCTGGCGCGTGCGTTGTTCACGTCCGAGGGCGCGCCCTGCCTGAAGTGTCACATCACGGGCGACCCGGCGCACGACAAGACAGCCTCTGCTCCCAACTTCCTGTTGGCGAGCGAGCGGCTAAAACCGAACTGGACGTATCGCTGGCTATTAGACCCGCAGCAAATCAGTCCGGGAACGGCGATGCCTTCGGGCTTGTTCAAGAAGGAAGGCGCCCGGATGGTCTTCAACGGCCAGACGCCTGAAGCCTTCAATAACTATCACCGCGATCATGCGGAGTTGCTGGTGCGCTATATGTTCCTGCTGACGCCGGACGAGCAGCGACGCATCTCTTCAGGTTCGCCTTCGGCTACGGGTGGAGCGTCGCCTGCGCCGACCGCAGCGCAGCCTCCGCCGACTTCAGCGCACGCGCGCCGGGTGAAACAAAACGCGAGGCGAGCGAACAGCCATGCTGCGCGCAAGCGTGTCTTGAAAACAAATCGAGCGAAAGCGCATGCCACTCGTCTTCGCACGGCACGAGCGCGACTGCCTTGAGCTTTTAGCGGTGGAAACTTTCTGTTTCGTTAGGTACTCTGGAATTCATCTTAGGTTGGAGGAATCAATTATGTTAAAGAATCGCGCAGGCTTCTGGCTTGCGATCTCAATTATGGTCTCGCTGCTGGCGCTCACGGTCGCCTGCGGTGGTAAGAAAGAGGGTGAAGAAGCCAACAGTGGCGATACCCCGACGACCACGGGAACGAAATACGCGCCTACCGGCAATGAAGGCACAGTCACCGGCAAGGTAAGTCTCAATGGTGAAGCGCCCGCGCCGCAGAAGATTGATATGTCGCAGGACGCCAACTGCGCCTCGAAGAACAAAGACCCGCTGACCGAGACGGTCGTCGCCAAGGATGGCAAGTTGGCGAACGTGTTCATCTACGTCAAAGAAGGAACGACTGCCGACGGCAAGAAGATCGCCGACTATAGCTTTGACACGCCGACGACGGAAGTCACGCTTGACCAGAACGGTTGCCACTACGTCCCGCACGTTCTCGGCATGCAGCCCAATCAAAAGCTGAAAGTCACCAACAGTGACCCGACCGGCCACAATATTCACGCGCTGCCGAAATCAGGAAGTGGCAACGAAGAGTGGAACGAGTCGCAGCCGGGCGGCGCAGGCCCGATCACCAAGACCTTCAAGCGCTCGGAGATTCTGGTTCCGGTCAAATGCAACCAGCATCCCTGGATGAAGGCTTACGTCGGCGTCGTCAAGCATCCGTTCTACGCGGTCAGCAAGGATGACGGAACGTTCGAGATCAAGGGCGTGCCCGCCGGAACTTACACGGTCGTCGCCTGGCACGAGAAGTTTGGCGAAAAGACCGCGCAGGTCAAAATTGACGCCAAAGGCACGGTCACTTCCGACTTCGCTTTTGACTCAACCGCGACAGCCTCCGCCGAAGGCGGCTCTCTACAGGTCATGCCTGCGCTAGAGCTTCCGATGACGGTGAGACACTAGAAGAATTTGCGATTTTAGATTTTTGATTTGCGATTGGAAGAGGACTAAAGATTAAAAATTTAAATTCTTGGCCTCTTCCAATTAAAAATCAAAGATCGCAAATCAAAAATCTATGCATAGGGGTTTACATCGCTTCACGTTGTTCGTGACGGGTGCGACGCTGTTTCTGATTGTCGCGGGCGCACTCGTGACGAGCCACGACGCGGGGCTGGCGACTAACGATTGGCCGCTCTCGAACGGGCAGGTCTTCCCGGAAATGGTCGGCAATCTTTTCTGGGAGCACGGCCACCGGATGGTTGCCACCAGCGTCGGGATTCTCGTCATCATTCTCAATATCTGGCTCTGGCGGAGCGAGAAACGCTCGTGGGTTCGTCGGCTGGGACTTGTTGCGCTTATCGCGGTCATCGCGCAAGGACTGCTCGGCGGTCTGACGGTCAAGATGATGCTGCCGCTCGCTGTCTCTTCCGCCCACGCGACGCTGGCGCAACTCTTCTTCTGCACGATGGTGAGCCTGTCGGTTTTTACTTCGCCCGCATGGGGTGAGCCGCGCGATTGCGTTGAAGAGAAGGGGAATTGGCCGCTTCGGTTTCTTCTGGTGGCGGCGGCTGCAAGTATTTTGATTCAACTGGTGCTGGGAGCGACTCTGCGCCACTCGGCGACGTGGGATCAGCACCTGCCGACAAGCCTGTTGCTGACACATCTGGGCGGCGCTCTCGCCGTAGTGTTGATACTGGGCAGCGCGGTCGTCACGGTGCTTCGCCGTCACCGGGGCGAGAATTATCTGACACGTCCGGCACAAATTGCTGCGTTGCTCCTGGTCGTTCAACTGTCTCTGGGCGTCGCGGCTTATCTAACACGGCTCGCGTCGCCCAATTCGCCGCAGCCGCGCAATCCGATGGTCGGCATTACGGTCGCGCACGTTGCCTGCGGTGCGCTCGTCTTCGCCACGACCATTGTGCTGACCTTGCGTGCCTTTCGTGTTCTCAAAGGCGAGAGAGCGAGCGCCAGCGCGTACCAGCTTCGGGCTGAGACGAACTAACAAGGTGAGTTTGGAACTTAATTACGTTGAAATCTGAAATTTTAATTAAGAGTGCGGCGATAGACCTTAATCCGAGCGTGATGACAGACGCGCGGGTTGATGGCTTGCCATTGCGTGAACGTGTGCTGGCTTATCTCGATTTGACCAAGCCGCGCATCACTTTCCTGATTGTTTTAACGGCTGCCGCCGGATTCTGTCTCGGCGCGAAAGGCCGACTCGATTATCTACAGTTCACGCACGCGATGCTCGGTATAGCGCTGCTCTCATCAGGCATCGCGACGCTCAACCAGTACATGGAGCGTGAGCTTGACGGATTGATGCGGCGCACGATGTCGAGGCCGCTGCCTTCCGGGAAACTCGCACCCCTGGAAGCGCTCGTCTTCGGTGTCGGGCTGACGATTATCGCGGAAGTTTATCTGGCGCTGCTCGTCAATCCATTGACGGCGTTGTTCGGGCTGGCGGTTATCGCGGGCTATCTTTTCATGTACACGCCGCTTAAAACCAGGACGACGCTTTCGACGGCGGTCGGCGCGTTTCCCGGTGCGTTGCCGCCCTTGATGGGCTGGACGGCGGCTAGCAATGAAGTGACGACGGGGGCGTGGGTGCTGTTTGCCATTCTGTTCCTGTGGCAGTTTCCACACTTTCTAGCCATCGCATGGATGTACAGGGAAGACTACGGGCGGGCCGGAATCCGCATGCTCCCTGTGGTCGAACCCGAAGGGCGTGTCACGGGACAGCAGATCGTCGTCTACACGCTGATGCTTTTGCCCGTGAGCTTGCTCCCGACGCTGCTTGGGATTTCAGGTCGCGTCTATTTCTACGGAGCCATCTTGCTCGGCTCGCTGTTTCTGGTAAGCAGTATCTCGGCTGCACTCTCGAAAACAAGACAGCAAGCGCGGCGACTCCTGCTCGCCTCCGTGCTTTATCTACCGCTGCTGTTTGGATTGATGGTCATTAACAGTTCTCAGTAGTCAGTTTTCAGTTTTCAGTCAATTGCTCAAAACTGGAAACTGGAAACTGAAAACTTGATAAGGAGATTACCGATGGGTCGCGCTCTAGGTGTCCTGATCTGGCTTTTGACGCTCGCCTCGGTGGTGCTGTTCTTTAGCGGATGGTGGTTTCCTGTCTCCATCACGGAACACGCGCCGGCAATTGATCGTCAGTTTATGATTACGATGATCGTCGTCGGGATCGCCTTCGTCCTGGCGCAGGTCGGTTTGGGCTATGTGGTCTGGCGTTATGGAGCCAACTCCAAAGTAGAGGGAGAGCGCGCTGTCTACACGCACGGCAACAATCGGCTGGAAATGATCTGGACGGTTGTGACGGCGGTCGTCTTCATCGGCCTCGGCATCATGGGACAACAGGTCTGGGCGCAACTTCGTTTTAATGAAGCGCCCGCCGGGTCTTACACCGTGGAGGTCGTCGCGCAGCAGTTCGCTTGGTACATGCACTACCCCGGAAAGGATGGCAAGCTTGGCCGCACCGACCCGGCGCTCATTAAAGAGGACGAGAATAATTTCATCGGTCTGGATGAAAAAGACCCGAGCGCGAAAGACGATTTGACCACCACGACGCTCGTCCTTCCCGTTAACCGTCCGGCTGAGTTGATCCTTCGCTCAAAGGATGTGACGCATAGCTTCTGGGTTCCGCAGTTGCGCTTCAAGCAGGACCTCGTGCCCGGCATGCTGATTCGCGTTCACTTCACGCCGAACAGGACGGGTCAGTTTCAACTCGCCTGCGCCGAGTTGTGCGGGATGAATCACTTCAGCATGAAAGGGACGCTGCTGGTGCTGACGGAAGCCCAGTACAGTGAGGCGACGGGGCTCCCGCCGTCGGATTTTCAAACGAAGGTCAACGAGTTGAAGAACTCGTATGAGCTTGGCGTGATTTACGACGCGAACGGCACGAAGATCGGCAATTCATATTAGTTCACCTTTCCATCACAGGAGATGAGCGATGGCAGACGCTAACGTTGTTCACGAAGGCCACGAGGCAGTGCATCGCCACGAGCCGCCGAAAGGTTTTATACGCAAGTATATCTTCAGCCTCGATCACAAGGTGATCGGCGTGCAGTATCTGACGCTTGCGCTCGTAGCGGTTTTCGTCGGCATGATTCTGTCAGTGCTGATGCGCCTGAGCCTGACGTGGCCGGATATGACGTGGCCGATTATCGGAGCTATCAAGCCCGATTCTTATCTTGCGCTGCTGACGATTCACGGCACGATGATGGTCTTCTTCGTGCTGACGACCGCGCCGCAGGGAGGTTTTGGCAACTACTTTCTGCCAATTCAGATTGGGGCGGAGGACATGGCCTTCCCCGTGCTGAACATGCTCTCTTTCTGGGTCACGTTCGTCGGCTTCATCGTCCTGGTCTTCTCGTTCTTTGTGCCGGAAGGTGCGCCCATCGGAGGTTGGACGGCTTACCCGCCTTTAAGCGCTATTCCCAGCGCCGGGCCGGGGCAGGGCGCGGGCATGAACCTCTGGATTCTGAGTATCGCTATCTTTTGCGTCGGCTCACTGTTGGGAGCGCTCAATTTCATCACGACGCTGTTGAACATGCGCGCCAAGGGAATGTCCCTGATGCGTATGCCGCTCACCTGCTGGGCATGGTTTACGACCGCTGTCCTGGCGCTGCTGGCGTTTCCGGTGCTGCTCGCGGCTGGCGTGCTGCTTTACCTGGACAGAAACGCAGGGACGAGCTTCTTTATTCCGGCGGGGCTATATATCAAAGATGTCGTGCAGCCGCATGCCGGAGGCTCGCCGATTCTCTGGCAACATCTCTTCTGGTTCTTCGGCCACCCGGAAGTGTATATCGCTATCCTGCCGGGCATGGGCGCGACCTCGCACGTCCTGGCGACGTTCGCCCGGAAACCCGTCTTCGGTTATCGCGCGATGGTCTTTGCCATCTTCGCTATCGGACTTCTGGGGTTCTTCGTCTGGGGGCATCACATGTTCATCAGCGGCATGAGTCCCTATTCGGCGATGGCGTTTTCGGTGCTGACGCTTTCCATCGGCGTGCCTTCGGCAGTCAAAACCTTTAACTGGCTCGGAACACTCTGGGGCGGAAAGATTCGTTTTACGACGCCGATGCTCTTTGCCATCGGCTTCGTCTCGCTTTTTGTCGCGGGCGGAATCACCGGCCTCGTGCTTGGTCAAACGTCGCTCGACCTGCCGATGCATGACACCTACTTTGTGCTGGGACACTTTCACTTAGTGATGGGGGTGGCTGCCATCTTCGGGATGTTCGCCGGAATCTACTTCTGGTTTCCGAAGATGTTTGGCCGGATGATGAGCGAGCGATTGGGCAGAATCCATTTCTGGATTACGTTCGCCGGCGTCTATGCGATTTTCATCCCGATGCACATTATGGGAATCGTTGGCATGCCGCGCCGCTATTCGCGCTTTGCCGAGAACGGGCAGCAGATTTACGGCTTCCTCGAATCTCTGCATCCGCTCGTGCTGTTCGTCACGATCGCGGCCATCGTGACGTTCCTGACGCAGTTTCTCTTCCTGTTCAATCTCCTCTGGAGCTTGTTCAAAGGCAAGAAGGCGGGCAACAATCCCTGGGAGGCGACCACGCTTGAATGGGAGACAACGTCTCCGCCGCCGCACGATAATTTCGCGGGCATCCTTCCGGTAGTTCACAGAGGCCCATATGAATACTCCGTGCCGGGCGCGCCCAGCGATTTCACCATGCAGACGACGCCCGACGCGTCAGATGAGCCGGGAATAAAAGCGGAAAGTGGTGGTAATGGGCACGATGGTCACAAGCACTGAGAAGATTATTCAGCCCAAACTAGGCAAGGGCGGCGGGCCGCGCAAAGTTGGCCCGAATGGTGGGCCGCGCGGCAACGGGCATGACGGGAATGGTGGGGATAAGCCTGATGGTTCCTCGCTCTCCAAGTATCGCATTGGCATGTGGGTCGCGCTCGCTGGCGTGGCGATGATGTTCACGGCGCTGACAAGCGCCTACGTCGTTCGCGGCGGTACGTCAAACGATTGGCGACCAATCGCTACGCCGGGCCTACTCTGGTTAAGCACCGGGTTGATTCTCCTGAGCAGTTTTGCTTTCGAGATCGCCCGGAGAACTTTGAAAAGCGGAAACACGAGCGCCTATCAACGCTGGTTGCTGCTCACGGTGCTGCTGGGGTTGGGCTTTCTCGCCACACAACTACTGGCATGGCGGCAACTCGCCGGGCAGGGGATTTACGTTAGCTCAAATCCGCATAGCTCATTTTTTTACGTATTGACGGGCGCGCACGGGCTGCATCTGCTGGGCGGCGTGCTGGCTCTGGATTATTTGCTGCTGCGCTCGCGGCGCAAACTCTACGAAGAGCATGGAGTGGCCAAGCGGCAGGCTGTGGTAAATGCCGTCGCGCTTTACTGGCATTTCATGGGGGTCCTCTGGATTTACCTGTTCTTACTCCTTTTCCTTTGGAGGTGAAAGTTGAGTACGACTGCTCAGGCAGACCAGCTTATTGCAAACGAATGGGACGGCGGCACGCATCCATATCGCATCGGCCATCGCAAGCTCGGCATGTGGCTCTTTATCGTCTCGGACGCGCTGACGTTTTCGGCGCTGCTGATAGGCTACAGCTACGTGCGCGCTTCGTCAGATAATTGGCCAACGCCTTTTCCATTTTATCCGAGCATCATTTTCTCGTCGGTGATGACGCTTTGCCTGCTGTCATCGTCGTTGACGATGGTGATGGGCGTTCAGGCTTCCGCGCGCCGGGATTTCAAGGCAATCAGGAAGTGGATCGGGCTGACCATTCTCTTCGGCGCAGCCTTCATCGTGCTTCACTTGATTGAATGGAAGCACTTGCTGGACGAGGGGCTGAGTCCGTTCAGTCTTCCGGCAGAGTGGTTGAAACCAGACCACTGGCCGGGCGCTTCGCCTCTGTTCGGCGCATCGTTCTTCGCCATCACGGGCCTGCACATGTTCCACGTCTTCACCGGGTTGATTTATCTGGCGGTCGTCGCCGCCCGCGCCAAAAAACTCAAACATGAAGACGTTGAGATCAGCGGCCTCTACTGGCACTTCGTTGATCTGGTCTGGATGTTCGTCTTCCCGATGATCTACCTGCTCTCGGTAGACTTCAAGGGATAACGCCGAAGCGATGGGCGCGGAACGATGAAGTGAAAGTATTTATTCCGTGTCCATCGTTCATTCTTCATCGTTTCTTTGACTTGGGAGTCATAAAAGATGGCAACGCACGCTGAAGGCGAACACGAGCACTTTGCGGGCAGCAACAAGCTTTTCATCTCCGTCTGGTTCTGGCTGCTGCTGTTGACCGGCCTGGAAGTCTTTCTGGGATACGTCCATCTGGATTTTCGTTTGATGCTGACGATCCTGATTGGCCTCTCCGTTATCAAAGCCGCGCTCATCGTCGCCTATTTCATGCACCTGCGGTTCGAGCGGCTGAGCCTTGTGCTGACGCTTGTGCCGATGCTAATCATTTGTATCTGTTTGCTGCTGGTTTTCTTCCCCGACAGCTTCAGGTCGAAAGATTACAGGTATAAATTCGAGTCTTCCAGCACGCCGACTCAGGAAGCAGAGCATTGACGAAGAGCATCCGCACAATCAGAATCGCTCTGATGACGGTGGGCATGGCCGCAGGTTTGCTCTTGATGAGTTTGCCTGCAAGGGCTCAGTGCGCGATGTGCAAAACGGCTGTCACGGGCTCACCCGACGCGGGCAGGCTCTCACAGAGTTTGAATGTTGCGGTGCTTATCCTGCTGATTCCGCCCGTGCTAATCTTCTGCGGGATGTTTGTTCTGGCTTACAGACATCGTAAGGCGCGCGGCACAGAACCAGGGCCGTCGTCGCATGACGATAGTGTAAGGCCCAACCGGTTTGTGAAATCAGGCCCACGCCGTAAAGGCAAAGGCCGAACGGAACGCGAAGCTGGCGGAGCGACGGCCTGAGATGTCAGAAAACGAAGAGCTACTTTTAGAGATTGAGAAACGAAGCGTTCGCGGACGGGCGTGTCCCCTCTGCGGCGGAAAGATTATTCCGTCGGACCGTGCTATCTACGAAAGCAGAACGAACCCGACGGATGTGTTCCCGCTCTGGCAGTGCGAGCGATGCGGCTACGAGCAGATGTCCGACAAGCCGAAGCCGCAGCCAAAGGGCAAGCACGGCTGAACTGGGGATGAGCGCGATAGTAAGGAGATGGAAGGTAAAAAGCGATGACCGACACACTTGAGAAGGAGGGAAGTTTCATGAAGAGTGAGAGCTTGCTCTTGAACGTCGTCTGCATCGTGATGGCTCTCGGGTTTCTCGGACTCGCGGGTTTAAGTTACCTTGCCTCCGGCAACTTTATCAGCACTGATAATCTCTTCTTCTCATCGGTCGCCGGGATGATGGCTCTCATCTTTCTGCTGGTCCCGGTCACGTCTTTCATCTCTGACAGGAGAGCTAAGAAAGCTCCGGTGGGTGGGGCGGCGACCGCTGCCGGGCAGGGAGCAATCGCCGGGGCAAAGCGCACGACCGTCGGCGCTCTCCAGCGCGCTCCTGTGCGCTTCGCCGACACGGTTGATGCCAAAGGAAGACCGATTCCGCCGGACGTGGCGAGAATGGTCGAAACGATGAAGGATAGATAGAGCGGAAAGCCTGCGGCTATGGACGAGATGACGCGGCAAGTGCTGGGCATGTTCAAGCAGATCGGGAAAGAGACGCTTGATCTACATGAGCTGTTTGAAGCGGGCGGCAACGACATGGAAGCGCGCAAGGAAGTTTTCTACACCGTCGAGCGCCTCGTCGAAGAAGGCTTGCTCGAAGAGCGCGGCAATGATTTCTATGCACTGACAGAGGAAGGGAAAAGGGCTGCGCGGTCATTCGGAGATGGGCAAATGACAGACAATCATGGAAGCATTAGATGAGATTTTACAGTGTCCAAGCCAAAAGTATGTATCACCACAGAATGCTTTCTTAGTAAATCCTCAACCGTTTTAACGGGGCAATTACCAACACGCAACCAGATAAACTTTGGTGGGCTGCCATACAGTAGACTACGCTGCTGGAAATCCGAATCTTTAGAAACAATCGTTAAATCGTGCAGCTTGGCATATTCCCAAATAACACTGTCATCAGCATCACGTAAGGCAACTTCTCTCACATGGATACTTCCGGCATAAATATCGGCGAGAAGCCGGGGGAGGCGTGGTGAAAGATTCTGGTCAAACAGCAGTTTCATATTGTGGAAGCGTCGCAAGTTTACGCTCACGGTCTGCCGCGAACGCTAAACATGCGCGAATGTCTTCTGCGGTTAGGTCAGGGAACTCTGCCAGTATCTCGACTTCGGTCATACCGCCTGCGAGATATTCCAGAACATCCGTCACAGTCATCCGCATCCCGCGAATGCACGGCTTCCCGCTACGCTTACCAGGTTCAATGGTGATAATCTTGCTGTAATCCATGAGCAAATAATAGCAAAAAGACGTTATCTTGCAAGACGTTTGGTTAAAGGGGCACAAGTATTAGTTTCAGCATGAAGGATTTTATCTTCACCCTCCCGCACATTAACGCAATCCTGAACACGACGAGCGGCCTCTTCCTCATCGCAGGTTTCATCTTTATTCGTCGCCGCCGGATTACAGCTCACCGCGCCAGCATGCTGGCGGCTTTCGTTGCCTCAACAGTTTTTTTAGTCTCCTATGTCCTGTATCACTCACTCCTGGCTTACTATCTGGGGCAAGGCCCGACGAAGTTCAGAGGTGAAGGCTTCATCCGTCCGGTTTATTTCGTCATCCTGATTTCGCACACCATTCTGGCAGTCGCAGTCGTTCCTTTCATCCTGATTACCTTGTTTCGAGGTCTGCGACGCCAGGATGAGAAACACAGGCGAATCGCCAGATGGACTTTTCCGGTCTGGCTGTACGTTTCAGTCACGGGTGTCATGGTCTATCTGTTTCTCTACCAGCTTTATCCTTCGCGCTGAGACTTAGACTCCGAGAGATGCTGCTTTCAAGATGGTTGATGACATTTCAAACGGCTCATCTCCAACCGCGACGGCGGCTGTGACGGCCACGAGGACGCAGCGTCGGCGCGTTTCAATCCCGCTCATCATTCTGGCAATACTTTTCGTCGTCGTGCCGTTTCTCACCTGGTATCTGACATGGTTCGGTCGCCCCCTTTCTGACGCTGATATTGGAAAATATCTGGCGGATGAAAAGAACGTGCGGCACGTTCAGCAGGCGCTGACGCAAGTGGAAGAGCGGATTGAAAAGGGAGACGCGAGCGTCAAGCGCTGGTATCCGCAGATCGTCGCTCTCACCAATAGTAACGTCGTTGAGATTCGCAAGACCGTCGCCTGGGTAATGGGGCAGGACAATAAATCGGAAGAGTTTCACACGGGACTTTTGAAGCTGATTAGTGATTCGCATCCGGTGGTGCGTCGTAACGCGGCGGTGCAGCTGGTTCGCTTCAATGATGCGAGCGGGCGCTCAGAGCTACGAGCAATGTTGCAGCCCTATCAACTCACTGCTCCGATTGAAGGAACACTCAGCAGCGTTTTAACAGTGGGCGCAGAGATCAGGGAAAACTCTCTGGTAGCGAGAATCACAAACGCGCAGAATCAGGAACAGGAAGTCCGCTCACCTCTGCCGGGCAAGCTCAGTCAGGTTGTAGCGCAGGAAGGGGCGCGCGTGGCCGCAGGAGACGTGGTGTTGACGCTCGCTCCCGATGCAGATTTCGTTTATGAAGCGTTGCGCGCGCTCTTCCTCGTCGGCACAGACGAAGAGTTGCCGGACGTAGAGCGTTATGAGAAAGGCGTTGAAGAAATGCCGGAGCGGGTCAAACAACAAGCGGCGCAGACCGTTAAATCAATCCGCAGCCGCTCTGAAGGTAAAAATTCGTCAGAGGTTAGGCAGTAGCGACGGGTGCGTCCGTTAATTCTAAGCCGTGAGCGGCTTCCCAGTCTTCTGTGGGAACCATCTCGATTGCGTCCCAGGGACAGCCGTCCAGAAAAGCGCCATCCGGCCCTTTGCTGATGCATTTCTGGCAACCGATGCAGAGATTCGGGTCAACTTCGATGCGCCCGAACGGAGGGTGGTCTTCGTCAGGAACCCAGAACATGCAGGCTTCAATCGGGCAGTATTCAATGCAGGCCGGTGAACCGGCGCAGCCCGTACAGCAGTCTGTGGTGATGGCAAGGATTTTCGGCTTCTTCTTGCGCGTGGCTTTACCATCGCCCTCTGACATTGGAAAATGTTTTTCGATTATCGAGATCATCCACGAACCCCTTTGAATGTTTCAGGAGAGCGACTTTACTTTAGCATGACCGGGCGAGTTTGCTCAACGCTCTTGCTTCAAAGCTGCGAGGAGAGCTTGAAAGACTCGCTCGAAAAGGATAAAACTATTAAAAACCAAACAGGAGGCTTCGCATGAGTACCGTTGCCGGAATTTTCAAATCTCGCGCCGACGCTGAGCGCGCCGCCGAGACTTTACGCACGGGAGGCATTGACCGTGACCACATCAATCTTCTGACTCCGGGCACAACCGACGCAGAGTTGGAAGCAGCAGTGCCGACGACTGAAACCGAACAGCCAGGTATGGGCGGCGCTCTCGGTGGAGTTGTGGGTGGGGCAATGGGCATTGCGGGAGGTATGCCAATCGGCGCGGCACTCGCCAGCCTGCTTGTTCCCGGCGTCGGCCCTGTTCTCGCGGCAGGAATCATCGGAGCCGCATTGCTCGGCGCAGGCGGCGCAGTTGCGGGAGCGGCGGCGGGCAGCAAGATGGAAGAGTCCATCGAAGGATTGCCGCATGACGAGTTGTTTGTTTATGAAGATGCGCTCAGGCAGGGAAAATCCGTCATCATCGTCGTGACAGACGACGACGCGCAGGCCGAAACCGCGCGTGGGGTGATGGCGGCTCAACCCGGGGTCGAGAGCATTGACGCCGCGCGCGAAAGCTGGTGGGTTGGTCTCCGCGATGCCGAGGAGGAAGAGTACACAGGGCAGGGAGGAGATTTCAAACAGGATGAGTCTATCTACCGGCGCGGCTTTGAAGCAGCGCAGCATCCGCACCTGCGTGGCAAAACTTACGATGAGATGGCTGAGCGTTTGCGCGAGCGTTACAGCGACGCTTATGAAGCGGAATCATTCCGGCGCGGGTATGAGCGCGGGCAGAATTACCAGCGAAGTTTGAGGGAGAAATATAAAGCTTGAGGGATACGCTGCTGGCTATAGCTGTGCTCGGCGGCATCCTCGTCGTAAGCGCGCTTATCACCAACTGGTTTGCGCGCAAGATGTATAACCGTTGCGGCGATTGCGGGACGCTCAACGCCAAGCGACGCGCCAACTGCCGCGCCTGCAACATGGAAATCAGATAGCGTAGGACAGGCATTCCTGCCTGTCGTAGCGTGCGAACAGCACGCTCTTGAGATTAGCTAAAAGTGTATTCGCTAACAGTATTCGCGCTCTACGCGCTCAATGACAGACAAGAATGTCTGTCCCACTAATGACAGGCAGGAATGTCTGTCCTACATATGCCCTGGAATCCTGAGTGTTATCACCAGTATCGAAACGAAAGGTTCGCGCCTTTTGAAGACTTGCTGGCTCTGGTGAAAATCCGTGACGGCATGAAGGTCGTTGATCTGGGCTGCGGGACGGGGGAATTGACTCGCAAGCTGGCGGATAAGTTGCCGGGAAGCGAAGTCATCGGGATTGACTCGTCACCTGAGATGCTGGAACGCGCACGCGCGGAGGTACGCGATAGTGTGCGCTTTGAGCTTGGCTCAATTGAGGAAGTCGAAGGTGCCTGGAACCTGGTGTTCTCCCATGCAGCGCTTCAGTGGGTGGATAATCACCGCGCACTCATCCCGCGCTTGCTCTCGCTTGTAAATCCTAGCGGTCAACTCGTCGTGCAGCTGCCATCGAATCACGAACATCCGACGCACACCTTAATCAGGGAAATCGCCGCTGAAGAGCCGTTCGTTTCGGCGCTTGATGGCTGGAATCGTCTGTCGCCCGTTCTCTCAATCAGCGAGTATGCAGAGCTGCTGCACGAGCATGGCGGGATGGAGCTGACGGTTTATGAGAAAGTCTATCCCAGCTTGTTGGACAACTCGGATAAGCTGGCACAGTGGACTCAAGGGACTGCGCTCGTGCCATACTTCGAGCGATTGCCGGAAAAGCTGCACGAGACATTCATGGAGAGATACCGTGAAAGATTGGCTGCACGCTTCCCCTCAAGTCCCGTCTTCTACCCGTTCCGGCGGACTCTCTTCGCCGCGACCCGTGCATCGTAAATTCCAGCCAGAATCTCGCGGGCAGCAAGTCGCGTGAGCGCTTCGGCGGCCTCTATTCGACCAATCACATCAGAACTATGCGTGAGTTGATACTTGAGCATCGCCGCCGGTTGCGGGAAATCAACTTTCTTCAAGATGCGCTCGCCTTTGTCGAAGCGAATCATCAGGGGTTTTCCGTCCAGCTTGAAAGTGAAGCGCTGGCTGCGCTGTGTTATCTCGATGCGCTCGGTGCGCTTGCCCGATGAGGTAGCTAGTTCGATTTCGACGGGCAAGCGAAAGACCAGTGGCGTCATCGCCTCCGTTGACTGCGTTTGCGTAACTTCAAGCGTGAGTTTGCCCGTCGGTTGATGATAAAAGGAGCGCACGCGCAACTCAGGATAGCCTGCCTTGTAGACCCATTGATCGAAAAACCAGTCGAGCCGCTGGCCGGTCGTCTCTTCAAACACGCGCTGCAAGTCAGGAGTCCCAACCGCCTTGTATTTGTACTCTTCAAGATAGCGATGGAGCGCTTTCCAGAACATTTCGTCGCCAACAGTTTCGCGCAGCATGTGTAGCACCAGCGCGCCCTTTTTGTAGACGGTCGCGTCGAAAATATCAATGGCCGATCCATATCGGTCGTAGACAACGGGGCGACGATACTTCAACAAGTCTTCAAGAAAATAGAGCGATGCGTTTGAGCGCATCTCCTCCAGATAGGCGTCGTGCCCGGCTTCATGTTCGCGGAAGACCGCTTCCATGAAGGTGGCGAAGCCTTCGTTGAGCCACAGCTCAGACCAATCCTTGCACGTCACCAGATTGCCAAACCATGAGTGCGCCAGTTCGTGCGAGATCAGGTTTTCCGTAGCGAGTTGTGCTTCCCTGGTGTTGCCGGAAAGAATTTCCGAGTCGGCGTGTGTGGTGGCGGTGATATTCTCCATGCCGCCGAAGATGAAACTGGCGACAATGGTCTGCGCGTACCTGTCGTATGGATACTCGTAATTGAGTCTCTGGCTAAAGAGGCTCATCATCTCCGGCGTCTTTATGAACGCGCGCCGCGCCGTCTCTTCCGTACCGCGATAGGTGTAGTATTCGAGCGGGATGCTTTTATAAGCGTCGTCCAGCTTTGCGTAGTTGCCGACGACGATTGAAGTGAGATAGCTGGCGTGCGGCTGCTCCATCTTCCAGTGGAAGGTGCGTGTGCCGTCTGCGTTGGTCTTCGTCTCAAGCAGCGTCCCGTTAGAGATGGCGATTTCATCCGCGCCCGTTGTGATGTATTGCTCGCTCGTCGCTTTATCGTCCGGAAAATCGTAGCAGGGAAACCAGTGATGGTTTTCTTCCGGCTCGCCCTGCGTCCAAATCTGCGCGGGCTTTGACCCTCCGGCGCTACTTGTGCTGCGATACTCAGGAATGAAATAGAGGCCGCGCTGCGGTGTGGCGCGATAGCGAATACGAACGACGATTGTTTCAGACGGCTCGTAAACGCGGTCAAGAGTGATGGCGAGTTTGTTGGGCGGCTGCGTCCATTTGAGCGTCTGGTCGCTGTCGGCAAGCGTCACCGCTTCGATCTTCATGCTCGAAGCGTCAAGCTCGAAGGATTTGAAGCCGGAGGCGAGAGGCTTGAGCGATACTGTTTCATCGCCCACAACCGTTTTCCCCTGCACGTTAAAGCGCGTGCGGATGGTGTAATGTAAGACATCGTAGGTGCGCGCGGGTCTTTCTTGTTTCGTCCAGGGGGAAGCTTGTGGATAGGCAAGTTTCGCGCGGGTACGGATGCTCGCGGCTTTACACGCCGGCGCTGGGCCAGTGTCACCGGAGCGGTGGACGATATAATAAAGATGAAAGCAAGCGTGGCAGCGAGCGAGCGGCGAGTGATGGTGCGAGAGATCATTCCAGTCTTCCCTGTAATGGATGAAGAATTAAACCTGTCTCCGAGGAGAGCGATGATTGTGCCCCACAGTGGCGCAGGAAGCCAAGCCGCGCGGCGATTCAAACGCGGGGTCATTATTGGACGAGGAAGTGTTTATAAAATTGCGCCGAAGTAGAGAATCTTCGTTCACCGTAATTTGAATTCATGGCAAAGCATCGTATATTTCTCTCATCACCACTCTGGAGACCGTGCCATTTCGGATGTCAAGAATGATTGGAGAAATAGGATGCCCCGTTTCGCTGCCTCCTCGATCTGTTCTTTTTTATTGCTACTCCTCGCTCTGGGTGCTCAGCAGATAATGATGGCTCAAAGCACATCGCCGCCCGTCCCGCCCGAATGGCAGACTCTCGCCGAAAAGACGGAGTATCGCGAGACGCCGCGCTACGAAGAAACCATCGCCTATTCGCGGAAACTCGCCGCCGCCTCGCCCCTGATTCGCTTCGAGAGTTTCGGCCAGAGTGGGGAAGGGCGCGACCTTCCGCTTCTCATCGCGGCAAACGGCAGCACCTTTACGCCACAAGCGGCGAGAAAAGCGGGCAAGGCAATAATCATGATTCAAGCCTGCATCCATGCCGGAGAATCCGACGGCAAAGATGCCGGACTCGCTTTGCTGCGTGATATTGCGGTCACTAAAACGCGACCGGGATTGCTCGACAGGGTCGTCATTCTCTTCATCCCTATCTATAACACGGACGGGCACGAGCGATTCGGCCCCTTCAATCGCATCAACCAGAACGGCCCCGCCGAGATGGGTTGGCGCGCGACCTCAGCCAATCTCAATCTCAACCGTGATTACATGAAAGCCGATGCGCCGGAGACGCGCGCGTGGTTGAAGCTGTGGACGCAGTGGAATCCTGATTTGTTAATTGATTGCCACGTCACAGATGGCGCGGATTTTCAATACAACATCACTTACATCTACGAACACCACGAGCATGTGGCTGCGCCTGTGCTCGGTTGGATGCGTGATGCTTTCGACCAGAGAATATTTCCGGCGACCGAAAGCACGGGCAATCTGCTGGCTCAGTACATGACTTTTCGTGATAACCGCGATCTGACGAAAGGGATTGACGGCTTTGTCATGCCGCCGCGCTTTTCGACGGGCTACACGACGATTCGGAATCGCCCCGGCGTCACGATTGAAACACACATGCTCAAGGACTATCGCAACCGCGTGCGCGGGACATACGATCTGCTGAGATTCACCCTTGAGGAAGTGAACCGGAATCCTGAAAAGCTGCGACGCGCCGTCGCGGAAGCGGACGAGCAAACAGTCAACATGGCGCAAAGCTATGATGCTGCGCGGCGTTATCCTCTGCAAATCCAGATGACGGACAAGGCGAGTCCCTTCAAGTTCAAAGGCGTGGAAGCCCGCACGGAACAGAGCGACGTTTCAGGCCAGGTGCGCGTGGTTTTCGGAACGAAGCCAGTGGAGATGACCATTCCGTTTTACGACGAGAGCCGGGTGGCTGCCGCTGCCTCGCCGCCGCTTTATTACATTGTGCCGCCGCAGTGGAAGGAAGTCATCGGCGTACTGGCAGCGCACGGCCTGCGCTTGCAGCGTCTCACTTCGCCCGCAACGATTGAAGTTGAGAGTTATCGTTTCGGTAATGTGAAATTTGCGCCAGCGCCGTTTGAGGGGCGTATCGTTCCAAACGACCTGACAAAGGAAGTGTTACGCGAGCGGAGAACTTATCCTGCCGGGTCAATCGTTATTCCGGTTGCGCAGCCTGCCGGAAACGTCGCAATTCATCTGCTTGAGCCTGACGGGCCTGACTCATTCGTTGCCTGGGGATTCTTCAACGTTATCTTTGAGCAGAAAGAGTACGGCGAAGATTATGTGGTGGAAAAGCTGGCGCGCGAGATGTTGGCTAAAGATGAGAAGCTACGACGCGAATTTGAGCAGAAGGTGGCGAGCGATCCGAAGTTTGCCGCCAGCGCCAGCGCTCGCCTGAATTTTTTCTACGAACGCTCGCCCTATTGGGATAAGCAGATAAATCTTTATCCCGTAGGCCGCATCACAACGTCTAACTCAGAACTCCGCTGGCAGATCGTCTTCAGGTGACAGACGTCAAAAAGAGAAGCGGAGGCAAAAGCAAAAAGGGATCCTGGATTCAATAAGAGATCGCGCCCGCTACTCGTATTCGATTTTGTGTTTTAAGTTAAACCGTGCGTCGTCCGGTCAGCAAGTTGATGACCAGAACAACCAGCGCTACCACCAGCAGCAGGTGAATCAAACCGCCACCGATTCCACCAATCGCGCCGATTAACCATAAGACCAGAAGCACTACCAAGATTGTCCACAACATATCGCCTTCTCCTTTTGTTGAAGCGTCCCCTTAAATCTGTTCGCTTGACCCCTTATTGTCTACTCCAGAACCTGGCCTAACAACCCTGTGGGGCTGTTACGAGGCGGCCTGCACTAAACTGTGCGGCGGCCTGTGAGTAGATTGATAACGAAAATGATGAGTGCTACTACGAGCAGCAGGTGAATCAAGCCACCGCCGATTCCGCCGATAGCACCGATCAACCACAACACCAAAAGAACTACCAGAATTGTCCACAACATTGTCGCCTTCTCCTTTTTTTGAGCGTCGCTGATTTAGAATCTTTTTCGGTTCTACTGAACCCACCTGCCAGACACAGGGAGCAATGACCGTGCCATCTCTCATAGTGATGAGGATGATTAGAGGTAAACTCAGAAATTTAAGGGTTTAAGGCTGGATTGAGAGCCATCAAAGGGGAAGCGAAGAGGAATAGAATCGGTAGTTTGTATCGAAATACGGCACACCACGCCGAATCGTAGTGTTTTGATTTAGTTCGACTCTCCTGTCATCGGTCAGAACAGTCGAAGTAACGGCAACCGAATCAAAGCTTCATTCATCGGAAAGTTCGCGTGGTCGAGTTGTCTCTGGTGTTTCCTTGACCCGTTTCTAATTTTCGGGTGAAATTTTTAACTAAGACTGGACTTACACGGGCAGGGGCTGCTAAAGTACTACTGCCGTTCGCATTCGGCCTCCAGGCGAACGCGTCCACAGGATTTCTCCGCTACCCAAAGCGTGCGGGTTGTTCCTACCGTTGCCGGACATTTTCAAACCCGATTCTTTGTAATTTTTTCTTTCTGAAAAGCCTCTCGCTGTCTTCCCCTTTTTCGGACGGCGACGCTTAGGAGAATTTTATGCCGTCCCCTTTGCCCCGTTTGCTCCCCCGTATCCAGAAGTCCAGCCTCATTGTCGCTGTCGGACTGCTCTTGCTGCTCATCGTGGCGAGCGCCTTCATCATTTACCAGCGGAGTCGGCCCGTTGTGCGGGAGATTAACTCCACGCAGTTGCGCGCTCTTGGCGAAACCGGGACGGCAGCCTCGCTGAAGGTTGAAGACGAGACGTTGATTGTGACCGGACATGACGGCGTCATCTCTCAGGCTATCGTGACCAACGCCGCGACGCAGAATGAGATTATCAACGTCTTCGTCAAAAACAATTTGCCGGTCGAGTTCCGCTCGCTCAAGCCGAGCGGTTTCTCGACCGCGCTGACCTGGTTGATTCCTTTTCTGACCGCAGCTGTTCTGGCCTTCGTGGTCTGGCGAGTCTACGCACATATGGGAGGTCGCGGCGGCGATTTCAACCCGGCTGATGCCAGCGGCAAGCAAGCGGTCAACTTTGCTGATGTCGCGGGCGTGGACGAAGCGAAAGCTGAGCTGTCCGAAACAATTGAGTTTTTGCGCGACCCTCTGAAATTCGGACGACTTGGCGGACGCGCGCCGCGCGGCATTCTTCTCTCTGGCCCTCCGGGTACTGGCAAGACGCTGCTGGCGCGAGCGGCGGCCAACGAAGCTGGTGTCCCGTTCCTTTCAGTTTCCGGTTCGAGCTTTCAGGAGAAGTTTGCCGGGATGGGCGCGGCGCGCGTGCGTCGTCTCTTCGCAGAAGCCCGAAAACTCTCGCCTTGCGTCATCTTCATTGACGAGATTGACGCATTGGGTCGCCAGCGCGGGCGCAGCAATGATTCCGCTTCCGCCGATCAGGATCAGACGCTCAACCAACTGCTGGTTGAGATGGATGGTTTCGAGCATCACAGCGGGATGGTCATCATCGCTTCAACCAATCGCCCGGACATTCTCGATAGCGCGTTGACCCGACCCGGACGCTTTGACCGTGAGGTTGCCGTCAACCTCGCAGATGCAAATGGACGCGAAGAGATTCTGAAAGTCCACGCACAGGGGCTTAAATTAGAAGAGAGGCTTGATCTGCGGTGGATTGCGCGCGGCACGCCCGGGTTCTCCGGCGCTGATCTCGCCAATTTGCTCAACGAAGCCGCGATTGCCGCTACGCGCGACAATTCCGAAGCCATTGGTCGCCCGCACGTCGAATACGCGCGCGACAAAATCCTGATGGGCGCGGAGCGCCAGGGCTTTATGATGGATGAAGAGGAACGCTACGCGACCGCCGTCCACGAAGCGGGCCACGTCGCCGTCGGTCTTGCCGTGAAGAACGGCGACCCGATTCACAAGGTCTCAATCCTGCCGCGCGGGCGCGCTCTCGGTGTCACGCAATCATTGCCGGAGCGTGATCGGTTGATGAAGAAGCGCGAGTATCTGGAAGACCAGATTGCGATGTTGCTGGGTGGCCGCGCCGCAGAACAACTCCTGCTCGATACAATGACCGCCGGAGCGTCAAACGACATCGAACGCGCCGTAGAGATTGCGCGCAAGATGGTCGCCGAGTTCGGCATGAGTCCGCTGGGGCCGATTCATTTGGGCAAACCCGAAGACCCGCATAGCCAGGTTTTGCTTGACCGCGTCGAGCATGCGACCAGCGACATCATCAACATGCAGATGAAACGCGCCTGCGAGGTCGTTGATAAAGAGCGTGAATCAATCGCACGCCTCGTGGAAGGCTTGATGGAGCGCGACACGCTCGAAGCTGACGAGATTCAACAAGCCTTCGGAATAATGGCAGCGTCCCAGGCAGCGTAATAATTACGATGGGCAACAAGACAGCAGGCAGTGGGCAGTAAAGACGACAGCGATTTTTACTGCCCACTGTCTTAAACTTTGCCTTCTGCGGTTGAAGTTTTGATAAGTTTGTGCGGCGAAAGCGGGGAGTCCAGCTGAATCTTCCTTTTAATCTTCTGCATCGTGGCGTGAAAGCCCACATCAATTTTAGCGATGGCATACCCGGGCGTCGCACGAATCGAACTGCCGATCTTACAGGAACTCGCCGCGACAGGTGGCGTCGAAGATGTGCGCTTTCTCTACAACCGGCTCGCGGGCTACTTCCCCCAACTGGATGAGACGGATGTCAGGGCGCTCGCGAACGGCCATCAAGCCAATGGCGCAGGCTCGTGCAGCGCGCAGGGCGCGTGCTGGCAGACCAGAGACAGATCGAACGTCGGCAAGGCCGTTGGACGATTACTGCGGCGGGGCGCAAGCGCGTTGCAGATGAAGGTCAGACTTTCTCTCTGACTGAAACGCACGAATCTGTCAGGCCAGAGCAGCTAACGCACGGGGATATTCAGCAGATGCTCCTCGACATCGGGCGCGTGCTTGGCTATCACGCCCAAAGCGAGTTTGATTATTACGATGTCGTCTGGCGAGCGAGCGAGACGAGTCCGCGACTAAGCCACGTCTTTGAAGTTCAGCACAAAGGCAACATAGATGCTGCGATGGCGAAGCTAAAACGCGCCTACGAAGCGCAGCGCTCCAAACCTTTCCTTATCGTGGCGAGCGAGCGTGACACGAATCGAGCCAACAAAAACATGAGTCAGGCGCGCACCGGGGCTTTTCACGAAATCGGTCGCGCAACTGTGATCCTGAGCTTTGAGCAACTGAACCGTCTTCACCACGCTCTCACCTCGGTCGAAGACCTTCTCAAGGACATCTTCGAGCGATGACGAAGCAGCCACCACCCCACTCCATAAGCAGTATCAGGAAATCAAGCAGCGCTACAAAGACGCCATCCTGCTCTTCCGCATCGGCGATTTCTACGAAACCTTTGAAGACGATGCGCGGCTCGTCTCGCGCGAACTGGGTATCGTGCTCACGTCGAAACCGATGGGGAAGAATGTGCGCGTGCCGCTGGCTGGCGTTCCACACCATAGCCTGGAGCGCCATCTCAGGCGCTTGATCGCGCGCGGCCATCGTGTCGCCATCTGCGAGCAATTGACTGATGCTCCAGTTAAAGGAGAAAAGGGCGGCAATCTCATCGAGCGCGATGTGGTGCGAATCGTGACGCCGGGCACGGTGCTCGAACCGGGGCTGCTTCATAACAAGGTCAACAATTATCTGGCCGCTTATGTGAAAAAGGGCAAGCGCGCCGGAATCGCTTACGCTGATGTGACGACTGGGAGAGTTTGCGGCCACCGAACTGGACGAGCGGCCGCGATTCCAGAACTTCAACGCATCGCGCCTGCGGAAATACTTTTGCCACGCACCAGCCCGGAAGCTAACAGCGACGCTCTGCCGGGATTTACTACACCTTATCGCGAAGATGCTTTCGAGTTTGAGAATGCGCGCCAAACGCTTCTCCAGCACTTTCATGCGCGCACGCTCGCCCCGCTCGGATTGGAGAACTGGCCGCTCGCGGCTGCGGCTGCCGGAGCGCTCATCACCTACCTGCGCGATACGCAGATGAATGTTGCCGAGCAGTTGACCAGACTGTCGAGCTATCGCACAGACAATTTCATGATGCTCGACGCGCAGACCGTGCGCAGCCTCGAAATCTTCGAGAACAATACCGCCGCTCCCTCTCTGCTCACAGCGCTCGATCGCACGCGCACGGCGATGGGAGGACGGCTGCTCAGGCGTTGGCTGCGCCAGCCGTTGCTGGACATGACGGAGATTATGAGCCGCCAGGAGCATGTCGCTTGGTTTCATGCACACGGAAATGAGCGCGCCGAGCTGTTCGCGGCTTTCGAGTTTGTCCATGACCTTGAGCGCCTTTCGGCGCGTGTGCGCGCATGTTTTGCGTCTGCGTATGAGTTGCTGGCGCTCGGACAGGGGCTTGAGACGATTCCGCGTGTGCGCGCCGTGTTGCAGAGAGATTCAAAGCGTTTTGGAGCGCTGCTTACTAATCTGCCTTTATGTGAAGCGGCGGCTGGTTTGATTCGCCGGGCTATTCCTGATGAGCTTTCACGGCGTTCTCCGCAAACAGGAATCATCCGCGAGGGTTTTTCTGAAGAGTTGGATCAACTGCGGGACATGCTGCGCGACGGCAAGACCTATCTGGCCGAGATGGAGCAACGCGAGCGTGCGCGCACAGGAATCAAGAGCCTGCGCGTCGGCTACAATAAAGTCTTCGGCCACTACATCGAAGTGACGCGACCGAACCTGCATCTCGTCCCATCGGACTATACGCGTAAGCAGACCCTCGCCGCTCCGAAAGATTCGTCACGCTCGAACTCAAGGAGTATGAATCATTAGTCGTCAACGCTCAGGAACGAATCGCGGAACTCGAAGCGAGCCTCTTCCGCCGCATCTGCACGGAGATCGGGAAAAGCGGGAAGAAATTCTGACAGCCGCCGGAACATCGCCTACCTGGACGCCACAGCTCTCTGGCTGAAGTTGCCGAAGAGTTCCGTTACGTTCGCCCGGCAATCGTGGATTCACCGGAACTCAAGATCAAAGCGGGTCGCCATGCCGTGCTGGAACGAATCTGCGGAGACGATTCTTTCGTCGCCAACGACACAGAGCTTGGCGAAGACCGGAAAGCACAGATTGCTTTAATCACCGGGCCGAACATGTCCGGCAAGTCAACTTATCTCAGACAAACCGCGCTTATCGTCCTGATGGCTCAGATAGGAAGTTTTGTTCCGGCGGACAATGCGGTCGTAGGGCTTTGCGACCGCATCTTCACACGCATTGGCCTCTACGACCGCCTGGGCAGCGGCGAGTCAACTTTTATGACCGAGATGGTGGAGACGGCGCAGATTCTTCATCATGCCAGCCCTCGCTCTTTGATTCTCTTAGACGAGCTTGGACGCGGAACTTCGACTTATGACGGATTGGCTGTTGCCCGCGCCGTGCTTGAGTACATACACAATCACCCGCGCATTCGCTCCAAGACGCTCTTTGCGACGCACTATCACGAGTTGACCGAACTGTCAGAACACCTGCCGCGTCTCAGGAACCTTTACGTGGAGATTGACGAGGAGGGAAGTGATCTTGTCTTTCTCTACAAAGTCAGTCCCGGAACCGCAGAGAAAAGTTATGGCGTTTATGCTGCGAAGCTCGCTGGCTTGCCGCGCCCCGTCGTTCGCCGCGCCGAAGAACTTTTGAAACATTACGAATCGCACGAGCATCAGACGGGAGGCAGGGCAGAGAAGACGAATAAAGAAACAGGCGCGACTCATATTTCATCGCACGCCGCAGCCATCACGGCAGCCCTGCTCAAGCTTGATCTGGACAATCTCTCGCCGGTCGAAGCGATGACGAAACTCTATGAACTGCGCCACCTCGCCGAATCGGAAAAGCCGCAAAGCATCAGGTCTATCAAGACAGCATGATGCGGGTTTATTATTGAACGGGGGTTCACAGATGTCGAAACAAGATAAGAGCGAAAGAGAAGAGAAGACGGAGCAGCGCGTCACACGGCGTGGCTTTCTCAAGGGCGCGGGGCTGACAGCGGCTGGCGCAGCCATTCTAGAATCAGGCTTGATTGGTGCGAGCGAAGCCTCGTCAGGCGCTTCGGCTCCAACAGTCATTGGGCCGGGACGTGTTCCAGTTACGCTCCGCATCAATGGCGCGAACCAGCGTGTGGAAATTGAGCCGCGCACGACACTGGCCGAAGCCCTGCGCTTTGATTTGGGGCTAACGGGCACAAAGGTCGTTTGCGATAGAGGCTCATGCTCGGCCTGCACCGTCTGGCTCGACGATATGCCCGTCTGCTCCTGTATGACACTCGCGCTCGACGCCACCGGGCGCAGCATCACGACAATCGAAGGATTGGCGGATGGTGAAACGCTCCATCCCGTGCAGGAAGCCTTTATCGAATATGATGCGACTCAGTGCGGCTTTTGCACGCCGGGAATGGTGATGAGTTGCGCGGCGCTCCTGAAGCGCAATTCCAATCCGACGCTTGAAGATGTGAAGACTGCGACGAGCGGTAATCTCTGTCGCTGCGGGACGTATCCGAAAGTCTTTGAAGCCACGCTCTCCGCAGCTAAATCCACCAACCGGAAGAAAGGAGCGTAAGCGCGATGGCACTTCAACACGAGCCGCAAGAGAAGAAAGCAACGAACGCTCCGGCAGCCGCGCCGACAGGCGAAACGCCCGTGCCGAACGCCGCAAAAAATCCTCCGGGCGATGCGCCGAAAGCCGACGCTACCGCGACACGAGCCGTGCGTCTGCCGTCGGGAATTGTGGGCGCGACGATGACAGAGGTCGAGCGGCAAGTACCGCTGGACGAACCGCCGCCGCTTCCCGTCAACGCAGAACTCAATGTGGTGGGAAAGCGCACGCCGCGCATTGACGGTCGGCTCAAGGTGACAGGTGCGGCGCGTTATACGGCAGACATACGCCTGCCCGGTATGCTCTTCGCTCAGGTCGTCACTTCTCCGCATCCGCACGCGCGCGTCCGCTCCATTGATACGAGCGCCGCCGAGCGTCACCCAATGGTGCGCGCCGTTCACGTCCTCGACCGCATACTCGGCAACGCAGAGTTGCGCGACAAGTCGAAAGAGCTTCCGGCCAAGTTTCCCATCGTCAGGTTTGCCGGGCAGCCCATCGCGGCGGTCGCTGCTGTGACTCAGGCGGACGCGGACGAAGCCGTGAAGCTGATTAAAGTTGACTACGAGCCTTTGTCTTTTGTCGTTGATACGGACAAAGCGCACGAGCCGAACTCGCCGCTGGTTTTTCCGGGTGCGGCGGATCAAGCTGCAACAGCCGGTGGCGGTGGCGGGCCCCAGGGCGTGTCTCAAAAAGGAAACGTGCGTGGGCCGGTTAAGGGTGGCCCAAGAGGTCGCCCGCTCGGCGATGTGAAGAAAGGTTTTCAGGAGTCAGACGTAACTGTTGAGGGAGAATTTCGCACGCAGGTGCAGACGCACTCTGCGCTGGAAACGCACGGCGTCGTCGCAGACTGGAAATCGGATGGCCTGACCGTCTACGCCTCCACGCAGGGAACGGCGAGCGTGCGCGACGAGTTTGCCGCCATCTTCAAATTGAAGAAGAGCCAGGTGCGCGTCGTCACGGAGTTCATGGGCGGCGGCTTCGGCGCGAAGTTTGGCGCTGGCAATGTCGGTGTGATTGCGGCGCATCTCTCAAAGAAGACGAATGCTCCGGTGCGTTTGATGCTCAATCGTAAAGACGAACACCTTTCGACGGGCAATCGTCCCGACTCCGTTCAGCGATTGAAAATCGGAGCTAAGCGCGACGGCACGTTGACCGCGATTCATCTGGAAAGTTATGGCACGGCGGGCACTGGCACGGGCGCAGGCACGGGCGGCCCGGCGCAGAATATGTATTCCTGTCCGAATATCCTGACCGAAGAGTCTGACATTTTCACGCACGCAGGCCCGGCTGCGGCTTTTCGCGCGCCCGGCCACCCGCAGGGCTGCTTCGCGCTCGAACAATTGATTGACGAGCTGGCCGAGCGTTTGAAGATTGACCCATTGGCGTTGCGCGACAAAATTGACGAAAGCCCCGCGCGGCGCGAGGAGCGGCGCATCGGCGCAGAGAGAATCAACTGGTCGCGTCGTCATGCGCCGGGCGCTGACAAAGGCGCGGTCAAGCGAGGCATCGGCGTCGCTCAGGCAGTCTGGTATCGCCTCATTAATCTGGATTCATCCTGTGAAGTCCGCATCACGCGCGACGGCTCGGTCGAACTGCTTTCAGGCGTGCAGGACATCGGTGGCGGCATTCGCACGGCGCTGGCGCAAGTCGTCGCTCAGGAATTGGGGTTGCGCCCGGCGGACATCACAGTCCGCATCGGCGATACTTCATACCCCGCCGGGCCATCGTCGGGCGGCAGCATGACGACCGGCTCGCTCAGTCCAGCCGCCCGCAACGCCGCGTGGAAAGTGAAGCAGCAGATGCTTGAGCAGGTCGCGTCTGCGCTCTCCACATCTGCGAACAAACTCGTTATGGAAGGCGGGAAGGTCTTCGTTTATGCTCTACCGCCGGGTTGGTCTGATGGCGACAGAGAAGGGCGCAGCTTTCGTTCTGCGCCTGTCAAGAGCTTAACTTTTCGACAGGCAGCCGCGCGCTTGAAGACCGAGCAGATCGCCGCTCGCGCCAGCCGCACAGATGATTATGGAGGCTTCGCTTTCAAAGGCGGACCGGACTTCGGCTTCGGCATAGGCATCTACGGCGGCGTGCAGTTCGTCGAGGTCGCTGTTGATACTGAAACCGGAGTTATCAAGGTTGAGCGTGTCGTCGCTGTTCACGATTGCGGGCGACCCATCAACCCGCTCGCCGTCGAGAGCCAGATCAACGGCGGTGTGCTTCAGGGCATCTCCTACGCGCTCTATGAAGATCGTATCCTTGACCGCAACACGGGGCTGATGGTCAATCCGAACCTTGAGCAGTACAAGATTCTAGGCTCGCGCGAGACGCCGAAGATTGAGGCCATGCTGATTGAAGAGTACATCGGGCGCAACTCGACCGACGCGGGCGGCATTGGCGAACCGGCGACGATCCCGACCGCCGCTGCAATCGCTAACGCCGTCTACAACGCGACGGGCGTCAGAATGCGCGAGATGCCGATGACTCCGGCGCGCGTGCTGTGGGCGCTCAGCCCATTTTCGAGATTACAACTCTCGCCGGGGCTGTCCAGTCCACCGAAGAAAGGCGGTGCTCAATGAATAGATTTGAGTGGACAAACGCCAGGTCAATAAGCGAAGCCGTCACGCAACTCAATAGCTCGGCAGCGATTAAAGCTGGCGGGATAGATTTGATTGATCGTCTCAAGGAAGGCTTGGACGCTCCCTCGCGGCTCATCAACATTCTCTCCATCAAAGGACTGGACGGCGTGAGCGAAGACGCGAAACAGGGTCTTCGTATCGGGCCGCTGGTCACGCTCGCCGAGTTGGACACGAATAGAATCATTCGCAGCCGCTACCGGGCGCTCGCCGATGCTGCGGGTCATGCCGCCACTCCGCAGATACGTAACGTCGCGACTATTGGCGGCAACCTCCTGCAACGCCCGCGCTGCTGGTACTTCCGGCAGGCTGAATTCAACTGTCGAAAAAAAGGCGGCGACCGCTGCTTCGCCATCGAAGGCGAGAATCAATATCATGCCATCTTCGGCAACAGCCTTTGCGCGATTGTTCATCCATCGGCGCTCTCCACCGCGCTCGTAGCTTTCAACGCGCGTGTCGTGTTGACAGGGGCGAAAGGTAAACGCGAAGTCCAGCTTGAAAAATTCTTCACCAAGCCCGAAGAAGACGTGCGGCGTGAAAACTCTATCGGGCCAGACGAGTTGATAACAGAAATCCACGTGCCTCAACTTCCCGCACAGGCGCGCTCTGTTTATCTCAAGCAGGGGGAGAAGGAATCGTTCGACTGGCCGATAGCGGATGTGGCCGTTGTCCTCAACTGCGCTCGCGGCGGTCGTTGCGAGCAGGCTTCAATTGTTCTCGGCGCAGCAGCGCCCGTCCCGTTGCGTGCGGTAAGGGCGGAGGCGGTGCTTGCGGGCAAAGCCATTAACGAGGAAACAGCGCGTGAGGCTGCGCGAGCGGCGATTCAGGGCGCAACGCCGCTCTCAGAAAACGCTTACAAGCTGAAGGTCTTCGAGGTCATCGTGCGGCGCGCCATCCTTTCCGCCGCGTCAGGAGTAGCGTGATGAACGAAGCGCTCAAGACAGATGAGATGGTTGAGACAAGCAGTGAGCGGGAGACACCTGTCGTCTGTCAATTTTTGAGAACCAAGACGGCCTTCGGGACGTTTGCGGGCAGTCTCTATTCATGGCAGACGGGGAATTCCACGACCGCCGTTTACTGGTGTCTGCGAACGATGGAAACGGCTGGCCCTGACGACGGTTACGCTCATCCGCACGCCTGCTGCGAAGGACGAGATTGTTTTGAGCGACCTGACGGAGAATGAGCTTCTACGAGATGAATGACTGAAACTTAAAAAGGCTGCTCAAATGGAGCAGCCTTAAAATTCTAGTACCCGCGGTAGGACTCGAACCTACGGCCTTTCACTTCGGAGGCGAACGCTCTAATCCACTGAGCTACGCGGGCACATAAGCGATGCTCGAAAAGATAGCACAACAAACCGCTAGCTTGCCACCTGAGCAAAGATAAGCTTACAGCATTCTCGTCAGTAGCTGTAAGAAAGCTATCAGCAACTGTAGCCTGAGGTAATTAATGAAATGATAGTCGTCAATCGTCAACGCGCCGCCATCATCAACACGCCGCATGGCTCAGAGATTCGCCCGCTCATTGACCGGACGACTTCAAACATCGAGCGATGCAGTCTCGCCGAAGAAGTGCTGCCGGTTGGCGCGAGGGTCGGGCGACATCATCACATCGAGACGGAAGAGATCTATTACATTCTACAGGGAACGGGACAAATGACCGTCGGAAGCAAAGTCCGGGAGGTTGAAGCGGGTGATGCCGTTTTCATTCCACGTGGCAACACTCACACGCTGGAAAACACGGGGCCAGCACCCATGACGATTCTGCTCGTTTGCGGCCCTGCCTATAGTGTCGAAGATCATCGCGCTGGGGAAAGCAGAATGCAAAATTAGAAATTAAAAATGCAAAAGTGAGGCAGAAACCACATTTAAATTAACAATGGCTCTTCGCCTTCTTTTTGCATTTTTAATTTTTAATTTTGCATTTCTCTAGTTGATATATGGCGTATTGGGAATCGTGTGGAGAATATTTTCATCCGCTCTGGGCGGGGTGATTGCTTTCGATGGTTTCTCCAGAATCAACATCTCTGCTGCCTCAGCGTTAACGGGTCTGGAGAAGAGATAACCCTGACCGTACTCGCACTTGAGCATCCTGAGTTGCGCTAACTGCTCTTCGGTTTCGACGCCTTCGGCGACCACTTCCATGCCCAGATTGTTTGCCAGCGTCATGATCGTGCGGACGATTTCGGAGTTCTCGTCGCCTTCGCCCATTCTGCCGATGAAAGAACGGTCAATCTTCAGCGTGGTCACAGGGAAGCGGTGCAGATAGCTGAGCGACGAATAGCCTGTGCCGAAATCATCAATGCTTAAGTGAGCGCCAAGATCGCGCAGTTGATGCAGCATGGAGGTTGCCGCTTCGGCATTTTCCATGACCACACTCTCTGTTATCTCAAGCCTCAGCCAGCGGGGGTCGAAGTCCGTTTCGTCCAGAGTTTTCTTGATCTGCCCGATGAGATTGGGTTGGATAAACTGCTTGCCGGAAAGATTGACGCTCAGCATCAGCGGTCGTTGAAGCGATTTCTGCCACTGGCGCATCTGGCGGCAGGATTCATGCAGCACCCACTGCCCGATCTCCATAATCAATCCGGTCTCTTCCGAGAGCGGGATAAACTCGTCGGGCGACACAAAGCCGCGCTCAGGATGCTCCCAGCGCACGAGCGCCTCAAAGCCCGCGATCTGATCCGTTCGGAGAGAAATGATTGGCTGATAGAAAACGCGAAACTCCTGTCGCTCGATGGCGCGGCGCAAATCGTTCTCCAGCTTAAGCAGCGCGACGGCGCGTGTGTGCATGACCGTGTCGAACAATTCATAACGAGCTTTGCCGTTATCCTTGGCGCGATACATGGCGATGTCTGCATCGCGCAGGATGTTTTCAGCATGGTCGTATCCGGTAGTGCTGAGCGCGATTCCAATGCTCGCGGTGGTATAGACTTCATGCCCTTGAAGATTGAAAGGCTGCATTAACTCGTCCTGCACCCGCTCGGCTACGTGAATGGCGTGGCTGAAATCTTCCAGACCATCGAGCAGAATGGCGAACTCGTCGCCTCCCAGCCGCGACACCGTATCCATCGGGCGCAGACAGCCTTCGACTCGACGCGCAATGGCGATCAGCAATTGATCGCCAATGGTGTGTCCCAAGCTGTCGTTGATGTTTTTGAAGCGATCGAGGTCCAGAAAGAGAACTGCGAAGAGATGGTCTTCGCGTCGTTTCGCTCGCTCAATCGCCAGTTTCAGATGATCGGCGAGCAAGGCTCGGTTTGGCAGACCCGTCAGCGCATCGTGAAAAGCTGCGTGACGGAAGTGTTCCTTACTTTCTTGCAGCGCCTTGCTGATGCGTTCCTGCTCGGCAATGTGCTCGGACAATTCTGCGACGTGGCGTTCGGCCTGCTCGGCGCGTTCGCGCTCTGCCTGCTCAGCCTGCGCCGACGTTGCTTTGATGTCTTCGAGATATTTGTGATAGGTGAAATAGATGATTGAGATGATGGGCAGCGTGACCAGCAGCGCGTAAAAGCCGATGGTGTTGACAAACAGCACCGTCACTCCGGCGGCAGCCGCGCCGACGATATACGTGATCGAAGACCAGAGATAGTGCTTGTTCCACGTAGGCCAGACCGGTTGATTATTCTTGGATGCCAGGACGACGGCAACCATGCCGGTGTTGCTGATGTATTGAACCAGCGCCATCACGCTCAGTGCGGTCAGCAACAATAAAGGCGTGTGGCGGTAGAGTGTTTCGTCCGGCCCAAAGGCGAAACGCGTGAGCCAGACGGTGATGAAGGTTGATAAAGACATCACCGCTCCGCTGAAGAGAATCGTCACGGGCTTCTTGCTCTTGCTGATGCGGATGCCCGAGCAGAGACCCTCTGCGCCAGCGAGGAAAATGCCTGCCTCGCCGCCATAGAGCAGAATGGCAAGAAAGATGAACGTGTCAGAAACGGTGATGTTGGTATCGAAGCGGGGAATCTGGACAGAAATACGCGAGCTGATGATGACCGTGATGATGGTCAGCAGCAGAAAGCGCATATCAATTCGCTCAGTGGGCAAGCGAAGCGCTGAAAAAAGACAGACTAAAGCACCGATTCCGGTGATTATCCATCTGTATTGTTCGTCTTTCTGTTTACCCATAGCCGCACGAATTAGATTCAGGAATGTTTTTAAGCCTTATGTGCTTTCACGCTGGAGGTAGATGGTGTCGTAGCAGCCTTGAAGTTTGTAGCCAGCCTTTTTGTATAAATTTATAGCTGTCTGATTGTGCTCGTTGACGAGCAGGCAGAGAGACTTCGTGCGCTCTAAGAGGTGTTGGCACAGTTGAGAGAAGCAGCGCAGCCCGTAGCCTTTGCCGCGCTCCGACGGATTGACGAAGACGCCTTCAAGGTAGATGACTTCGGACGTATCAGACATGACCTCGGTTTTGAAGATCAATCGCCCGTTCTCGACCCACACCCAGATTCGCCCTCGCTCGATGCGCCGGGCTGTCCGTTGAAGAAAACCAGCCTTGTCGGCCTCAAGCGGATTGACACCGCATTCTTCATAAATCATCGCGGCATTGACGGTGATTATCGCTTCAAGATCATTCAGCGTGGCCGGGCGTAAACCATTCACAGGCTCATACGCCAGTGTGAGCTGTCTTTGCTCAAGCAGCAGTTCGCGGCTGATTGCGCGGGGTGTGGATCCGATTGGCGTGTAGAAGCTCAAGAAACGTTCAATCATTTCCTGCTCGCCCCTGATGAGGTGGGCGCGCGCGTTGGTTTGGGCAAGGTGTGCGAAAGCTTCCAGCGCTGTATCAGAGTGCGCTTCGATGAGAGTTGCGTGGCCAATTAAGGCGACGCCGTCTAATTGACCCGCCGCATTATAATGGGCGTAGAAATCGCCGCGATTCGAGGGGCTGACCAGACCGTTCTCAATAATAAGCCCCGTCATGCAGACGGTGTGAAGCAGGCGCTGTGCGAGGAAGGCCAGCGCCTCTGCTTCATCTTCACTGGTGAGTAGCCGGGTTGAAGGGGAAACAGTCATGGAGTGCAGTTGGGAGTTGGTAGCTGTTGCTGCCGCTCCGGGTTCTGCAAGATTAAGGGACATGACACCGCTCCTGAATAGCTTCGGATGTTGACCGGTCAGTTAATCGCAAGGGAGAAACAAGAGACTTAAGGCCTATATTGACTTTGCTAGTTCATTCCAGGCCCATCATCTCCACCGAGCATCGCGGACATCGCCTGGACGACGCTATCGCCAACCACGACGCCATCGCCGACGACAACCGTATCGCCAATCACAACGCCGTCGCCGAGCACGGCATAGTCACCGATTACGACACCGTCACCCTGCAAAATATCCGTGTTGCAAAAGACGGTGCCATCGCCGACGACAACGCCGTCGCTGGTCATGATTTGGTCGCCAATGACGACGCCATCGCTCATCACAATGTGATCGCCAATTACTACACCATCACCGACGACCACACCCTCACCGACCACACCGCCGTCGCCAATGACCACGCCGAGGTCGTAGATGTCCTGATACTTGGTGATGAGTTCGACGCCTGACGCATAGGAGTATTTGAGCACGATGCCCTGCGACCATGTGAATTTATATCCGCCAATGGTCGTCTCGGGCGTTGGCGGAGTCGAGGTGGTCAACAGGGGAGCACCTTGCGGGGTGCTCGCCGTCAAGTCCTTGCGAACGAGTTTAGCCAGTCGCACCGCGCCTTCGACGTTGAGTTGGCCTGTGCCCTGCTCAAGCATGTTGTAGCCTTTGACGGGCTGCGACGTGTACATCAAGATCATCTTGACCATATTCGGCGTCAGCTTCGGGTTGGCCTGAAGCATCAGCGCCGCAGCGCCAGAGACGACGGGAGCCGCCATCGAAGTCCCGCTCAGGTACATCATGTCTCTGTCGTCCTTGTCCGTCGCCGGGACATCGAGATTTTTATTCGTTGTCACCAGCAAATTATTCTTACCCTGAGCGGAGATCAGCTTGTTGCCGGGAGCAACGATGTCGGGCTTGATAAGATTATCGTAGTGCTTGACACCGCTCGCGTCAGTCCAGTAGCTGCGGGTCGGCCCGCGCGAACTGAAGGTAGCAATGATGTCATCGTTTCTGGCGTCTGTGCCCAGCGTGTTAGAAGCGCCGACAGTAATCACCGACGGTTCATTGCCGGGGGCATGGATTTGGCCATAGAGTTTTTGACCGGCAGAGTTTTTGCCATTGTTACCGGCAGCGGCTACCACCACCACGCCCGCATCAACCAGCTTGCGCGTGGCGCGGCACAGTGGATCGTTTTTGTAAGACTCGATGGCAGGTGCGCCGAGGCTCATGTTGACAACTTTGATGTTGTATTTAGTACGGTTGACAAGCAGCCAATCGAGGGCTTTCAACAGCCCGGAGGATGACCCAATCCCCTTAGAGTCGAGAACGCGGAGGTTAATAACATTAGCGTTCGGCGCTACACCGCCGTAATTACTCAAATACTTGGCATCGTCATTATCGCCGGGCTTGCCTCTACTACCCGCAGCCAGCCCCGCGACGTGTGTGCCGTGACCGTAAGGATCATCGGTGTTCATGCCGGTGCCGGTGAAATCCACATTAACGTTGATACGTTCTTTGCCGTCTTTACCGACGAACGAGTGATGTTTGGTGTAAATGCTCGAATCGAGAACGGCGATGGTGACGCCTGTGCCGTCGAGAGTGGTATTCGTGAGAATGCCGAGCAGATTGCTGACGAGTCCGGATCTCTGGCCGCAAAAGCTCCGGTGGTCGTATCAATGTGGCCGAGAAAGGCCATGTCTCTATCCAAAGAGAGATGCTTCGCTTTGTCGTGGGCCGCGATTTGCTCGACCATGCCCACCGGCACTTCAACGTCGAGTGCGCCGAGATTGGGCAACTCGCCCATAATCTTCACGCCGTTCTGGCGCAGCAGTTTACGCAACTCCGCATTTTTGGTGTCGTCGGTTTGAAGAATGACCCGCGCACGCTCTTCCTTTGATCCGGCGTTCTGCATCAACTCGCGCAGATCGGCAGAGACTTTGTCGCCCACAAAATCGTAGTCGCCCTTGTTCTGCTCTTCGCGTGAACTCACATCTTCCGAATTGATATTCCCCTCAAGGCTCACTTCCTGGAAGAGAACATCGAGCGTCGCGTCAGACGCGATGTAATCCTGATAAGCGTTGCGCGAGGTTGCACCCATCAAGCGCAATTCGCCGCGCGCCGTCGCTCCCGCTAAAGTCTCGGAGATTGTCTGAGCAGCGCGCGTGCCGACAAACTGGTGAAACTCATCTACGAACAGAATTGCATTCTTATCAATGCTCGTCACTTCGGCCAGAACGGCCTTCAGGCGGCTCTCAAGCTCTGCCGAAGTCTTGACGCCCGCGAGCAGGGCATCCAGATTCAAGCTGTAGAGACGAGTCTGGCGCAGATTCTCCGGCACATCGCCTGAAGCGATTCGCTGCGCAAGTCCATCAGCAACTGCCGCCGCGTCCGCGCCGGATTCGCCGACCAGCACAGGGTTATTCTGCTGGCTGTTCGAGAGAATCTGGATGGTCTGGCTAATCTCTGCGTCATGATTATTGACGGGTTCGAGTTTGCCATTGCGGGCCAGCGTCGTCAGGTCTCGCGTAAAGCGCGCGAGCGCCGGAGCTTCTGACTTTGTGGCGGCATCGTTGTTTGTTGTCTTGCTCTCCGACCCCGCTTTGGCGCGAGGCGCTGCCAACGGGCCAGCGACCACCGAGAACAGGAGCGAGAGGATAATTGCTAACGTTATTGCGGGAGAACCCTTGATCTTTGTCATATTCAACCTCGAGGAAAATACCCTTTGGGGCTAGCTGTTGTTTTCAAATCTCGCCGGGAATGCACGTAGGCGAGTGCCCCTCATTCAGCAACGACCATGCCGCTCAGTGAATTGACGCAAAAAGGCCGTGTTTATTGGGGTTTAGCCATTTTATGAGGGCGTGATAGATGAGAGATGACGGTCAGTCGGTCAGGATGAGTGACGACTGTCAGTCATTTTGCGCTAGGCCGCGACCAGCTACAACATTCGGCGCAAGGTGGCTGTTTAGCACCCGGAAGCTATTGAAGGGTTTTAACGAGAGACCAGAGTATAGATAAGCTCGATGATGAAATAGGAGATGGCCGCGATGATGGCGGCAATGGGAATCGTCAGCACCCAGGCCCACACGATGCGACCCGCTATGCCCCACTTGACGGCTGAGAGCCTGCGGGTTGCGCCGACGCCGACGATTGCGCCCGTGATGGTGTGCGTGGTGGAAACGGGAATTCCCGTCAGCGTCGCGCCAAACAGAGTGGCCGCTCCCGCTGTCTCCGCACAAAATCCTCCGACGGGCTTCAACTTCGTAATCTTCGACCCCATCGTGTGAACGATACGCCAGCCGCCCGAAAGAGTGCCAAGACCAATCGCCGCGTGAGCCGTCAGCACGACCCACAAAGGTATATCAGGGAGTTTGCCGCCAGGCCCAGCGGCCAGCAGATTACCCGCGACGAGCGCCACAGTGATGATGCCCATTGTCTTTTGGGCATCGTTGCCGCCGTGCCCGAGTGAGAAAGCGGCTGCGGAGAAAAGCTGCCCGCTTCGGAAAGTCTTGTCAACGCTGCTTGGCGACGAGCGCCGGAAAATCCAGTACACCGCCACCATAAAGAAATAGCCAAGAAACATGCCAATCAGCGGAGAAGCGACGATGAAGACAAGCGTCTTGATCCACCCTGAAGCTATTAAGAGACCACTGAAGCCTTTGTAAGAAGCGATGGCCGCGCCCGCGTAGCCTCCGACCAGCGCATGTGAACTGGAAGTCGGCAACCCCAGCCACCACGTAATCAGATTCCAGATAACTGCGCCGAGAAGCGCTGCCAGCAACACGTAGAGACGCATGTCGGCAGTAATCAGATTGATATTGACCAGATCGCCGCCAATAGTTTTGGCGACGCGCGTCCCGAAGACGGCAAAGGCGATGAAGTTGAAGAAAGCTGCCCAGATGACGGCCATGCCCGGCGAGAGCACGCGCGTCGAGACCACCGTCGCAATCGAATTGGCCGCATCATGGAAACCATTGATGTAGTCAAAGACAAGCGCGATAAAGATGATGAAAATGACGAACCCGAATGTGACAGTCATAAAAGCCGGTTTCAGTTTTCAGTTTTCAGTTTTCAGTAAAAGCAACTTGTCTTTGCTCAAAACTGAAAACCGAAAACTGATAACTGCTCTATGTATGCTTGATGATAACGCTTTCGATGATGTTGGCGACGTTTTCGCAGCGGTCAACTGCGGCTTCCAGTTTCTCGTAAATATCTTTCCACTTAATCACGACCAGTGGGTCGGTCGCATTATGAAATAGCTCGGCGATGGCGGAATGGTAAATTTCATCGCCCTCATTCTCCAAACGATGTAGCTCGACAAGACGCGGGCTGATGCCGGTCGGCTTGGCCAGCATGGAAACAATCTCATGCAGTTGCACGGCCATGCGTTGAATGACATCTGCGAAGTGGCGCGCGTGGGCAGTGCTTTCGTGAACGTCATACATCACCATCGCTCGCGCCGCATCGTCGATTAAATCCACCACGTCGTCGAGCGCACCCGACAGCAGGTAAATGTCTTCTCGGTCAAAGGGCGTGATGAAAGATTTGTTCAACTTCGTCGAGATCGAATGCGTCAAATCATCGCACTTGTGCTCGATATCCTTGATGCGCTTGAGATAGTCCGTATATGCGCCGTTTTTATCGTTGAGCATCTCGACGAGCACGCCCGATGCGTCGTAGATATACGAGGTCATCTGCGAGAAAAAAGAGAAGTATTGTTCCTCTTTGGGAAGAAAGCTGAAGCGTGCCATCTGGTACTTCGACTCCCAAGCGGATTGAGATGTTAGAGAGTAGGCAATATAGCCGAACCGCCGAAGGATGTCTATACAGCAGTTGAGCAATAGATAAGCCCGCGCTGAATCTGAAAGAATGACTCTTTCGCGTCTTGTCGCCGCTGATAGCTTCGTCGTATGCTCAGGACTCAGAATGCAAAACTATCAGCAGGCGAAAAATAGAAATCGCAATCATTTCTGATGACCATTACTAATCATTTCTCAAGGGTCGTTGACCTGATGTTAATGGAAGCAGAGGCCATCCGTGTGACGGCCTCACGGCTCAAGCGCGGTCAGGTTAAACGAGCCATCGAGCTGCTACATGATTGCCGGGGCAAAGTTGTGATGGTCGGCGTTGGCAAATCCGGCAACATCGCCGAGAAGATCGCCGCGACTTTGACCAGCACGGGGACAGCCGCCGTTTACCTGCATCCATCTGACGCCTTGCACGGCGGCCTCGGCATCCTGACATCCGACGATGTGGTCATGGCTCTCAGCAACAGCGGTGAGACTGACGAGATTATTACCATGCTGCCTTATCTGAAGCACCGGCAAGTTCCGATCATCGCCATCGTCGGCAATCTTCGCTCGACGCTGGCTCGCACGTCGGAGGTTGTCCTTGATGCTTCGGTGGATCAGGAAGCCTGCCCGCTCAATCTTGCGCCAACTACCAGCACGACTGTCGCGCTCGCCGTCGGCGATGCGTTGGCGATGACGCTGATGCAGGCAAAAGGATTGACGATGGATGATTTCGCCCTCAATCATCCCGCCGGACAACTGGGGAAGCGGCTGACGCTGCGGGTCGCAGACCTGATGCATAGTGGGGCGGAGAATCCGACTATAAAGATGGACGCCGCATGGCTGGAAGTAATCGCGGCCATCAGTCGTGGCGGACTCGGAGCGGTCAACGTCGTGGACGCTGAAGGCCATCTCGCGGGTATCATCACGGACGGAGATTTACGGCGTGCGCTTCAGAAGATAAATGTCAGCGAACTGGAGCATCTACAGGGCGGCTCGATTATGACAAGCAATCCCATCATCGCCACACCGGAGATGCTGGCTTACGACGCTCTGAGATTGATGGAAGACAGGTCATCACAAATCTCCGTGCTGCCGGTGGTAGATCAAGGGCGATTATGTGTTGGCCTGATCCGCCTTCATGACATCGTTCGCAGCGGACTATGAAGAGAAGGGATGAGGGTTGAAGGATGAGGGATGAAGGAGTAAAAGGAATGTTCAAGCGTGGGGTTGCAATAGCTCTGGGCTTAATCTTTACCATCGGAGCAGTTGGGCAAAGCTTCAATTCAACGGTTTTCGCTCAGGGGCAAGGAACTTCAAGAGCGCGTGAGGTCAGAACAAGTCCGGCAGAAGTCACCGTCACGCTCAATGAACAGTTCTTTAATTCTCTGCTGGATGTCATCTTCACACGTTTGAGAGCGCCTTCATTCCCGCTATCAATCACGAGAGCCGAGCCGAAAAAGAATCGCCCCGCGTGGGCTGCGTGGGGACAGCCCGCTCCCAGTCTTTCACATTCGAGTTTGCAACCGGGCGTTTGCGACAGCGTGGTGACGCTTGAGCGCGAGGTGAATGGTGTGAAGACTGCCGTGCGCTTTGAAAATGGAAGGGTGGTTGCGCCGCTGGCCTTCAGCGGCTCTTACAGCGTGGCGCTCATCGGCTGCATCAACTTTCAGGGCTGGGCCGATACCGTTATCACTCTCAGTTTCGACAGAGAGCGGCAGGTCTTGAGTGCCCGCGTCACTATCGTAGATATTCACCTGAGCAACATTCCGTCGCTAGCCAGCGGCGCGATTGTCGGGCTAGTGCAGAGTTCGATAGACAGGCGCATAAATCCGGTTGAGATTCTACAGGCCGCGCAAATATCACCTCTCGTTCCAATCGCGGTTTCGGGCGGCGCGTTGCGCCTGCGCGCAACGGAAATTCGCCCGGAGGTTAAGCCCGGAGCCTTGAGCCTGCATATTTTTTACGAGTTTACGGCGGGAAGCTAAAGGCAGAAGACAGGATTCAGGAGTCAGAAGTCAGGAGACAGAATGAAGGAGATGCTTTTCTGCTGTCTCATGGCTCCTGTCTTCCGCCTTCTGATCTACAATCTCCCAGGCGCTGCGTTGTCTGAGGAGTTTCGTCATCAGAGCCGCGTGCAGGATATGGCCGCTCTTGTGCGCTGTGACGCGTCCCATGATAGGCATGCCGAGCAGCGCCAGGTCGCCGATGATGTCCAGAATCTTGTGGCGCACAAACTCGTCTGTAAATCTGAGCGACGTTTCGTTGAGCATGCCGTTCGACGTGAGCACAATTGCATTGTCGAGCGAGCCGCCCTGAATCAAATTGGCGCGACGCAACGCTTCGATCTCTTCTGTGAAACCGAACGTGCGCGCCGCCGCAATCTCGCGCCCGAAGCTTCCATTCGTGAGATTGACTCGAAAATGCTGCGTGCCGATTAAAGGATGCTTGAAATCAATCAGGCAATCTATCTCGTAAGCATCAGCTGGCTCAATCTGAATGCGCCGGTCGCCCTGTTCGATTGAGACCTTCTCCTGCACCCTCAAAGCCTTGCGCGCGAGCGGTTGTTCGACTATCCCTGCACGCTCGATCATGTCCGTGAACGCCTCTGCCGAGCCGTCCATAATCGGAATCTCAAGATTATCAACTTCGATGTAGACGTTATCCACGCCCCCGCCCCTGAGCGCCGCCAGCAGATGCTCAACGGTCGAGAGCATCACGCCGGTTCGCATCAGCGTCGTCGCGTATGAGCAATGCGCGACCCACTCGACGCTGGCCGGAATCTCGAAGCCGCCAAGGTCTGTGCGAATGAAAACGTAACCCGTGTCGGGCGGAGCGGGTTTGAGGCGCAAGTGGACAGGCACGGCAGTATGCAATCCGAGTCCCTGCGTCTCCACCGGTGCGGCAAGAGTAGTTTGTTTAATCAAATGAGGCGTTGAGCCTTCCGTGTGCGCGGGCGAAGGGGGGGCGCTCGCTGATTAGTTGGAACAGCGAAATGAAGGGCAATGCCTGTGCCGCCAGCCACAGTTTGCACTTAAAGGGTTTAGCCCGCGACTGCCAGCGGATTTGTGGCAGACCGGCGACAACACTTTGCACCAGTGTGGTTTGGAAGCCACAGAGGTAGCCCGCCCACGACGTGAATAAAACGTCGTGGGCACTTTCTCCTCTTGGCTACACGCGCGGCTTGTGACGAAACTGCGTGAGGCGAGTTCCATCAATCCGCCTCAGGGGATTGAAGCAGTCATGATGGTCTGCCCCCTGTTCGCCCCTTTCGTGACGGCGAGAGCGAAGATGTATGTGCCCTTTAGCCACTTGAATGTGCCGAATGGGACGACCTCAACGCGATAGTAGCCGGGCAGAGTCGTTCCGCCGTGCGGCTCGAAGACGGTGCTGATGACAATCTCCGCGCCGCCTGCGGCGACGATTGGCGCATGCACCTTGAAACCAGAGGCGGGGATGCCTGTGACCGGCGCGCCTTTATCGTCGGTGATGGTTGTAATGATGAAGGCGGGCTTTCTGTTTCCCGCCGCAGCATGGGGCGGCCCTGCAATTGAAACTGCTTCGACGTTTAATCTTGCCATGTTTGTTTACCTTTCTCCTTAAGGGAAGTGGGCTGACGCACGATGGGGGCGCGTCAGCCCTATTGGGGTCAGGCTCAACTATGCTTATATCTCATGGCAACACCTGTGCCAGCAGTAATCACGGGCAATCTCAATGACTTCTGGTAAAGCATCCACCTTGTTAACAATATAAGTGTCTACGGAAGCGCACATCGGACACTGCCCGGTGTCTACATTCGTTGACGCTGACGGGCAGCGCCTCAGTGCCCGACTCCTACGCTTTCAATGCCTGGAAATTCCGACGCCGACCACGTTCCTGACCACCTCCCACTTGTCTCCTGTCACGTCTTTCCTTATCATCATTTTCAAATGGCAAGTAAAAATTCGACGACTCCGGCAGCGCCGACTGAGCGGGTCTACCTGATAGACTCCATGTCGCATATCTTTCGCGCTTACTTCGCTCCGATGGCGGGGCGAACCGATCCTTTGACCAATTCGCAGGGGCAGGTGACACAGGCAGCCTTCGTCTTCACTAACATTGTGCGGAAACTATTGCAGGACGAGAAGCCGCAATACATCGCTGCCGTTTTCGAGTCTGGCGAGAAGACTTTCCGCCATGAGACTTTCAGCGACTACAAAGCCAATCGCGCGGAAATGCCGGACGACCTTATCTCGCAGTTGCCATACATCATCCGCATCTGCGAGGCTTACAACATTCCTATCCTGAATGCGCCGGGCTACGAGGCTGACGATGTCATCGGCACGCTCGCCGTGCAGGCAGCAGAGCGCGGCTTGCAGGCCGTCATCGTCTCCAATGATAAGGATATGTGCCAGCTCGTGCGCGACCCCTTGATTATCTGCATGCGGCAGAATTCGCAGAACGTGAAACGAAAGGAGCCTGTGCCGCCGATTGAGTGGTGCGATGAGGCCTGGGTTGAGAATAAATTCGGCGTGTCGCCCAATCAGATTGTAGATTTGCTCGGCTTGATGGGCGATGCGGTGGATAACATTCCGGGTGCGCCCGGCATCGGCGCAAAAGGCGCAGTCCAGCTTGTCAAACAATTCGGCTCAATTGAGAATGCGCTCAAAAACTGGGAAGAGGTCAAGCACAAGACCTATCGAGAGAGCCTGCGGAACAACGCCGACCTCATCCGTCAATCTCTTGATCTGGCGACTATCAGAACGGATGTCAGCATCGAGCTTGATTTAGATAAGCTGCGCTCGCGTCCGCCTGACCGCGCAGCCGCTTACCAGCTTTTCCGTGAGCTTGAATTTCAATCGTTGACGCGCGAGTTTTCCGACGCGGCGTCCAACATAGAAGCTGCCAGCGCGCCGCGCCGCTATCGCATTATACGCAAGCGCAGCGAGCTTGACAGTCTTGTGCGCGGGCTGTGGGAGGCAGGAGCACTGGGGCTTCTCGGTCGCCGATTCGGCTCCCGTCGGCGGCGGGCAGCAGGGAAGCGCGCGCGACGCCAAGACGCCCACTGGAGTAGCTATCTCTACAGCCGCCGGAGCATCAGCCTACGTTGATCTGGAAAATTTCGAGGATGGAGTTGAGGCCGCGTTAGAACCACTGCGCGATGTCCTGTCAAATGGCCTGCTCTCAAAATCCGTTCACGACCTCAAGCGCGCCGTCGCGTTACTCGCCGCGCACGGCATCGAGCCTGAAGGTGTCACAGACGATACCCTTCTGGCTGCATATCTCCTTGATCCTGTTCGCAGCAAGTACGAGCTGCTTGAGCTCGCGCGCGAAGCCGTCGGCATAGAAGGCGCAGGCAACCCGCCCGACGGCTGGACTGAATCGCAGTGGCTAGCCGCCGAAGCCGCAGACCTGACGGCGCAGACCGCTCACGTGCTTCACGGGCGACTTCTGGAAAACGGCCTTGAAGCAATCTACAGCGAGATTGAGCTACCGCTCGCACCGCTTCTTTACAAAATGGAGCGTGCTGGCTTGCGCGTGGACACAGAGGTTCTCTCGGAGCTTTCAACCTATCTTGGCGTTGAACTGGCGAAGCTGACGGAGAAAATCTACAAAGTGGCGGGGCGCGAATTTAAGATTAATTCGCCCAAGCAGGTTGGCGACGTGCTGGAAGAACTCAATATCAGTTCCGGGCGCAAGACTTCGACCGGACGGGTTTCGACCAGCAGGGCCGTGCTGGAAGAGTTGGCGCAGACGTTTGAGTTGCCGCGTCTCATCATCGAATACCGCGAGCTTGATAAGCTGAAGACCGTCTACACGGATTCGCTTCCTTCTCAGATCGCCGAAGACGGGCGCATTCACGGGCAACTAAATCAAACCGTGACGGCGACGGGAAGATTGTCTTCAAGTGACCCGAATCTACAAAACATTCCGATTCGCACAGAGCTTGGCCGCCGCATTCGCCGCGCCTTCGTCGCCGAGAAAGGCAACAAGCTAATCTCCGCCGATTACTCGCAGCTTGAGCTTCGCCTGCTCGCGCACGTCACACACGACCCCGTCATGCTCGACGCCTTTCAAAATAATGAAGACATCCATGAGCGCACGGCGAGGCTCGTTTTCAAAGCACAGACGAAAGAGGAGCTGAAAGAAGCACGGCGCTTCGCCAAGATAGTCAACTTTGCCATTGCTTACGCCATCGAACCCTTCGGCCTCTCGCAACGCGTCGGCATCTCGCGTAAAGAAGCCAAAAAGGTGATTGACGATTATTACGAAACTTACAAAGGCGTGCATCGCTTCATGGAAGAAGTCCCGGAAAAGGCACGGGAGCTTGGCTATGTGCGTTCCATCTACGGGCGCATCCGCCCCATCCCCGGCATCAACGACCGCAACGGCAACATACGCGGTCGCGCCGAGCGTGAGGCCATCAATATGCCAATCCAGGGTACGGCGAGCGACATCGTGAAAATCGCCATGCTGCATGTTGAAGAGGCCATCAAACGTGAAGGCTTGAAAGCGCGCCTCCTGATGCAGGTGCATGACGAGTTATTAATCGAAGCCCCACAGGAAGAGGCCGAGCGCGCAGCCTTTCTCCTGCGCCGCGAAATGGAGGCCGCCGTCGAACTCGACGTTCCTCTCAAGGTCGAAGTCGGCATCGGCGACAACTGGATGGAGACGAAAGGGCAGTGATGAGTGATGAGTGATGAGTAATGAGTTAAAGGCTCTTACTCATCACTCATCACTCATCACTCATCACTTGTTTTTATGTCTGAGCGGAAGAATGAGGATGGCGAGGTTGTTTATCGTCGCATCAGTCCGGGTGTGGAGGAGTCAGAGACTCCGCCGGAGCGGCGGGATAAGCGTCCGAAGTCGTCGGCTGCGACTCCGATTGCGCCAACGCTGAAGACAATCATCGTCGGGTTTGTGTTGCTGCTGGCGCTCGTCGGCCTGCTTGGTTATCTGAGTGTGCGCAAAGCTGACGAAGTCGGGAATAAAATTATTGACGACGAGAGACGATACGCGGCCATTCGGGACTTTACGCTTGAACTCAGAAATGCTGCGACCATTCTTGACTACGAAGCTCGCGCGCGTGGGCGAAGACTTGGCGCGGAGACAGAAAGTACGAAACCGGTCTTTGAAGCGCCTTTGAGCAGGGCGCGCAATCGGGTCAGAGCGTTGCTGCGCCAGATGGAAGCGCCTCCATACACGGAGAGCGAGAAGTGGCGCAGCCTTCACGACCGTCTCTTCTCCTTCGCCCAGGCGACCGATGACCCGGACGCCTACCTGCGTGAAGGTTACGTCAAATTCCGCGACGCCGATAAAGAACTCGATAACCTGCTTGATGAAACGCGCCGAGAGCAGGAAGCCATCTTTTATCGCGGTGAAGAGTTGCAGAAAGAGGTTGCACGCCGGATTTATCTATTGACGGCGATGGCTCTGCTGATGGGCGCGCTCGTCGCTGCCTACACCATCAGGGAAGCGCGGCGGCGTTTGCGGCAGGTGCGTGAGAGTATGGACGAGGCGCGGCGTGAGCGAGAGTTTAGCGCGCAGATGCTCGAAGGCATGGTCAGCGCAGTTGCCGCCATTGACGCCCATGACCATATCCGCAGTGCGAACCGTGCGTTCTTCAAAATCTTTCCTGAAGCCAAAATCGGCGCCTCCGTCTACGACAAATTTTCTTCGCCCGATGCCATGAAGATGCTCGAAGCGGCCATCTCCTCACGCATCGAGCAGTCTACGTATCGTGGGCGCTGGGTGTGCGGTGAAGACACGCCCGATTGCTCCAACCGAAGTTTTGATGTCTATTCCTCGCCGCTCATCATTGACGGCGATCAGGGACAGATTGTGACGCTCGTTGATGTGACCGAGGCGGCGGAGGCCGAAAGCGTCGTCAGACGTACCGAATCTCTCGCGGCGATGGGACAGGCGGTCGCGCAGGTCGCGCATGAAATCAGGAATCCTCTGGGCAGCATCCGGCTGGGCGTCTCGATGCTCCGCGACACGAGCAAGGACGAGGAATCGCAAAGCACGATTAATCTGGTCGAGCGCGGCATTCATCACTTGAACAAACTGGTGATGGATGTCACGCAGTTTTCGCGTCAAAGGCCGCTTGAACTAACGGAAGTTGACCTGCACCCGTTGATTGATTCGAGTCTTGAACTCATCGTTGACTTGATTCAGGAGAAACACACGCCCGTCGAGAAGCATTTCAGCCAGGAGTCTTTGCGCGGCGATTGGGACGCAGACCAGTTGCGGCAGGTGCTGGTTAATTTGTTAGCTAATGCGGTAGACGCGAGCAAGGATAATTCACCGCTGATTATCACGACACAGCGCGTAACAGTAGAGCCGCGTGCTGCTTCAGAGGGAGATGACAATCGCGGCGCAGGGAAGGCCACCGTCTTCGCCCGCATCACTGTGACAGACAAGGGGAGCGGCATGGATGAGCGGACAAAGGCGCGCATCTTCGAGCCGTTCTTTACGACCAAGAAACGCGGCACAGGCTTAGGGCTGGCAATCGTCAAGCAGATCGTCGAGCAGCACGGCGGCGCAATCTCCGTTAAAACCTCTCCGGACGAGGGAACGAGCTTTATCGTTGACCTGCCGATAAAACAGTAAAGAATAATAATCAAGTGCTTCTTTAGCCATAAAATAGGGATGTGTTTTATTGTAGATGGCGGTGAAAGCCGTTTGTAAGACTGATTAGACCCCTAGTCGTGATCTAATTGTAGTTAGACAGCTATGAATAACTCAAGCTCAATCAGCCGTCGCATCAACTCTTGCTTAGAAGCATTTAGTCGGAAGGACTATGAGACATCGCTGATTCATTTCTTTCCTGCGCTCGACAAGACGGCGAAGCGTCGCCGACCAAAGGAAGGTGTAGGTGCGCGCATTAAACAATTCATTGCAGATCAAGAAGCTATCATTACCGCACTTGCAACCGGAAACATCATTGTAAATATCAACGCAAATGGCGTATCGTTTCCAGAAGCAATTTACAAATTCGGTCGAAATTCAATAGCACATGAGGGTGAGCTTGACGAAAGGCTTAAAATTACTAACTCAGGCTCGATAATGATTGGCGATATTTGGATATTGCCTTCTTCCTATATTCTGGGCATGACCATTGCGGTAATGGTAGTACCCGAAAATGCAACGGAACGACTTGATAATGATGGTACTGTCCATTTATTAGGGCAGGACTGGCAGCTTAATGACCTCTGGGGCGCTGAGCAGAGGTTAAAGGCTCATATAGCTACAGTATTCCGCAGTCCGGATTTATTTGATCGTCATTAACTCTTCACTCGCCGCTCATCATTGTTTGCAAAGCTCTGTTAGCTGCTTCGATTGTCCTATCCAGCAAATCATCTTTATGCGCGAGGCTGATGAACCCGGCCTCGAATTGTGATGGCGCGAGATAGACGCCTTCATTCATCATCGCATGAAAGAATTTGCCGTAAAGCTCGCGGTTGCTTTTGGCAGCGGAAGTCCAATCCGTTACAGGCTCGTTGGTGAAGAACGTCGTCCACATTGAGCCGACGCGATTGGTGACGGTTTCAATTCCCGCCTCGTGCGCAGCCTCCGTTAGTCCAGCACAGAGACGGCGACCAGCGCGTTCCAGTTGTTCATAGACCGCCGGCTCGCGCAGGTGTTTCAAGGTGACGAGCCCTGCCGTCATCGCCAGGGGATTGCCGGAGAGCGTGCCCGCTTGATAGATGTTTCCGGCGGGCGCGATGTGACGCATGATTTCGCGGCTCGCACCGTAAGCGCCGACTGGTAGACCGCCGCCAATGATTTTGCCAAGCGTCGTGATATCAGGCCGCACGTTGTAGATACTTTGCGCGCCGCCGCGTGCGAGGCGAAAACCCGTCATCACCTCATCGAAGATGAGCAGCGCGTCGTGCTTCGTGACAACCTCACGAACTTTCTGCAAGTAGCCTTCCTGAGGCGGAACGCAGCCCATGTTACCGACGACCGGCTCGATGATGACGGCAGCAATGTCCGCGCCGTGTTCGTCGAAAGTGAGTTCGAGCGCAGCCGCATCGTTGAAGGGAACTGTGATGGTGTTTTGTGCAACGGAAGCCGTGACGCCGGGACTATCAGGTAGGCCGAGCGTGGCGACCCCCGACCCGGCTTTGACGAGCAGACTGTCGCCGTGCCCGTGATAGCAGCCTTCAAACTTGACGAGCTTGTTGCGACCTGTGACGCCGCGTGCCAGACGAATCGCGGACATCGTAGCTTCAGTGCCGCTGTTGACCATCCGTACCATCTCGATTGACGGAACGGCCTCGATGATCTCTTCGGCCATCTCGATTTCGAGTTCGGTGGGCGCACCGTAGCTTGTGCCCCGCGCAAGAGCTTCGTGAAGCGCGTTTAAGACTTCATCGTCGGCATGGCCAAGAATCATCGGCCCCCAGGAGCCGACGTAGTCAATGTATGTGCGCCCGTCAACGTCCGTCAGCGTTGCGCCCTTCGCGCTCTTGATAAAGCGTGGAGTGCCGCCGACGCCGCGAAAAGCGCGTACGGGAGAATTGACGCCCCCCGGAATCAACTCGACTGCGCGAGCGAACAGTTCAGCCGAAACGTCCTGACCATCTCTCTGTGGTGAACTCATAAAAGTATTGTGACTGCAATCTGAGGCTGAAAGCAAGAAGCGACTGCCACGCTTTCTATATTCGCGGCAGTCGCTTCCTCGAATTAAATTGTATTTCCCGTGCCCGTTAACCCTTCGGCACTTTCAACTCATCGCCCGGATGAATCACGGACTGAGGAGTATCCATTTTGTCACGATTGGCATAGAAGATTTCCATGTAGCGATTTCCGTTGCCAAGTTGGTTGTCCGCGATTCTCCAGAGTGAGTCGCCCGCCTTGACCGTGTAGGTCTCGGTGTCTCCCTGTCCCTGACTATCGTCAACGGTAATGTCCACAGACAGGTCGCCGTAGTTCGGATCAACGGCCTTGATTTGATCCCACGCTTTGTTCTTAGCGTCCTCTGATGGGGTAACGGCGATAATCACCAGCTTGCCGTTCTCTACGTGAAGATTCTGCACGCGCCCACCTTCTTTATCGAGCGTCTCCAGCACAGAATTATATTTATCCTTGAGTGGGCCGAACTGATCTTCGTTGGTTTTTGCAGCGGCGGCTCCAGCGCCAAACATTTGATCGAAAAGTCCCATGATTGAGTCCTCCTAACAGACTGACAAAATTTTACTCCCCGGTTTCTTGACCGGGTGTGAGAAAAACGGGGGCGATAGTTAATGGTTCGGGGTTGATTATACTGAAAAGCTCACTCTCTGCAACTCGCTACGGACGAACGAAAATTAACCATCGGCTCAGATTCGCTCCAGCCCCGCGCCCGGCTCGACCGTAATGGAACGAAAGCTGGACATGCGAACGAGTCCGGGCGCAGCTCCCTTCGGCTTTGAGAGGAATTTGCGCTGCGTGTAATGCACGTCAACTTTGGCGTCGCGCCGCGCCTGGCTAAACTGTGCGGCCAATTGCGCGGCTTCAATGATGGTGCGATGCGGAAGGTCTGCGCGCGTGGGATTGCGGACGATGACGTGTGAGCCTGGATAGTCCGCGGCATGGAGCCAGAGGTCATAAGGGCGGGCAACACGGAAGGTCAGATGGTCGTTATCGCGTGCCGCGCGCCCGACCAGAATCTCGTAGCCGTCCGAGGAACGATAACGGCGAGCGCCCGGCACCTCGCTTGAAGATTTTTGACGACCTTTAGTGCTGCGCTTTTGAGATTTCGTTTCTCCGCCAAAACCTTCAAGCGCAGCTTCATCCTTCGTGATAATAATACTCTCAAGCTCTGACTCGCGTGCGCGAAGCGCCTCCAGTTCCTTCTCCAGCGCGGCGCGCCGTTGTGTGATCTCCTCTGCGGCTCGACGCGCTTTTGTATATCTGCTGAATCGTCGCCCCGCCTCTTCCTGCAAGGTTGAGTTTTCATCAACCTCAAGCTCAATCAGCGGGGCATCTTCGGCATAGTAATCCGTCAGGGTAACTTTACTTCCACTCCTCTTGGCAGTTCCGATATTGGCGAGCAGCAGATCGCCCGTTCTTTTATGCTCGTCAGCGTTGCCATGCGCTTCAAGGTCTTTGGCGAGATGCATGCGTAGCTTTTCGCGCTGTGCGATCTCTTTTCGTAGTCTAGCGCGCGAGGCGGCGGCGCGTGCATCAAACTGCCGTGTTGCTTCCAATGAGCGAAAATAATCATCTGCTGCATCTGAGAGCGTGCTAAAACTCCCTTGTGCAAAAGGGATGTTTGCCGGAGCATCGCTCTGATGAGGTGGCGGTGGGCGATAAAGATTGCCTATCTCCTGTCCCTCGCCGCGCGGCGGGCGCAGCGTGTCAATGATGTAGCCTTGCTCATTCAACAGCAGAAGGTTCGCAGCCTTCCCAGTCAATTGCGCTACAAGCGTCCGCTCGAAACGGTTGCCGATTTCATCACTGGCATTAAATGAGAAACGAACGATGCGGTCTGCTTCATCTTTCCTGAGCGAGACCAGCTTTGCTCCGCCGAGTTGTTTTCTGAGGACGAGCGCGAAAGATTGAGAAGCGAGAGTTTGCTTTTCAAGCTCACGAACGCGCCGCTCGATCATGTAGATGCCGGGCTGCGCAGGTTCGACGCTGATAAAGAGATAGCGGCCATCTCCAGGACGGAAATCAATGGCGAGAGCGACGCGCGATAGCTGGAACACCTTGCCCATCACGCACCCCGTTAGCACGGGCGTTATCTCTTCGACAATCGCTTTGATAGTTTGATCGTTCATGAACGAATGAAAAATGCAAAAATGAACTACCCCGCAGCAAGCTGCGAGGTATCAGAATAGGTTGAGTTGTTCCCGGTGTAGTTGCTTGTATTCGCCACCTTGATTCTGGATGTATTTCTTGATGCTCGTCTCATTGCCATGCTGCCCGACCGTGCTGATGAAGTACCCGGCACTCCAGAATTGTCCGCCCCACAACTGTTTCTTGACTTCCGGGCAAGTGGCGAAGATTTCTCTGGCCGTAATGCTTTTGATGATTTGGACGAGCCGCTTCGGGCTGTAGAGCGGTATGGATTGCACGAGAAAATGCACATGGTCTTCATCTGTCCCAATCTCAAGGAAGGTGATCTCGTATCGCTTGCTAATCGCCAGACAGGTTTCCTTGAGTTTCTCATCCACAGGTGGCGTAAAGACCACCCGCCGATACTTGGCTGGGCAGACGATGTGGTAGAGCAGCACTGAGACATTGTGTCTTTTATGTACGAACCGGCTCACTGCCTAAGTATAGCGCAGCAAGCTTGCGAGGAATTACACCCGCAGTGATTAAAAATGCAAAAGTGAAGATGAAAGCCCCGCTCTTCATCCTCACTTTTGCATTTTACATTTTTAATTTTGCATTCTCATTCCCGCACGACGGCTGTCCCGGAGAGACGGTCATGGATGGTGCGCCCTTCGGCGTCAAAAAGAGCGTAGAGGATGCCGAGTCCCAGCGTGATGAGAGACGCGATGTATAGAACTGCGCGTCCGACAGATTGTTTGGTGGTCGGCGGCAAACCGGTATCGGCGTCTACCGCGCGCAGCGAGATGAGCGACATGCCCCAGGTGCGACCAGCCAGAGCAGTCGAAGCCGTCAGATAGAGAAACATGACGATAAGAACTATGCCGCCCATTGAAGCGACAACGCGCCAGTCGTTCCAGTTGCCATTGGTCAATTCAATAATCGCTGCAAAGGGAGACGACGCGAACGTAACAACGAGCAAGTCAATGACGCTTCCGGCGATGCGCGAGAAAACGGGCGCGCGGTCATCATAAAGCTCTTCGCTGGCGACGGCCTCAGATAGTTTGTCTTCCGAATCTGCGGTTTGATTTTCCTCAACAACCTCCGGTGTCACGCGCTTAGTCTGCGGTTTGTGCGCAGGCGCGGGAATTTTTGTAGCCGGTTGTGCCGGAACAACAACCAGAGAATGTTCGCGTACTGTTTCAGTGGATTTCGCTTGGCTTACCTGTTCGTCTATGGATGGCTCAGAGGGTGAAACGACAGGCACCGCAACGTGGATGGCTGACTGAAGTGTGGCAGGGCTAGCTTCCGTTTGATATTGCTCTTCAGTCACACGTGCCATCGCTGCCGCTGCTGCGCCACCCATCGAGGCGCGAGCGCGAGGCATTGTTGGAGACGATTGCCGTGCGCGTTCAAGCCGTTTTAGTGCGGCGGCGACAATCGGATTGACAGCTGGCGGATCCTGCGGAGGCACTAATCCTAACTGCGGAGCGGCTGCCCCGTCAGCAACCTGCGCAACCTGACTCTGCACTGACTCTTCAAATTCGGTTGCCGCCTCGCGTGAACGGCGCTCCTGAATTTCACGCACGCGCTCAGACAAGTCCTTGCGCCACTGCGGGCGTGAAGCGCGCGACACACCCGGAAACTCAAGCAAAGTCGAGCTGGCCTGAACAGTTGCCGCTGGGGGAGTGGCATTCGTTTCCTCTGGCACTGGAGCGACAGCCGCAGACGCGATGCTTTCTTGTGAATTATTAGTTGGCTCAGTCGCTGTCTCAGTGGAAGATTTTGATGCTGGCGTTTTACACCTCGGGCAAACGTCTAAACCGTTTGAGTAAACCGCGCGGCATGAGGGACACTGCATAGAAAAAGAGCCTCCGTCGGAGAACAGTAAGTTGAATCAGTTGGGGCAGGGTCGAAGCTGATAAACCCAAGCCCATTGCGGAGTCGCAGCGGATACTATCAAGGATTACTTTAAGTCGTCAACCAGAAAATATACCAGCAACTGTATTTGGAAAAGGGGAAGCCACAAGATAAGGGAAACGAAAGAATGCAAAATTAAAAATGTAAAATGCAAAAGTGAGGATGAAGCCACATTTGGCTAAAAGTGGTTTTCCGCCTTCTTTTGCATTTTACATTTTTAATTTTGCATTCTTTAGAGTGGCTGTCTTCCGGCGAATCCGTCTTCAACGTCGTGCCACCATTCGATCTGGTCGCCTTCGCCGAGTTGCCAGCAGAGCAGGATGACTCGTCCATCGCGCAGGGAAGGAAAATCTATCAGGCCGCGAGCTTGATCTTTGAGTTGCACGCCCAGGGTTTCAAGCTCGCTGGTTTGGGAGAAGAGTTCGACGAGGAGAGAAATGTAGTGCGGGCCGTCCGACATACCGCCGCCGCCCTGTTCCGCGCCTTCGGCTGCATACTTGGCGGCAGTCTTGTAAGAAACAACGTGTTTGTATGTGCGTTGAATACGCGACAGGATGCCGCGCACTGACGGGAGCATCGCATTTGCTTCTTCGACGCTAAAAACTTTCATAGGACAGAGGCTAGCGTGTTAGAGGTCAGAGATTAGTTTTGGTCTTTTACTGACCTTTAACCTCCAGCCTCTAATCGCTGTTTTTAATGTTCATCGGTCACGCGGATGAATTCAGGGGACGGTTCAAAGGTCTCCATTTCCTCATCCACGTGTGGCTCGATGGCGACGCGAGGGACGGTGGAGGGGAATTCATCACGATGCCCGTTGTCGTGGGGGTCGGTGTGGTGATTGCTCAGGAAGGCTGAAGCTCCCTCATGCAACTCGCGCTCGTGATAGTGTGACCCGTGCGAAATCTCTTTGCGGACTTTGTCGGCAATCTCGCCAAGGTCTATGAAGTAGTCGGCTACGTCTATCAACTTCGGTGCGGTGTTTGAGCGAAAGCCTGCGACTTCGACGCGGCAGCCTTTATAGGCGACGGCGTTAACGGCGTAGACGAAATCTTCGTCGCCGGAGACGAGGACGGCTGTATCGTAGCGTCCGGCAAGCGAGAGCATATCAACGGCGATTTCGACATCGAGATTTGCTTTGCGCGTGCCGTCGTAGAAAGTCTTCAGTTCTTTTTGTACCACGCGGAAGCCGTTGCGACGCATCCAGAGCAGGAAGCCCTGCTGGCGTTCAGCGCCAACATCCACGCCCGTATAGAAAAAGGCTCTGAGCAGACGACCATCACCGAGCAGGACACGCAGGAGCTTATTGTAATCAATGTCTATGTTGTGAAAGCGTGCTGCGTGAAAAAGATTGTTGCCGTCAATAAAAACCGCCACTCTGCCGCGATGCCCGAACTGCCACGAAATATTATTCGTCGGATCAAAGTTCATGCAAAAGTGTACCCCGTTAAATTGATAAATATCTGTAAGTATCTATCGCTAGCATGCCGCTCTAAGTCTTGAAGGTCAAGTGCAAAGAGAGTTTCTACTAAAACTTATTCGGAAAATGGTTGACTGCGAGTATTTCATCGGTCACCGCGTCGAGATAGATGTTAAGTGAGCCGGACGCACGTTTGACGGTAATCTCCCATGCGAGATGAAACTCAAGGGTTGCCGGATCACTCAAGCGTGGGGTTGGATAAATGACTAGTTCGCGGGCAATTACTTCTTCGTCTTTGGCGACTGTCAATGTTTGGGATTGCCAGCCGCATCCCTGTATGTGAAAGTGCGGTCTGTAATCTGCGCACCGACTTTTTCCGCGTCCCAGCTCGGACGTGTGCCTGCGCCTGCACGTTGTAGTTGCTCTACATCGGTGATGCAGGTGCTGTTAAGTTGCAGTACACGACGGTCGGGGGTGAAAGTGATTTCAAGTTTGCCGTAACCATTCCGCAGCGGGTAACGGAAGGGGCGCTGTTCGTACAAGGCTCGCTGTGTTCCGTCCGCGCCGTCTATGCGCTTGACGAGCGAGAGTTGTTGCGGCGGCGCGCCGATGATAGGGCTGGCGCTCGTGATAAAGCGGCGCAGGGATTCACGAGTATTATCTTCATTCATCGGCAGGGTATCGCCGACTTTCGGCAGATACAAAGGTGTGCCGGTAGAAGCGGGCAAGCTGCGAACTGTAGCCGTGACAGGTTGAAGCTCAGGCGCAGGGGCATTCGTGATGCCTTGTTCGCTTGTGAATTTCGCCCAAGCCGTCAGCGCCGCTTCACGCCGGTCATTTGTTTCTGTCATCAGCACAGGATACGGAGGCTCATTCGGGCGCGGGCCTGTGGCGTTAGGTGGAGGCGTCGCAGCGCAGGCGCTCAAGACTTGAGCCAGGAGAATACAGAGCGCCACGCGCCCAAACGCAACTTCGCGCATGCTTGTCTTATTCCATGCGTCATGAGCAAGTTCTTCAGAAACGGAATCAGGGGAGCAGGCAGCGAAATCTGAAACGCGCGAGGATTATACCGGATTGGAGTAGAGAGAAAAGGCCAGGGGGAGTAATCAGCGAACGTCCCGGCGTAAAATTTCGCTGCCCGCGCGAAAGTTTATGCGCGTGCCTGTATGAAAATGGCTATAATCGCGGAAGGAGACCAACCTGTGCCTGTCAAAGATGAAGATGAGCCGTTTTTAAGTGACTCTGAGCCGTTGCGCTCGGAGCCGCAGGGCTTTGCCCGAGCAGATGGTCAGATGCGACGCCTGCCTGCGCGCCAATCCTCCAACGCGCACAAGCTGTCTTTACTGCGCCGCTCAATTGCCCGTGACCGAAGCCAGCAGGGCTTTGCAAAGACCAACACTGCGCCGCCTGGAAAAGTGGGAGCAGGGTTTTAACGTGATTCTGTTGCCCGGCAGCACGCTGCACTTGACGGATGAGACTTACAGGCAATGGCGCAACTGCTGCGTCTGAGTGTCGAAGATGCTAGCGAATTATCGAAACACGAGAGCCTCTGCCTGTTGCCAGAGCTGCCGGGCCTGATGAGGCTACGCTGATCGAGCGTAAGCTCGGCTGAGTTGGGCATCAAGGTGTTCGTGGTCGCTGACGTGACTTGGATTGGAAGAAGCGACTATGAAGCGGCTGCGTGCGCTTGAGTTGACGGAAAAGCGCTGATGGTTTATCCGGCTGGCGGCGGTGAATGCTGGCAGCAATCCTGTGGGAGAAATCGTGCTGCTGGTCATCGGGCGGCTATTCATTCGCGAGATCGAAGTTGAAGAGCGTAAAGGGCGCAAGGCGGAAAACGAGATTGTGGAGCGCGCGAGATGAGCACGGATGAAGCCGTGCTGGACATTTATACGTCGCAGGGTCAAAACAGTTGGCGCATCAGGTCCGGCAACTTTGATTTCTCCTGTCTCGGCGCGCAGTAAAAATGCTGTTGGCCGCACAGAACTTTTCGACACTGATTGAAACCTTGCGCGGGCGTGCGCCGGATGCCCTGTACGATGATTCTTATAATCGTGTGCGTCATCAACTGGCAGCCGCGTGGCCGCTTGAGCAGCAGACGGAGTCGCGCGGCTGGAATCGCAAGCGACCCGGACAGGTCAGCACAGAATCGGTCACCAGAAGCGACAACGAAATGCAGTTCACGCGGTATGCACGCCTGCGGCGCTATCTTCAGCAACATCACTCGGAATTGAAAGCATGAATCGTCGAGAAGAGCACAAGGGCTGCGCGCCGTCAAACCGGAGTCGCAAAGCGGCGCGTGCTCCGCGGCTAAAAACAGCAAACTCCGAAGAGACTGGAATAATTGTCACAGATGTCCGGGCTGAAGGAGCGCAGCTTTACGGAATAGCGCCTATTCTGGAAGCGTTGCGCGCGGGACAGCGCGCTATTGAACGAATCACGATTGCCGAAGGCATGCGCCATCATCGTCTGCGCGAATTGATCGAAATGGCCAGGCGCGTAGGCGTGCCCGTGCGTTACGCGCCGCGCGTTGAACTCACACGCTCTGTGGGCACAGGCGCGAATCATCAGGGCGTGGTGGCTACGGTGGCGGCGGCCAGCTACGCTGATGCGGACGCGTTGCTGGATGCGCTCGCCTCGCGGGTCGGAACCACTGACCAGCCGCTCGCGGTTGCTCTTGATGGCGTAGAAGACCCGCGAAACCTGGGAGCGATTTTGCGGACGGCGGAGTGCGCGGGCGTGCATGGCGTCTTTGTGCCGGAGCGTCGGGCTGCCGGGTTAACAGAGACGGTTGCGAAAGCGGCAGCCGGAGCTTTGGAGCATATCTCCGTCGCGCGCGTCACAAATCTGGCGAGATTGATAGAGGCATTAAAAGAACGTAACATCTGGACAGTGGGAACGAGCGCCGATGCGCCTATGCTGTACACCGCCTGGGACTGGACACAGCCTTCCGCTCTTTTTCTCGGTGGCGAAGGCGCAGGGCTTCATCGTTTAGTGCGCGAGCGCTGCGATGCGCTGGTCAGCATACCCATCCGGGGACAGATAGAGTCTTTGAATGTTTCGGTCGCGGCAGGCATCGTGCTTTATGAAGCCATCCGTCAGCGTGCCAGAGCAGAGCGCACAGCCTGAAAGCTGAAGATAAGACAGGAGCTGGAAAATGTACTGTCCGAAATGCGGCGCGCAAAATATAGAGGATGCGAAGTTCTGTCGCGGGTGCGGCGCTGATATCGGCCTCGTGCCGCAGGCTTTGACGGGGCACTTGCCGGAAAATCGCGCAGTCGGATACGACGCGGAAGGCAAGCCCTACGATGAGCGCGGAAAGCGCATTCGCAAACAGAAAGAACGCGCCGAGGCTTGATAAAGCCGTAGCAAATGTTTTCACAGGAATCGGCTTCCTGCTTGTCGCCATATCGGTCTTATTGTTTTTTCCTGGGGGCAGAATGTGGTGGTTCTGGATGCTGCTTCCGGCCTTCGGCTCGCTTGGCGGCGGCGCGGCAGAATACGTGAGGTTCAAGCAGAGCAAGGGTGAGGAGATCAAACTGCCCGGCGTTGATTCCAGACCAGCGATGTCACCGCCGCCGGCGCGTGTCAGCGCGTTGCCGACGCGCAATACTTCCGAGCTTATTCCGCCTCCGAGCGTCACTGAAGGCACGACCAGGCATCTGGATCAAAGCCCGGAAGCGCCAACGCGGCACATCCGTGTTCCCGTCGAAAAACCTGCGAAAGATGCTTGATCGCCAGGCCTCGCGCTGACGAAGAACGCCTCAAAAGGAGAGCTCCTTGCGCGTCTCCTAGTGCCTCTGTATAGTCTTTCAACATCATCCTGAACTCAATTTTCGCGTGACCTTAGACCGGAGGAAATTTTCGTATGCCACAACGCCCTAAGATCGCTAACGACATGCTGGAGTTGATCGGCTATACGCCGCTCGTGCGTTTGAATCACATTCCTTATCCGAACTCTGCGGAGTTAATCGCCAAGCTCGAATCGCAGAACCCTATGGATTCTGTCAAAGATCGCATCGGCGCGGCGATGATTAAAGGCAGCCGAGCGCGACCAGTTAATCAAACCCGGAGAGACTGTCCTGGTTGAGCCGACCTCAGGCAACACGGGTATCGCGCTCGCTTTCGCGGCCGCCGTGATGGGATACAAGCTGATTGTGACGATGCCTGATACAGTGACGGTAGAGCGGCGCAGGGTGTTGACAGCGCTCGGCGCGGAAGTCGTCCTGACGCCGGGCACGGAAGGCATGAAGGGAGCTATGAAGAAAGCGGCGGAGATTTCAGAAGCGACGCCGCATAGCTGGACGCCGAGCCAGTTTGATAATCCTGCAAACCCGGAGATTCATCGCCTGACAACTGCCGAAGAGATTCTCGAAGATACAGATGGGAAGATTGACGCTTTCGTCGCGGGCGTGGGCACGGGCGGCACAATTGCCGGCGTCGGTCAAATTCTCAAAGAGCGCGTCGGCCAGCACGTTCAGGTGATCGCAGTCGAGCCCGCTTCTTCGCCTGTCTTATCTGGCGGCGATCCCGGCCCGAACAAGATTCAGGGCATCGGCGCAGGTTTTGTTCCGGGCAATTATGATCCGTCAGTTGTTGACAGGGTCATGCAGGCCGACTACGACGCTTCGATTGAGATGGCGCGCCGCCTCGCGCGCGAAGAAGGAATTTTCTGCGGCATCTCTTCGGGCGCAATCACCTGGGTCGCGCGCGAAATCGCAAAAGAGCTGGGCGAAGGTAAGCGCGTCGTCTCCATCATCTGCGACTTCGGCGAACGCTATCTCTCGCACGAACTATTTGAGGCGCCGGGCCAGTAAAGCCAGACGCGGAGACAACGGCGACGCGCAGATGCGGCGAAAGAAAAAGAACGCCAGCTATCTTCTGTATCTCCACTGTCTTCGCGTTCGCCGTCCGTCTCCTTTTTTTCAGTCGCCATATCGTAAATGGAAGAGACAAACACGGCACGCATTTGTGTTCCCGTCTGTGAGAACCGAGCTATTGATCTGCGCGAAGCCATGACGCGCGCAGGCGAGATGGCAGATTTGATAGAGCTTCGACTGGATTACTTGCAGGGCGACGAGCTGTTCAAAGCTTTACGCAGCTTGCCTGCTTTGATTAGCGCAAGCACGCGGCCTGTCATAGTCACCCTGCGACCAGTCGAACAGGGCGGGCAGCGTGAGATGGATAACCTGACACGGCTTATTTTCTGGGTCGAACACTTTCTCTACGGAAAACCGCACGTTGACTTCGCAGACATCGAACTGGACCTCGCACAGCTCTTCAGGCAAAGAGAAAAAGAGGAAGGACAGAGAACTCTTAAACTGGGAACGCGTCATCTGCTCGCACCATGATTTCAGAGGCGTCCCCGGCGACCTCTGGAAAATTTATGAGCAGATTGGCAGAAACGCCCGCGCGCATTCTAAAGATTGCCGTACAGGCCGAGACATCACAGACTGCATTCCCGTTTTTAGCTTCTGGAACACGCGCGCACGCGAGAGACGCGAGCTGATTGCCGTTGCGATGGGCAGCCGGAGGCGCTGCGACAAGGATTCTGGGGCCAGCACGCGGGGCGTTTCTGACTTACGGCGCGCTCGACGCTGCGCAGAGAGCGCGCCCGGACAAGTCAGCGCGACTGAGTTGCGTGAGCTTTACCGTGTAGATAGGCTGAGTCCACAGACGGCGATCATGGGGCTGGTCGGCTCCGTCTGTCTCACACTCGCTCTCAAAGTATATCCACAACGCGGCGTTTGAAGCTTGGGCATGAACGCTGTCTACTTCCGTTTGAAGTCAAGGACGCTGGCGAGTTCCTCCGTCGAATGGCGCACCCACGCACGCGCGAGAATGAAATGGAAGCTGCGCGGCTTGAGCGTCACCATGCCGCACAAGGTGGTTGTGATGGAGCATCTGGACTGGGTTGAGCCGTCGGCACGCGGAGATCGGCGCAGTCAATACCATCGTCGTCAAGGACGATCAGCTTCGCGGCTACAACACGGATGCGGCGGCTTTGGTTGCGCCTTTGCACGAAAAGGGTTTGAGCTTACGTGATGCTCGTTGTGCCGTGATTGGCGCAGGCGGCGCAGCCCGCAGCGCGCTTTGGGCTTTACAGCACGAAGGCGCGCGAGTGACTTTGTTCGCACGTGACGATGGAGAAGGCCAGGCCAGTCGCTGAAAAGTTCGGAGCCGACTGCGAGCATCTTGGCGAAGCATCTTTCAGCGGCTTTGAGCTGGTCATCAATGCCACTCCGCTGGGCACACGGGGCGCGTACGAAGACGAAACGCCCGCGCTCTCAAGCCAGCTTCGCGGGGCGCATCTCGCCTACGATCTTATTTACAATCCACAGGAGACTCGCTTTCTACGCGAAGCTCGCGCCGCAGGTTGCGAGCAGCTTGGCGGTCTTCAGATGCTCGTCACGCAGGCCGCCGCACAGTTTAGACTGTGGACGGGAAGCCTGCGCCGCTCGATGCGATGAAGGAAGCCGTATTGCGAAAAATCTAAAGGTAGATGCCGGATGTCGGATGTCAGTTTTCCCAGCATCTATCATCAAACATCTGACATCTGAAGTTTATGATTGAGCGTTACAGCAGGCAGATTCTCTTTGACGGTATCGGTGAAGCGGGGCAGCGACGGCTGCTCGACTCGCGTGCTGTTATCGTTGGTTGCGGTGCGTTGGGGACAGCGCAGGCCGAGGCGTTGGCGCGAGCCGGGGTTGGGCAGCTGCGGATAGTTGACAGGGATTTCGTCGAAGCCTCCAACTTGCAGCGGCAGACGATGTTCACTGAACAGGACGCGCGTGAGCGGCTGCCGAAAGCGGTCGCCTGCGTGAATCATCTGATAGAGATTAACTCGGAGATAAAGACGGAAGCTGTAGTCGCCGACGTGAACCATTCAAACGTGGAACATCTCATCAAAGATTGCGATGTAGTGATTGACGGCACGGATAATTTTGCGACCCGCTATCTCATCAACGATGCTTGCGTCAAGCATAACGTCAACTGGATTTACGGCGCGGCAGTCGGCTCTTACGGCGTGACGATGACTATTCGACCGCATGTTAGTCCATGCCTGCGCTGCATCTTTGAAGAAGCTCCTCCGGCGGCGAGCGCGCCGACGTGTGATACGGCTGGCGTCATCATGCCGATTATCTCTGTGGTGGCAGCCGTGCAGGTCAGCGAGGCTCTGAAACTGCTGACTGGGCAGAGAGAGGCTTTGCATCGTTCTCTGATGCAGTTTGACGTGTGGCGCAACGAATGGCGGCGAATCAGTCTTAATGAACCTACGCCTGAGTGCCGGACTTGTGGGCTTGGGCGCTACGAGATGCTCGAAGCCGAAGCAGGTGATTTCGCAGTTTCGTTGTGTGGACGTGACGCCGTGCAGGTCAGTCCCCGTCGCTCAGTGCCAATTGATTTGCCTGCTCTCGCCGAACGATTACGCGCGGCGGGCGAGGTTCAGGTTAATCCATACTTGCTTCGCCTGCGCGTCGGAGATTACGAATTGACGGTGTTTCAGGATGCACGCGCGATAATTCGCGGGACAGACGATGTGCCGACGGCGCGCTCGCTTTATGCGAAGTACATTGGCAATTAAGAGAACAACTTTGACCACAAAGGCACGAAGACTCAAAAGGGCAGGCCTAATCGTTCTTGGTGACTTTGTGCCTTTGTGGTTAATTCGTCCGCTGTTTCCCGTCACAGAGCTTTTCAGGTTATATTCACTTCGTCTCTCGCTTGATTAGCTGTTCGTCCAAAAAATATTCTTGATTTCAATCCGGGTAAACAATTTCCCGATGTCAAAACAAACTTTCAGTAAACGCTTCGGCAACCCCCTTGTTCTTCTACTCTTTTTGTCACTCTTCGCTGTTCCAACCTTCGGCGGCGAGCCGATTATCTGGGAGACGAATTCCAGAGCAGAGCTTTTGAAGGGTGAATCGCGCGGTGTCTCCATTACCGATACGGGTGTTCTCATGCTCGCGCCGCGCTTCACTCAAATCTTTAATACGGACCAGCCTTACATCTGGTCGAGCGTGGCAGATGGCGCAGGCAATATCTATCTGGGCACAGGGCACGACGGGCGACTCTACCGTGTCGGCGCGGACGGGCGCGGCTCGCTCCTTTACGACGCGACGGAATTAGACGTGACGGCGCTCGCGGTCAGCCGCGACGGAGCGCTTTTCGCCGGAACGTCGCCCGATGGAAAAGTCTATCGCGTCGGTCAGGACGGCAAGGCGGAAGTCTATTTTGATCCGCCTGACAAATACATCTGGTCGCTCGCCGTTTTACCTGATGGGCAATTGGCGATTGGGACTGGCGATAACGGAAAGCTCTACCGCGTCGGCGCGGCGAACGCCAAGCCGGAAAGCTCTCTGCTCGTGGATACCAACGAGACGCACGTCATCTCGCTGGCGGTTGATGCGAAGGGGCAGTTGATCGCAGGCACAGACCCGGGCGGACTCGTCCTCCGAATCTCGCCAGACGGCAAAGCCTTCGCGCTCTACGATGCGCCGCTGAGAGAGATTCATGCGCTCGCGCCTGCCGCCGACGGCGCTATCTATGCGCTGGCCATCAGTGATGCTGCTTCGACCGCACGCGGCGCTGGCACTTCCGTTTCATCAACCCCGTCAACGGATTCTTCCGGCGGACAGGGAAGCGCGACCGTCACCATCACAGGGATTGATGAGAGCGGCGTGCCGCTTCAAACGCAGCCGCAGGGCGGACGCAGCCGCAACGAACTGACGAACGCACGCAGCGCCGTCTTACGCATTCTGCCAGACGGTGGAACGGATTTGTTGTGGAGCAGTCCGTCTGTTACAGCTTTCTCCGTCGCTGCCTCTCAGCAAGGCGGCGTGCTGATCGGAACAGCCGACAAAGGGCGCATCTATGCGGTCACAGACGACGGGCGCGACACGTTGTTCCTGCAATCAACGGAAGGGCAAATCTCCACGTTCGTCACGCGTGGACGGGAGATGTACGCCGCCTCAAGCAATCAGGGCAAGCTCTTTCGCTTCGGCTCTGAGGTGATTGAAGAAGGCACGTACGAATCGCCTGTGCGCGATGCCAAGCTCGTCGCTGCGTGGGGGCGCATCTGGTGGCGCGGGAGCGGCCTCGTCGAGTTGCAGACGCGAACCGGCAACAGCGAGCGGCCTGACGCGACCTGGAGCGAATGGAGTGCGCCTTATCGCGACGCTGCCGGAGCGCAGATCACTAGCCCGCGCGCGCGTTTCATACAGTGGCGCGCGACTCTGCGAAGGCCGGTTGGAACAGGCTCCGCGGGCGCTGAGACGCGCATGGAAGATGTCAGCCTCGCCTATCTGCCGCGCAACGTTGCGCCGGAAATTCTCAGCATCACGGCTCTGCCCGTCGGCGTGGGCTTGCAGCCGATTATGCAGATTCAGGCCGACCCGAATATAGAGTCTTCCGGTCTTGACCCGAGCGTCTTTGGCGCAGTCGCGCAAGTTCCACCCAGGCGTCTCTACCAGCGCGGGGCGCGGGCGCTGCAATGGCAGGCCGAAGATCGCAACAACGATACGCTCGAATACACCATCTATTATCGCTCTTTGAACGAAAGCGCCTTTCGTCTGTTAAAGGATAAGCTGCGCGAAAACTTTTACACTGTGGATGGTGCGGCGCTGGCCGATGGTCGTTACATTTTCAGAGTCGTCGCCACAGACGCGCCGGACAATCCCGGCGGGCAAGCGTTGACGGGTGAGCGCACGAGCGAGCCGGTTGATGTGGATAATACGCCGCCCGTTGTGCGCATGGTTGGCGAGGCGCGGGTGACGACTGACAGCGTTCGCGTCGTGTTTGAAGTCGAGGATATAACGGGAATGGTCAAACGCGCAGATGTCAGCTTTGACGCAGCGGCGTGGCGCTCGGCCTACCCCGAAGATGGTATCGCGGACAGCCCGCGCGAGCGTTATACGCTTGATCTTCCAATCACGGGAGCGGGCGAGCACACGGTTTCTCTGCGAGCCTACGATATGAGCGGAAACGTCGGCAGCATCAGAGTCACCGTCCGGCGGTAAGGAATGCAAAATTAAAAATTAAAAATGCAAAAGGAAGATGGCGAACCACTTTATATGTGGCTTCATCCACACTTTTGCATTTTACATTTTTAATTTTGCATTCTTCTGCACGGTATCGTGCGATGCTCGTCTGAAAGCGTGCGGCCGATAGGGAAAGCTGCTAAACTATTGAACGTAAAAGCGGACGTAAAGCTCCGTACGGTGCGTGGCATCCATCTTGCTGTAGTTCGAGATGGCGCGTTTCTTCTCTTCTCCCTCCCATGCGCGCTCATGCGAAATGAGACATGAGGAGGACAGAAGTAATTATGGAGAAGTTGAAGCGATATTTGATAGCAGCGGTGATGTGCTGTGTTGTTTCTGCCGGGGCACTCGCGCAGAAGCAAGACCCTAAGCCGCCGCCGCCGAAAGAGCCGCCGCCGAAGGTCAAGGCAGAGGAGAACAAGAATCCTCCACCTCCGAAGAACGACGATAAAAAAAAACCTTGAGCCGGTTGTTGCAAAGCTTCTCGGCCAACTTTATTGAAGAGTAAATGGCTTGATGAAACCCGCGTCCCCCATGCAGTGGACGCGGGTTTCATCGTTTTAACAGAGAGTTGGGAACAAAGATGATGCGTTTTCGTCGAGCAATTATTTCTCTGATTCTGACAGCCGCCGTCGGCTCAATGCTGCTGTTGCCCGTAGGCTTCGTTTCTACGGTCAACGCGCAGGGCGGTATTGAACAACGTCTCATAACGCGTGCGCGGCAAATCACCGGGGATGCTTTCCCGGTCTACGTCAAGACCCCGCGCGGCGCGAACGTCTATGCGCGAGTAGCGCCAGGCCCTGATGTGCTGCGTGCTATTGATAGCGGCCTGACAGAGTTATTCAATATCGCCCGCCGTCATGGATACGGGGCCAAGCTGGGACATTCTTACTACACAATCTTCATCGCACGCGCCGACCGGACGAAAGATAGCAGCGGCGCTTATTCGCCTGACGTCGCCGTCACCGCAAACCAGTACGCAGGGAGCGTGTACGATCAGGGTGGCTACGTGTACGCCGCCGGGATGGTGATGGAATTCAACCGCTGTGTTTTTATCATCGCCGAGCACGACAGGGATTTACAGCGCATCTCCAACGTTGTGCGCTACGAAGGCGAGCATCTCATCCTCTATCATAACGACCGCCCGCTCTACAGCAGAACGGCAGACCACAGCAAAGGCGGCTCGCATCCAATTCTTCAATAGCGCAAGTTCGGTATTTAACAGGAAATGGTATCGAAAATTCCGGGGAAAACTTATGGATAGAATTAGAGTCTCCTCCTCAAATTTAAGAGCAGTCGGATACGATGCTGTGGAACAAATCTTAGAGGTCGAATTCCACAGCGGGTCTATCTATTTATATTTTAATGTTCCAGAATATAAATATGATGGACTTATGCGGGCATCATCGAAAGGCGGTTATCTCAATGATTATATTAAGAGTGCACATCGATACCGAAGATTAAGGTAAAGAGGGGAGCCTCTTTGCAAAATCGAGTAGCATTGGATTCTACTGATCCATTTAGAGCATGACCTATGAGTGGAAAAGGATTAAGCAGCAAACATCTCAACGTTTTTCTGTGTCACGGCTCGGAAGATAAACCTACTGTACGGGATATCTATTTGAGGTTGCGTGAGGACGGAGTAAAACCGTGGCTTGATGAGAAGGAGATATTGCCGGGTCAAGATTGGGACGCGGAAATTAAGAGCGCCGCACGAACAAGCGATGCAATTCTGGTTTGCTTGTCTTCGCGCTCAGTTCGTAAAGAGGGATATGTCCAAAAGGAAATCAGACTTGCGCTCGATGTGGCGCAGGAGAAACCTGACGGAACCATCTTTATAATTCCAGTGAAACTCGATGACTGCCAGTTGCCGGAGCGCTTACGCAACTGGCAATGGGTTGATTGGCGCGATGAGGATGCTTATTCACGTATCCTTCGTTCCTTACGAGCGCGTGCAGATGAGTGTGATGTGGAGCATCTTCCAGGGGAAGGTCCAGTTGTGCGCGGCTCAAGACCAATTGAAGACTCATCTGGGCGCACACTTTACAAAACAGCCGATATACGAAACTTGACTCAAAGGTTATACGCAGGCGAGCTGAGAGTGGGGGATGCTCCGTCACTACCGTCCGACGAGGTGATTGCGATAACTGATGAAGCGCTCAGCGATCTGCTTAATCGGTATGAAAGCGACAAGCGTAGAACTGAGGAGAAAGACAAATTACTCGCTGTAATTGGCATTCGTTCGCCTTATCTAGAGTGGCAGGAAGCTACTACAAAAAACCATTGTTTTCGTAATGATCCAGAAACAGCAAAAACTACATATGTGATTGAGCACATCCCAGTGCGTTCCTCAAACATTTCCACGATTGGATATGACACTCAATCAGAGATTCTTGTAGTATCCTTTCACTCAGGCTCCGCTTATCAATATTTTGGTATTCCCGTATATCTCTTCCACGGTTTACTAGACGCATCATCGAAGGGAAAATATTTTGATATTTATATTAAAAAGGCTGGTTATCCCTACGAGCAAATTCGTTGACCTCAGGAGTAAGTATAAATAGCTAATCCAGAACAACTTGAGATTCGGACCTGCCTGCCGCATACCAGCAACCGTCGTCAAATTGAAACTTATTTCTGGGGAAACCTACCTTTGGCTTTAATGTACAGCTATCACTAAATTTGTGTAAGTGTGTGTGCAGACGAAAACGGGCGCTATCGATGCGCCCGTAATTTATTGCTATTGTTGGTGCCCGCTGATGGATTCGAACCAACGACCCCTCGCGTGTGAAGCGAGTGCTCTACCACTGAGCCAAGCGGGCATCCTCTTTTTTTAAGGGACGCGGCATCCTAGCAAGACGGCTTCTGTAGCGTCAAGCTGCGGTAGGGGCGCAGCCTCTTGCGCGAGCGAGTTACTGGGAGAGAGGCGCGTCGTCCGGCCCTGCGGGCTGTTGCTCGTTGACTTTGACGGTATCCGAATTGGCGTCAAGATAGTAATGATTCCTGCCGGTCGCTCCCAAGCCTTCGCCTTGTTGTGGGTCGGCGTTGACGGTGTAAAAGGCCGGTTGGCCGCTCGCCTTCGGCGTGATTTTCATGGTGTAAACATAGCCGCTCACGACCGGAGCATCGCCCGCAAATCTTTTGTCTAGATTGACCTCCGTCATTAATTGGTCAAACGTCCCGAATGAACTGCCGTTCTTCTGTTTGTAAAAGAGTCTCTGATTGACGGCGATGTTCTGGAGCGTTTTGATGGCAGCGGTTTCGTTTCCGGCGCGTTGGATAGCTTTGTAGGCAGGGATGCCAACGGCCACCAGAATGCCTATGATGGCGATGACGATCATCAATTCGATGAGCGAGAAGCCTCGCTCTTTTAAATGACGTTTACGATTGTGTTTCATAATTGCTCTCTTAACCTCACGATTATAATTCACGACTTGAGTGGCCTGTAGTTCCGCAAATTCTAGATGATTGCGGGGACAAGCTTGCGTTTCCAGCGTCTGGCGGGATTTTACTACATGAATGCTTGATGCGTCACATGGGCAGCCGCCCTCGTGGACGCGCGGCACGACGCATCCCTGACGGAATTTCACTATTTGTTAAAGATTTGCACGTGCGGCAGCGCGCTTCTGCATGTAGAATGAATTGCCGAGAAAAAAAGAGGAGCAGGAAAGATTTTATGGGAAGATTGCAGACGGCAGACAGGGAAGCGCCCGGCACGGCACGGGCTGCGGTCGAGAGAATAGACGAACTGCAAGCTGCGATTGAGCAAGTCATCAAGGGAAAGCCGGAGGCGGTGCGCCTCGCCATCGTCACTTTGATTGCGGGCGGGCATCTATTGGTTGAAGACGTGCCCGGTGTTGGCAAGACTACGCTCGCGCACGCGCTGGCACGCGCACTCGATTGCACCTTCCAGCGCATACAGTTTACTTCCGACCTGCTGCCTTCCGATGTCTCGGTCTCTCTGTTTATAATCAGCACACAGGCGTCTTCGATTGGAAGCCCGGCCCGGTCTTCGCCAACGTCGTGTTGGCGGATGAAATCAACCGCACCACGCCGAAGACTCAATCCGCGCTGCTTGAAGCGATGGCCGAAGGCCACGTCACGGTTGAAGGCATGACGCATCCTTTGCCCGCGCCTTTCATCGTCGTCGCCACACAGAACCCGATTGAGCATCACGGCACATATCCTTTGCCCGAATCTCAACTCGACCGCTTCATGTTGCGGCTGCGAATAGGTTATCCGAGCATCGAGGATGAAAAAAAAATCCTGCGTGACCGCGAGCACACCAATCCGCTTAACAATTTGCGCGCCGTCATGTCCGGCGAGGACATTCTCGAGCTGCAAAGCAGGTCAGTGAGGTCTCGGTTGATGATGCGCTCGTTGATTACTTGATGCGAATCGTGACGCGACACGCGAAACGGAGATGCTGGATTTAGGCGTGAGCCCGCGCGGAACACTCGCTCTCTTTCGCGCCGCACAGGCACTGGCGTTGACTGAAGAGCGCGCCTATTGTGTCCCGGACGACATCAAGCGCCTCGTGTTGCCGGTCTTCGCTCATCGCCTGCTCGTCAGCTCACGCTTCTCTTCATCTTTGCGCCGCAGCGAAGAAGCCGAAGCCGTCCTCAGCGAAATTATGAAGACGGTCAGCGTACCGCTCTGAATAGTCAGGGGACGGGTGCCAGGGAGTCAGAGGCCAGAAAATGCTTTTCACTGTCCCCCGATTCCCGAACCCTGCCCCCTGACTTATTTATTTCGTAAGTGGCGCAATGCGATCTTGGGCACGCTGCTCGTGCTGCTGGGGCTGGGGACGACGAGCGTCATCTTGATTGCGCGGCGCGATGGCGATATGCGGCTGGCCGATATCGCCGCCATCGTTGCGCTCATCATCGTTCTGCTGCTTCTCGTACTGGTTGTGCCGCCGCTGGTGCGTTCGGCCCGCGCAGAGGTCTCGCGGTTTGATTTGCCGCTTCAAATGACGAAGGGCGGCGTGATTTTCATCGGCATCCTCGCCATCGTCGCTTTCGCTGCATGGAACACGGGCAACAATCTGCTCTTCCTGGTCTTTTCGCTGCTGGCTCAACGCTCTTTGTCTCGTGGGTGGCTTCGCGCGCCAGTTTGCGCGACCTGGTGGTCTCGGCGCGTTTTCCGGACCACATCTATGCGGGCGAGCCTGCGCCCGTCATCGTCACGCTGCGAACCAGAAAGCGCTTTCTGCCTTCGTTTTCCGTGCTGGTCGAAGCGCGCGGGCCCGTTCAGTACAGGCATGATGGAAAGAAGAAGAAGCGACGGCGAGCGCGCCAGCGTTTCGGAAAGCGGATGCTGGCATATTTCATGTACGTTCCGCATCGCGCGGCAGCCGAGCAGCATGTCGAGCAGCTTTTTCAGAAGCGCGGCCATGAACTCATTACCGGATTCGAGCTTTCGACACGATTCCCGTTCGGCTTCTTTCGTCGCCGCAGCCGCTTGCGCGCGCGCGACGTTGACATCATCGTTTACCCTAAACCTGAGCCGCTCGGCGACGAGCTGCATTTGCTGCCGATGAATGCCGGACGGCTCCTCTCGACCAGACGCGGCGCGGGGCATGATCTGTTCGGCTTGCGCGACTATCATCCGCAGGATGACCTGCGCCATATTGACTGGAAAGCGACGGCTCGCTCGCGCCGCCTCATGGTGCGCCAGTTTACTGCGGAGGATGAAAGCCGCGTCATCATTGCGCTGGATACGAGGCTGGTTGAATGGGTGGAAGAAATGGAAGCGAGCCGGCGGTTCGAGCGCGGCGTGACGGTCGCAGCATCCCTCGTCGCACATTTTATAAAAGAGCAGGCCGAAGTGCTGTTAGTCATCGGACAGGAGAAGGGGCGATATGGAATTGGCACTGAGCATCTTTACAATTGCCTGCGGCGGCTCGCGCTGGCTGCGCCCGACATTGGCGATAAGGTTGATCCAACTGAAGACGCCTATCCTTCGGTCATCTGGAATCAGGTGAACGTCACGTCCCGGCTTCAGATAATTATCTCATCCTGTTGACGACTGCCACCCCCGGCTCTATTCCTGCTAATATCTGGCGCACATCGCATGTCATCTACCTGTAAGTGCGAATCGGATTTCTAATCGCTGTGAGTGGAGAAGGAAGCTTTAGAAAAAGATGAAACGCTGCCCCGCATGCCAGCGCAGCGTACACGGACGACAGTTTATCTTACTGTCTGGAGGATGGCTCTACGCTTTACAACGTCGCTGCCGATTCAAATGATCTGGCGGCGACCCTCATTATTCCTGAGCCGCGCCTGACCGCTCCGGTCAATCAGGACACATTTCGCCCGACGCCGACGCCGCCTCAGGCCGTTTAGCGCGCCCGTGCCTGCCTGGCAGCCCCCTGTGGGCGCGCAAATCTTTCCTGCTGCACAGGCCGGCAGGGAAGAGGCATTGCCGTCACCTCCCTCGTGTTGCGCCATCACGGCTTTTGTCCTGCTGGGTTTTTGTATTATCGCCGGAGCGACAGGGGTTGAGGAGAGCCTGATTGGCGGAGCATTCATCCTTAGCGTCCTGCTTGCGCTTGCCGGGGCGGTGATGGGAATCATCGCTACGTCCAGAAGCAGCAAAGATACGAGCACCTCGAACGCTAAGGCCGTGTCAATCGTCGCGCTGGTGCTTAACGGATTGTACATGCTCATCACAGTGGTCTTTCTGATTGTCGGGGCGGTCGCCAGCAAATCCAACTAAAGCCTGATGATGAAAAACGAGCGGAGCATCTCGAAAAGATGTTATATTTGAGACCTCACGCCCCGCCTCGTCAGATTCTGTTCCGGATAGGGAGATACAAAATAATTCATGGCAGCCGTTACCGCGCCGTCGCTCGCGCGCAAAGTATCCTTCCGCGCTTATTCAAAATCCAGCCTCTGGCTGATCGGCCTCTGCTTTATCCTTTCGGGCGCGACCGGCCTGATTTACGAAGTGCTGTGGGCGCGTATGCTCGGCCTCGTCTTCGGCGCGACGACGTTTGCGATTAGCGCCGTGCTGGCTGCCTTCATGGGCGGGCTTGCGCTCGGCAGCGCGTGGGCTGGAAAACTGGCTGCCAGAATCAAGAGGCCGCTTCGCGCTTACGGCATTATCGAAATCGGCATTGCATTTTATGCGCTCGCCGTGCCGCTCCTGTTTCGCTGATTGACTACTTTATGCCTTCATCTGGGAACAATTTCATCCGGGCTTTTACGCTTTCAGCCTCTGGCGTTTCGTGCTTTCCTGCCTCGTCCTGCTCATCCCGACGACGTTGATGGGCGCAACGCTGCCCATTCTCTCTGCTGCGCTCCTGCGCGCACCCGATCACAAACCGACTGCGGTGACGCGCCTTTACACCTGCAATCTCATCGGCGCGATTATTGGAACCGTCGTCGCAGGTTTCTTTCTGCTGCCATTCTTAGGCGTTCGCCTGACGATTTTCACGGCTGCCGCCATCAACTTCCTCATCGGAATCTTCGCCATCATCATTGACCGCAGAGATGAAAAAGCTCCTGCGCGGGATGAAGCAAGCGAGGAAGCGATGCCCGCTTTAGAAGCCGAGGATTCTGTGGCGGATATTATCGCTGAGCCGCCAAACTCATCTGAGCTTGATTCGCAATCCGCAACTCGCAACCCGCAATCGCAAAGGTTCTGGTTGCTCTGCGCCGCCATTTCCGGCTTTGTCACGATCAGCACACAGGTGGCCTGGACACGCGTGCTGACGATGATTATCGGTTCGAGCACTTATGCTTTCAGCATCGTCGTGGCGCTTTTCCTGCTGGGACTGGCGGGTGGCGCGTATATCGTTGCTCGTAAAAAGATGACGGCGAATCTACGGCGCTCGATTATGAACGTCGAACTGGCGACTGCCGTGTCGCTCTTGCTGAGCATCTGGATGACAAACGCGACTCCGGGCTCTGTTGATTGAGCTGGGGACAAGCTTGCAAATCAATTCCTGGCTCGGATTGCTGGCTTTGCAGTTGCTCGATCGCGGCCCTTTTGATTTTGTTCCCGGCTGTCTTGATGGGGATGGTGATGCCGCTCGTCCTGGTCTGGGCGAGCAAGGCGGGTGGCGATGCTTCTGTTCGCAGGGTCGGGCGAAGTTACGCCGTCAATACTCTCGGTGCAATCGCGGGCGCGTTCAGCACAGGCTTCATCCTCATACCGAAACTGAGCACCCGCTCCACCATTCTCTTTGCCGCATCGTCTGTGCATCATTCTCGCCGGACTTGCTTACAGACCGCCCGCGAAAATGTTGACAAGGATATGCGACAGAAGCCTCGCCGCCGGCGCGACCGCCGCCTTGATACTGCTTCTCATATTCATTGCGCCAAGGATGAAGCTGGACGATCTTTCCATAGGCGCTTATGACGGTCTGGTTCGCGTGCTCGCCAAATCGCGTGGCAGCGTCGGCGAGAGCGCGAAGCCGGGGCCGGACATCCACCGGTTGCTGCTGGTACAAAGAAGGGCCGACCGCCACCGTCTCCGTGCGCGACGATTGGGGCATCCGCTCGATGGCCGTCAATGGTCGCACCAACGCTTCTGACCGCGACGACATGCCGACACAGGTTATCTCGGCCAGCTTCCCATCCTCGTCGCTCCGCGCACGGAGAACGCATTGATAGTCGGCTATGGCTCAGGCGTCTCCGTCGGCTCGATGCTGCAATCGGAAATCAAATCGCTCGAATGCGTCGAGCTTGAGCCGACGGCGATTGAGGCCGGGAGAGTATTTCAATCACGTTAATAACGAGCCGCTCAAAGACCCGCGCCTGCGCCTGATTATTGACGACGCGCGCACATACCTGCGCGTCAACCCGACGCAATATGACATGATCGTCAGCGAACCGAGCCATCCCTGGGTTCCGGGCGTCGCCAATCTCTTCACACAGGAATTCTTCGAGCTGGGACGCAGCCGCTTGAAGGAAGACGGCGTCTTCGTCCAGTGGGTGCAGATTTATCAACTCTCGACCGAGAGCCTGCGCTCCGTGCTGGCGACCTACAAGAGCGTCTTTCCGCATGTGCTTGATGTTTCGCGTCGAAGGCGCGGCGAAAGGCAAAGACCTGATTCTCGTCGGCAGCCGCCAGCCCCTGACGCTTGACCGCATGGCGGAGAGGGATGCAGAACGAACGCGTGGCGAAAGAATTGTCGCGAATCAAAATCAACGCGCCCGCCGACCTTGAAAGCTGGTTTGTCTGCGATGAAACGCAGCTTGCCCCGGCTGTTGAGGGCGCAGTCATCAATACGGACGACAACATGCGCGTCGAAAATCGCGCGCCGCGCGAAGCCTTCCTGCCGTGATGGAAGCCAACGCGGCCTGGATTGAAAAGCTGGCTCAAGCCATCGCGCAGCCGCGCGCAATTTAGCCGGTAATTAACTGGAATATTTCGTCTGCGGCTGTCTCGCCGCTGCGGATGCAATCAGGAATACCTGCGCCGTCGAAAGCATTGCCGGCAAGCTTCAGGGTTGGAAATGCCGTCAGTCGCTGCCGTGATTCTGCTCGACGCGCTCGAGGTGGCCCAGATGATATTGCGCCATCGAGCGCGGCCACTTCTCGACTTGCGCGAAGAGCGGCGGCTTTCTGATTCCCAAAAGCTGTTGCAGGTCACGGCACGCAGCTTCGATCATCGCTTCTTCATCAAGCGCAAACATCTCAGGTTGCAGCGCGCCGCCAACGAAAGCTCTGAGCAGCGCGTGACCTTCCGGCGCGCGTCCCGCGAATTTCACGCTGCTGAAGGTGCAGGCCAGCATTGAACGCCGCTCGATGAAGGGCACGACAAAGCCGAAGCCGTCGAGCGCGTGCGGGATGTCTGCGCGTTTATATGCGAGATTGATCGTCGCGGTCGAAGCATAAGGAATTGCTTCCAGCTCATCGGCGAGTGCTGCGTCCGTTTCGCGCAAAAGTTTCGCCGACGCGTAAGCCGGAAGCGCCAGGCAAACAGCATCGGCTGTCAATCGCTTCCCCTGTGCCGCTATTCAATCTTCCAGCGCTTTGTCGCGTCATCGAAAGCAAGAGATTCGACATTTCGTGTTGAGCCGAATTGATACGCCATTCAGCCGCGCGACGGATTCCATCCACCAGCATTTGCATTCCTTCATCAAAGGAGAGAAAGAGGCTGTAGCGTGCGCCGCTCGTGCCTTTCGATTCCGCACGCGCTTACTTTGCGCCGCTGTTTCCACATCGCGCGAATCAGGCTGCGATGCTCGCGCTCCATCTCCAGAAAGCGCGGCATCGTCGCGCGCAAGCGAGAGCTTTTCAGGGTCAGCCGTGTAGATTCCTCCGACCATCGGCTGCGCCATCCGCTCAAGAGCCTCACGCCCGAGCCTGCGCCTGACAAATTGCGCCAGGCTTTCATCGTCATTGCCGTTCACAGCTCGAGCGTCTTGGCAACAACAGATCAAGCGCCATCCGCGCTTTGCCCTTCCAACTAAAAATCCCTGTCGTCGACAAAAGGCCAGAAGCGAGAAGGGGCAAGCAATTGAAAACCTTCCGGGACAGCGTGCAGGTCGCCCCTTGCGCACGATGAAACTCCTGCGATGGGCCTCATTAGTTTCAATCAGGCGCGAAGTCAAGCCGATGCGCTTTGCCAGTTCAACAGCTTCGGGTTTTTCGGAGATGAAGGAATCCGGGCCTGCTTCGAGCAGAAAGCCATCTCGCCGCTCAGTGCGAATGACGCCGCCCATGCGCGATGAGGCTTCGAGCAGTAAGATTTCCGGCTTATTGCTCTCTGACGGCACGCTTCGTTCAACGAGACGATGAGCTGCGGCAAGCCCGCTGATGCCGCCGCCGATGACGACAACACGTCTTGGTCTCTGATTTGTCGCGAATCATTCATGGTCAGACGCTGACAGGGCGCGCGCTCATCAGGCAGCAATCAACGGCGCAAACATCGTGGCTCGCGCCCCGCGTTCCCAGAAAACGGCGCGGCGTTTCCGTGTCCATCCGTTCAAGAATCAGCTCGCGAATCATCTTGATGAAAGAGGGATGCGTCCCGACGGTAGAGGCGCGAACCATATTCAGATCGATCTTCTCGCAGAGCGCGCGGGCTTCCGTATCGAGATCGTAAAGCACCTCCATGTGATCGGAGATGAAGCCGACGGGAGCGATGACCACATCTTCCGTTCCGGCTTCTTTCAACTCCTGAAGATAATCGCAGATGTCAGGCTCAAGCCAGGGTTGAGCGGGCGACCCGCTGCGGCTCTGGAAGACCAGCCGCCAATGTGTGTGGCCTGCGCCTTCGGCGACGAGTCGGCAGGTTTCCAGTAGCTGCGCTTCGTAATCGCAGTTAGCTGCCATCGAGAGCGGGATGCTGTGAGCCGTGAAAGCAATTTGAGCGTCGAGCGCGCCGCTCTTCCGGAATTCGGTTGAGCGCCTTGCTGACATTTTCGATGTTCGGCTCGATGAAGCCCGGATGATTATAGAAGGCGCGTAGCTTTTCAATCTGCGGCGCAGCCCTGCGCCGACCTGCGTCTGTGCGCGCATGATGTCTTCACGATACTGGCGGCAGCCGGAATATGAACTGTAAGCGGAGGTGAAAAAGGCGAGCGCGTTTTTGATACCGTCATCGCGTCATCCGGCGAAGCGTGTCCGGCAACAACGGATGCCAGTTGCGATTGCCCCAGTAGACGGGAAGCTGCGGGCCATGCGCTTCCAACTCTTTTTCGAGAGCGGCAATCAGCGTTCGATTCTGCGAGTTGATCGGGCTGATGCCGCCGAACAGTTCGTAATGATGAGCGACGGCGAGCATTCTCTCCGTCGGCACGTTCTTTCCGCGCAGCACGTTTTCGAGAAACGGCATGACCTCGTCCATCCCTTCCGGCCCGCCGAAAGAGACCAGCAGAAGAGCATCGTACGGTTGTTTCATTTCGCGTAGGATTCCAGATAGCCGCAATTCGGACAACGGAAGGTGTGAATCTCTACCTGCCGCTTGCCTTTTGTTTTTGTTCCAGTCCAGAAACTCTTTTCCGGCTCGCCTTCAACCCACGTGCTGGTGGCAACGCCGCCGTATGTATTATCCGCAATAAAACCTTCTTCCATCTCACGCTGGCATTTCGGGCATTTGTGATCGGGCGTCGTCATCTGAACTTCCTTTCGTCTGATTAATCTAGGGTAACGATTCTTATTTCCGGCTCAATTCATGCACTGCATCAACGAGCGCAATGACATTTTCAACCGGCGTTTCCGGCAAGATGCCATGACCGAGATTAAAGATGTGTCCCGGCTGCCCGCCTGCGCGTTCGAGAATTCGTTTGGCTTGCGCGCGAATGAAATCCGGCTTGGCGAAGAGTGCGACCGGATCAAGATTGCCCATCACGGCCACGTCGCCGAGTCTCTGCCACGCTTCGCGTAAGTCCACGCGCCAGTCGAGTCCGATAACGTCCCCGCCCGCTTCTCTCATCAACTCAAGCAGCGTCGCCGTGCCCGTGCCGAAATGTATGACGGGCGTGCCGGGTGTGATGTTCTGGATAACGCTGCGCGTGTGTGGCAGCACGTACTCGCGATAATCTTCGGGGCTCAGACAGCCGACCCATGAGTCGAAAATCTGCACGGCCTGCGCGCCCGCAGCAATTTGCGCGTTGAGATAGCGAATGAGTGCGCGGGAGATGAGAGACATCAACGCGTGCCATGCGCCGCTGTCTCCATACATCAAAGATTTCGTATGAACGTAATTTCGTGACCCGCCGCCTTCGATCATGTAGGAGGCGAGCGTAAACGGTGCGCCCGAAAAACCTATCAGCGGCAAATCAGGTCTGCAGGGCGCGGCGCGTGCGCCGGATTGCTTCAAAAACGTAGTCCAGCGATTCGATCGTTTCGACTTCGCGCAGGCGTTCGACATCACAATTGCCGCGCACAGGGTTATGAATCATAGGCCCTTCGCCCTTCGCAAATTCAAGGTCAATGCCCATCGGCTCAAGGATGAGAAGAATGTCTGCGAAGATGATGGCAGCATCTACGTTTAAGCGTTCGGCTGCCGTGACGGTCACTTCTGCTGCGAGATCAGGCGTTTTGCAGAGTTCCAGAAAGCCCACGCGAGCGCGCACCTCGCGATATTCGCGCATGTAACGTCCTGCCTGGCGCATCAGCCAGATGGGTGTGTAGGGAATGGGCTCGCGGCGGCACGCACGCATGAAAGGGCTATCGAGCAGCGCCGCCGTTTCCATTTCAGCCTGCTTATTTTCGCTCACCTTGCTCTCTTTCTCTTTGGAATATTCAGACTGAACCGCGGCGCATACCTCTCTTCGTTAAGTAATCCGCTGCTTTGAAGCGAGCGGCCGAAAAAGGACTTGCAACTCTGACGTGTACATCCAGATTACAATAATCAAGGGCGTAAACGGTAGCAGCCAGGCATCTTTAGCTGAAGGTAAATGGACTAACCGCTTGCGCTTTGGATGCGGCGGGGAAAATGATAAACAATAGTAAAAACTTGCCACAAACCGCCATTCGAGCGGTGTTTTAGTAGTGAGAGCAGGGAATATGAGCGAAAGCGCGAGAGTTTTGACGGACTCAATGCCCAATACGATTGAGACAACCGCGCAGCCGCTCGGCTTCGACGAGGCTTTTACGCTGCATCATCGCGCCGTCTTCCGCACGGCTCGTGCGCTTGTGCGCGACTCGGGTTTGGCGGAAGATGTGACGCAAGAGGTCTTTCTCAGGCTTTACAGGAATCTGGACTCGACGCCGGGCGAGGAGTTATTGCGAGCCTGGCTGTTGCGCGTGACGATGAACGTGGCGCGAAACACCCTGCGCGGCCAGTCGCGCGCCACGCCGCGAAGATGAATATGCGAAGAGAGCAGAGACCACAGCATGGTTTACGACTTCAGCCCCGGAAGAGGATTATGAAAGGCGGACAGAGATTGAAGAAGCGCGCCGCGCGCTCGATAAGATTAAAGAGCCGATGCGGAGCGCCCTTTTATTGAAGCAGCAGGGGATGTCATACCGCGAGATAGCCCACGTCTTGCAGTTGAACGAAACGAACGTCGGGAGCTTGATTGCGAGAGGGCGAAAAGAGTTTGTCAGGGTTTTCGGCAAGATCGGAGGAACGAGAGATGAGAGAGTGCATTGAAGAAGGCATTTTACAGGGTTACATTGATGATGAACTCTCCCCCGAAATGTTGGAGCGCGTGGCCATGCACATCTCTGCCTGCGCGAATTGTGCACGAGGCTGTCAGCAGAAGCCTCCGGCGAGATGTCGCTGTTTACTTCCGCCTTTGAGGCAGAGAACGCTCTGGACATGCCGACCGTCAGTTTGCGCGAGCGGCTTGATTCGGCGATTGCGGAGATGAACCGTCCGGCAGCAATCTTCGAGCGGAAAGAGAGTGGAAGTCGTGGGCGGTTGGCTCGCTTCATTCGCCGGGATATTCAGAGTCTCGCCGCAGCGCGCCCTTGGCTTCGCCAGCCTGATTGCTGTCGTTGCTTTCGCCGCCATCTTCGCCATCATCCGTTTGAATCGTTCTGAAACCACTGGCAACTCACCTGCGAATGTGGCTCAGTAGCGACCCAAAAACAAATGGCATCAAGGCCAGTCCGTCTCCTACACCGCCAAAGGCAGATAGCCCGGTCGTTGAACCCGGAAAAAGGTGATAAGGATCCTCCGAAAAAACAGACAGTGCCGAAGAAGCAGGTTAGGCCGGATTTAGTTCCGGCGCCGAGCAATTGCCGAAAGATGAACTGGCGGCAAAGCCTTTGCCCGGCGAGCAGAATTTTTTGAAGGCGATTGATTCTTTAGCGTTTGAGATTCAGGCGAGCGGCGAGACGGCCATGAAGCCAAGCTTGCGCGCCGAGTACGAGCGCAATCTCGCAATTGTTGATCAGGCGATTGATTCCACCCGCCGGGTCGCAAGACGCAACCCGAACGACCCGGACGCCTCTGAGTTTCTTTACTCTTCTTATCAGAGCAAGCTCGACTTGCTCAGCGCTGTCGCCGAACAGGTGCGGCCAACTGTCGCTATCAAGGTAAAAGCAATCAGATAATTGTTACGAGATGAAATATAAATTTTCCATTACTGCTGTTCTGCTCTCCGCTTTCCTGCTCTACAGCGGCGCAGCCGTAGTACACGCTCAGAAGCCTATTGATAAAGACAAAGGCAAAGGGACGAGCACAGGCACGGGCACGGGGCGAGGTGAAGGCAAAGGCACGGACAGGGGACCGGGCAGGGACAAACTGAAAGCACTTCGCAGGTTAAAGAAGCAACGGTGCCAACGACAGAGACCGTCAATGTGAGTCTCACGACCGGCGCGGGCAGAATCAGCGTGCGCGGCTGGGATCGCAAGGAAGTGCGCGCACAAACGATGCAGGCAGACACGAAGATAGAGATGCGTAAAACCGGCGGCACAGATGCGGCCAATCCTGCCATGAGGCTTGAGATTCTGGTCTACGAAGATTCAGAAGATAACGCGACGGAAGACAACGCCTGCGAAGCCGATACAGACGTGATGGTGAATGTGCCGCGCGGCGCAACCGTTTATTTGAAAACAGAGAATGGCGACATCGAGGTTGATGATATAGCCGAAGCGCACCTTGAGACGACTGATGGGAGAATCGAAGCGCGCCGTATTTCAAAGGCGATCGAAGCGGCGAGCGTCAACAATAACATCGCTCTTGAAGATGCGAACGGGCGTGTGCGTTTTACTTCGTTCAGCGGCGTGATTGAAGTCAGAGACCTGCGCTCGTCGGATGGAAGCGACTTTGTCAAAATCAAGACGACGAGCGGCGACATCCTGCTGGACAGAATCGGTCCGGCGCGCGTTGAAGCGAGTACCATTGGCGGAGAATTGCGGTTGCTCGGGCCACTGGCTCGCGGCGGTGTCTATAATTTCACGACGACGAAGGGCGACGTGTCGATTATCATACCTGTAGATTCATCCTTCCAACTGAACGCTAAAATCTCCGAGAGCGGAGAGATCATCACGGAGTTTCCCCTCAAGTATAAAGGCTCTGCCTCGCCGCTGAGCCTGCTGCAAGCGGGCCGTCTGCTTGGAACTTACGGCACAGGCGAAGCGGCCATCAATCTCGTCTCCTTCAGCGGCACGCTTCGACTAAGAAAACAGTAATCAGTAATCAGTAATCAGTAGTCAGTAAAAACGGGCGGCGAATAGCGTTGAGCTTTTGCCTTTAACTGATTACTGATTACTGATTACTTTCCTTGAAAAAATTTGCCACAAAGCATTCCTTCGCGGTGTTTTCATATCAGAGCGTTGGAGAATGAGCCGGGTTGCAGGTTTCGGGTAACAATGAGCCTGATGCGCCGTTTCTTTACAGATAGAGCGCGACACTTAACCTGACCGCGATTGTAAAAAGCGCGGCCTCTCAAAGCAAAGGTGAGCGAGATGAAATTAAAGTTGATGAAGATAGTCGTCGTGATGATGGTAGGGCTGGCGGCTGCGCCGCTTGCGCTTGAGCAGTTGAGCAACCTTCAGTACGTTGCCGAGCGGTGGACGAGAAACACGTTCCTGAGCGGCATCGTCACCGCGCATGCGAGCGAGAAGGAGACAAGCGCGAGCGTGGCGGTCGCTGCTAATGTTCCTGTCAGTCAGACGGCTTCGTCGTCGGATGAGTTTCGCTGGAGCCGGCGCATGGTCGCAGGCCGCACCATCGAGATTAAAGGCATCAATGGCGATGTTCGCGCCGAAGCTTCTCAGGGAAATGAAGTTGAAGTCATGGCAACCAAGATGGGACGCCGCAGCGACCCTAAAACAGTCGAGATTCGTATAGTCGAACATGAGGGCGGCGTCACTATTTGCGCCGTCTATCCGAGCGCGGACTCAAATCGTCCCAACGATTGCGCGCCTGGCGAGGGCGGTCACATGAATGTTAAGGACAACGATGTGGAAGTCACCTTCAATGTCCGCGTGCCCCACGGCGTGCGCTTTAGCGGTCGCACGGTCAACGGTGGAATCGAAACCGGCGCTCTCGGCAGCGATGTTGATGCCAGGACAGTCAACGGCAGTATTAAAGTGAGCTCCGCCGGAATTGCGCGCGCCAAGACTGTGAACGGCTCAATCACCGCATCGCTGGGACGCGCAGACTGGAACGGGCAGCTTGATTTCAAGACTGTCAACGGCACGATCACGCTCAACCTGCCATCGGATACGAGCACAGAAGTGAAGGCCGAAACCTTAAACGGCGACATCTCGACGGACTTTCCCTTGACCATCCTCGGACGCGTCAGTCGTCGCCATCTAAACGGCACAATCGGCAACAGTGGCGGCGGGCGCGAGCTTTCTCTCAAGACGGTCAACGGCAGCATCCGGCTGCGCCGCACGTCATGAAACTGAAGGGAATTAGACCGATCTAATTCCTTCGTTGCGATTATTAAATTTGAAGTAAGACAGTTTACTGAGGAAATTATGTTGAAGAAGAGAATTATACTGACCACGCTGCTCTCCCTCGCCGTCGTGCTGACGGCTGCCAGCAGCGTCATGATGCAGCAGCAGGGTGAACTGCTGCGCGAGGAGTTTCACCAGACATATCCGCTCTCAGCGCAGGGGCGCGTCAGTGTGAACAACATCAACGGCTCGGTGCGCGTCGTGGCGTGGGATCGCAACGAAGTTAAAGTTGACGCTGTGAAGTCGGCCTATCGTCGTGACCGGCTGGATGAAACAAAGATTGCCGTGCGCTCGGACGCGAACGCTTTTCACGTCGAGACGGATTATCCGCAGGTGAGTCACCAAACTTTCAATGACGGCGAAGGCCGCTACAATAATCCGGCGACGGTTGAATACACGCTCACCGTTCCGCGCGGCGCGCGTATTGATTCGATTGAGTTGATCAACGGCAATCTGGATATTGACGGAATCACGGGCGACGTTAAAGCCTCTTCAATTAATGGCCGCGTGTCGGCGCATGAATTGATGGGCGAGGTAAAACTTTCAACCATCAATGGAAAAGTCGAGGCGATGTTCGGGCGGCTCAATGAAACAAAGGCCATCTCGCTTGGCTCAGTCAACGGCCAGGTCTCTTTGACGATTCCCTCGGATTCCAATGCGGAGATAAAAGCGGGCACAGTGCATGGCAGCATCAGCAACGATTTCGGTCTGCCGGTTCGGCGCGGCGACTACGTGGGACGCGATCTCGCAGGGCAACTCGGACAGGGCGGTGCGCGCATCAAGCTCGGCAACGTCCACGGCGCGATTACGATTAAGCATGCTCCAGACGGACGCCCTCTGAGCCGCGCGACCAGTCTCCTCGCAGAGAAAATCAAAGATAAGAGTGGTAAAGACGACGACAATGATTTTGATGTTGACGAGACTAGTTCGGAAGCGCGACGCGCCGCCAGAGAAGCGGCACGTGAGGCAGCCCGCGCGCAATTAGACGCGCGCCGCGCGCAATTGGAAGCGCAACGCGCGCAGCGTCAGGCGCAGGTCGAAGCCCAGCGAGCCGTGATTGAAGCGCAACGCGCAGAGGTCGAAGCTAAGCGGGCACAGGCTGAAGGGCAGCAAGGTGCGGTTGAAGCTCTACGGGCGGCTCAAGCTGCGCGAGCCGAGGCGCAACGCGCGCGACTTGAAGGTCAGCGTGTTGCACGCGAAGGTCAACTGGAGGCGCGGCGCGCACAACTCGAAGCTCAAAAGGTACAGCGTCAGGCACAACTTGAGGCTCAACGTGCGCAGGCTGAAGCCGTCCGCGCCGCACAGGACGCTCAAAGGGTCACGAGAGTCGAAGCAGCGCGCATCCGTACTGAAGTTCAGCGCGTTGCGCGTGAAGCGGCGCGCGTGGCTACTGTTGAAGTTGACAACAGCAGCAGCAGCCTGAGACTTGTCGAGCGCGTGTCGAAGACTTTCACGGTCAGCGGCACGCTGAACCTCAGCGTGCAAACTTTTGATGGTTACATCAGCGTGCATGGCTGGGACAAGCAGGAGGTTCAACTCACCGTCAACAAACGTGCCGCCAGCGAGCAGCAGATGCGCGGCATTAACCTGAATACAAATCAGAATAACTCGAACATTAGTATCGTCACTTCTTTTGATCCAACTTTCGGACGGCGCGAATCGAACATCAATTACCCGAACGCCATCGTCAACATAGAACTTTACGTCCCCCGCAGCTCAATGGTGCGGCTGGCTTCAGGAGATGGGCGTCTTGAGTTGGACGGCGTCAACGGGAATCTTGATTTGAGCACGGGCGACGGACGAATAGAGGTGCGCGACGCGCGAGGTCGCCTGATTGCTAAAACGGGCGATGGGCGGATTCAGGTGGAAAACTTCGACGGTGATGTTGAAGCCCGCACGGGCGACGGTCGAATCATTCTTGGTGGACGCTTCGCCGCGCTGGCGGTACGCACGGGCGCAGGCTCTATCTTGTTGACCGTGCCAGCAGATTACAACGCGACAATCGAGACGGACGCGGAGTCCGTAGATAATCAAGGTCTGGATATAACGGAAGAAACAAGCACTTCCCAGCGTCTAAAACGCTGGAAGATCGGACAGGGCGGGAAACTGCTCACCCTGCGGACGGGAGAGGGACGGATCTTCCTGCGCCGCGCCGGGCAGTAAAAGTGTAGTCGAAAGTTAACGGATGCGGTTTGGGTTGCGTCCTTACCTGCGAATGGAAAGTGCCCGGTTTGTCGAGCGGCAAAATCCGGGATAGTTCCAAACTTTGCCGAAACATTCAGGCATTTGTAGGCGTTAAGCTATCTGTTCGCAGGCGAATCGCACGCGTTTCATCTAGCAAGACGTTAACCACGCATTCAGACTACATAAAATCCGGGAGCTTTTTTTATGAAAACAGGACTGCTTCGTGCCGTCGCCCTTCCAGGGGCAGTCTTTCAATCGTCACCTTTCATTTCATTAAAAGCGCAAGCCAACATTGGCGTACGTCCCATTTTTTCACTCCTTCTGGCAACGCTTGCTCTCCTTTGCTCCACAGGAATCGGAATAAAAGCCCAGAACACACCAGCGCCGCAATTAAGGCGGATTGCTCCGCTGCGAAGCCTCGACGTGCCCGAAGGCTCACGCGTGACCATCACCTCCGATACCTCGCTTGATGATTACACCGCTTACCGAAGTCTTGATCGCTTTCATGTTCTGATTCCGCAAGCCCAACTCTCCAGTGCCGTCAATAACCTGCGCGGGCGCGGCTTCACCGGGCTACAAATTGAGCGTCGCGGCGCTGACCTTGAACTCTCCTTCAACTTGCAGCCGGGCGCGACGGCCAAAGTCAGCCAGAAGTTCAATCGCCTTGACGTGATCTTTAACGCGCCTGCGGATGCGGCCGCGATTATTGCTAACACCGCGACTCAAGTTGTTACCTCCCTGGCGCAAGCTCCGGCAAACGAGTTGGCGAAGCAAAGGCGGCTCGTCCCATCGTCGAAAAGGTTTCTTTCTCTCCCACTCCTGAGCCGACGCCGGAGAGCCACCAGCCGCTGCGAAAGAAGACGCTACAGGGAAAGAAGCCGCTAAGGACGCGGGCAAGGCTCCGACTACGACTCCGACCGCGACTGCGGGCGGAAAATCAGAAATCGTATTGCCGCCTGAAAAGGTCAGCCCGGTCAACATCTCGCGCTTTGATAAAGCGCCGGTCATTGATGGCAAGCTCGATGATGCTGTCTGGCAGCAGGCCGCCGTTCTCAAAGATTTTTATCAGTTTCGTCCCGGCGACAATATCGCTCCATCGCAGCCGACCGAAGTCTTAATCGGCTACGACGCGAAAATTCTCTACTTCGCTTTTCGCGCGCACGACGAAGCGGGAAAGGTGCGCGCCACTGTTCCCAAGCGCGACCAGATCTTCGATGACGACTCGGTCGGAATGTATCTGGACACCTTCAATGATAGGCGTCGCTCGTACATCATGCTCTTCAATCCGCTGGGAGTTCAGGCCGACGGAATCTTTACGGAAGACAACGGAGAAGACTACAGCTTCGACCTCGTCATGGAGTCGAAGGGCATTATGACTGACGATGGCTACACGGTCGAGGTCGCGATTCCTTTCAAGTCGCTGCGTTACGAAGCTGGCAAGGGCAAGCTCTGGGGCGTCCATTTCCTGCGACAGATCAAGCGGCTTAATAACGAGACGGATTCATGGATGCCCATCAGGCGCGATGTCTCAGGCTTGCTCAGTCAGGCCGGTCACATCACCGGTCTTGAAGACATCTCGACGGAGCGCACGCTTGAGTTGATTCCTTCCTTGACCATTTCCGAAACGGGCAAGCGCATTAAGTCTGACCCGCTCGGAGGCGTTAACGACCTGACACGCGTTAACGACCCCACACGCTTTATCAATAAGCCAATCGAAATTGATCCGGGCCTGACCTTGAAATACGGCATCACGCCGACCGTGACGCTCGATCTCGCTTTGAACCCGGACTTCGCGCAGGTCGAAGCGGATCAAACGGTCGTGACGGCCAATCAACGCTTTCCCATCTTCTTTGCCGAGAAGCGTCCTTTCTTTCTGGAAGGCATAGACATCTTCCAGACGGCGCTGACGCCTGTCCATACGCGCGCTATTGTTGACCCGGACGTGGCCGTCAAGCTTTCCGGCAAGCGAGGGCGAAACACGTTCGGGTTGATGCTCGCCTCCGACAACGCACCCGGCAACTTCAGCGATGAGGAGCGCACCGACCCCGAAGCTCTGCCTGGCATTGAAAGATTTCTGGATAAGAACGCCTATATCGGTGTGTTGCGTCTGAAGCGCGATGTTGGTCAGGAGAACAGCCTCGGTCTGATCGCCACGACCTATAACTTCATTGAGAAGCATAATCATCTCTTCGGCTTCGACGGGCGTTTTCGCCGCGATAAGAAAACGGTCGCCAGCTTTCAGGTGCTGGGCACAAACACGCGCACCTTCTTCTTTGAGCCGGATGAGGGCAAGGACATCTTCCGAACGGGAAACGCTTTTGCCTACTTTGCCCGCTACGATGTGCAGGGACGAAACTTCGGCTGGAACTATGACGGGCGTGGCTTCACCAAAGATTATCGCGCCAATGTGGGCTTCACCCGCCGCACGAACACGAATCGTCACGGCGTCTTCATGTACTACAACACCGATCAGAAGCCGAAGGCGACGCTCATCAGAAAGCATTTCCATATCCTGCCGGAAATCAATTTCGACTGGCAGGGAAGAATCCAGAGCTGGGGGCATGAGACTCAGACGGAGCTGACTTTCAAGAATCAGACTTATGCTCGGACTAGGGGTGAGCTTTAATTACGAGCGAATTTTCGAGGAAGAGTTTGGCCGAACGCGACAAGTCCCGGCGATTCAATGTTTCTCGGCTAATCAACTGCAAGATAATCCGGGTTTGCACTGCGGTTTCGCCGGAGACGATTCCGAACGCCAAACCATGAGGAATAATATCTACGGCTATGGCGGGATTACTCCGAGCAAGAAGTATTCCTTCTCGTTCTTCACGATTCATAACTGGGGGGCGTTTGATTTCGACTTTGGCGCAGGGCGAAGATTCCCGCGCGTCAGCCCTGCGGCGGTTATTAATTTCGCTAATGCCGGACTTGATCCGGGCAAAGGAAATCAATTCCGCTTTGAGGGCAGCTTCGCTTACCAGCCGACGAACGAGTTGCGCCTGACGCTTGATTACACAAAGGATCGGCTGGTCCGCAAAGATACCGGCGCAGTCGCTTACGACGACAACATTTTCACCCTGCGCGGGACTTATCAATTCACACGATTCACGTTTGCGCGGGCGCGCATTGATTACGATACGCTGGTGGCAAGCGTGCGCGGTCAATTCCTGATGGGTTGGGCGCCGAACCCCGGCACGTCGTTCTACGTCGGCTACAACGACGACGTGAATTATAACGGCTTTGGCCCGTTCACAGGTCGCCTTGAGCCGGGTTTCCGCCGCAGCGGTCGGACATTCTTCATTAAGATGTCTTACCTGTTCCGGCGCAGTTTTTAAGAGTAGTGATAAGTAATGAGTGAGATGGATTAGACTCCCCAATCCTGTCACCCATTACTTTTTGAAACTTTTTCGGCACTCGTGACATTAACTGAGTTAAGGCCCGGCAGCAGGGAAAGAGCATCCAAGCCTCGTCGTCCGCTTTTATCTCTGCGCGCTTGTTTCTGATCTTCAGTCTTAAATCGCGGTTCTATCAAACACCTTCTTAGGGGAGTCCAATATGCAGCGAATTGCTCTTAGCGCGCTTGTCATCTTCGCAGCCATCATAACTGTCTCGGCTCAGCAGACCACGTCACAGCAAGTGGTCGCGGCGGCAGCCAATGCTATGGCGAGCGCCTCAAGACCGCAGCCCCGACGCCTTGCCACCATCCGCACCGGCGACGCGACGGAAGGCTCGCGTGTCATCGTCACGTCGGATGCGACGCTCAGCGATTATCAGGCTTACGCTGATGGCGGGCGGTTCTACGTGCTGATTCCCTATGCGGTTGAGCCGAAAGCGCAGAACGAACTCCGGCGCGGTCGCGGCTTCACAGACGTAGAAATCGAGCGGCGAGGCGAGGATGTCTTGCTCTCTTTCGGTCTGGAAGCCGGAACGCAGGCGCGCGTGAGCCAGCGTTTCAACCGGCTCGAAGTGCTGTTCGCCGTAGCGAGCCAGCAGGAAGGCGCAGCCCAAATCAGCACGGCCTCAGCCACTCCGACTCCAACGCCAGCGCCTGCCGCTGCTTCGTCACCTGCGCCGGTTGCCTCTCCCTCCCCTGTGGTTGTAGCTCCCGAAACCAAGTCTCCATCCGAAAGCACGCCAGCCGCGACCGTTCCGGCTACGAATGCTGCTTCGCCGCAGACGGCCAAAGCTCCCGGCGTCGCCGCCTCAACGGTCGCAGGCATCACGCTTCCGCCGGAAAAAGCGAGCCCTGTCCGTCTCTCAAAATTTGAGAAGCCGCCCGTAATTGACGGTAAGCTCGATGATGCTGTCTGGCAGAACGCCAACGTCCTGAAAGATTTCTACCAGATTGATCCGGGCGATAACACCCCGCCGCTCAAGCCGACCGAAGTCCTGCTCGGCTACGACGCAAAGTTTCTCTATATCGCCTTTCGCTGCTTTGACGAGCCGGATAAGGTGCGCGCCACAATCGCCAAGCGCGACAACATCTTCAGCGACGATTACGTCGGCTTCTTCCTTGACACCTTCAACGACCAGCGCAAAGCCTTCGAGGCATTTTTCAATCCGCTCGGCATCCAGGCTGACGGTGTTTTGACCGAAGGGCGCGGCGAAGATTTCAGCGTTGACTGGGTGATGGAATCAAAGGGATTGGTTAACCAGGAAGGGTACATCGTCGAGATCGCGATTCCTTTCAAGTCGCTGCGCTACGCCGTCGGGAAAGACAAACTCTGGGGCGCGCACTTTTTCCGCCGCATCAAGCGCAACAACAATGAGCTTGATTCGTGGATGCCTTTCTCGCGCAGCAATTCGAGCAATCTGGCACAGCAAGGGCATCTCTCAGGTCTCGAAGGCATCTCGACCGAGCGTCAGCTCGAGTTGATCCCTTCCTTGACGGTTTCCCAGACAGGCCGCAGCGTCCGCTCACTTAATCCTCCAATCGGTGTGCCTGATCCGGGTCGAATCGTCAATCAGCCTGTTGAGTTGGAGCCGGGCTTGACTGCTAAGTTCGGCATCACGCCGACCTCCACGCTCGATCTCGCCTTGAACCCGGACTTCGCTCAGGTCGAAGCAGATCAAATCGTCGTTACCACCAACCAACGCTTTCCCATCTTCTTTCCGGAAAAGCGCCCGTTCTTCCTCGAAGGTATAGACATCTTCCAGACGCCTATCCTGGCCGTGCATACGCGGACCATCGTTGACCCGGACATAGCTATCAAGTTTTCGGGCAAGGAAGGTCGAAACACTTACGGAATTATGGTGGCGAGCGACAACGGGCCGGGAAACCTGAGTCTTGATGATCGCGGGGCGCTGAACAATTGCTTCGACCGAAGACTCATTGATCCAGCGATTATCTGCAACAACGAACGCTTCGTTGACAAGAACGCTTATATCGGCGTGCTGCGCCTGAAGCGCGATATTGGTAAAGGCGACAGTACCATCGGCCTGCTCGCCACGACCTACAACTTCATCGAGAAGCACAATCAATTGGGAGGCTTTGACGGGCGCTTCCGTATCAACAAGCAGACGACTTTCGACATCCAGGTTCTCGGCACAACTTCGCGGAATTTCTTCTACAATCCCGAAACGGATGAAACTCGCTATCGCACGGGCAACGGCTTCGCTTACACGACGCAATACGATGTCTCGGGGCGCAACTGGGGCTGGCAGCTTTACGGCGAAGGTTTCACCCAGGATTACCGCGCGGACGTAGGGTTCTTCGGGCGGCAAAACACCAACTTCAATAGCTTCTACGTGCGTTACAACACTGACCCGAAGCCGAAGGCAAAAAAGATCATCAGTACGCACTATCACAACTTCAGTTGGATTGGCTATGACTTTCAGGGAAGGATTCAGAACTGGGAGAGCGAGTTTTATGTCGAATGGCGGCTCAAGCGCAATTCATGGTTCAGCCTCGCGTGGGAGCCTGCGTATGAGCGCATTCTCGAAGAAGAGTTTGGCCCGAGGCGCAGCGCGACTCGTCAGGGAGCTTTTTACGGAGAGGACAACGAGCGTTCGGTTCAAAAGAACCACTTCTTCATCGCGGGCGGCTCGCAGTTCAATAAGAAGATTCAATTCAATGGTCGCGCCGTTTGGCGTCTGAACCATCTTGATCTGGACTTTGGTGGGGGGCGTCGTTTCCCGCGCATCAGCCCGTCGGCACTGGCGCGGCGGACTTGTCTGGAGGAGGGAATTATTGACCCTGTAGATTGCCCTGCCGATCCGCTTGATCCGGGGGCGGGAAACCTTTTTGAGTTCAGCGGCGCCGTCACCTATCAGCCGACGAATGAACTCAAACTGCAACTGAATTACATTAAGAATCGTTTGGTGCGAAAAGACACGGGGTTTGTCGCGTCCGATACAAATATTTTCACCCTGCGCTCAACTTACCAGTTCACGCCGTTCACCTTCGCCCGAGCCATTGTTGATTACAACACTCTGAACCAGCGCGTGCGTGGACAGTTCCTCCTGGGCTGGACGCCGAACCCCGGCACAGCCTTCTACGCTGGCTACAATGACGATCTGAATTATGGCTTCAACCCGATCAGCAGGGAGATCGTCCCCGGCTTCCGCCGCAACGGTCGCACGTTCTTCATCAAGATGTCGTATCTGTTTAGGAAAAGCTTCTAAAGAAGGCAAAAGGCAAAAGGAAGGCCGAGAACCACATTTGATTAAAAGTGGTCTCCGCCTTCCTTTTACCTTTTTACTTTTGCCTTATTGAAAGACTCGTTCCACCGGGACGACGACTACATCTTCCGGCTTAACGGTAATCCGGTAACTCTGAATCACCTTGTCCTCTTCGAGGATTTCGTTGGGCTTCGGCGCGTTGTACTTGATGGGTGAAGGTGTGTTTTGGATGATGGCCTCGCGCAAGCCTTCAGCATCCTTCGTGACCATCACAATGCGCATCCGGTCGGATTTCAAGTAGCGCCGGATGGCACCGTTCACGTCGTCAAGCGTCAGACTTGAGAGACGTTCGCGCATGTAGGTGTTGAAATCCGAAATGCCGTAGTAGCGACTGTCGAGCGCGTAGCCAAGATTCGCATCCTGCGTCGAAGTCAGGATGTTAATGTTCTTGAGAAGAAACTCACGCGCGCCTTCAAACGCCTCCCTGGACATCCCGTCTTTCACGAGCTTCTCATATTCATAGAGCGCGGCGCGCAGAGCGAAGTGGCCGTTCTGCGGCTCGACCGGGCGAATCCAGATTTGGAAAATCTGCTGGCGTCGTCCTAAGTTAGGGTCAGGAGCAAACTGGAACATGCCGCGCGGGAAATATTCTATGTAGGCGTAATCCCCGTAGTTAAGTCCACGCAGCTCGCGTATGCGCTGGTAGAGATAACTGTTCGAGGAACGGTGCTGGCCGAAGTAGGAAGCGACAACCGAAAGCGCAGGCCAGTCGCGGTCGCGGCGCGTCACGTCAATCGGAAAACCGAGTGAGATGCCGGTCGAGCGCGTGTCGCGTTTGACGAGTTCAATCCGCATTCCCGCGTCAACTTTGGGCGAACTCCAGGCCATCGGACTGGGCGAACCCGCAGGCAACTTACCGAAATCAGCTTTAACTTTATTGACGAACGCCGCAGGATAGCCGCCCGCCATCCCCAGCACCAGATTGCCTCGCCGGTAGTTCTGGCGATAGAAAGCGCGAACATCGTCAAGCGTCAGGCGCTCAAGCGCGCCGAGGCTTCCCACATTGTGATGACCGTAAGGATGGCCTGCATAGATCATGTTATAGAGTTGCTCTTTGCCAAGCTCCTCATCATTGGCCTCGCGCAACGAGACTTTCAGGAAGTTAATCGCGTCCGTCTTTAACCGCGTGAAATCTTCCTGACGGAAACCGGGGTCAAGCAGCATCTGGCTGATAATCGAATAGTAGCGCTCCAGATTGTCAGCGTGCGTCGTGCCAGAAAAGACCGTCATCTCTTTATCAATCTGATAAGAAAAGGAAGTCGCCATCGGGTAGAACGCATCCGTGATCTGCTCGTAAGTCATCCGGCGCGACCCGCCTTCGGCAAGTATCGCAGCCGTTAAAGCGGCGACACCTTCTTTGCCTTCCGGGTCGGAGGCAGAGCCTGTCATGAAGAGAATGCGAAAGGTGATGAGCGGCGAGCGATTGGTTTGCAACACGGTGGCAATCGCTCCGGGTGCAGTCTTGGCAGTTTTTGGGCTCATGCTTTTGGCAGCCACTGTCGGCGGTTTGATTTTCCCTCTGTCTCTGTCCTGACCTAAGCTCCTCTGCGCGGTCAGCCCCAGCGCGAAGACGAAAAGGAGAAATGAAGCGAGAGCGCGCCGACCTGTCAGGCTCCGAAGAATGCTGATTGCTTCTGAAGAATAGTGGCGTTTCATCATTCCGCTCCTCCTTTGCCCTTCGTTGAGAGAGTCACGATGGTGCGGTTGTGGTCAACGAAATACTTGGCGGCGGCAGCGCGTAAATCTTCCGGGGTAAGCTGGCTATAGAGCGAGAACAGCTTGTTCATCGTCTCCGGCGTCCGGCGCAGCGAGATATAGGGAGCGAGGATGCTCGCTATGGATACCGAGCTATTCATTCCGAGCGCCAGACCGTAGCGCGTCCGCGAGCGCGTCGCATCGAGCCTGACCTGCGGCACAAGCTCTGTCGTGTAGCGTTTGAAAGTAGCCAGAATCTGGTCGCGGACATACTCAACGTCCTTCTGGTCTTTGACACGCGAGAAGATGGCGAATAGCTCGCTGTCAACCTGATCGTCAAACGAAGGGCTGATGAAATCCACCTTCTGTTCCTTGAGCACGAGTCGCTGGTAAATATCTGAGTTTTCGCCGAAGGCAATGGATGCCAGCAGATCAAGCGCGGCTTTATCCTTTGCCTCGTCGGAATAAGCCGGGCCGCGATAAGCGACGGCGAGATAGGGAAGCGTCGGCGACGCCCAATCAACGTGAGCCTGACGCGGCGCGGTCTGCTCCGGCTCTGCTGGAATTTTCGGGACATAGTTGCCACGCTTCCATGAGCCGAAATATTTATTCACCATTGCCAGCACTTCGGGCTGCTTCACATCGCCGACAAGCACGATCGTCGTGTATTCAGGGCGATAATAGCGATTGTAGAACTGCCAACTATAATCATACTGATTGGGCATATCCTCTATGTCTTTGATATAGCCCATGGTGGTATGCGCGTAGGTATGCTTATTAAAGGCCGTCTCGCGCAGCTTCTCATAAAGCTGGGAGAAGGGACTCGCACTGTTTTTGTCGTATTCGCCGCGCACCGCACCGGCTTCCGTCTTATATTGCTCGGGGCTGTATTTAAGGCGCTGGAAGCGGTCGGCTTCTATCTCCATAATCTTGTCGAGGTCTTCTTTCGAGAACACCGCGTGATAAACCGTGCGGTCGTCGGAAGTGTAAGCGTTGGTGTCCGCGCCCGCCCGCTTGAAGATTTCCTCTCGCTGATCGGCTGTGAAATTTTCGCTGCCGCGGAACATCAGGTGCTCGAAGAAATGCGCGTAACCGCTTTTGCCCGCCTCAATCTCATTGCGCGAGCCTGTCTGGACGACTATGTAGAGCGCAACGAGATTCGGGTAATCCGTCGGGACTGTAATCAAGCGCAGCCCATTCGGTAGATCGTCGGTCGAATACTTGTACGGAAATAACTTCTGCTCTTTAGGTTGTGCGGGCTGTCTGCGCTGGGAAATCGCGACAGAGGGCAGGCACAACAGGAGCGAGACGATTATCAGTAATCTCATGGTCGGAAACTCCTGAAACTTTATCGAGATGGATTGAATGGAGACGGGAGATATTATACACAATCGAAAGGCTGAGAGCGACGACCGGAAAGATAAACAGCAGGGCTGGTCCCTGCCCGTCTGGTTACGCAGACTTCAGGGCAGGGACCAGCCCTGCTCTTACTGTTTTGTCAGATGATTCAGACGAATCAAATCCCGCTCGTATTCATCAGCACGACTCTCCATCCATCAGGGTCCTCAAAGGTAGCTCCCTTTTCCTTCCAGTATGGGTTCTCGGGAGCGACAGCGAAGTGTCCCATGCTACCCAGTCGTTCAACCAAACGATTGATTGCTTCCTGTTCAGGAATGTAAAAGACGAGCAGATTGTCTTTAGAAGGAGCAGGGCAAGGGCTGCCTTCAACATGAGAGGTAAATTCAAGATGGTACTGATGGCCGGGAAGCCCCAGCATGACGCCTGAATATCCGGCATGATCTTCGAACGAGCCAATCAAGGCCAGCCCCAGTCCATCGCGGTAAAAGCGGACGACTTCGTTCAGGCGAGCGGTCGGGCGCGCAATTCTGAGTTGTGCGACAGGAAGCGTCTGAGGCCACTGGTTAATCATCTTGAGCTTTGCCTGGCGAGTGTTGGGTTACTTCTTGTGAGTTAAGCTCTTGAGAAAGCTGTTTCGGAAGTTCCAGCACGTCCTGCCAGCCTGAACGATCTTCCCGCATCCTTGTCGTCAGCTCATCGCGTAGATTGCGAAGCTGATTACTCAGTGTACATGGATAGTTATTAATATCTACGAAGCGAGCGCGCTGCTCTTCGACAAAAGCTTTTTGTTTTGTGATGGATGGAATGGCGTCGTGGCGACCGTTCTCCCAGAAGGGAACAAGCAGGCGCTCGACGCTCACCGCACCGGGAATCTCGACTTCTTCCTCGTCGAGTCCGATAACGTCTGCGGTGTAGTTTCCATCCGTGCCCAAGCCACGAAAGATTTGCAGGTAGCCGGGTAATGTGGTCTTGTCCGGCGAGTTTGAGGCTTTGAGCGTCGGGCGATTTTCAATCATGCACTCTTTGAAGATGACGCCCGCAATTCGAGAGACCTCGCTCGACAGCTTTGTGCCGACGCCGAAACCTGCGGCTTGCGGAAAGCCTTCGACGATGTGGCGCACTTTCTCTACGTCAAGATCGCCCGTCAGAATCGGCATCAGCCGATTCAACCCGTTCGCTTCAAAAAAGGCGAGACACCAGGCTCCGAGTTTCGCCAGATCGCCAGAATCAACACGAAAACCTTTGAAGGCACGGCGGCGCGCTTCAGTTGAGGTTGCGGCCAGCGCGGCATGAACCGCGCCCATGTAGACATCAATCGTGTCGAGCAGCAGCGTTGTCCCGTTTGGATTCGCGTCGAGCCAGCGTTCAAACGCGACCTGCTCAAAATGCTTGGGCTGGCCTGTGCGCTGCTCAATCTCCGGCTCATACATGAACTCAAGATAAGACTGCTGCCAGTAATGAGCCTCTGTTCCGACCGCCGGAATATCCAGACGATGCGCTGCTTCCATGTTCGAGGTGTCATTGAAGCCGCCGATGAAAGCGTAGGTGGCGACTTCGACTGCCCGCTCAATGTCACCGTTGCGCCTCAGCGAAAAATCCGAGAGCCAACGCTCTCCCGCAGCCATCCGAAACTGCATCGCCAGACTTGCGGTCGTCATCGGAAGATCAAAAGCATGCTCGAACTTGATCTCCTGTGCCTGTGTTAACCCAAAAGGCCCGGTGATGTCCGCGAAAGGCTCCTGGGCGAAAACAATTGTGCCGGGACGAACAGCGCGCACCGCGCCGACAAAGTGCATGTCTTCGATAGCGTCCGCAAAGAGTTTCAACCCGCCGCGATCCTGTTCAAGAAAACGCACGCGCGGGCGATCAATCTGGCTGTCAATCAGCGAACGTACCAGCCGCTCGTGGCCGAGACATGGAGCGAACGGCAGCTTTCGCTGGGTCACGTAAAAGGTCGCCACCGCCTCGCTCAAACGCTTCTCGCGCAGCCGCGCCACTTCCTTGTAAGACGCGTCGCCCATCGCAGCGTGATAACGATCAATGTTTAGTGTACCCATAAAAGAACAGTGGCAAGTGACGAGTGGCGAGTGACGAGCAAGAAGAAGAACAAGACAGGTGAACTAGCGCGTACTCCTGTTTTATCTTGTCGCTTGGCACTCGTCACTTGTCACTGTTTTCAGATGATTTCCGCTCCCTGTTGTCGCATCTCTTCGATGGCGCGCTCACCGTCGCCGTGCTTAAGCTCTACGGGGCGCATGGCATTGGCGACAGCCTTAACTCTAAAACCTTTTCGGAGCGCGTCGAGGACGGTGTTTTTGACGCAATAGTCTGTGGCAAGCCCGCCGACCCAGACCTCTCCGACTCCCTGCTCATTGAGGCGCGCGGCTAAATCCGTTCCATCAAAGGCGGAGTAGTTGTCTTCATCGCCGGTGCCCTTTGAGATAATGGTGATGCGCGGGTCGTCTAAAAGCTCCGGGTGAAATTCTGCGCCGTGGGTCTCCTGAACACAGTGGATGGGCCATGTGCCGCCCTGCTCTTCGAAATGTTTTGTCTTCGGCGGATGCCAGTCGCGGCTCTTGAAGACCGGCTCATCGCGCGCGAGAAATTCCTCGACCAGGCCATTGAGCGGCCCGATCACTTCGTCGCCATGCGGCACTGCCAGAGCGCCGCCCGGACAAAAATCGTTCTGCACATCAACTACGATCAATGCGCGTTTCTTTTCATCTTGCATCTCGTTTTCAGTCATGATTACGGTCACTCATAATTTCAGGAATTTAACCCACCTCTCGAATAGTCCGCCGCTCGCGCTGATAGCTTAACTCTCCTGCTCAAGGTGGGCAAACTCTCAAAATGAAGAAACGTATGTTCGAAGAAGCGCGTATCAATATGGAGAAGCAGAGAAGAGCATTAAAGGGCGGATGCTTGGGCGATGAAATCCCGAAGAATAATTGCAGCCGATTCGCTATCTACGTGTTTATGAAGCTCGTCGCTTGAGTGACCTGCGGCGCGCAATGCGCTTTCGGCTTCGCGGGAAGTCAGCCGCTCATCCTGTAAATATACCGGCACGTTGAGCGAGAGTTCAAAATTCTGGGTAATTCTCCTGGCTTCTTTGGCGGCATTGCCCTCCGTCCCATCCAGATTGAGCGGCAAACCAATTACCAGTGCTTGAGCGTCAAAGTGCTGAAGCAAATCGGCCACAGCGCCCAGAAGTTGTTTCCAGTTTGTCCGGCGTAAGAAGGGAAGAGGACGAACGGTAATCCATAGTTCGTCGGAGATGGCGACGCCGACGCGCTTCTCGCCAAGATCAAGCGCGAGTAGCCGCCCCCCGGATGGTTTTCCATTGAGGCGCTGCATCTTTGAATTCTCGCTGGTTTCCGTGTTTGGCAATGCGTTTCTGTAGAGCGCTGGGCGTCCATTGCATCCGGCGCGAAAGAAGTCAAACTAATCAGAGAGCGTGGCTTGCGCGCATTATTCAGCCACTGTTATGATACGCGAGCGTGAAAGCTAAGGCCATCGGCGCACGCTCGTCGTCGTCCAATTGCGATGGTTTTCTTTAAGAGGTTTATCAATGACATTCCGCACCAAGTTCGCTTTGATTGTCTTCTCGGCCTTTGTCGCCCTCTATGCCGTCGTCGGCGGATGGCTTTCGACACGTGCGCAACAGCCCGCCAATGACCCGGGCGCGCAACTACGCATCTTCGAGAACGTGTTGCAGCACATCCAGAGCGACTATGTGGATGAGCCTAACATGGGGAAAGTTCGTGCGGGCGCGCTCCGTGGCTTAGCCTACGGTCTTGATCCATATTCGACCTATCTGACTGCCGACCAGGTGCGCGACTATCGCGACGAGGTGAAAAGTAGTCAGGTGGGTATTGGTGCGGAGCTTTCGCAAGTTTCTTCCTATCTTTACGTGATCGCTCCCGTCAAGGGGTCGCCTGCGGATCAGGCCGGTGTGCGCGCAGGTGACATCATCGAGTACATTGATAACAAAGCCACACGAGATATTTCGCTCTATGATGCGCGACAACTGCTTGATGGTGTGGCGGGCACGGAAGTCAAACTCCGCATCCTGCGCGCCAACGCCCGACCGCTGACGTTGGCCGTCAAGCGTGGAACATTCAAAGCGCCTGCGGCTGAAGCTCACATGGAAGCAGGAAAAATCGGCATCCTGCGCATCAACAGCCTTGCCGAAGGCGAGGCTGCGGATGTCCGCGCTAGGCTTCAGGAGTTGGTGAAGCAGGGCGCGCAGAAGATCGTGCTAGACCTGCGGAACGTCGCGGGTGGAATGCTGGACGAATCGGTGGAAGTTGCCCGGCTCTTCATTAAAGAAGGGGTTCTGGCGCAAACCATAGGGCGCGAGAGCAAGACGCTCAAGACCTTCGCCGCCGATCCCAAGAAGACGATTTTCAATGGCCCCGTGGTCGCGCTCATTGATCCAGGAACGGCAGGAGCCGCCGAGGTCGTCGCGTCGGCCCTGATTGAGCGAAAGCGTGGCGAGGTGGTCGGCGAAAAGAGTTTCGGCGCGGGCGCTGAGCAGCAGCTCTTCACTTTGCGCGACGGCGATGGGCTGTTGCTAACCACCATCAAGTGGGCTTCAGCCAGCGGCAAGCCGTTTCTTGGCGAGGATCGCACGCGGTCGGGCGTTCCGCCTACTGTTGAAGTCAAACGGCCAGAGGTTCTGGAGCCGATTGACCCAGAGGATTTGACCGGCAATGACGATGATCCTGTCGCCAAGCCGAATCAGCAAAACGACAAGCGTGAGGTCACCCCTGAGACGACCTCGCCGAAGCCGCAGGAAGATACGCAGCTTAAGAAAGCTCTTGAACTGTTGCGTGGTGCAGGCGCAGGGCAGCGCGCAGCCTAAGCCTCAAGCTCTACCCTGATAGTGCAAGGCCGGGAAAGATTCATGAATCTTTCCCGGCCTTTTTCTTTATCAAAACCCGCCAACAAAACTTCATGTGATCCTTTAAGGCGATTGCTACAAAGGAATGTTGCCATGCTTTTTAGGCGGATTCGTGTCGCGCTTATTCTCAAGCAGCATTAATGCTCGGATGAGCTTCGGGCGTGTTATGGCTGGCTCAATGACTTCGTCTATAAATCCGCGCTCGGCAGCTACGAATGGATTGGCAAACTTCTCCTCAAACTCGGCTACACGAGCCCTGCGGGCCTCTTCTGGCTCTATTGCCTCGCTGATTTCACGGCGATAGAGTAGTCCGACGGCTCCTTCTGCGCCCATGACCGCAATCTCAGCCGTCGGCCAGGCAAGGTTAATATCAGTGCGTATATGCTTGGAGGCCATCACGCAATATGCTCCGCCATAAGCTTTCCGGGTAATAACTGTAATCTTCGGCACAGTGGCTTCAGCAAAAGCATAGAGCAGTTTCGCACCGTGTCTGATGATGCCTCCATGCTCCTGAGCCACGCCGGGCAGAAAGCCGGGCACATCTTCAAACGTGATAAGTGGAATATTGAAACAGTCGCAAAATCTCACAAAGCGTGCGCCTTTCACCGAAGCGTCTATATCAAGCACTCCAGCTAAATAGGCAGGTTGATTAGCGACAATCCCGACCGAGCGCCCGCCCAGGCGTGCAAAGCCGACGACGATATTCGGGGCGTATTGCTGATGAACTTCAAAAAAGTAACCATCGTCAACAATGGGATGGATTACATCGCGTATATCGTAGGGCTGGTTGCTCGATTCCGGCACGATTGAATTGAGCTTAGGCTCGGTTCTGTCCGGAGAGTCTGTCGTAGCGGCCAGAGGCGGGTCGTCCATATTATTTGAGGGAAGAAAAGAGAGCAGTTCGCGCACCATCAGGAGGGCATGCTGATCCGAATCAGCGACGAAATGGGCAACGCCGGAAACGCGATTATGTGTGATGGCTCCACCCAGTTCCTCTTTGGTCACATCTTCGTGCGTGACGGTCTTGATAATATCCGGCCCGGTGATGAACATATAGGAGGTGTCCTTCACCATCACGTTGAAATCCGTAATCGCTGGGCTATAAACTGCGCCACCCGCGCAAGGTCCCATGATGCAGCTGATTTGGGGCACGACCCCGCTCGCAAGGGTATTGCGTAGAAAAATATCTGCGTAACCGCCCAGACTCACAACACCTTCCTGAATCCTGGCGCCGCCCGAATCGTTCAAGCCAACGACAGGTGCGCCAACTTTTAGCGCCAGATCCATCACCTTACAGATTTTCTCAGCATGAGTTTCGGAAAGGGAGCCACCGAAGACAGTAAAATCCTGCGCAAAGATGAAGACTCGCCGTCCATCAATCAGGCCGTAGCCTGTGACCACTCCGTCGCCATCGTACAGCTGCTTGTCCAGACCGAAATCTTTGGAACGATGGACGACGAGCCTGTCAAATTCCTCAAATGTGCCTTCATCAATCAGGAAGTCAATACGCTCCCGCGCGGTCAACTTGCCAGCGGCGTGCTGCTTCTTAATCCGCGCCGCGCCGCCGCCAACTTCGGCTCTGTTGACACGATCCTTCAGGTGTTCGAGCTTTGTTGGAGCTAAGGGTTGCTGTTTCTTTGAGGTCATAATCGTTCTGCCCTGACTACGGTAACGCTCCTCTGATGCTAAAGTTTTACTTGAACTCGTTGAACGGGAAGGCGCGTTTTTCTATTAAGGTGACCAGTTCTTCGAGGGCTTCCAGCGAGCGCTGTCGAATTTCTTTTGGATAATGAAAGCGCTCCGCGTTGATGGCAAACTCATCTTCATCCAGGATACTGTAGGAAAAATCGGGCGTGACCAGAATATCTATATCCAGGTCAATATAGCTGAGGACGTTGTTCTGAAAAACAGGCGGCACGTTGACGTTACAGTAGAAATTACGAAGCTCGCCTGCCGGATCAACAAACCGGAAGATATTATACCAACGGTCAAGCCAGTAATATTCGATGCTCAGAGTTTCAGGGGAAATTGTACCGATCAATGGATGTTGGATTTCTTCTTCAAATTTGGCGTCGAGAACAATCAGCGAATCCTGTTGCAGGGAGATTTGCGCGCGCCAATGACGATGTTCTGTCCCATCATATTTATATGTGCGAACCGTGATGGCCTTCGCGGACGCGTCAATTTCGCCTGTCATCTGGAGTTACCTGTAAGATTGGTGAGCTGATGGCCGATGCCAGCTTGATCTCGCTTTCAAGGCAGGGACGAACAGCGCTTTAGCCCTGGAAAGTCTCACGTATTACCTGAGAAGTCGGCGCGACGACAAAAGTTAAAGTGATTCCTCAGGAGTTAGCGCCCGCTCTTCTGCCAGTCGGTGAGAAATTGCTCAAGTCCCTTATCCGTTAAGGGGTGCTTGAGGAGTTGGTCAATCACCTTGAGGGGCATCGTCGCGACATGCGCTCCCATGCGGGCGGCCTCTACAACGTGTATCGGGTGTCGTATGCTCGCCGCCAGTACCTCTGTCTTCCAGCTGTAGTTGCCGTAAATCTCCACGATCTCGGCGAGAAGCTCAAGGCCGTTCTGCCCCACGTCATCCAGCCGCCCGAGAAAAGGGCTGATGTAAGCTGCCCCGGCTTTGGCCGCGAGGATGGCCTGCGCGGCGGAGAAACAGAGCGTGACGTTGACCTTGGTGCCCTCATCCGTCAGTCTTCTCGTAGCCTTTAACCCATCCCTGGTTAAAGGGCATTTGACGACCACGTTCGGAGCGATTCGTGCGTACTCGCGTCCCTCGCGCAACATGCCTTCCATATCCAGACTGGTGACTTCGGCAGAGACATCGCCCTCAACGATTTCACAGATGGCCGCGATGTGCTGCTTGAAGTCAACGCCTCCTTCTTTTGCAATCAGGGAAGGATTGGTCGTGACTCCGTCGATCAAGCCAAGTTCGGTTGCCTCACGGATTTCGTTCAAATTCGCCGTATCAATGAAAAATTTCATGTCAAACCTCCATCAGGAGCAGTTCGTTAAACGTCAGGAGAACCACCAAAATTATTTACTTTGCGGCTTCTGACTCCTGCATCATGACTACCGTATTTCTTAATGCACCGATGCCTTCTACCTCAACTTCCACTACATCTCCATCGTTGAGACGGGAGACGCCGGCGGGCGTGCCGGTGGCGATCAGGTCGCCAGGCAGCAGCGTCATTGCGTGGGAAATGTAGCGTAGAAGATAGGCTACAGAAAAGGCCATTGAAGAAGTCCTCGCCTGCTGCCTTGTTTCCCCATTGACGCGCGTGGTGACAGCCACATCTGCCGGATTGATGTTGGTCGTGATAAAGGGGCCGACCGGGCAGAAGGTGTCGAAAGATTTGGCGCGGGTGAACTGCACATCTTTACGCTGAAGGTCACGCGCAGTGACATCGTTGACGCATGTATAGCCAAGCACATAAGCCAGCGGGTCTTGCTCGGCGGAAAGGTGAGCTGCTATGCGTCCGATAACAACCCCAAGCTCTCCTTCATGCTCAACCTGAGCAGAGATGGAGGGCAGCTTGATGGTGTCACCTGAGGCGATGATTGCTGATGGCGCTTTCAGAAAAAGTAGTGGCTCGGTGGGCATTGCGTTACCCAGCTCTGCTGCGTGCTCCCTATAATTGCGTCCGACACAGACGATCTTCGAAGGAGTGACGGGGGCTAGAAGCCTGACCTCGGAGAGGGGGATTCGGTTTGTATGCACCCGTGGGCGACTCCCGAAAGCGTCGGCATCAATGAGCGGTCTGACAGAATCTTCTTCAATGATGCCGTAGCATGGCTCTAAGAGTGTTTGGTGTGTAAAGCGGCAGAGTTTCATTGGTTAAGGCGCCGTTTCCGATTCGATCTCTGATGGCTGGCTCTGATTTCCAGACGCGTCAACCGCGACCACGTAATAGTAATATCTTTTGCCAGATTCGATCGCTTCGTCCTGAAACGTCGTGCGTGTCAGAAGATTCGGAGTAAGTTTTGTCCACCGCTCTTTCGGCAATTCCGGGTCTGTTGAGCGATAAACGTGATAGCCCACAACGTCGCGTTCCGGGTTAGCCGGGAAGAAGAGAGCCAGGCGTCCGGGCGCTGGCGCTCCGATGGATATTCTGCCCGGCGCGGACGGCCTAAACGTATCGGTAGGCGCAACCGCCATAGCATTGGAATTCAGGCTTTCGACCTGTGAGCCACCCGTCCCTAGAGAAACCGAGCGAACCACATAATTGTACTCCTCGCCAAAGCGAAAAGACTGGTCGCTGTATCGCGTGCCGCTCACGAGTGTGGAATTAATAGGGGTCTGTCCGACCTCGATTTGTGATTTTTCGACCCGATAGACGTTGTAACCAAGCAGATTCACGGGCGTCGAGCCATCAATATTGGCCGCCGGTGGATTCCAGATGATAGTGACGGCATTGGCGCTCGGCTCAAAGCCTGTGATGGTTGGGGGTTCGGCTATTTTGGCTGCTGGTTCAATCAGGAGAAAGTTTGAGAAGGCTGCTCGCTGCCCGGCGGCATTGACGTAGCGCACACTGTAGCGCAGGCGGGTCGGCTGGCCTGCCAGTTCAAGGGTGTCTATGTAGACGAGAGTGTCGCCAGCCGAACTGATGGTTTCATAATTGATCGAACCGATCAGCGTTGAGCGTGCGGCAAACTCGTCTTCGGTCAGTGGCAGAATCGCAGATGGGCGTTCGGCCAAACGATAAACATCTATCCGGCGAATGCTCTGCACGCTATCGTTAGAAGCGTTACGCTGGGGAGCAGGCCAACTCAAGATAACCTGATTGCCGCGCTGAGCGCCTGAAAGCAGTTCCGTGCGCTGCGGGATGCGCTCGACTGGCGGCAGAGGCGGGCGACGCTTACCGCAAGCGGGGAGGATCAGGAGACAAAAGAATGTGGAAAGCAGAAGGCAGAGAGTAGCCTGTGAACGGAAGGCGGGCGAATAATTTCCGCCTTCCGCTTTTGGCCTTCGGCCTTCCGCTTTCAGGTCTGAATCCTGTCTCACAGAATGTACCGGCTGAGGTCCTGGTCTTTCACCGTTTCGGAGAGCATGCGTGTGACATAAGCTGCATCCATAAGTTGCTGCTTAGGCTCAAGGTCGGGACCTTCAAAACTGATTTCGTCGAGCAGTTTCTCCATGATCGTGTGCAGGCGGCGCGCCCCTATGTTCTCCGTTTGCTCGTTGACCTGCGCGGCGTAGTTAGCGATTGACTCGATAGCGTCCTGCGTGAAATCCAGCTCGACGCCTTCGGTCTCCATGAGCGCGCGATACTGTTTGATGAGCGCGCTCTTCGGCTCAGTCAGGATTCGCTTTAAATCGTCAATCGTCAGCGATTCGAGTTCGACGCGGATGGGAAAGCGTCCCTGCAATTCCGGGATCAGGTCTGAAGGTTTGGAGACATGAAATGCTCCGGCGGCGATGAACAGGATGTGGTCTGTTCTGACCATGCCGTAGCGTGTGTTGACGGTCGTGCCTTCGACGATGGGAAGAATATCGCGCTGCACGCCTTCGCGCGAAACATCCGGGCCTGTGCCGGACTCTCGGCCTGCGATCTTGTCAATCTCGTCCAGAAAAATGATGCCGGAAGATTCGACACGTTCAAGCGCGGCGCGTGCCACCTGATCCATGTCAATCAGACGCTCTTCTTCTTCCTGCATGAGATATTCCATCGCCTCGTCTACGCGCATCTTCCGCCGCTTGGTCTTGCCTTGAAAGAGATTGCCGAGCATGTCTTTCATATTGATGCCCATCTCTTCGATGCCTTGCGGCCCGGCCAGTTCAATCGTGGGAAAACTCTTTTCGCGGACTTCGATCTCGACCAGACGATTGTCCAGCTTGCCCGAACGCAGTTGCGCGCGCAGTTTCTCACGCGTTCGCTGGAAATTGTCGTCTCGCTCAGGCGTCTCGGTCGTGGCGGGTTTTTCTTCCTCGGTTTGAGCTTCGTCGAAATCAAAGTAGGTTGGGGAGCGTAGATTTCTGTGGCGGGAGAAGCAGATCAAGGATGCGCTCTTCGACGTTGAGTTCCGCTTTCTCCGCGATTTCCTCGATCTTTTCCTCGCGGGTCATCTCGACCGCGATTTCCGTTAAATCGCGAATCATGCTTTCGACATCGCGTCCCACATAGCCGACTTCCGTAAACTTGGAGGCTTCGACTTTAAGAAAAGGCGAGTTGGACATGCGCGCCAGCCGCCGCGCAATCTCGGTTTTGCCCACGCCGGTCGAGCCGATCATGATGATGTTTTTGGGCATCACGTCTTCGGCCATATCGGGCGGGAGTTTCTGGCGGCGGACGCGGTTTCTGAGCGCGATGGCGACAGCGCGCTTGGCATTGCGCTGGCCGACGACATGTTTATCAAGTTCGGAGACGATCTGGCGCGGCGTCATATCATCGAGCCGCGCCACGTCATCAACTTCGCCTTGTAGATAGATAACCATTGGTTCAGTTTTGAGTTTTCAGTTTTGAGTTTTCAGTTAAAGATCTCTATCTGGAAACTGAAAACTCAAAACTGAAAACTGCTCTCTCAAAGTTCCTCCACGATGATGTTCGTGTTCGAGTAGATACAAATTTCTCCGGCGATGCGCAGAGCGCCGACGGCGATGTCCTTGGCCGACATGTCCGTGTGCGCGACGAGAGCGCGCGCAGCGGCCAGAGCGTATGAGCCTCCTGAGCCGATGGCCAGCACGCCGTCATCGGGCGCAATCACATCGCCGTTGCCGGAGAGTAGAAATGAACTCTTCTCATCGGCGACGACGAGTAAGGCTTCAAGGTGGCGCAGGATTTTGTCCGTGCGCCAATCTTTGCTCAGTTCGATGGCCGCACGTTCGAGATTTCCATGATACTGTTCGAGCTTGCCCTCAAAGCGCGTCAGGAGCGAAAAGGCATCGGCGGTCGCCCCGGCGAAGCCCGCGAGAATGCGATCGTTATAAAGACGGCGCACTTTTCGCGCGCCGGATTTCATGACGGTTTCGCCTAAAGTGACCTGGCCATCGCCCGCGAGCGCGACGTGCCCGTTGCGGCGCACGTGCAGGACGGTTGTGCTGCGAACTTTTGAAGATTCTTTGTTCATCGTTGTAAAGACAGCACTATAGGAAGACGCGCGAAGGGAAGTCAAGCGGCGCTTGCGTTGTATGTGCCTGCTCCGTTAAAGCTGTTCGGGCTGGATGTCTAATGCAGTAAGCTCGCGCGAAGGTTTTGGGTTATGATGGAGTCCGTGAGCATGCAAACGCTGAGAGAGCGTATCATGGAGCGAATCATCTTGAGAGGGCGTGGATGATGACAAGTGAAAGACCGCGCATCGGAATCACGATGCGTTTGGAGTTGGAGACTGATCGTTTTTATTTGTCGCGCTATTACAGCGAGGCGGTGGAGGCGGCGGGTGGAGTGCCGGTGCATATCAGTTTGATTCCCACGTAAGGAGTATCTTGAAACGCTGATGGCGGGGCTTGATGGAATCCTTTTGCCGGGTAGCGATTCTGACGTTGACCCGACGCGCTACGGGCGAGAGCCACATCCCAGGCTCGGCAGCGTGCATCCGCTCAAGGATGCCACAGACCTGCTGGTCCTGGAGGAAATGGAGCGTCTGGGTACTCCTCTACTGGCGATCTGTTTTGGGATGCAGGTGCTGAACGTTTCGCGCGGGGGAACGCTGATTCAGGATATTCCTGCCGAGATGCCGGAAGCGATCAATCATCAGCAGGGCGCGCCGCGTGAGCGCCGCTCGCACCGCGTGCGACTTTTGGAAGGAAGCCTTCTGGCGCAGTTAGCAGGAGAAGATGATGGGGCGCTCGTCAATAGCCATCATCATCAGGCAATAGAGACTGTCGGAAGGGAACTGGTGGCGACGGCCTGGACTGCCGACGGACTGGTCGAGGCTTTGGAAGACCCGCGCGGTGACCGCTTCGCGCTGGCTGTCCAGTGGCACCCTGAGATCGCCTGGGAAGAAGACGGGTTTTCGCACGCAATCTTTGGAAACTTCGTCGAGGCGTCGCGTGATTATGCTATCGCCAGGCGCGCAGGCAACGCGGATGAAGTCAGTTATGAACAAAAGTGAGCGCACCTCGTGTCCGATAACGTCCTGGGTAATGAGCGAAGATTCTTTCAAGAGAGAGCGAAGGTGACGGAAAATGAATGTTGAAGGATTGAGTTTACAGGGGCGAGTGGCGGTGGTGACAGGAGGTTCGAGGGGAATTGGCCGGGCGACGGTTCGGCGACTGGCAGAACTGGGCGCGACGTGGTGGTCAATTACGCGAGGGACGAGCAGGCTGCGGCTGAAAGAGTACGCGAGGTTGAAGAGTTGAGCATAAAGGCTCTGGCTGTTCGGGCGGACATGAGTCGGCGGAAGAAGCTGAGAGACTTGTGAGCGCCACTATCGAAGAGGTTGGGAGACTGGATATTCTGGTCTGCAACGCCGGAATCTGGGAAGGCGCGCCGGTTGAAGAGATTTCAGAGGAACTCTGGGACAGGGTTTTAGATATAAATTTGAAAGGCACGTGGGCTATCTGCCGCGCGGCGGTTCCTTCGATGAAGCAACGTAGGTTCGGGCGCATCGTCATCGTCACCTCGACCGCAGGGCAGCGCGGAGAAGCCAATTTCTCGAACTACGCGGCGTCCAAGGGTGGGCAGATTTCTTTCACGAAATCTCTGGCGAGCGAGTTGGCGGCGCACGGGATAACGGTCAATTCGGTTGCTCCCGGCTGGGTAGACACGGAGATGAACACAGGAAGTCTTCACCGACGAGAGTTTCCGGCAGAGGATTGAAAAGACAATTCCGCTGGGACGAATTGCGAGCGCAGACGACATAGCGCGCGCCATCGTTTTTCTTTGCACGGACTGGGCGCGGCACATTACGGGCGAAGTTTTAAATGTCAACGGCGGATCGGTCTTTGTGGTTAAGTCAAAACTGTGGAGGGCAGAACGATGGAGTCTTGCGTTTGCGACGACTGAGCAGGGAGCGTCACAGGGGAGGATTAGATGAGACGGTGCTGGGGCTGGAAAAATTGTTGCGGGACGAGGCTGGCACCCTGCGCGGGGCGCGCATCGGGCTGATCTGCAACCAATCTTCGGTTGATCATGAATTGAGACACGCCGCGGATTTATTTCACGATCATAAGGAAATAAAACTCACGGCGCTGTTCGGTCCGCAGCACGGGATACGCGGCGACGTGCAGGACAACATGATTGAGACGGCGCATGCTTTTGACCGCACGACGGGCATTCCTATTTACTCGCTATACTCAGAGACGCGCGAGCCGACCGAAGAGATGTTAGCGGACGTGGACGTGCTCGTTTTCGACATGCAGGACGTGGGTTGCCGGATCTACACTTTCGTTTACACGCTGGCGAATTGTATGCGCGCGGCTAAAAAGTTCGGCAAGCGCGTCATCGTCTGTGATCGCCCTAATCCGATTAACGGCGTGACCGTGGCAGGCACGGTGCTTGAGCCGGAGTATGCATCTTTCGTCGGGCAGTTTCCGATAGCGACGCGTCACGGGATGACCGTTTGTGAGCTGGCACGCCTGTTCAACGAGCATTTCGGGATCAATTGTGAGTTGGAGACGGTTTTGATGGAAGGGTGGTCGCGCGAGCAGTGGCTGGACGAGACGGATGCCCCCTGGGTGTTGCCTTCGCCGAACATGCCGACGCTTGATTCAGCGACAGTTTTCCCAGGCACGGTTCACGTCGAAGGGACGCGGTTGTCTGAAGGAAGAGGGACGACGCGGCCATTCGAATTGGTCGGCGCGCCTTATATTTTAGCGGAAGAGTATGCGGCGCAGCTGACTCGTCAAGGGTTTCCGGGCGTTCATTTCCGCGGCTGCGGGTTTCAGCCGACGTTTCAAAAGCATGCTGGGATGACTTGTGGCGGAGTGCAGATTCACGTCACTGACAGGCGCGAGTTTGAGCCTGTGATTGTCGGGGCGGCGACCGTCAAGGCAGCATACGATCTTTACACTGAGGATTTTCGCTGGAAGGAGCCGCCTTACGAGTATGTTTACGACAAAAATCCTTTTGACGTCATAGCTGGAACGAACAAGCTGCGAGCGGCCATCGAGAGAGGAGATTCGATTGAGAGTATAGCGGAATTCTGGCCAGATGGGCTGGCAGAATTCGGGCGCGTGCGCGAGCATTTTTGCTCTATTGATACGGGGAAGCAGGCGAAGTTTGAGAGAATCGTTAGATGAATTATTGGAGGAATGCGGGCGCTTGCACGGCCACTTGTGCGCCGGGCAGTTGCTGGGGGTGCGGATGGCGCTGCTGGGTTGTCGTTTGACGGGTTTGACTGACCCGCGCGGGACAGATCGCAAAAAGTTGATTGTGTGGGTCGAGATAGACCGGTGCATGGCTGATGCTGTCGGGGCAGTGACGGGTGTACGGCTCGGTAAACGCAGCCTGAAATATTTCGATTACGGAAAGGTGGCGGCGACATTTCTGAATATCGAAACGAATGAGGCCGTGCGCCTCGTGGCGCTTGATGAGTCGCGTGCCTTGGCAGATCTGCGGTATCCCCGGATAGAGAGCAGGAAGGAGCGGCAGTTTCTGGCTTACAGGGAAGCTTCGGACGCAGAGTTGTTCAAGGTCGAGCGCGTGCGGGTCGAGTATGGCGAGATGGACGCGCCCGGTCGTCCGCGTGCGCGCGTCCCTTGCGCCAGCTGTGGCGAGGGAATCAACGATGGGCGAGAAATGAAGGGAGCGAACGGCGAGCTATTATGTCGTCCCTGCGCTGTCGGTGGGTACTACAGAACTTTGAGGTCTGCCGTAGTTGTAAGAGTCCAGCCAACTACTCAAAGCCTCAGCGGCAACTAAGCGTGCGATGTAATACATGGCAAGTCGCGATCCTAAAATCAGCGGGACAAGGGCGACGGGTCCGATAACGACCCTCACTCACCTTGAGATGAAGATGATAAAAAGCATGGGAACAGGAAGAGTTGGTGTGTTGGTGTTGGCTGTGTGTGTGTCTGCTTTGCTCGGGGTTGAGGTGTGTGGGCAGAGTGGTCGAAAAACCGCTGAGTCGGCTGTCTCTCCTGTAGATTCTTCCGAGCAGGAAGATGTGCTACGCGTTAGAACCGAGGAGGTATTGTTGCCGGTTTCAGTGAGAGACGAAGCGGGCGCGCCCGTTGGAGGCCTCAGTCAGGAGAAGTTCGTCGTTTTCGACAACGGTGTGCGGCAGCAGATCAGCAGTTTCAATCGCCTTAGAGTTCCGGCCAACATCGTCCTCTTGTTGGACGCCTCAAGCAGCGTTTTTAGTCAGATGCGTTTTATACGTCAGGCTGCGAAGCGTTTCATGCAAGGGTTAGTCAAGGAGGATAAAGTCTGCGTCGTGCAGTTCTCTGATCGAGTAGAGCTGTTGCAGGATTGGACGCCAGCCACAGAGTTGTCTCAATTGGAAAAATCAGTTGACTGGCGCTATCATCCGGGACTTCGCACGACCTTCTATGATGGGTTATACCTGGCGGCCCATGAGCAATTGAGCAAAGTGGAGGGGCGTCGCATAATCATCCTGTTAACCGATGGTCTTGACACTGCGGAGAAGCAGAGAGCGAGTTTTGCGGAAGCGCTCAACGCCGTTCGACGAGCTGATGTGAGCGTTTACGTGGTGAGCTTGACGGCGTATTTGCGCGCGCAGATTGAGGAGAAGGTGGGAACGAAGAAGATACGCAGGATGTTCAGTGGCTATGACCCGCGAGAGGTGGCCTACTATCTGGCTTTGATTGAGAGGTCTGAAAAGCTCCTGGAAGGACTGGCGGTGCAAACCGGAGGAAGAATGTTCCTGCCGATCAAGGACGAGGAATTGTCTCCGGCTTATAGCGCCATTGCGGAGGAGTTACGAACACAGTACATCCTGACATACGAGCCAAAGCCACGCGCCAACGCCGGTGAGTACAGGCGCATCCGCGTGCTGGTGCTGCCCGGGGACTATGAGGTAGCGACGAGGGAAGGCTATACTGGGCGGGGTTAAAGCATCAGATGAGAGATGAGGAGGAAGCCTTTTGGCGGTTAAAGAGAGTAGAGGTGTAGCGGAGGCTTATGTTAAGACGCCCGCGAATGCCTGGTTGATGGGGGCGGCTGCGTGGGCTGTGCCCGGGGCAGGCCATTTCCTGCAAGGCAGATGGGTGAAGGGCCTGGTCGTAGCTTCTGCGGTTTGTGGCATGTTTCTGTTGGGGCTGATTTTTGGCGGCCATCTATTTGGCTTGAACGGTGGAGGGGAAGGGGCTTCCAGTCTCTTGCAGTTGCCACCCATGATCGCCAATCTGGGAACGGGCTTACTCTATTTGCTGTGCTGGGCGAGCAATACAGGGTTTTCGGACGCTGCGGAGTTTGCCAAGCGAGCCACGTTTGAGTATGGCAACACGTTTTTGCTGGCGGCTGGACTGCTTAACTACCTGGCGATGCTGGATGCCTTCGATATAGCAGCAGGGAGGAAGCCTTGACACATTTTCTGGTCATGCTGTTATTTGCGGCCATAGTCGCGACGGTTTTCGGCGTGGTGGCGAGGGATTCTGGTCGTGAGAGCCTGCTCTACGGGCTGAAGGTTTTCGGGGAATTCGTGGGAATCGGCTTGGCCTTGGCATGGCTACTCTACTTTTTCCCCTTTTGATAAAGCCCGCTACTGCGTCCGATAACCACTCCCTTTCTTAAAGTGTTAAATATATTGAGGATCAATGGGATTAATTGAGGCAGAGGGAATTGTCCTGCGTTCTTACAATTTAGCAGAGGCCGATAAGATCGTGGTGTGTCTGACCCGCCACGCTGGTGTCGTGCGAACAGTTGCACGTGGGGCACGACGGCTGAAAAGCAGGTTCGGCGCGGGGTTGGAGCCATTCACGATCATCGCCTTGACGTACTATGAGAAGGAAGGTCGCGAACTGGTTTCTCTACGACAGGCCGAGATAATACGCTCCTTTTTTGGGCTTGCAGGAAACGCCGAGACCGTGGCCGCCCTGGCTTATATGAGTGAGCTGGTGATGGAGTTCGCTCCTCCGCACGAGCCTAACGAGAGGCTTTTCAGGATGGTTCGCGCAGTGGTGGAGGCTCTGGCCAGCACGCCGGATGACATATCCGTGCTTGTCCGATATTTCGAAATCTGGACACTGCGGCTGGCAGGATTTCTTCCGGACATGCGTTCATGCGCGGAGTGTGCAAAGAGGCTGGGAGAAGATTCCTCTATATATCTTAATGCCGAATTCAAGGCGCGTTGCGGTCTATGCAGCAACCGACTTGGGAAGGAACTCTCGCAGGCCGGGCACAGACAATTACGCTCGGCACAACGGCTCTCCCCATCCGAGTTCGCTGTGTCGGCGAGAGATTTAAGCACCGGAACAGTGAATGAATTGGCTGAGTTATCTCAAGGCTTGATCGGGCGCGTCTTAGAGCGACAGCCGCGCAGTCGCACCAGTCTTCGTTGATCACCTTTCCTTAGTCCCCTGGAGCTTTTAAGGGATTCATCTGGCTATCAATTACATGCGAATCGGCGGCAGATTAATTGAGCGATACATCATCTGGGCGGTGTTGCCCTACCTGTTGCTGTCTCTGCTGCTTTTAACGGCCATCCTTTTCGCGCAGCAGGCGGGCCGCTTTGGTGACTTGCTGGTAGAGGCACGAGTTCCTCCTGGAATGGTGGCCGATCTGGCGGTATCAGTGCTACCGAACGTGCTGGTCTTCACTCTGCCGATGGCGTTGCTCACGGGTATCTTGATCGGGTTCAGCCGGATGGGGAGCGACAGCGAATTGGTAGCTATGCGCTCGGCGGGCGCCGGGACGTGGCAAATGTTGTGGCCCGTTTTGTTGATCGGAGCACTCTTAACAATCCCTTCACTCTACGTCAATATGGAGATGTCACCGGACGCTGCGCGCTCTTTACGTCACGTGGGCACACGGGCAGCCCTCTATAAACTGGATTCACCGGTAGAACCTCGCTCGTTCAGTGTAATCGGGGCGCGAGACTCTGGTGCCACGGAAACCCCGGTCTACGTTATCTATGTCCGTGACGGAGATCGGCAGCGTGGGCAATGGGGGAGAGTGTTTCTGCATACGGAGAAGAAGGATGGCTCAATCAGGATTGTAACTGCTCGTTCGGGGCGGATTGATTCGGCTGGTGAGCAATCGGAGTTGGTCTTGAGCGATGTTGCGCTCACCACCCTGCCAGGGGTTAAGGACTGGGGACAAGGCGAATATGCGACAGAGCGTCTGGAGCAGTGGCGCATCATTCTTGAGACGGGACGTAAGGAGCTGCTTGACAGCTTACGCCATGATGAAGCCGAGGCCAGGCTAAATGAGATGGGGTGGAGTGCCTTGTCAATTTATGCTGCCTCAAAGACCGGAATGGAAAGTCGTGAAGCGACCATCCTGCTACATAAGCGTTTGGCTTTGTCGCTATCGCCGCTCTTGTTCGCCTTTTTTGGGGCAATGCTGGGGATGCGTGTCAGGAAAGGAGGGAGGGGAATAGGTGTTTTGCTGTCCGTGCTGGCGATGCTTTTCTACTACTTGGTTATGCTTGCGGGGGAGCAGTTGGCGCGCGCAGGGACAGTCACGCCCTTTATCGGGGCATGGCTGGCCTCGCTTGTGACAACGGTTTGTGGGTTTATTTTAATAGTGACAAGGCGTGGGGGATTTCTACGAAGGGCAAAAGATATCAGGCAAAAGAAAAGTCCTGTAGTTATTACTGGTAAGCTGGAAGGGGCGCAGTCCGGCGATGGTAAGGTGCGGTTGCTGAGCTTTCCGAGTTTAATGGATGTGGATGTGCTACGAACAATCCTGCTGAGCTTTACGGTGGCATTCATCACTCTGATAGCGATATTTCTGATATTCACGCTCTTTGAGCTTTGGCGATTTATCATCACAAGGGGGATTGGGCTGGGGATGGTTGGGGAGTATTTGTTGTTCCTTCTGCCCATGGTTAGCGTTCAACTCCTCCCGGCCAGCGTGTTAATAGCAATGCTGGCTACTTATGCCTTGATTGCCAGACGCAATGAGGCTATCGCTTGGTGGTCGGGTGGGCAGAGTGTGTACAGATTAATGATGCCCGGGTTGATCTTTGCGATAGGTATCGCTGCCTGCTTATGGTTTGTGCAGGAGAGATTCATGCCGCAGGCAAATATCAGGCAGGATGCCTTAAGGTCACAAATACGGGGAGGCCTCTCACGTACGACTGTTGGCTACGACAGGCAATGGCTGGCCTCTGCGGAAACTGAACGGCTGTATTCTTATGAGTATGAAGAGTCCGGTTCTTTGAAAAACCCTATGATCTATGATTTTGATTCTGGAGGCGTCCATCTGGGGAGAATTATGGCAGGGCAGTCGGCGCACTGGCTTGCTGATAGTGGTCAGGTTGAGCTTCGCGGCGTGATGTCGCTGGGCCTTCAAGCTCCCGACGTGGGATGGGATAGGCGAGAGGCGGCAGCTCTGGGACCGGCAGAGCCGCAGGAAGCGTTTAAGCCGTCCGTGGATAAGCCCTCGCATTTAAGCGCAGGGGCTTTAAGCAGGCGTATAAAATCAACCGAAAGGCGCGGGTCTGGTGTGGCGGCTTTTGAGCTTGCGTTGCAAAAGAAATACGCGGGGCCTTTTGGGGTTATGGTGATGGCCCTAATCGGAATACCCCTGGCGCTCTCATTTGGACGCAAGAGCGCGATAGTGGCATTATGCTTGGCAATTGCCTTAGGTCTTATCTTTTGGGCAGCAGTCGGAGGATTTCAGCAGATGGGTGAGTATGGACTTCTCCCTCCTATTGTTGCCGCATGGTCGCCGATTGTCATCTTCGCTGCCGCCGGCTTCTATCTATTATTCCGTGCTCGAACATGACTTCCGGACAGAGCCATCTCAGATAAAGCGGCTCTCCACAGTCTCGTTAAGTCCCCATCTCCCAGCTTGAAAGATATTCCAGTTGCTCGGACGTCATCGTATCGATAGAGATGCCCAGAGCGTGCAACTTCAAGCTGGCGATCTCGGTATCAACCTCCTGTGGTAGAAGATGGACGCCAGGCTTTAGCTCACCCTTCTTCCTGATTAAATATTCTACTGAAAGCGCTTGGTTGGCAAAACTCATGTCCATAACGCTGGCTGGATGGCCTTCGGCTGCCGCCAGATTTATCAACCGCCCCTCACCAAGCACAATCAAGCGCCGACCTGTCCTCTTGACAACGTATTCTTCCACGAATGGTCTGAGAAGCGCTGGTGCGCTTGACATCTCACTCAATGCCACCAAATTCAATTCCAGATCGAAATGCCCGCTGTTGCAGACAATGGCTCCATCTTTCATTAAGTCGAAATGTGGACCGTCTATGACGTGCCGATTACCCGTGACTGTGACGAAGATATCACCCAGAGGTGCGGCTTCCATGATTGGCATGACGCGGAAGCCATCCATGACAGCCTCAATGGCTTTGATCGGGTCAATCTCGGTAACAATAACGTTCGCGCCCATGCCGCGCGCCCTTAATGCCACGCCCTTGCCACACCACCCATAGCCGATAACCACCAATGCTCGCCCGGCCAAAAGAATATTGGTAGCTCGGATAATCCCATCAAGTGTAGATTGTCCGGTCCCATAGCGATTATCGAAGAAATGTTTCGTCTGCGCGTTGTTGACCGCAATCGCGGGGAACGCCAGTACACCCGATGCTTCCATAGAGCGCAGGCGCACGATCCCCGTCGTGGTTTCCTCGGTTGTGCCTATGATCTCTCGCACCTGCTGCTCACGCTCTTTGATTAGGGTTGCTACTACGTCCGAGCCATCATCAATAATTATTTCTGGATGGAAGTCTAGAGCAGTGCGGACATGCCTATTGTAAGTCTCGGTCGTCTCCCCTTTAATGGCGAAGACAGGAACACCCCAGTCATCAACGAGGGATGCGGCCACATCATCCTGCGTTGACAGAGGATTGGAGGCGATCAACAGCGATTCCGCCCCACCAGCTTGCAAAGCCCTAACAAGGTTGGCGGTTTCAGTGGTGACATGAGCGCAGGCGATCAAACGTACGCCTTGCAGGGGTTTCTCTTTTGAGAAACGTTCACGGATCAGACGCAGAACGGGCATCTCTCGCTCAGCCCATTCTATCCTGCGCTTCCCATCAGCGGCTAGTTCGATGTTTTTGACGTCATAGTCAAGCGACCGATTTACAGTCATTTATCATGTCCTCTTTAATGTATGTGGTTAAGATTTAGGGATGTTGTTGCTGATTGAAGTGCTGGAGCCTATATAGCTGCGGCTTCACGTAAGGCCTCAGCTTTATCCGTTACTTCCCAAGTGAACCCCTCGCCATCACGACCAAAATGGCCGTAAGCTGCGGTTGTTTTATAGATGGGGCGTCGCAGCCGCAAATCTTCAATTATTCCTTGTGGGGTCAGTCGGAAATGATTGCGGATCAAGTCTGCTATCTCCGCTTCTCCCAAGCGACCAGTTCCACCTGTATCAACCAGGACTGAGACGGGGTCTGCAACTCCTATAGCATAGGCCAACTGTACCAAGCACTTTTCGGCCAAGCCTGCAGCCACAACATTTTTAGCAGCATAACGGGCCATATAGGCAGCGGATCGATCAACTTTCGTTGGGTCTTTCCCTGAAAAAGCGCCTCCACCGTGTGGAGCGTACCCACCATATGTATCCACAATAATTTTGCGGCCTGTCAGTCCGGCATCGCCCTGTGGTCCGCCTGTGACGAACCTGCCTGTAGGGTTGATGTGATATTTAGTCTTTTTATCTAAAAGTTCGGGGGAGATGGTAGTCTCAATCACTTTCTCTAAGACCTCCGCCCTTAATTGCTCATTTGAGACTTTCTCATCATGTTGTGATGATATGACGACGGTTTCAACTCTGAAGGGTCTGCCGTCCCTATACTCAACTGTGACTTGGGATTTACCATCCGGGCGCAGATAGGGAAGGTCTCCGGACTTACGTGCATCTGAGAGACGCTTGGTGAGCCTGTGTGCAAGTTGGATGGGCATTGGCATTAATTCAGGTGTTTCATTACAAGCGAACCCGAACATCAGGCCTTGATCGCCTGCGCCGCCTGTATCGACCCCCATGGCGATATCTGGGGATTGTGTGCCGATGGCTGACAAAACACTGCAAGTATCACAATCAAAGCCATATTTGGCTCGTGTATAGCCAATCCCTCTAATGGTTTCACGTGCAACTCTAGAGAAATCCACGGTCGCTGAGGTTGTGATCTCGCCTGCGATTACCACCAATCCTGTGGTTACGAGTGTTTCGCAAGCCACTCTGCCAGTCGGATCCTGTTCTAGTATCGCGTCAAGTACGGCATCCGAGATTTGATCTGAGATTTTATCTGGATGGCCCTCCGTAACAGATTCTGAGGTGAATAAATAGCTTCCTTCGATGCTCAACCTTTTTAACTCCTTGCTTGAATTGGGACTGTAAGTTAGCCAAAAGACCGCGTACTGTAACAGCCTCACCAGAGGGTGTCAAGGTTTTCGCGTGTAATCGGACCAGCTATAAATGAATGAAAAGCCTGCCGTGCGTAATATATATTATCGGACCCGGCGCCAATTATTCGCTGCCCTTTACTCTTTATAGTTTTTGCCGTATTTTGAGCAATCCCATAAAGTAACATTTTAAAAGGACACTCTAACATGGCTATTAAAATTGAACTTGAGACAACAGCAAGGCTTCCCAAGAAAACCCACAACCAGATCGAGAAGATACTGGAGTGTCTCCCTCGTGAACATCTGCGTGGTATTGAACGGATAAAGCTTGTTGACAACATTAACGACCCACGCCTCAAAAATACGCAACAACGAAGTAACTTACCCGGCTTATATCACCCCAAACAAGGAGCACAGGCAGCATGGCTGGAAATAGCCTCGGGAGTACTTCTCCCCCGCTCCAAACCCTTTACAAAACGAATCATGCCCAGGCTATCTTTTAGAGGCAATCTAGCTGCAATTGTTTTCTCCTTGATAGGCCAGCACTACTATTTGACATTACGCCACTCAATTAAACGAGGCCAGATTGAGCCAGCCGTGAGGTCTTATACAGAGAAACACTTGCGCGCATGGCACGAACGCCAACACACGCTTCGCTCACGCCTCTTTAAGCCTTTTCAGCCTACACTTGAGAGATGGGGACGGTCACTTCAAAAGCGCGCCGCGGCGGAAAGAAAAAGAAAGCAATCTACATGATTAAGACATTGCAAAGAAGATTCGGACCGAGAAGTTAACCTTATCGGTCCCGCCAGACCCCATCAGCCATTCTCAACCTTATCTGCTGCCTCTCTTAAAGCCGAGGCAATTCGCTGACTCTCAACTTCTGAACGTCGGAATCGCAGCTCAAGTCTGAATTCTCTTCCGGGAGGCGCATAGCGAAAAACAAATGGCTGAGTACGGGTGCCAGACGGATTCCCTCTAGTATTAGCTCGCCGAGAAGCTCTCGCCTCATCCCTGGTCATTCCTCGAAGTACTATCTCCTCCGTAACGCGCCTCATGGATTCTTCATCAGGCTGCCTGACAATCTCAAGAAGAAGGGTTTTTGCGGCGATGTCGGCGCGCCGACATCGCTCGCGGATATCCCCCGGAAGCGATGAGATGGAAAGGGCCTCAGTAACGGTACTTCGGCTCTTCCCTACCTTGTTGGCGACCTCCTCGTGTGTATAACCGAAACGCTCGCATAAGGCGCGTAAACCATCTGCCTCTTCCCAAGGAGTCAAATCCTTTCGCTGCATGTTCTCTATCAAAGCTATTTCAGCAACCGCCCGATCGTCTATGTCCATCTCAATGCATGGCACTTCTCGTATTCCGGCTTCCCGCGCAGCTCTCCAACGGCGCTCACCCGCAATTATCATCCAACGCCCGCTCAATCTTGAAGGTTTTACCAGTAAAGGCTCTAAAACCCCTTTCTCAATAATGGAAGCAGTTAGGTCCGTTAGATCACCGATCTCAACCCGAGGTTGATCCGGATTAGGGTCCAGCTTATCTAAGGCAATCATGCGGCCGACCGGTGTCGGGCGATGTTGCGCTAACTCCTCAACGTAATGCGCATCATGGCGCATGCGTAAACCCGACGGAAGACCTCTTTTAGACACGGCTGATCACCTCTTCGCAAAGTTTTGCGTACTCCATAGCGCCTGAAGAGTTTGGTGCAAACGTGAAGATGGACTCCTTGTAAGCAGGAGACTCTTCAAGACGCACGCTTTTTGTAATGACCGTCTCAAACATTTTGGCGCCGAATACGCGTCGAATCTGCTCAAACACCTCTCGCGCTAATGTCGTTCTCTTGTCGTGAAGTGTAACTAGCACGCCCAACACCTGTAAATTCGGATTAGGACGAGCTTTAACTTTTTCTATTGTCTCAAGGAGGTCGTCTGTCCCTTCCAGAGCAAAATACGATGACTGTATAGGGATGAGAACGTGTGTGGCCGCAACTAGCGCATTCACCGTAATTAAGCCTAATGTTGGCGGAGTGTCTATGACTACTACATCATAAAGCGCACGTAAAGATTCCAGACGATCCTTTAACCTGAAGGGTGCATCAAAATCCCCAACAAGCTTAGATTCTATTTTTGCGAGATTTATGCGGGCAGGAATTATGTCAAGCCCTTTGACGGTGGTGTGGTAAACGGATTGATTTGTACCCTCTAATCCATCCACCATCAACTCATAGGCAGAAAAGTCCACCGTCAAGGGGTCCAGAAAAGATATTGAGCTATTACCCTGAGGATCCAAATCAAGCAATAAAACGTTTTTCCCACGCCGCGCAAAGGCAGCAGCTAAATTAATAGCCGTAGTGGTCTTCCCTACCCCACCCTTCTGATTCGCTATTGCAATCACCATACGTTTTTAATTGTCATAAACCCAGGACGTTATCAGACGGAGAGAGGTTACATTGGAAGGTCACCAGCCTCACCAATCACATCAGGCCATTCTTCTTCCTCATATACCCCTCCACCCTGCTCCAGCTCTTCCTGCTCGCTAGCAACGCTATTGCGAGAGGCGCGTATGACATCCATATCGACAAAGATCGGGCAATCAGCACGCAAGGCCAACGCAATGGCATCGGATGGGCGTGAATCTAACATCACACTCATTCCATCATTTGTGCTCATCTCGATAACTGCAAAAAAGGTGTTATCACGCAATGCCGTAACCACCACGCGCGCAACATGCGCGCCCATCTCAACAATCAAATTCCGTAATAAATCATGCGTCATTGGGCGTTGCGGGGCGATTTTCTCAATTTCTAAGGCAATGGCGTTCGCTTCATATGCTCCTACCCAGATTGGCAGCATGGTCTCGCTATTCACATCTTTGAGGATAATGATAGGCGTGCCGCTGTTCGGGTCCATCATCAAAGCGCGAATCTTAACTTCAATCTCCATATCAACACCTCACCTAATACATCAGGGAATGCTGCCTCATTTCTAGATTAGTACCCCATACAAGCTATTCACTTTTGCCTTTGTAATTCGGACTCTTACCTCCCTTCCCGCCAGCGATTTATCACACGGGAAGTTGACAACTTTATGACACGTGGAATGCCCAGTCAGATCAAGCGCAGATTTTGCACTTTCACCTTCCACGAGGACGCTTACCTCACGACCAATATAGCTTTCGTAGATGCGGCTTTGAATTTTTTTCTGAAGAAGTTCCAAAGCCAGAAAACGAGAGGTCTTCTCATTTCGTGGGACACTGTCAGCGAGGACTGAAGCAGGAGTACCAGGTCTCTCAGAATACTTGAAGATATAAAGCCCATCATACTGACATTGCTCGACTAAGGCCAGTGTCTGCTCAAATTCTTCGACGGTCTCTCCAGGGAATCCGATGATGATATCGCTCGTTAATGCAAGCCTGCGCCGGGCAGACTTAATAACGTCAACTCGTCTTAGATAATCCTCTGACTTATAGCCCCTACGCATAGACTGCAGCACGCGGTTGCTACCTGATTGAACGGGGAGATGCACCCAGTCGCAAAGATTCTCATTCTCATCCAAAGCCGCAACGATGTCCGGATGAAAATCACGTGGGAAAGAAGTCGTAAACTTAATCCTCTCCATTCCAGTGGCTGCAACGGCCCGCAACAACTTGGAGAACGGCGTCATACCTGAAAATCCTTCCAAGCCGGAGGGTGTTCGGGGTCTATAGCTATTCACATTCTGACCAATTAAGTGAACTTCCTTATACCCCTCCTCGCGCAGCCTTCTCACCTCATCTACTATCTCCGCGGCATTTCGACTTTGCTCCCGGCCTCTCGAAAAAGGCACAATGCAGTAGGAGCAAAACTTATTACAGCCTTCAATGATTGGCACAAATGCTACATAAGGCGAATGACGCTCGACTGTAGAGACATTCCAAAGCTCTCCTTCTGCTCGCCCCCCCAAATCCATGATTTTTTGATGGCCGTCACTGACACTCTCAATCAACGAAGGAAGTCGCTCTGTGGCCGATGTTCCAATCACCAGCTTGATTGCCGATGAGTGATCGAAGAGAGACTCCCCTTCCAACTGAGCAACACATCCCATGATGCCGATCATGGGTTCGCGCCCGCGTCTGGACTTTTGGACCTCACCAATTCTGTTAAATACTTTCTGAGCTGCACGCGCACGCACTGAACAGGTATTGAAAATCACCACATCGGCTGACTCCGATGATCCTGTCAGTCTATAGCCAGCCTCACGTAACTTTGTGGACGCCCGTTCCGTGTCTGCCACGTTCATCTGGCATCCCAAGGTTTCTATGTAAACATTCGCTTTCATGTTTATCTAACTTTCAATGTCTGCTCTGAGGCGCAGAGTGTAGCAGAAATCCCCTGCTTTGGGGAGACTTCTTCCCGAAAGGGAGACACCGGAGACTAGTTCGATTTTTTCCTACGCGTTCGTCGAGAAATCTTGGCGCTATCGAGTAACCATTGGGCAGCTACGCGGGTCGTTTCGGCGGTCTCATCGCCTCCAAACATGCGAGATAATTCGTTTATACGTTCATCCTGCCCAAGCTCTTTGATATTCGTAATCGTTCGCTCTTCCTTAACCTTCTTGCTTACTACGAAATGATGGTCAGCAAACTTAGCGATTTGTGCCTGGTGTGTCACACAGAAAACCTGGCGCTTAGACGACAGTGCATTTAAACGTTGCCCGACAGATTCGGCCACACGTCCTCCAATTCCATCGTCAACCTCATCAAACACGATTGTCTCAAACATTTCATCTTCTTGGCTGATAGTACGTAGAGTTAGCATCAATCTGGAAAGCTCACCTCCTGAAGCAACAGATGACAACGGCCTTGGACTTTCACCAGGATTAGCTGATAGTAAAAATTCCACATAATCCGCGCCACCTTGCGTAAAGAATGTATAGCTGTCGGATCCATCTGCAATCTCTGCTGTATCTACCTGTCCCGCTATCTCATCATTTTCCAAGGCAGATGTTTCTATGGAAACCAGAAACTTCGCCTGCCCCAGGGCAACATGCTGCAAGCCATCCATTACTGTTTGCTCAATCATAGGTGCAGAGGCACGTCTACAAGAGGTCAAACGTCGGGCGTATTCAATGTAGGTCATCCGCAAAACTTCCAATTCGCCTTTTAAAGCATCTACCCTCTCTGCCTCATCGCTTGAGCCAGAGAGCTGCTCAGCCAGCTCATCTCTAACCTTAAGAACTCCATCTAAATCCGTCCCATATTTACGTTTAAGTTTTTCAAGGGAGGCTAGACGGGACTCCACCTCAATGAGCCTGACGGGTGAATATTCTACGCCGGAGCCATAACGACGTAGCGCCTCCGCGACATCCGATAAAGACGCGATTCCCGACAATAGGGACTCCATGGCGACTCCCGCGCTCCCAATTAAACTAGCCAGTTCGTCAAGCTGCCGACGAATCAGAGTAAGCTGCGCCAAGATGCTTTCGTCACTCTCATACAACCTGTGGTAAGTGTTTGAGCCTAACTCTAAGATTCTTTCAGAATGTGCCAATATTCTTCGCTCAGAAAGTAATTGCTCGTCTTCTCCGCTGGTGGGTCTAATTGTATCAATTGCAATCAATTGATGTTTGATAAAATCTCTCGAACGCTCTCGCTCGACCATGTGGACAATTAGTAACTTCAATTCCCGTTCAGCGGCTTTAAGACGCTGAAAAATTCGCCCTACCTCATTCTTTAGAGATGCACATCCGCCGAAGTGATCTAATAACTCACGATGAGATTGTGCAGATAAAAGCGATCGCTGCTCTCCTTGCCCATAGATCTCTGCAATAAATGGCTGTAACTTTTTGAGAACCCCTACTGTCACACTCTTCTCGTTGATAAAGATGCGGCTTTTTCCTGTAGCAAATATTTCACGTCGGACGACAAGCCGAAGGGCTTTTTCAAGACCGATCTCAGCTAATACTTCTTGCATTCCCTGATGTTTCACTCGGGTAAACTGAAATACTCCTTCGATGGATGCCTGAGACTCACCAGTACGGATTTGTGCTGTTGAGCTACGGCTGCCTAGAAGCAAACCTAAAGCATCAACGATGATGCTCTTACCGGAGCCGGTTTCTCCAGTCAGAACATTGAAACCGAGTGAAAAATTTACGTGCAAGCGGTCAATAACAGCAAAATTAGAGATAATAAGGGACTTTAGCATAAAGGATTTTCGCGCTTAAGAATCTACCTTTAAAGTATAGGGTTAAATCCCACGGATAATTCTCAAATTAATTAAAGCTTGACCCACTACCAACACACGAGTAGTATCACAGCGTTTTTAGTCCTTCTATTCCGAATAAGGGAGAAACCATACATGTCTTTTAATAAAATCATACTAGTTGGCAATCTGGGCCGCGACCCAGAGTTGCGATACACGCCACAAGGCACCCCGGTGTGCAGCTTCACAGTGGCCACAAACGAAAAACGTAAAGATCGCGCCGGTGAGATGCAGGACGTTACTACCTGGTTTAGAGTTACGCTCTGGGGCAGACAAGCAGAGACAGCGTCACAATACCTAACTAAAGGCCGCCCTATTTATGTTGAAGGGAGAATTCGCCTTGAGGAATGGACGGACCGTGATGGCAAACAGCGATACACCCTCGAAGTTCACGCAACAGATATGCAGTTTATCGGCGGAGGTCGCGCAGATGAAGCCGGGGCAACAACAGGAAGCAAGGCGTCAACCCACTCAGACCAACTGCCATCTGAAGCCGACGTTTCAGACGATGACATCCCTTTCTAAGCTGAGGCTGCCACCTATGTCGGCGTGCCGACATAGGTGGCAGATTCGCACTGACCTTCTATCTAACATTTAAAACCTGGCAGTCTTATGAGGCCAAATCCCCCCACTTTCCATACCTTTGCAACTTACGATAACGCTCAACTATACGCTGACGATGTGAGTTAGACATTATACTTAACAATCTCTCTTTGAGAACTGCATCTAACATCTCAGCCGCCATCTGATGGTTACCATGCGCCCCTCCCGGCGGCTCCGCAACAATAACATCAATCAAGCCTTCTTTAAGCAGATCTTCAGCAGTTAACCGCAAGCTGGTAGCAGCTCTATCTGCTTGTGCCGAATCTTTCCATAAGATGGCAGCGCAACCTTCCGGCGAAATCACCGAATAGACCGCATTTTCAAGCATTAATACTTGATCACCTACTCCAATAGCAAGAGCGCCTCCCGACCCGCCCTCGCCGATGACCGTCACCAAAACAGGCACTTGGAGCTTAGCCATTTCACGTAAATTATAGGCAATCGCTTCTGCTTGACCACGCTCTTCGGCGTCAATTCCGGGATACGCTCCTGTAGTGTCAATAAACGTGAGAACCGGGCGACCGAATTTTTCGGCCAACTTCATCGCACGCATGGCCTTTCGATACCCTTCAGGTTTCGGCATTCCGAAATTTCTATGCTGGCGCTGCTTTGTGTCCCTACCTTTTTGGTGCCCAACTATTACAACTGGAAGACCATGAAAAGAGGCAAGGCCGCAAATAATGGCAGGATCGTCCGCAAAACGGCGATCTCCATGAATCTCCGTAAAATCCTTAAAAAGCTTCTCGATATAATCTAAAGTATAAGGTCTCTCCGCATGGCGAGCCAGCAGCACGCGCTCAAAAGCGTCGCTTGAGCTATCGGAATGAGATGAATCTGGAGGGGCGGGGTTCTCAATATTTCGATCTATCTTTTGTGCCATACACTATCCTCATTTTATTCATACCTCCTTAGGGGTTGTTTCCCCAACGATATTGGGACGCAGAGGCGATGATTTCACAATGAAACGTTCAGCCACTCTACCTGACACCCGTGGCGGCGCAGGTCACCCTCTAAATCTAAACTACCTTGCACTCGGAGAGCGCCATGCGGACGCACCCGTACCATGACACCGTCGCTCAGAACCATATCTAACATAACTTCACAATCTCCGCGATGTTTGTCTAACAAACCAAAAATCGTTTCGAGCATTTCATCAGCCATCATATTAGCAGGAACGTGAATAATCACCCCTTTAGATTTTCGTTGCAGAATATCTTCAAGTTTCGCCACCTCTTCGGTGATAATAGTGACAGTCCCTTCGTCCGTAGCTTCAACCTTGCCTGTTATTAAAACCGGTGTGTCAGCTTGAAGGTTTTTCTCACATTTACTGAATACCTCAGGCCAACACACGCACTTTACGCCTCCGATTTGATCTTCTAATCGCATTAAAGCAAAGCGGCTGCCAGTCTTCGTCGTCCTAATTTGTACATTAGTCGCAATGCCCCCCACATGAACCTTTGTGCCGCTTGGAAAGTCGCTCAGGTCGCTGGTTTTCGCAGCTTGTAATTCGGCTAATATCTCCAAGAAATTTTCGAGCGGATGTCCTGAAATGTAGAACCCAATAGCATTTTTCTCAGCAGCAAGTAACTCCGCATGAGTCCAAGCTGGGGTATTCGGAAAATAATCACCAGCTAATTCTAGAGCAGAGTCTGAGAGGCCACCTCCAAATAGATCATTCTGCCCTCGTGCTTTGTTGCGTTGGGCGCGACTGGCGCGGGCAAGCGCGGAGTCAATCGCCCCGTACAGGCACGCCCGCCAATGAGAAATAGAGTGTTGATTTTTAATTAGAGAATCTAACGCGCCAGCACACACCAGACTCTCCAAGACCCTCTTGTTGAGAGCGCCTTGGCCAACACATTCCACGAAAGTGGAGAAAGAGCAGAATCTGCCGTTCGAGCGCGCTTCAATAATGGCATTTACACTTGATTGTCCAATCCCCTTAATAGCCGCCAAACCATATCTGATCGCACCCTTAAGTGGCGTAAATCCGGCCATACTTTCATTAACATCAGGAGGAAGCAAACGTATTCCCTGCCCTCTTAATTCGTTGGAATATTTGAAGACTTTAGCGGCGTCTTGAATTTCATTTGAAAGCACTGCTGCATAGAAGTGTTCAGGGAAATGTGCCTTGAGATAGGCCGTTTGAAAGGCAAGATAGGCATAAGCTACGCTATGGCTTCGATTAAACCCATAATCGGCAAATTGAGCCATCAGTGAGAAAATCTGCTGCGCTTTCTCCCGTTTGATCCCCCTTTTTACAGCCCCATCTACGAATTTCTGCTCGTGAATTGCCATCTCTTCCCGCTTTTTCTTACCCATTGCACGTCGCATCAAATCGGCCTCACCCAGGCTGTACCCAGCAAGCCTTTGCGCTAACTGCATAATTTGTTCTTGATATACTAGGATGCCATAAGTATTACTTAGAATTTCCTTCATCTCAGGAATGATATAACGAACCGCTTTATGACCATGATGCCTCTCTATAAAATCATCTACCATACCGCCATCCAGGGGGCCTGGCCTGTAAAGCGCGTTGAGAGCAGCGAGGTCTTCCAACCCTTTAGGCTTCAGTTTCCGACATATTTCCTGCATACCCGATGATTCAAACTGAAACACTGCCTCCGTTTGCCCTTCGGCGAAAAGCCTCATAGTCTTTTGATCATCAAGTAGAACGTCGTCCCAATCCACACCAACACCAAGCGACTGCTTAACACTTTTTAAGCAGTCGCTTATAACAGTCAAGGCCGTAAGCGCGAGAAAATCCATCTTTAACATTCCCGTCTTTTCTAAATCAGACATGGAATATTGTGTTGTCAATTCATCTTTGGAGGAAACCGCGATTGGTATAAGTTCCTGAAGCGGGGTCGGGGATATGACTACACCTGCCGCATGTACAGAGGAATGCCGAGCACAACCTTCGAGCCGTCTCGCTAAATCAATCAAATCCCTTACCTGCTGACTGCTCTCGACTGCTTTCCTTAGCTCCGGAACCTGCTCTAAAGCCTTACTAATGCTTACGTTCCGACCACGTACCGGGGGAGGTATGAGCTTAGCAATCCGATCTACTTCTGCATATGGGAGATCCAAAGCTCGCCCGACATCTTTAATAGCAGCTTTTGAAGCCATAGTTCCAAAAGTAATTATTTGGCAAACCGAATCACGACCATACAGATCAGCCACATGATTAATGACATCGCCTCGCCCACGTACACAAAAATCTATATCAATATCTGGCATAGAGACGCGCTCGGGATTGAGAAATCTTTCAAATAGCAAATCATACTGCAACGGATCAACATCTGTAATATCCAAGCAATAAGCGACCAAAGACCCTGCCGCTGAACCGCGCCCGGGACCAACTGGAATGTCATGCTCTTTAGCATAACGGATAAAATCCCATACAATTAGAAAATACCCCGGGAAGCCCATCTGCTTGATCATTGTAATCTCACGGGAAATACGTTCCTGATATTCCGATAAAGAATAGCGCAAAGCATTTCTGCTAATCTGACGTTCCCAGACTTGTTGACGGCGTCGCTCATATCCTTCCCTCACAATCTTTTCAAAATACTCATCTACCGATAAATCAGCGTCCGATTGAGGGATGGGATAATTAGGCAAATAATTCACCCCGCTCGGCAGATGAAGGTCGCACATCTCGGCAATTTCCACGGTGCGCGTTAACGCTTCGGGTAATTCCTTACCAAAAATCTCCCACATCTCTTCAGGTGAGCGTACATAAAAATTAGGCGGGCCGTAGCGCAAGCGATTGGGATCCTTAACTGTCTTACCAGAGCCTATACAAAGCAAAACATCATGGGCTATTGCATCATCGGGCGTTAAATAGTGCGCATCATTTGTCGCGATCAAAGGGATGCCCGTTTTTCTAGAGAGCTCGACCAAGGGTTTTCGTATACGCCTTTGGGCATCAAGACCATGTTCCTGAATTTCAAGATAATAATTGCCCCTACCCATAATTTCCTGGAAATCGACAGCCGCTGAAGCGGCATCGTCAAAGCATTCTCGCGCCAGCATTGCAGATGGCATACCAGACATGCAGGCTGAGAGGGCTATTAATCCTTTATTATGCTCCGCCAGCAATTCTCTATCGATGCGGGGTTTATAATAGAAGCCTTCCGTATAAGCTCTCGAGGTCAATCTAACTAAATTCTGATAACCTTCTAAATTCTTTGCCAGAAGTATAAGGTGAAAATTTGCCTTTTGGCCGGGTTCTGATGCTCCGGCGCGGTCGTTACGGCTTCCACGAGCGAGATAGACCTCACAGCCGATAATAGGTTTTACGCCTTGAGACTTCATGGTTTGATAAAAAGAGATTGCGCCAAACATATTGCCATGATCAGTCATAGCGCAGGCCCGCATCTCTAACTCTACTAAGCGCTGAGCTAAGGGTTTGATTTGAATAGCACCATCCAAAAGGCTGTAATCCGTATGCAGATGCAGATGTACAAATTTCTTCTCGTTCATGCGTTCCTTTGCAAAGAAGTCGTTTTAGGACAAAGAGGGTCTGTAATTACAGCGGCATATCTAACGTCCGACACTATATCACGAGTATCAGGAACGAAAAGGGAGTATATCTTGAATTGAAGGCGGTAAACCCCCGGTAAGACGGCTACTCGTAAAGAGTTTCGTGGAAGACGGCTACAAAATACTTCTAAACTTTTACATGAAACTCAGCCTTGTAAAATCAAGTACTATTCCCACTCAATAGTGCTTGGCGGCTTTGAGCTAATATCATAAACAACACGATTTATCCCCTTGACTTCAGAAACAAGACGCGTCGAAATACGAGCGAGAAGATCATGCGGAAGGCGCGCCCAATCAGCAGTCATTCCATCGATGCTCGTTACGGCACGAATTGCGATCACACGCTCATATGTTCGCTCGTCCCCCATTACGCCAACCGTTGAAATCGGCAGGAGGACAGGAAAGGCTTGCCAGACGGCATCATACATATCTCCCAAACGCAGTTCTTCCTCAAGAATCCGATCTGCCGCCTGAAGCAGGCGAAGACGCTCATTCGTGATATCCCCTAATATCCGCACAGCCAAGCCAGGACCGGGGAATGGATGGCGACTGAGAATCTCCTCTGGCACGCCCAGTTCACGACCGATAATCCGGACTTCATCCTTGAAAAGTTCCCGCAACGGCTCAACCAGTTGAAGTTTCATTTTTTCTGGGAGTCCGCCAACATTATGGTGGCTTTTGATGACAGCAGAGGGACCACGCACCGAAACCGATTCTATCACGTCAGGATAAAGTGTTCCTTGAACTAGAAATTGAGCATCGTCCAGTTCCGCCGCTTTCTCTTCGAACACTTCTATAAATACGCGCCCTATAATTTTACGCTTTTGTTCGGGGTCGGTTACATCTTTTAGAGCGTCAATAAACCGCTGTTCTGCCTGTATAGGGTGAAGGTTCAACTCCATGCTTTGCTTCAAGAGCGCAGTAGTCAGCTCGAATTCACCTTCTCTCAATAACCCATTGTTAATGAAAACACAGATCTGGCGATCACCAATGGCCCGATTTACCAAAGCCGCTGCAACAGCCGAGTCTACACCACCTGAAATTCCGCAAATGACGCTGCCACGAGTCCCTACCTGTCGCTGAATTTTCTCGACCTGCTCCTCAATAACGGCAAGGGGCGACCAATCGCCTTGGCATCCACACACCAGTATCAAAAAATTCCGTAAGACTTGTGCACCCATGGGAGTGTGCGCAACTTCCGGGTGGAACTGGAGACCATATATGCGCTTGCTTAAACTTTCTAAAGCATTAAGCGCATCATCGGTTCGGGCAGTTACACTAAAGCCGGGAGGAGGCACGGCGACATGGTCACCATGGCTCATCCAAACATCAATTTCATTTGGCAAACCTGAAAATAGAGGGCTGGTATGATCCAGTATCTTCAATCGCGCATAACCATACTCACGATTTTGCGAGGGCTGCACCTCTCCTCCCAAATGAGCGGCGAGAACCTGTAAACCATAGCAAATCCCTAAGACAGGGCACTCTAAATTATCTAACAGGCGGGGGTCAGATCGCGGAGCATCCTGACTATACACAGAAGCAGGGCTTCCAGACAGAATAATACCGCGCGGATTCTTAGAGACTATGGCTTCAATAGAAGCGTTAAACGGAAGAATCTCACAATACACTCCCGATTCACGCACGCGGCGAGCGATAAGTTGCGTGTACTGTGAACCAAAATCCAGGATCAGAACTGTTTCGTGTTCCTTTTTCTCGATCAATAAAGTAAACCTCCATAAACATTAGAACGTCTGACAGAATTCCGCGAAGGATTAAAGATGAATTATATGGGCGAATCTTTTTAGTAACAACCCGGCGCAAAGCACAAGGCTTCTCGCCAGACTTCATGAGGACGTGTAAGATATTGCTCACTAATGTAAAGGATAACAGATGCGGAACATAGGGACGGACCGACAAATTAAGGTTATCATGCTATTGATAGCCATCACTTATCTCCCCTTCTCCTACATCTATGCTCAAATAGTTACAGTGGCGGACACTCAGATCGAACTATCTCAACCTTTAACTGTAAAATGGCACTACGACTCCGACCTCACAGTCAATCTGACTCCGGCAACTGACGGCGAGCGCATCTATTTACCGCTAGCTTCAGGTCTAATTGTTTCCCTACGAGCAACCGATGGACAGCTTCTGTGGAAAGCAGACCTTGGCGGCGAGTTGTCCTCTTCTCCAATGGCAGATGAACGTAGCGTTTATATTGCCTCAGAAACGGTTGGAGATCTGGGACCGGCTCCGCGTGCAAATGGGGCCTTACGTGCGTTGGGACGGGAGGGAGGGATTACGCAATGGATGCGAACGATTCCAATGCCGATTCGTGGCTCTCTCATCGCAAATGATGTCAATCTCTTTGGAGGATCCACTGATGGACGTGTCTATGCAGTGCGAAAGAAGACTGGAGATATCTCATGGGTCATGCAACACTCCGCCTCGTTTGCGTCACACCCGGTAATTTTTGGCCTAAACCTTTACATCGGCAGCAATGATGGATACCTCTTCTCCCTGAATCACAATACAGGCAAGACCAACTGGCGTTATCGGACCCGGGGAGCAATTCGCGGACAAGCCGTGGTTAATAACGGAGTTGTCTATTTCGGATCTGCCGACGGCTACGTCTATGCCGTGCGAGAGGCGGATGGGCGACTCAGATGGCGTCGGCGAACGGGAGCAGGCGTTCAGACAGTCGGATTCGCCCAGAATGGACTTCTGGTAGCCTCACTGGACAATTTTGTTTATCTTCTATCTTTTAAAGATGGCGACAGCCTTTGGAAACGACAACTTGCGGGGAGGATAGCCGCCGAACCATTAACCATGCTCGATGGTGTCCTCTTCACACCGCTTTCCAGTTCAGCAGGAGTGGTTTTGGACTTGCGCGACGGGAAACAACTTAACAGCCTTCCTATCGGCGAAGATAATAGTATGGCGGCCTCTCCGATTGTCGCAGGCAAGACACTCTTCGTCACTACGCGGCAGGGGCTTCTGGCCTTTTCGCGCCCTAGCTAAATATCCCCCCAACCAATCCAATCATTGCCGGAATCTTAGGCGCTTCGCCTGCGAAACAACGCCCCCACACGCAAAAGCGGACCGTGCAAGACGTAAATCGAGATAAGGATCAGCAGGACGTATTCCGAGAAGAGGTAGATGAGCATTCCTATGGCAGCCACCAGCAGGATAGCCAAACGCGCGCTCCGGCTTCGCGTTCCAACTGTTTTGAAACTGGAATAACGAAAGGTGCTAACCATCAAAAGCCCAAGACAACCGACCAGCGCCATCATAAGACCGCTGTAAAGGTGGGAGTAACGGGGATCATACTGAACTAAAGGCATCGGGGAGAAATGTATGATCGCAGCGATGAGGGCGGCAGCGGGAGGAATAGGAAGTCCTATGAAGTTCTTTTTATCAACCTTGGCAACTCCTTCGGCGAGGATGCGTGGGCGGGCCGCTTGAACATTGAACCGGGCTAAGCGAAACGCCCCGCACATCAAATACATGAAGGAAAGAAACCAGCCGAGCTTATGGGACCAACTGCCTTCGGTTAATGCCGATCCATATCCCCAGGCATAAGCAAGTACAGCCGGAGCAATGCCAAATGTTAAAACGTCGGCGATCGAATCAAACTGGACGCCTATTTCTGTCGTCGTCTTTGTCATGCGCGCAATGCGTCCGTCGAGCATGTCAAATAACACAGCCCAGCAGATGGCCTTTGCAGCATTGTCAAAATGTTCCGCGGCGCGCTGTAAGGCTACCGCGTCGCCGTCATCCGCTAATAATTGAAACCCGCGCAACGCCGCCATAACGGCGAAGAAACCCATACTGATATTTGCCGCCGTAAACGCCGAGGGGATGAGATACAGTCCCTTCTTGATTCCGCGCCGCTCAGGATTCTTGTGTTCCGGTTCTACAGTCAGAGGGGATGCGGTTGACATTATACGATCCTCCCTATCACCGTCGCTCCGCCCCGCACACGCATTCCTTCAGTTACCTCGATTTGAACATTCGGCGGTAGGACAAGGTCTGTTCGTGAACTGAATTTAATCAGGCCGATTCGCTCGCCGAGCGCCACACTGTCTCCCGCGCGTTTCCAGCAAATGATCCGTCGCGCCAGGACTCCCGCGATCTGTTTGCATACGACAGTTATCTCTTCGCCACGAATCGTCAGCGCATTCTGTTCATTGACCAAACTTGAGTCCTCTTTCGTAGCCATCAAAAACTTGCCCTGCGTATAGGTCACATCTGAAATCGTTCCAGCTATCGGCGAGCGATTAATATGAACGTCAAGGGGAGATAGAAAAATACTGATGACCACTGGTGAACTTGAATTATTCGGCATAACCGCGCGAACGCGCGTCACACGCCCGTCCGCTGGCGAGACGATGACGCCTGTTTCAACCGGGGATATGCGCTGCGGGTCGCGAAAGAAATAGGCCATGAAGCCAGCCAGAGCGACCAGGATCAAGGTGATTGGCCAATATCCCAGGACGAGCGGAATTATCGCCAATAAAAGCGGAATTAAAATGTAGGGGAGACCTTCGCGTGCCATTGTAAATATATCGTTATTGAATATTGTGCTTCAGTTGAAATCCAGCTTAAGCACTCTGTCATTAGCTTATTGCTGTAGAAAGCGGGGGCGCTTTCGTTTCTTCGCGCCCCCGCTTCTTCGAGCCGCGTGTGCGGGGTAATATTTATCTGGGGCTGCCCGGACTTTAGTGGCTTGAATCCTGCCCGTGTTGGTGTTGCAACATGATCGAATGCATCTGGTCTTTGATGGCTAATTTCTTCTTCTTTAAAGTAATCTCTTCCAACTGCTCTTCTGTGCTTGGGTAAGCAAGCGCGGACAACTCGCTCAAGCGTTCTTCATAGCGGCCATGCTCTCGCGCCAAATCGCGGAATTCAGGGTCGCTCATTATCAGTTGCTCTTTTAAGCTGTCCGTGTTGGTCATTTCCATTTAGGGAAGTCCTCCTTTGTGGTGCGTTGGTCGGTAGTTTACGTGTGCCGACGGCATTTTGAATCTAGCAGCCTCGGCGCTTTTAGTGAGAAAATGTTAGCTCAAAATGTGCGAACATATCAAGCCGAACTCCTCATGGTGAGACTCATCACAAGCGCATCTTCAAGTGGCTGGGTATAATAACCTGGACGCCGCCCTGCCACTCTGAACCCGCATCGAGAATAGAGCGCCTGAGCGGGCGCATTCCCAGCGCGTACTTCAAGAAAAGCTGTCCGCGCACCCATGCGCGCCGCTTCATCAAGGACAGTATCAAGCAGTTTTTTCGCAATTCCCAACCGGCGGTGGTCCTCTCGCACTGCGACATTATTGATGTGAAGTTCGTCTGCAATAAGACGGGCGGCGATGAATCCTTTGATTTGTTGTTCGGCTGAAAAATCTTTTCCCTTTTGTACCCGCGCCACGAGCATCACGGAGCGTCGCCTCTGCCCCAGTTCAGCATGATAAGCCTCCCAGCCCCAGCGGCTCAGCCCGCACGTCTCTTCAATCTCGACAACATCCACCAAATCATGCTCTGTTATCCGAGAGATATAGAATTCCTCTGTTTCCTTAATGGTACTGACCATCTCTGCTCTCTATATTATTCGTGAAGTTCGGCGTCTGACGGACGCACGTAGATTGCGTGCAACTGCTCCGGAGAAACGGCATCACCGAAGCCAATACGAAGTAGAGCCAACTGGCAGATGGCTACTGCTAAAACTTCTTGTGATGGAGCTATAGTCCATTGCTGTTCTCCGTTCGGCTTTGGGTGGGCTTCCTGAGTTTCATCCACCAACTGGATACCTTGAGCAAGAGCCTGTGCCTTGATAGCATCCGCGTATAGATGTGCGCCATCTCCAGCCCACTTCAGGTTAGGCTCTGATTTAACTTTCTCCAACAGCTTATGCGGCATGATATGCGTCGGAGAATTGAGAGGGCGCACGTCTCCGCTGCGCTCAACCGACAGCAGTTGAGCGAACACCTCACCGCGCCCCGCCGGAAGCAAGGCCAAAGTGCGATTTGATTCGCCAGCGGCGTGAGCTATCGCATAGAGAGTCGGCACTCCGACGCATAAACGCTTCATTGTCGCTGCAAATGATTTCACTGTGGCCAGCCCGATTCGCAAACCTGTAAAGCTGCCAGGCCCTGTAGACGCAGCGAAAATATCAACGTCCTTAAGTGTCACGCCCGATTCATCAAGCACATGCCTGACTTGCTTAAGCAGGAGCGCTGAATGAGAAGTTGACGCATCCCCCGTCTGTGCTGCCAGCAGTGTCTCACCGCGTGAGATGGCGATGCTGCCCGCGCGGGTCGCCGTTTCGAGGCTTAAGATCAGGGGCGTCTTGTTTGATAGCACAAATATTCAGCTCAACCTGATATCTTCATCAGGAGATTTTTCTTCCGACAACTTATTTGACAGGCTGCATCTTGCCGCGCGATTATAGGATGTGATTTCCCCTGAACGCAATCAATAGATTTTTCACTCAAGCAGACCGAGAAAGCCCACGGGCAAGCATACCCAGCGCTTATAATGCTTTTTGTTCCCGGATGCTGGAAGGGGACGTTTACATTTTTAGCGATAATGAAAAAACACATAGGGATACTCACAGCTGGTGGTGACTGCCCCGGTCTTAATGCTGTTATCCGCGCGGTGGTGCGCCGAGCGGTGGTAGTCGAGAGCGAGATACTGGGGATTAAAAATGGCTGGCGCGGGTTGGTTGAAGGCGACGTAGAGCCTCTGACGCGTTCTTCTGTGACGGGAATCCTTCCGCGTGGCGGCACCATCCTCGGCACTTCAAGGCTTAATCCATTGGAAAGCTCAGAGACACTTGAGCGTTTGAAGCAGAATTGGGAAAAGTTAGGGCTGAATGCCTTAATTGTGGTTGGCGGAGATGGAACGCTTTCCGCAGCGCTAGACCTCTGGCGCGACCACCATCTTCCCATCGTCGGCATTCCCAAAACCATTGACAACGATATTCGCGGCACCGATTTTACCTTTGGATTTGACACGGCAGTCGGCGTCGTCACGGATGCTGTTGACAGACTGCACTCGACCGCCGAGTCGCACCATCGCGTGATGGTCGTCGAGGTGATGGGGCGTCATACAGGATGGATCGCTGCTTTTGGCGGAATCGCCGGGGGAGCGGATGTCGTGCTTGTCCCCGAACATCCTTTCAAACTGACACGCGTTTGTGAGTTGCTCAGACATCGTGAGGAACAGGGCAGAGCTTTTTCTATAGTGGTCGTCGCTGAAGATGCGCACCCTCATCCAGACGAAGACTTTCTTGGTGGTGAATTAAGCGCGGAGCTTTATCGTCACGATAAACTCGGCGGCATCGGCAACGTTCTGGCTCATGAGATTGAGCGCTGCACCGGCATCGAAACGCGTGTTACTAAACTCGGCTATGTTCAGCGCGGCGGCTCCCCTACCCCGTTTGACCGTGTGCTGGCGACTCGCATGGGCGTCAAAGCATATGAGATGGTCGAGGCGGAAGAGTGGGGACAGATGGCCGCTCTTCACGGTAATAAAATCCGCAGCGTCCCTCTTGAAGAAGCCGTCAGCGATCTCAAAAGCTTGGATGAAGAAATTTACCGGGTTGCCGAAGTGTTCTTTGGATAACTTTGCGGTTTCATTTAAGCCTCTTTCGCATACTCTTTGACTTAGTTTCTTCACGCGCCGGTCGTTGGCGTACATTGAAGTCAAGGGCGGGTTACCCTTTCAAATGAAACTTTGCCCCATCTGCCACCGCTGCTACGAGGACACAGAGGCTTTGTGTCTGCACGACCAGACCGCGCTCGTGGCTGCGCGCCCCGGCACACGGATGATTTCCGACAAATATCGTCTTGACCGCCTTCTCGGTCGCGGCGGCATGGGAGCAGTCTATGCAGGAACCCATGTTGACCTTGATCGGCCATGTGCAATCAAGCTCCTCTTGTCTGACTTCACTTCCGATACGGATGCCCTTGAACGTTTTCGCAGGGAAGCTCGCGCGGCGGCGCGTCTCAATCATCCGAACGTCGCAGACACCTACGACTATGGAGTGCTGCCGGATGGTGGAGCTTATATCGTCATGGAGCTGGTCGAAGGTCTGACGCTGCGCGAGTACATGGATGTGGCCGGTGATATATCTATCGCTGAAGCTGCGGAGATTGGACGGCAAGTAGCCAATGGAGTTGACGCCGCACACCGCAGCGGCATCATCCATCGCGACTTGAAGCCCTCGAACATCATCCTGACGCGTGATCATCAGGAGCAATTGCAAGCCAAGGTGGTTGATTTTGGCGTTGCGAAGCTGAAGGAGTATTCGACAACGGGCGGCGGGCTGACGGCTTCCGGCTCACTGATCGGCACACCACGCTATATGTCTCCTGAACAATGCTCCGGGCACACGACCGATGCTCGCTCGGACATTTACAGCATGGGCGTGATTCTTTTTGAAATTCTTGCGGGCAAACCTCCGTTTGACGCTCCATCGGCGACAGCCATTGCTGTCAAACATATTCAACAGCCCCCACCTTCTGTGAAAGAGTTTCGCCTGGATACTCCATCTGAGCTTGACCAGTTTCTCCGGCAGGTGCTTGATAAAGACCCGGAGAAGCGGCCACAATCCGCCGCTGATTTTGCGAAGGAGTTAAGCGAGGTAACGAGCGCTTCAATCGTTGCCGAAATTCCAATAAACGAGTTACCCAAACCACAAGAGAGGCTTTCCCCGGCCAGCAAATCAACCATTGGACGGGAGACGAATGCTTTCGCACCTCAGGCCGGTATAACGAATCGCGCAGGCGAGCCTACGATGGATCACTCCTCTTCACAGGAGCAGGATGATCCGTCTGTTCAGGGTTATATCGGAATGGTTGAAGCCCCGACCGAGCTGGTGACGGAAATTGCAACCCCGGTAGTGCAGGAAAATAAAAGGATAGAAGGCGAGCCAATAAACACGCCAGCAGATAGATCATCACTGAAAGCTAGGGCCATAAGAGATAACGCAAGTGAATCCCGCAGCCCTGATTCTCGAAGGTCTCTGATCATCATGGCAGTCGCGGTCTTCGCGATGGGCTTCATCGGCATCGCAATCTGGTTTGCGCTGAGCCGTTCACCGCAGGAAGCTGTTGGTGAGAATACGTCGTCCGCCCGCGATAGCGGGTCATTACAAGCGAACAAGGATACGACAAGCATCACCGACCCGCGCGCGACGGATACTCCAGCAACTACCAATGGCTCTAATCACAACGATGCTCCCAAAGTGCCGCCCGGTGATGCGCGAGGCGAACTGAAGACTACACTTAGCCAGTGGATTACGGCGACCAACGCCCGCGACATCAATAAACAGATGACGTTTTACGCGCCGACCTTGCTTGCTTTTTACCAGAAGCGCAACACGACACAAGCCGCCGTGCGCGCTGAAAAAACTCGCCTGTCGTTACAGGCTAATACTATTGACGTGCGAGCGGGCGAGCCGGAGATACAGCTTGGCTCGGAGGGGCAGACAGCGACAATGCGTTTTCATAAGAGTTGGAACTTTAGCGGCGACAGGCCAGAGAGCGGAGAGGTGATACAGGAATTGCGCTGGCGCAAGATGGATTCAGGATGGAAGATAGTGAGCGAGCGAGACGTGGAAGTCATTCGCATTACCAGATAGTTTTATCCTGAGCGTGATTTGTGTTTCAGAACTTTCCCAGCCTTTCAGTCCTGATACTTTAACCGTTCTGATTCTTTCAGTCTCAAATAACAAGGTGGAATAATGCCCGGAAAAACCTTATCGAACGGTGGCCTGATTACGCTCAGTGCCTACGCATCCGATTCAAATGAGTTGCAGGTTATAATTGAAACGCCCAAAGGAAACCGCAACAAATTCAATTACGATGAAGAGCATCATCTCTTCAAGCTGGGCGGCGTGCTGCCAGCAGGCGCAGTCTTCCCTTTCGATTTCGGTTTCATACCTTCGACTCTGGGTGGTGACGGTGATCCTCTGGACGTGCTTCTGTTGATGGACGAGCCCGCGTTTCCCGGCTGTCTTGTCCCGTCCCGCCTCGTCGCCGTGATTGAGGCTGAACAAACTGAGCGCGATGGTAAAACCACCCGTAACGATAGATTGATTGCGGTAGCCGCGAACTCGCATACGCATCAGAAGGTACGATCACTCGCAGACATCGGCAGCGCTCTATTAGACGAGATCGAACACTTCTTCATCTCTTATAATCAGATTAAGGGAAAAACCTTCAAGCCGCTCGGTCGCTTTGGCCCCACAAAAGCTGCCACACTCATTGAAGAAGGAGTGAAACGCTTTCAACAAAAGAAAAGCGGTGCGAAAAGCTCTAAACGCAAAACACAGTCGCTTCGGAAGAAGCGGTAAAGAGAAATATATATCGAGCTGAGTTTTTCTGCGCTCTGTTTTTACCAATCTGTAATGATCTATCTGGTATTCATTTTCGCACTAGCACTTGCCTGCATCGCGGGGATGGAATTCGTCTCTTTAATGACGCTCGAAACCAGAAATCGCCAACTCAGGCGACGCGTTGGAGAATTGGAGCGCGAGAACGCCAGAATCTCGGAGAGCCTGCGAAACACGGAAGCGTTAATTAAGCAACAGCAAGATGAAGAGGATGAAGAAACGTGGCCGGAGATGATTGATGATGACTCGTTTCGCTGGTGAAAGCTATTTAGTCAAAACGATCCTCGCATGTGATATAAGCATCTCGTCCTCGCGCTCTTTAATCTCTAACCTAAAGGAGCGATCTTATGCCTTCGGTTCGCACTCACTTGTTTCCAAACTCGCTTACTTTAATAGGACATCTTTGGCCGGGACATCGGATAGATCTATTCCAAATCCCAGCGTCGATAGACTGGTTCTATGGGGGCTTTAGTATCCCTCTCTATTGGCAAGGAACGCTAGTGGGGTCAGGTAGCTTTATTTGTTACCCTTGGGATGTATATAAGGCCCTATGGGTACGATCTAGAAACGACATGGATATCGAAGTTTTTCAGGGCTGGTGGTGGGAGCGCCCCTAATCCATAGGCCAACGAAGGGCTTTGCACAAATATTCAGCAATCTTGCATAGTCGGCTTTCAACTACCCGTTGTTGCTATGACTATGCAGTATCTGCGCATAATCCTCGACTTTTTGTGCAAAGCCACCCAGCAGGGGCGAGCCGTCCCCTTTCCCGGAATCGGCGATAGACGGGTAAGGCGTCCCGGTTCTTAAAATGTTCCACAATCATATAAAGGATGATTATATTGCGCGAGTCAGGACTAACCGAGCTACTCAATTGCACCGGCCTGGATGAGTAGACGAACTGCGTCAGCGCGGTCTCTGCGTCGGGCAATCATCAGGGCTGTTTCGCCGTTTTTATCTCTCGCGCTGATGTCTGCCTGATAATCCAGAAGAAGTTCGATGCTGCCTGTGCTTCCCTCACCTGCGGCCTGCATCAGCGGCGATGCTCCGTCAAAGTCATGCTCGTTGACCTTTGCGCCTCTCGCCAGCAGGATCGTCATCAATCGAAGATCGTCAAGCGAAGTCGCAAGTTTCAAGGCCGTCCAGCCGTTATTGTTCTTCGCATCAATCTCCGCATTATTATCCAGAAGTAAACGCAAGACCTCTGTATGCCCTTTCACGGTGGCAATCATCAGGGCAGTCCACCCGTCGCCGGTTCTGGCATTTACATCACAACCAGCCTGGATTAAATTTTTGATCCTCGCAACGTCGCCGTCGCGCGCCGCGTGTAGCAGGGCTTGATTGAGCTGATCTTCGCGGGCGAATTGTCCCTCGGTGTCGGCTTCATCAATGGCTCCGGCGCTTCTCAGTAGCCGGACAATCGCTGTATGACCTTTGGCTGCTGCACGACTAAAGGCGGTTGCGCCAACCTGATTGCTGGCGTTCACCTCTGCGCCTTCGCTGAGCAATATCTGCACAATCTCAAGATGGCCCTCGCCTGCGGCGAACATCAAAGCAGTGTGGCCGAAGACATCTTGTCCGTTCACGTCAGCGCCCGAAGCCATCAAGGCCGACACGCTCTCCATGTCGCCTTTCGAGGCCGCTCTCATTAAATCTGTAATCCGATTATTAATAGATGCTCTCACAACTGGGCACATCCGCTCTCTTTAATTATTAGACACTTTCTGAATTACAAAATCATCCAACCACATACGCCCAAAAACCGGGCACGGGCCGGAGCTACAGTTTTGACGGTGAACAGTGATAAGCACTGCGCTCGTCGTCTTTGAAGAAGTGAAATCAATTGAATATTCGCGCCACCCGTCAGAGCTTTGCGGAAGTGGCGAGGACACTGCGAGCACGGAATTATCTTTACTGCTGGCGTCGCTCAGGCTAATGAGGGGCAAGCCTCCCGTGACAATCTCTTCTGTCCGCGCATTGAATCGCAGGCGATAATGCATGTTCGGCTCGACAGGAATTAATTGTGTGAGGATGGGTTGACCCGGATTTGCGTCACCGTTGAAATCCACGCGCAGGCTTTGCGTTCCAGAATGTGGGTTATTACGGTCTAGCGAAAGACGCAAAGTCGGCGCGTCACGTGCCAGTTGCCAGCCGAAGCCTGTATTATCGCGGCTCACCTTACTCTCAAAGCCGCCATCGTGTATGAGAGCGAGCCCTTTGCTCTCGCCGGAATCAATAACCCAAACTTCATAGGCTTCCTGATAACGCTTCGCAGCCAACAATTCGTTGAGAAGCGCCTGCTTGTCTTTCTCGGCAAGCCCCCCTGCGGCGCGAAATTGTGCGAGCGCCTCTGCAATCTTTCCGCGTTTGATAAAGATTTTTGCCAGAGCTATATGCCATGAAGCTCTTTCGGGTTGAATTATCCGCTCAACAGCAACCGGGTCGCCGTCCGTAGCCCCCCAAACCAGATCAATCAAGTTAGGAAGAAGAGACACATCACTCAAAGCCGCGCGCCGCAACTCTCCGTAGGATTCTTCAACGCGCCCTGCCCTGAATAGCACATTGCCTAACTGCCAGCGCGGTTGAGCATAGAATGGCGCAAGCCTGACCGATTGCTCTAAAGCAGCAATCGCGCCCTGCTCATCATCAGCCATATCACGCGCGCGCCCAAGCTCAAGCCACAGAAAATAGTCATTCGGACGAAGTGCGACGGCGCGCTCGTATTCAGTTAGCGCAGCGGCCAGCCCTTGCGTGTTAAGCAACACGAGAGCGCGGCCCGAATGAGCTTCAGGGTCGCTCGGCGTCGTGTTAATAGCGCGCTGGGACTCAGAAAGAAGTTGCGCCCCGACCTCGGATGGAGACTGCGAGCGTGGCTCTTTAAGTCGCATCGTCAGCCAGCGAGATTCTCCGATTCGCGCTGCACCCAGGATTCCCCAGACGCAGACGCCTATCACGACGACTGCTAACCCCAGTCTTAATTTATGAAAGTAATTCTTCAAGACGTTATCGGACTCTCTCGTTCAATCCAGGAGAGCTTTCATTTCTACCTTGATTCCCTTCCTTCGTCCGCCCGTTGACAGTAGCAATAGCCACAAGCGTCAGGCAGAGGAGCGCATTGATGGGAATGTGCAGCCCGAAATCAACGAGGCTATGAATACTGATCCCGAAAAGTCCGGCGAGCGCGCCAAAACAGGCCGCACGACGGAAAGGATCAGGGGAGCTTAAGCTAGACCGCGCGAATTTAACGAGCAGAAAAACAAAACCTACGCCAAGCAAGACTCCGATCACACCTCCGCTCGCCAGTAACTCAAGATAATCGTTATGCGCCTGCTGCGGCGTCATCTTCCCTGAAGCATTATGATATTGAGGAAGGGCCGTCCAGTATCCTCCGATGCCGACTCCCGCCAGCGGATGCTCCTTAATCATCTGCCACGTCGCACCCCAAATCTCTTTGCGACGCGCGCCGGAGTTTGATTCCTGAGCTTCAATTGCGACCTCATCCTGTATCGCCTCGAAGCGACTGGTGATTTGTTCGCCTCCTACCCAGATAATGCCAATCATGGTTGCCGTTAACAGAAACGCTCCGAGCGCGAGTCTGGAAACAGATGAACTCCCGATTCGGGCCAGTTTCGACGAGACGCTATGCTTCCTCGTTTCTGCTCCCTTCCGCTTTCTCACAGCGGTAAACATCAAAGCCAGCAATAGCAACTGGCACAGCATGCTCAAAATGCCTCCGCGCGAGCGTGAAAGCACCAGAGCCACCCAGAGTGGAATTGCCGCGGCGAGGTAGATCAACAGGCGGTCACGCCTCACACCGCCACCAGCTAACAGACCCAGCACCAGGCCCAAAGCCATCTCCATCAGGAAGGCGTAGTGGTTGGCATTGACGAATTGCCCGTAGCCCCTGTCGAGCCGGACAAAAGGAAAAAGGAAATTCGGCGCACTGCCCTGTGTGCTTTGCCGCAGGAGAGCAAACATAGCGCTGGCGACACCAAGGCCGACGATAAAGAGAATAAGAACGCGCAGGCGTCCGGGGCTGGACGTATAACGCAGAAGAAGTCCAAGCGTCAGCGCGTATGCAAGCAACTTCAAAATCATCAGCCGCGTTTCATACGGGTCGTAGCTTATTGACTGCCAGACTGGAACGCTGATTCCCGGCATGCTCGGCGAGCTTCCCAGAGGAAGCGTTTGCAGGTAGGCGAAGACGACCAGCAGCAGCAAAGGCAGCAGCAGGAGATGTCGCCGGGAAACCCATGCTCCGCTCAACATTCCTTCTATCATCCAGAGGATTCCGAGAACAAAGACCCCGCATTCAAAAATAGTCTCAACCGCGCCACGCCACGGAGCTACAATTCCGTATGGCATGGCTACTATCAGGATCAAAACCAGCAGACTATAAAAGATGATTCGTTCGAGGATGGTAGACACGCGTGAGGCGGCAATCTTTCCCCGAGTTGCGCCGGGCAGGTCAATTGGCGGAGCTTTATCGCGAGAACTGCCGGCTGGTGTATTCACAATTGTTCGAGAAAGTTAAAAGGCTGCCGTTTGATGGCTTTGGTCTGAAACGCGACTATTTATTCGCCCAGCGAAATATGCCACAGTCTTTTCCAACCCCTCGCGCAAAGGAATCAACGGCTCCCAGGAGAGCAACTGTCTTGCGCGTGTTATGTCCGGCTGGCGCTGGCGCGGGTCGTCCTGCGGTAGTGGGAGGTATTTAATCTCGACATTAGCACCGCAGATTCGTTTCACCTCTTCGGCCAGTTCCCTGATCGTAAACTCGCTCGGATTGCCCAGGTTGACCGGATCGTGTAGCTCATCCGCATTCATCAAGCGAACTATTCCTTCGATGAGATCGTCAACATAACAAAAGGAGCGCGTCTGCTCTCCCGTCCCGTAAATCGTCAACGGCTCGCCGCGCAAAGCCTGCATGATGAGGTTTGAGACCACGCGACCATCCGATTCATGCATCCTCGTGCCATAGGTGTTGAAGATGCGCGCGATGCGGATGTCCACCATGTTCTGCCGGTGATAGTCCATCATCAAAGTTTCGGCGATACGCTTGCCTTCGTCATAACAACTGCGAATCCCGATCGGATTGACATTCCCCCAGTAGCTCTCCGGCTGCGGATGAACTTCCGGGTCGCCATACACTTCGGAGGTGGAGGCTTGAAGAATGCGCGCGTGGACACGCTTGGCCAGTCCCAGCATGTTGATCGTGCCCATGACGGAGGTCTTGACCGTCTTCACTGCATTGTACTGGTAATGAATCGGCGAGGCCGGACAAGCAAGATTATAAATCTGGTCAACTTCAAGCAGGATGGGCTCGATGACATCGTGGCGCAACAACTCGAAGCGTGGGTTGCTCAACAGATGAAAGACGTTTTCGCGTCGCCCTGTGAAAAAGTTATCGAGGCAGATCACCTCATGCCCGTCCAGCAGCAATCGCTCGCAAAGATGCGAGCCGATAAAACCAGCGCCGCCAGTGACGAGTATCCTCATGCTCTCCCCAATCTCAGTCCAGATTGCCCGCGCAACCCAGACGACTCAATTCTTCTCAGTTTCGGATTTGGCAATGGCCAAATCTGCGTCCACCATCATCCGCACCAATTCCTGAAATGTCGTTTGTGGCTTCCATCCTAGCATGCGCCGTGCTTTGCTCGCATCGCCGACGACCGAATTTACCTCAGCGGGGCGCAGATACTTTTCATCCGTTTCGACGTAATGATGCCAGTCAAGATCAAGATAGCCGAAAGCCTCGTCCAGTAGTTCCCGAACAGAATGTGCCTCGCCGGTAGCGACGACGTAGTCGTCCGGTTCGGGCTGCTGCAACATCAACCAGGCGGCCTCCATGTAATCGCGCGCATAGCCCCAGTCGCGCCGGGCGTCCAGATTGCCGAGCGTTATATTTTGCTGAAGGCCGAGTTTGATGCGGGCTGCGCCGAGCGTGATTTTGCGCGTGACGAAAGTTTCCCCACGACGTGGTGACTCGTGATTGAACAAAATTCCGTTGAGCGCATACGCCCCGTAGGCTTCGCGATAATTGACGGTCATCCAGTAACCGAATAGTTTGGAGACGGCATAGGGTGAACGGGGACGAAATGGCGTCTGTTCGTTCTGCGGGGAGATGTCCGTGTTACCGAACAACTCGGAAGACGATGCCTGGTAAAACCTCGCGCCCGGACGAGCCTCACGAATTGCTTCGAGCAGGCGCAGAGTGCCGACGGCGTCAATGTCCGCCGTATGTTCCGGCATTTCGAAGCTGACGCGCACATGGCTTTGCCCCGCCAGATTATAGACTTCGTCCGGCTCGACTTCACGCACAATGCGATTGAGCGAAATCCCATCGTTCATATCGCCGTAAAGGAGATGCAGATGTTTGCCGGACTCTGCTTCTGGTGTCCGCGTCAGATGGTCTATGCGCGATCTGCTGACAGAGCTGGAGCGTCGCACGAGTCCAAAGACTTCATAGCCTTTGTCCAACAGCAACTCTGCCAGATACGAGCCATCCTGCCCGGTGATTCCTGTGATGAGAGCGCGCTTGGTCATTTCGTTTCTAAGATTAAAAGAAGACTTCGCATCAATCGCCGCGACACGCCGCAATCATGCTCACGCTTCAGATTAAATCAGAACCTCTTTCTTTAATCTCATCGTTAATTCCCATCTTTGCAGGACACACTTTACCCGTCGCATCGGCTGTCTTCAAATTGAAACTGAAAGAAGAGAGCGATGTTGTTACCCAAAGGGAAGCCTCATGCGCGAGGCGACAAAATAATTATCTAAATATTAAAACGCGGTCTGAGTTTTATCAATCGCTCGATTCTTGATATAAATATGCTGTTCTGAAATCTGTCAGGAGTTCTCAAAGAAGACATACGGATGAAACGCTACCTACCCATTATCATTATCGTCGGAGTTTTGGCGGTCGCACTCGGAGCCGGGATGACTCTATGGCGCTCGGCAAAGCAACCCTCGCAGCCTTCCGGTGTGCTGCTCGATTCTACCCCGACCGTGACACCTGCTCAGCCCGTCGGGCCTGTTAAGCCCCCCGAGCAAGTTCCGGTCTCACAGCCAAATCAGGCGGGAACTGATGACACGCACGCGCGCGGGAATGCGAACGCGAAGGTCATGCTTGAGGAGTACGGCGATTATCAATGCCCGCCCTGCGGAGCGCTCTTCCCCGAACTGAAGAAGCTTGAGAAGGAATACGGCGACCAGATGCGCTTCGTCTTTCGTCACTATCCGCTTCAGGGGCACAAGCATGCTCGCACAGCCGCGCACGCAGCCGAAGCTGCCGGGCTGCAAGGCCATTTCTGGGAGATGCACGACATCATCTACCAGAACCAGTTGATCTGGACTCCGGCTGAAGACGCTCGCCCGCTCTTTATTCAATACGCGCGCGACCTCAAACTGGACGTTGATCGCTTTACGCGCGATCTGGACAGCCCGGCTGTCGCAGCGCGGGTGACGGCGGACTATGATCGCGGGAGCGCGCTCGGTGTGACCGGAACGCCGACCCTCTTTATGAATGGACGGCAGATGAATCCCAACGCAGTTACGCCCGAAGGACTCCGCATGGCTCTTGACTATATGCTCGGCAAGAGGAAATAGATGAGCCTTCGCAAACCCGAAACCTTTCCCGCTGAGACCGGAGCCATCAGCTCGACTCCGCGCGCTGCGCCACGACAGAGCATCTATCTCTACACGGCAGCCGCGCTGGTCTCGCTCATCGGACTGGCCGATTCTATCTATCTGACAATCGAGCATCTGGCTGGGCGTGCCGTTCAATGCACGGTTACGAGCGGCTGCGAAGAAGTGCTCACGAGCGCCTACGCCGCCATCGGTGGCGTGCCGCTCGCAGGCGTCGGCGCTGTTGCCTACTTCGTCGTCTTCAGCACGGCGGTCCTAGCGGCTTTCGGTAATCGTCGGGCTGCGGATTTACTACTCTATGTAGTTGCGCTGATGCTGGTCGTGTCCATTTACCTGTTCATCTTGCAGGCATTCGTGCTCCATGCCTTTTGCCAGTTTTGCCTGCTCTCCGGCGCAGTCACGCTGCTGCTGGCGTTAATAGTTGCCGCCGAGCGATTCTACGTTAGACGAAAACCACAAAGCATCCGTCGTCCCTGACGGGGCGAAAACATGCTCCCGATAGAATTTTTATCCCTTCCAAAAAAAACGCTTGAGCCTGACGTAACGTCAGACTTTACTATAACCATGAAAGGAGATTAGCCGATGACAATCACGGCCACGACCCTTTTCCAGGCGCGCGAATTCGCCGAGTTGGCGGGCGTCACAGTGCGGACGCTTCATCATTACGACCGTCTGGGGCTGTTGAAGCCCAGCCGTTACACCGAAGCTGGTTATCGTCTGTATGGTGAACGCGACTTCGCGCGACTTCAACAGATAGTGATGTTGAAATTCATCGGTTTATCTCTCAAAGAGATCAAGGAACTTCTCAACCAAAGGGAGCTTGATCTACAGATGACACTCCGCCTCCAGCGCGAGGTGGTCGAGGCGAGGCGGCGTCATCTGGATACGGTCATACAGGCCATCGAGCGCGCCGAGCACGCTATGCTGACGAGCAACGAGCCTGATTGGGAAACATTCAAACAGATTGTCGAGGTGATTAATATGCAGAATGATATGGAATGGATGAAGAAGTATTACACGGAGGAGCAACTCGCCGAACTCGCTGAGCGCGGAACACCCGAAGTGCTTGAGCGTGGGCAACGCGATTGGGCACAGCTTATCAAGGAAGTCGAAGGCGCGGTGGCCGAGGGCCTTGACCCTCAGAGCGAGAAGGCTCAGGAACTGGCGGTAAGATGGTCTAGCCTGATTGAAGCATTTACAGGAGGCAATCCGGCTATCAGGGAAAGCCTCACCAGGCTGTATGCAGATCGAGCTAACTGGCCGTCCACCTTCACCAAGCCCTACACCGATGAGGTTGGAACTTTCCTCGCTCGGGCCGGGGCAGCAGGCAAAAAGGAATGAGTCCGCAGGGACTCATTCCTTTTTATAACTTCCGTCCGAAATGAACTTGCCTCCAGCATTTACGATCAAGGTGCGCCGCTGCCAAACGGTACAATCCTAATGCGCGCTTTATTGCTCACAATCCCGCGCACTTTGATGCTCACCCAAACGTCTCCGACATTATAGATTTCGTCCGCGAGCTTGATGTTGATCTGAGTTAAGTGTGAAACTTTATCAATACCACTGACATATTCCACCACCAGCGGATAAATTCTATGTTGTGCATCTTCGGCCTGCGCCGTTATGACCGAAGCGGTCTCATTGGGCTGCAACGTCGCGTTAAAGGCGAAGACCATGATGCGCGTCCGCAGGTCGGACTGAAGTTGAGGTGATTAACTACCGAAAACGGGCCGCGCATAAGATGCACTGTCGTGAGCGCAACAGCCAGGTCAGAGTCCTTGTCCATAAGCAGCACAGGTTTCAAGGTGCCCGCAAAGTTTGCCGTCTGATTAGAATTAAGACCTGTAAAACTGTAAGCGGGCGGAGCAAAGACGTATTCAGACCTATCTGCCGTGATTGTGTAATTGCCCAGAGCATTTACCGTGAAGCTGTACTGGCCGTTCGCGCTCGTCGTCACACTGCTGGTTGCATCTCCGCTCAGGCTCACCTTGACCCCTTCAAGACCGGTCGAGCCGCTGATAATGTACGTATTGATCTGCGGCTCGAAGTCCGCCGTCTGGCTGCCGCTTAGATTGGAAAAGGAGTGGCTCGGCGGGGCGAACGTGTAGTGCGCCTTTGAAGCTGTCACTGTGTAACTGCCGTTGGCGTTAACAGTAAATGAGTACTTCCCGTCTGTGCCTGTTGTTACTACTCCACTTGAATTGCCTTGCAACCGCACCTCTACCCCTTGAAGGCCGCAGCTTCCGTCGATGGTATAGGTATTTAGTGTGCTGTTGAAATCAGCTGTCTGATTTCCGCTGAGATCGGTGTAGCTCCGGCTGAGAGGCGCGAAAGTATAGTTAGCTGTTGTAGGCGTAACTGTATAGTTACCACCTCCATTAACAGTGAACGTGTATGTGCCATCTGCGCCCGTCGTGATTGTTTCGGTAGCATCACCGCTCAGGGTGACGCTCACGCCAGATAGGCCGGTTGAGCCACTAATGATATGAGTGTTGATCTTCGGTGTAAAATCAGCCGCCTGATCGTCGCTTAAATTGGTAAAGGAATAGCTCGGCGGGGCGAATGTATAATGCACCTTTGAAGCTGTCACCGTATAACTGCCGCCGCCGTTGACAGTAAACGAGTACATGCCGTCAGCGTCGGTTATTATTGCCCCGCTGGAGTCGCCTTGCAGTTTTACCTCTGTCCCTTGAAGTCCAGTGCTTCCGCTGATGACATGGGTGATATTCTGGGCAGTGAAATGAGCCGTTTGATCGGCGCTGACATCGGTAAAGCTGTGGCTGGCGGGAGAAAACGTGTAGTGAGCTTTACTGGCCGTCACAGTGTAATTGCCGCCGCCACTAACGGTAAATGAATAATTACCATCAGTGTCGGTGGTTACCGTCCCAGTTATATCACCGCTCAGTATGACGGTCGCCTCGGAGAGACCTGTTGAACCACTAATTATATGAGTGTTGAGCGTTGGGTCGAAGTTCAGCGTCTCATGGCCGACAAGATTAGTGAAAGTGTAACTGTCGGGAGTGAAAGTATAATGGGTTTTGCTGGCTTTGACCGTATAGTCGCCTTCGGCGTCAACCGTGAAGGAATACGTGCCGTCTGAATCGGTCTTCATACTCGCGCTTGTTCCGCCGCTTAATGTCACATCAACACCGCTCATGTTGATGTCGCCACTAATCGTGTATCTGAGGACTGTTCCGGTAAAGTTGACAGATAGATTCGCGGTCAAGCCATTAATGTTTTGGCTTTGGGAACTGAAGTCGTAATTCTCCCTCTGAATTGTAATGGTGTATGCGCCTTCCGCACGAATACCGTCTAATTCATATCCGCCATCGGCATTGGTGGTAGCAGTTGCACTCTGAGAGCCAGATAAAATAATCACTGCACCAGGAATGACTTTACCGCTTGGATTGGCCGCCCACCCGCTGATGGTATACGTAACCATCCTTCCTAAAAAATCAGCCCTGCGGTCTCCAACCGGCACCGTGATGGTCTGACTCGGCGCATCAAAGATGTAATTGTTACGTGCGATTGTTACCGTGTAGCTTCCCCCGGTTGGTAGAGTTGGGAACGAATAATTGCCATCATCATCAGTCTGCGTCTTCCACCCTGCCGATCCGCTTAACGTCACCGTTGCACCGGAGACCGTGCGGCCATCACTTTCTGTGACCTGCCCGGAGAGAGTGAAAGATGGAGAGGGATTATTGCCGAGATAGTCAGCCAGCGCGCCACGAGTCTCCTCGGCGCAAGCCGCATCCTGTCCGCAACGCAGGAGACGGCTTGCCCAGTAGAAATAAGCGGAAGCATCCGGTTCACGACCCAGGGTGTCGAGATACTGCTGGCGCACATACTGCACCGGGTCTGCATCGAGACCTTCCGTGTTGACAACTTCTGTAATCTGCGCAAAGGAATCAAGGTATTCGTAGAGCGAATTGACTACGGTGAGTCTACCGGTACTCGCGTCCGCCCGAATCCTGTAAGCGTGGGCAGCACACTCCACTTGATCAATAATGGCTTCGCCCACCCCGATCAGATTGATAGCGGCGTCAGCATTGTGGCTCCATCCCAAGTAAGACTTCTCGATCAATACTCGCTCAACCCCGCTGAGGGCAATCCCATTCGATTCCAGGTTGTTGACGTTCATCTGTATCCCGGACATGTAGATGAGATTGATGGGCGTGTTCGCCGAACTGAAAAAGCTGGGGAAGCAAGTAATGCCATTAAAAACGCCTTCGTCCAGAAAAAGGTCCCTAAGCACCGCCACCCGCTGCGAAGAGGTAGCATCCGCCGCCGCCGCATTGCCAATGCTGATCCATGAATAGGGCGGCGAGAGAGTCGTCTTGGAAAAATAATTGGCGCGATTTCCGTAATCTATAAAGCGAGTGCCCGTAACGGCGATACCTCGCCACAAAATGTTTTGAATCACTGAAGAGTTACTGCTGGTGGCCGTCGCACACCCTAGAAAGGCTGAGTCTTCAACCGTCAGATTGCTATGGTAGGCATGCACAATCGCCCCGCCACCAACGATTGCGCCGAGGCCATAAAACTCGCAGTAACGGACAATCGCGTTGTCTATATCCGAGAGCGAGAGCGTAATTTTACAATCCCTGATGACATTCGGGTCGCCGATGAAGGTGATGTCCTGAATTAGAAAATTATTGACTCCGGTGATGCTGAGCGCAGTATTCGTCTCGCCTACCTGGACAACGAACTCTGAGAATAACCCTAATCCCCTGCCATAACCTCCCGAACCGTTATCCGGTGCTGGCTCTGCTCCAATGATAGTGATGTTTGATAGGCCGGAGAAATCCTTCGCGACCGGAGTGATGATGGCGTAGCGACCGGAAGGGACAACCAGCGTGCCTCCGCCAGCGTCAGCGAGCGCGTCCAGAGCGGCCTGCAAAGCGGGGCCATCGTCTGAAACGCCGTCTCCGACCGCGCCGAAATCCTGAAGGCTGACAGTACTCTCTTCCGCGCTGAGGTTGCCGCTCTTATCAGCATGATTAGCTGCTGTCGCTGCGGACGGGCGAGCATTGGCTGTCAGTGAGTAGACGACGGCCAAAGAGAGAATGAGTAAAAGTCTGTATTTCAAAAGCATAAACCCGATAGTGCCGGGGGATAAGAAGCGCGTGCGAGGAAGTTTCTCCGGCAGTCTTATGACGCCTTTGCTACCAATAAAGTTGGAATTTTTAGGGGGGGGGGTTAATACAGGAATATACTACGTCGGGAGCTAGCGTGTCGCGTCCCGGCGAACAAAGGGCGGGTTTACTTCCGTATGGCTGAGCCTTCCGTAAAGGCGCGGCCTGCGATAAGCATTGCCCCAGGACTCGCGCTCACGGTAGGCACGCATGCTGTCCATATCGAACGCTGCGATATACACGTCTTCAGTTTCTCCGGCTTCGATGAGCAGCGTCTCGCGCGGCTCTCCATCTTCTGTGGGGTGTTTGCCCGCGTCGAAGGCGACGGCATCAAAAGCTATGGAATGCCCGTTGTTTTGTGGAGCAGCGTAGTTGGCCATCGCCACCCCGACCATATTCTCATAGGCGCGGGTCTTGAACTGGCCGAGACGGTGTGATTCCAAACTGCAAGCGTTCGGCGTCAGAATGATCTCAGCGCCTTCGAGCATCAGAAGCCTCGCACTTTCTGGAAACTCCCGGTCGTAGCAGATCATAAAACCTACTTTCACATCGCCTCGCTCCGTATCCAACGTGCAGACTGGAAACGCGTCGCCGGGCGTGAGCGCAGCTTCCACATCGAACTCGCAGGTGTGAACTTTCGCGTAGGTCAGCACGATCTCTCCGTGACGATCAATCAAAGAGACAGAATTACGCGGCGCTCCCGGCCACTCCTCAAGATAGGTCAGCGCAATTGCCATCTTCAAATCTCTGGCAAGATTGCGGAAGTGCTGGATAAAGGGATCGTCTCGTCTGATGGCCTGCGCTTGCCATATTTCACGCTCCTTCTCCTGTTCTAGATTGAAGAACGTCATGCCGATGCTCCACATCTCAGGAAACAGAGCAATGTCCGCTCCCAGCGCACGAGCGCGGCGGCAGAAGAGGTCTCCCTTTGTCAGGCTAGCGCTCCTGTCAAGACCGCAGCCCATCATCTGCAACAATGCAACTTTAATCGTTTCCATTAAAGATTCTCATCAATTAAGCGCAGCAATCTAAGGCTTGAGCCACAACGAGTATAAGCACCCAGGATGAAGAGACCAACCAACGATGAAAAGAATGCTATGGAACGTTCAGGTTGAAGGCCCGCTAACCACAGCTACGTGGTTGTCGCGCTTCAAGACAAAACGATCTTCCTGCAAGGCAGTTGGTTTCTTCCCGTGTCGTTAATCGCCGGAATTTGCGCGAACGTGCCATTCTATCTTAACCCTCGCTTCTTCCTTGTAAAGAATTGTCAGCAAATCAGGCGTGTGAATGACAAAACTTTACACGCCACTGACGAACTCTTTACATCCCCGGTGCCCAAAACATCATCAGAGCGTTAACCCGAAGAAGTCCCTTCCGGCATCCTCCGGTCATGGATATCGGGAGAGCAACAGACCACCAATTGACGGCAAGGAATATTAGTCATATGAAACGGCTCACTCTCATTTTGCTTCTCCTCTTGATCTGTGCCCCGTGTGCGCTGCGCGCCCAATCGGGACGAAGGCAGAGCGATAAAGGCTCGAACGGCACGAGCATCAACGGCAGAACCCAGACACCACCAACTTCTACGACGAGTAATCCGTCTGATGAAGAAGGGATGGTCAATCAGGGCACGGGACAAGGCGAGATAGTTGAAGGCGACGTTCTCAGGGTCAATACGGCGCTCGTCACCGTACCCTTAAGCGTGATGGACCGCAACGGCAAATATATTCCCGACCTTAGTCGAGAAGACTTCAAAATCTTTGAGGAAGGCGTCGAACAACGGGTCGCATACTTTGCAACTGTTGACCAGCCGTTCACGGTCGCGCTCGTCATAGACACCAGCGGCTCGACGGACTTTCGCCTTGAGGACATTCAGGAAGCGGCGATTGCCTTTGTGAATCAGCTCAAACCTGAAGATCGCGTGATGGTCATTTCATTCGATGATCAGATCAACGTTCTGACCAAACCAACCAGTGACCGCGACGAGACGGTCAGGGCAATCCGTCGCACCCGCACAGGAGGCGGCACGCGCCTTTATGACGCAGTGGAGTTGGTAATCAAGAAACACTTGAAACAAATCAATGGGCGCAAGGCGATGGTTCTCTTCACCGACGGGGTTGACACAACGAGCCGACAGGCTTCATACGACAGCACGCTGAGAGAGGCTGAGGAATTAGACGCACTTATCTACCCCGTCGCCTATGACACTAACAATAATGGGCGTTGGGGCGGAGGTTCCCCGCAGCAGATTCCTCTGCCGGGCGGTAGCGGCAGCGTCATTCTGGGCAGTCCTTTCCCGCGCAGCCCCGTGCCGGGTGGTGGTGGTGGCAGGACGAATCCTGCCGATAGCCAGAGAGCCAGAATGTACCTCTTTGAGCTTGCGCGGAGAACGGGCGGACGACTCTATAACGGCGGCTCTCTGCTGGGCATCTCCCAGGCATTCGGCCAAATCGCCGAAGAATTGCGCCGCCAGTATAGTCTTGGCTATTACCCGAAAAAGGCGGGGCAAGCGGGACAGCGGCGGCAGATTAAGGTTCGCGTCAGTCAGCCAAACCTCGTGGTGGTGGCGCGCGACAGCTATATCTATTCACCGAAGATTGGCGAGGCTCCGCAGGCCGATAAGCAGCAGTTCTCAAAGTCTGCTTCGCAAGGAAATCATCTCGGCCAAAGTTGGTAGAATCTCTTCGGTGATTCCGGCCCAGGAGTTCCGCCCGCGCTCTCTATCTCAGTCTTCATCAACGATGACTTTAAACAAAATGATGAAGATAACGGCAGCCGCGATACCAACTCCGATAGCGATTTTAGCGCCCGTCGAGAGGTTATTGCCTTTGACACTCTTGACCTGCGGGTAAGCCACTGTCGTAGCCACACCTGTCTTCCGGTCCGTAATAGTGAAATCTTCTTCACCAACAGCGCTAACGTAGCCCTCAAGCTTCGTCTTATCCCGCAACTTGACCTTGACGCGCGCGGCCTCTCCAGTTCCTAGTTTCAGAACATTGACCTTTACTTTCTCGACAAAGCGAGCCTGCTTTTCTTCTTTCGAGTCAGCATAAGCCAGCCTCATTCCAACTGTATTTAGCAGCAGCGCAACAAGAGCCAGAGAGAAAAGTTTTCTAAACATTAAGAGACCTCCGTTGGGAATTTGAATTGCAGGTTTAACACAAAGCAAAAAACGCGCCACTGCTCGGGGTAGTATTAATCAGGATGAGACCGCAGAGGAGAAGAGACCTGAACAGCAATAAGGCCACACCTGAAAGAAATTTATTGCGGCAATGAATATGACGCCCGCCGTTACTTTTTTCTTTCATCAGGCAGGCTGTAAACAACTTTTCCGTTTTCGTCCAGGAAGTTAATTTTCGGCGTGCCAGCCTCGTTGACTGAAATCTCAAGTCGAGTTTTACCCCTTTTATCCAAAAGCTCAATAAACGAAGACTTGCTTCGTCCTCTTCCAAGCACTAATCGCTCATTTCCAAAAGCACCGCTCTCGGCTAATTCTTTGAGCGCTGCTTTTCTCGCCGCTTCGTCCGGTATGTTCTTTATGGCTTCTCTTTTACTCTTTTGCTCTTCGAAAGTAATATCGGGTCTGTCCCAAATTTTCAATCCAGCAAAATATGCGCCGTTGTCGCTTTCCAAATGCTGAAATCCCATTGTTTGGTCTTGCCTGAACTTATCAAAAGTCAGCGAAAGATACTGTGATTTGCCTTCGCCGTTGGAAACAATCAAGCCACCGGCTTCGTCTCCCTTTTCGTTAAAGAAAAGCATTCCGGCTACATTACGTTTTCTATCCGCGAGTTTTCCGTCGTTCATACCGGGATGCTGGCGCTCTTTGTTAGAAAGGACCATTCTTAATCTGCCATCTTTTTCGACGACGTTGATGCGCTCAACGTCTATTTCCTCAAATTTCTGTTTTTTGTTTTGGAACGCAAACGCCGAAAAGAGAAATACCGCGCAAACAAGCGTGGCGACAACAGCGTAAATTTTCAAGTAGCGTACTTCTTTTTCAAGTTTAGTTTCCATCATTAATCTCCATATCAAAAGAGAAGCTACCGAACACCCGAATCTAATCGGCGAGCAATCAAGATTGATGATGAAAGGCCGCCTAATTGCGCGTCCGGTTCAATGAGTTGTCATGTGCGACTGGCATGATGTTACAAATCTCTTAGACCAAATGAGAAGACGGCTTTATCAGGCATGCCTTTCTTGATAGTTCTAAACCGCAGGACGCAGATTTTATTTGCGAATGGAATTTCGATGGTATTACCAACTTGCATTTTGCGATTATCATTATTTATTGTGATTTCTACTGAAGGATCATAGATGCCTTTGACCCCTACAGCCACCGTATTCTTGATTAGGTCTTGAGTCTCACCCTTTGCTACCTCAATCTCCTGTGAATCTACTAACATATTTTTTAGGGATGTCTCTAATTTAGCAGCACTCTCTTTCAGGTCTGACACTTCTATTTGAAGATCACGGTTACTTTTTGTTAAAGCCTCGTTCTCTGACATGAGAGAATCTACCTTAGCCTTTTCTTCTAATTGAAGATTAAGTTTCTCGCTTAGCAGATTGAGCGACCTCAGAGTATCAGGTAATTTCCAATCTTTAGCCTCTGTCAGCACATTAAGCTTTTCCTGCAACTCTTCTAATCTGTCCTTTCGTAAATGCCACGTAGCTGCCACTGTGACCGCAACAATCGAGGCAATAGCTCCGATAGCCCATAGCACAGTTGTCGTGTTTATTTCTATTGCTGTTGGCATTGCTTTTTATCCTCCATATCTGAGAATTAAGAGAAATGACTGACTTTGTATATTGATTTAAGGCTCGACAAGCATAGAATGAGGCTGCGTCGCATTGCAAAGTTTGATAGAGAGGCGAGCGCACGCCGCAGATGAGAGGCTATTCGCGCTCCGGTTGAATGAGTTGTTAGGTGCGTCAAAATCCGAATTACTGCTCTTCCATTCGTCAAGGCTTTGCCTCGAAGATAAGATTGAAAGGCGTTTCGGTCGCGCGCCGAAAGTGTGTGAATCCTCCGGCGGTCACAACCTCGCGCATTCTGGCTTCGCCCGCTTGCGCCCCAAGTGCAAGCCCTACCTCCTGTGACAGTGAAGCCGGGGTACAGAGCAAAGTCGAAGCGGAATAGTAGATGCGTCCGACCGGATTCAGATTATCTTCCACTCGATCACCGGCAAACGGCTCGACAATCATCCATGTGCCGTCAGGAGCAAGCGATTCTCTGACGTGGGCCGCTGCGCCGACAGGGTCGCCCATGTCGTGCAGGCAATCGAAGAACGTGACGAAGTCGTAGTTCTCTCCCGGATAATTTTTAGCTTTAGCCACAGCGAACTCCACGCGATCAGCCACCCCCGCCTCGGCCGCCTTTTGCCGAGCCATCTCGATAGACTTATCATGGTAATCAAACCCGACGAAAGTAGAGTCGGGGAAGGCTTGCGCCATCAGAATGGTCGAAGCGCCAAGCCCGCACCCGACGTCAGCCACTTTTGCCCCCGCCTTGAGCTTGACCTCGACCCCGTCAAAAGCAGGAATCCATGAGTTGACCAGATTGGCGGCGTAACCGGGGCGGAAAAACATTTCAGTCCCACGGAACAATCCGTGATCGTGTTGATGCCAACCAAAACCCTCTCCCGTGCGAAATGCTTCAGTAATCTTCGGGACAGCCCTCAGCGCAGAAACAGCCAGCAAAAAAGCCCCAGGTAAATATGCCGGACTCTGTTCGTCAGCCAAGGCGAATGCTTGCTCCGCGGTGAGAAAGTATCGCTGAGACTTTGCGTCATACTCGACGTACCCCCCTGCCGCCTGTGAACAGAGCCACTCGCGCACGTAACGCTCAGTCGTGCCGGTTCGCTCGGCCAATTCGGCGGAAGTGAGAGGTTGCTCTGCCTGAGCCAGCGCCTTGTAAAGCCCGAGGCTTTCGCCGATTACGACCAGACCGGCGTGGAATGCGGCGCCGAAGTCGGCGACGAACTTTCCTAATAATTGATTCAATTTCTCTTCGTTGATAGACATTCAGCTCTCTCCTTTTGCACGCAAGTGATCAGGCGGGATGCTTTTATACCAAAGCGGCTCTATCGTCAACGGTTTCTCCCGCCATCCTTGCATTTGTTAAGAGAAGCACCTAATGCCCGAATTAACCGGGCGCGGACATAACATCATAAACAGCAAGTCTAGCGGATGTAAGCAACGCTATTCGCGCTCCGGTTCAATGAGTTTTTAGGCGCGCCCCCTCTTGCAGTGACACGCCCCTTTTCACCTGCTCAAACTTACTGACCACACCACAAAACATCCCGCGACCAGCAGCAATATTAAGACCCTCGCCCTGTTCCGGGTGCTAGCCCCGCCGAGGTATAACTCCCTCGCGACGTAAAAGATTGGCGCTAACACGCCGACCTCAATGAGTACGTTCCTGTATAAGTAGTAATTCGATAATTGTATCCGGCCCGCGCTCGGCAGGATGCCGACCGGGGAGGCGAAAGCCGCCGCGTCGAGCGGCCAGAGCAGCGGTAAGGGTGTCACGCCGACCAGAAAATCCAGGACCAGGTGCGACAACCCGGCCAGCACGGCGCAAACGCTCAGCAACCTGCGCTGACTTTTTAGACCCTTCAGGGAGTACAGCACGCCGACGCTGAACAGCGGCAGGGCCATGCTCAAGGCGATGGAGTGCGTGATCCTGCTCCCTTGATGAGCGGGCGAGGCGAGCGCGGGGACGAGGTAATCGATGTCGGGCGCGGAGGCGAGCACTACCAGCCACGCAAGCCATACCGCCCTCCAGAGTGTGGAGGGCCGCTCCGCCGGTCGAGCGAGAAGAGCGAGTAAGCAGCTAAACTGTGGCCGAGAAACGATGACATGAGACCAGCACTCATGACTCCTTAGATAATAGCGGCCTAACCGCTGGAGCTAACCGGCGCGCTATCAACCTTATTGATGAGAGGCAAGCTTATTGCGCGTCCGGTTCAGCGACTTGTTGGGCGTGTCGTGGCATCTACCCGCGCGATTTGCCTGCGGCAAGCAATTGAACTACTTACTGGCGACTTTAGAAAATACTATTCCCTCAAAAAACTCGTCGCTCAGAGAAAACAAGTCCTCAGAGAATCCTCTTACGTTCGAGTGATTGGAAAACTCTATTTGAACAGCCGAAGCCTTAGCGTTCGGGTGCGGACACAGATAGCCTTTGAGGTTGAAATACGCAAACTTAATTGACGATGTCTTCTCAGTCGGGAATATCCCATCATACCGCAAGCACATCGCACCCTTGAACCTCGTGTAATCGAAGTGAAGGCTATCGAGTTTCAATTTACTTAATTCTGCTTGTTTGAGAGTTTCCAAGCCAGCCAGCCGGTCCTTCTCCGTCTCAAAGGTTTTTGTGCGGATAGTTTTGACGCTGGCGTTTAAGATTCCGCCCTCACCGCGTTTCTCAAAGACCATTTCCGATTTATCTGTTTTTAGTAATGTCCATCCAGGTTGATTAGGCGACACAACGGTTATTCCGTCTCGGTCGTAGATGCTGGCAGGCTTAATTGATGTCTGTGCTGGTGCTGACACAGCGGCGCAAAAAAGCGCGGCGGCAATTACAACTATTAAGTGATTCATAACATTCCTTCTATCACGATTGACAGATTTCCAACAAGAAACGCCCAACGCCCAGCATCAGCGGGCGCGCAGCCCCGTTGATGCAAAAACGTGGCGGCCTCAACCCAGAATATAGCCTTCAGCGCCTTACTGTTCCTTTACAGAGACGTTTTGAAGTCGTCCAAGCCGGATGTCAGCGGGGTCGAACGTGCGTGCCGAAGCTCACTCCATCTTATCTCGTCTGCGCGCGACAAATTGAAGTTCCTTAGAGAACTAATGCCACGGACCGCTTGCCTAGCGCTCCCGCCTGCGTGTAGGCTTCGGCTTTGAATTCTTGACGAATTGCTGTCCGTAATATTCTTTAGCCCTCTCAAGAATTGAACAACTATGACTACACTGACGCCGATGCTGCGGCAGTATCAGGAATTGAAGCAACAGCATCCCGGCACGCTGCTATTTTTTCGTCTGGGCGATTTCTACGAACTCTTTTTCGAGGACGCCATGACTGGCGCGCGTGAGCTTGAGATTACGCTGACAGCCCGGCACAAGGAGCGCGGCGACCCCATCCCCATGTGCGGGGTCCCGCATCATGCGGTTTCAAATCACATCGCCAAGCTCGTTCGCAAAGGCTATCGCGTCGCCATGTGCGAGCAGACGGAAGAAGCGTCGCAAACCAAGAAACTCGTGCGCCGCGAAGTGGTGCGAGTTATCACGCCGGGCACAGCCATTGACCCGCAGCTTGTCGAAGCGCGCGAGACAATTTTTCTGGCTTCCGTCTGCGGTTCGGGCGAACGAATGGCGGCGGCGTTTCTGGATTTATCAACCGGGGAATTTAGCGCGACCGAAGCGAGTGGGCGCGATGCCTGGACGCGCATTCGCGCCGACATTGAGTCTTATGCCCCGCGCGAAATCCTCTTCCCCGCCTCGCTCAGCCCCCTCATCAGAAGCACACGCGACCAAAGGGAGCATACCGCGCCCCTGCCTTTACGACAGACTGAAAACGATGGATCAACCTCGTCTGCTTCGGACGAAACGGGATCTATAAATAAGTTTCCGAAAGACGAAGGCTCGGCCTTCGAGGGCGCGACGCTTACCCCGATTGACGAATGGCACTGGCAAAATGATTCCTGCGTCGCGCAGCTTTGCGAGCAGTTTGGCGTGCGTTCGCTCGAAGGCTATGGTCTGGATGGAAAGCCTGAGGCTGTGCGCGCCGCCGGAGCCTGCCTGCGTTACGCTCAGGAGACGCAGCGGGCTGCCGCCGCCCATATCACTGACATTCATTACTTCGAGCCGCAAGATCATCTCATTCTCGATCAAGTCACGGTCCGCAATCTGGAGTTAATCGAATCACAGGGCGGCGCAAATCGCACGCACTCTTTGCTCAAGGTGATTGACGAAACGGTCAGCGGAATGGGCGCGCGACTTTTACGCGCATGGCTACTGCGTCCGTCTGTCCGCCGGGGCGAGATTGAAGCAAGACACGGCGGAGTCGAAGAACTCTACAACTCACAAATCAAGCGAGACCGTTTACGCGCGCTGCTTCGTGAGGTCGCCGATCTGGAACGCCTCATTGGTCGCCTCAACATGAATTCCGCATCGCCCCGCGACCTTCATGCGCTCGAACGCTCGCTCAATCAAGTCCCTTTGATTCGCCGGGCGTTATCGGACTCCCAATCGTCGCTCCTGCAAATTCTCAATGAGAGCCTGGACGAGATGCAGGACACGCGCGCGCTCATCGCAGAAGCAATCTCGGACGACCCACCAGCCAAACTCAGCGACGGCGGCGCGATTCGTGACGGGTTTTCGAGTGAACTGGACGAGCTACGCAGCATCAGTCGCAATGCCAAGCAAACAATCGCCGCGCTCGAATCAAAGGAGCGCGCACGTTCCGGTATAGCAACGCTGCGGATTCGTTACAACAACGTCTTTGGTTATTATATCGAAGTCTCGAAAGCCAATGCCCCGCGCGTGCCCACCGATTACGAGCGGCGACAAACGCTCGCCAATGCCGAGAGGTACACCACCCCGGAGTTGAAATCATGGGAAGACAAGGTCCGCAGCGCGGAAAGTAGTATCGCTCCGCTCGAAGCTGAAATCTTCAGCCAGCTCTGTTCAAGAATCGCCGCCGAGACAAAACGCATTCAGGCGACAGCCCGCGCGCTTGCCGCGCTCGATGCTCTGGCCGCACTCGCCGAAACTTCCCGTCGCCGTCGCTACGTGCGACCCATCATGCACGACGGCGACGAGATAGAGATCGTGCAGGGTCGCCATCCGGTGATCGAGGCCGTCAGTCAGGACCCGTTCATCCCGAACGATCTGTACATGAACAACTCGACCGACCGGCTGCTCATCATCACCGGCCCGAACATGGGAGGCAAGTCCACGATACTGCGGCAGGCCGCACTCATCAATCTGCTCGCGCAGATGGGTTCGTTCGTGCCCGCCGAGAGGCGCGGCTGCCCTTGCTTGATCGCATCTGGACGCGCGTGGGCGCATCCGATGATCTCGCACGGGGGCGCTCGACCTTCATGGTCGAGATGACGGAGACGGCGGCCATCCTGCACAGCGCCACCCCGCGCTCGCTCGTTCTGCTGGACGAAATTGGGCGCGGCACAGCCACCTTCGACGGGCTTTCAATCGCCTGGTCTGTCGCCGAATACCTGCACGATTCAGCAGAGCACGCAGCCAAGACGCTCTTTGCGACTCACTATCACGAGCTAACGGAACTGGCCGAACGATTGCCCGGAGCGCGGAACTATCAGATAACGGCGGCTGAACGCGATGGCGAAGTCGTCTTTCTGCACCGGCTGGAGAAGGGTCGCGCCTCTAAGTCTTATGGCATCGAGGTAGCGCGTCTCGCGGGTCTACCGCCTGACGTGCTCACACGTGCCCGCGACGTGCTGGCAAGGCTTGAGCGTTACGAGTTGGATGTCTTCGCCGACGAAGAGAAACAGGGACAAGCGCCACACAAATCGGCGAATGACTGGGAGACCTGGGCGCAAGGCGAAGCAGGATTGAAAAGCGCCGCCCACCGCGCACGCCAGAAACGCATCGCCATGCAGGCCACGCTCTTTGATACCGCCAACCAGAGCATCCTTGACGAGGTACGCAGCGTTGATGTAGAAACGCTGAAGCCGGAAGACGCGCTTGATATTCTACAGGATATACGCAAACGAATAGTTTGAGCAGAGCGGACGATGGACGATAGAGCATAGACGAGAGGCACTCAAGCGCGTGCCTTTCTATCGTTCATCGTCCATTGTCTATGGGTAATCGTCTAACTCCATGCTTGATTCTTTAACTTCTCTTCCCCTCGAACAACAGATCGGACAACTTTTCTTCATCGGGCTGCCGGGCACGGAGCTTGACGAAGAGACGCGCTCGCTCGTCAATCACATTCAGCCCGGCGGCGTAATTGTCTTCGGGCGAAACGTCGCGGGCGCTGAGCAGTTGCGCTCGCTGCTTGACGGCGTGCGAGAGCTGCTGCCAGTTGAGCCACTGCGCGGCATAGATCAGGAAGGCGGGCTCGTTGATCGCTTGCGCCGCATCTGCACGCCCATGCCTTCGGCGCGCACCATTCGTCAGCACGGCGACCTTGCGGGCGCACGCGCGCTTGGGCGCATCACGGGCGAGATGCTGCGAATGCTCGGCATCAACATGAACTTCGCGCCCGTCATGTCCATTATGACGGACGAGCGCGATTTGCTCTCCAACGGTCTCTACTCGCGCTCGTTCGGGCGCTCTCCCGGCGAAGTCCTCGGCTACACGACCGTTTATATGCGCGGACTGCAATCAACCGGCTGTCTGGGCTGCCTCAAGCATTTTCCGGGCATCGGTGCGGGCGAGGTTGATACCCACGATGAAATGGCCGTCGTTCATCTCTCGCACGACGATTTAATTGCGCAGGACCTGCCCCATACATCGAGCTATTCCAGCGCGAAGACGACCGCGTGCGCGCCGTGATGGTGAGTCATGGCGGCTTTCCGAATGTTGACATTCGCAAAGGCGTCGCCGGAGGCCGACTCGAACCTGCCTCGCTCAGCTATGCCATCACAACCAAACTGCTGAGACAGGAACTCGGCTACAAGCATCTGGTCGTGACGGACGACCTTGAGATGGGTGCGATTTCCAAGCACTACGAGATAGAGAAAGCTGTACAACTGGCGTTCAAGGCCGGGCAGGATATGTTCCTGATCTGCTCGCATTCTGACATCGCCCTTCGAGGCTATAACGGGCTGTTGCAGGCCGCGCGTGACGGTCTCATAAAACAGGAGCGCATCAAGGCATCCCTCAAGCGCATCGCGGCTTTCAAAGCTCTCATGCAGCCGTCGCCTCCCCTCGACCCGGCGCGCTTTCAACAACTCTCGGACGAGATCGCGGCGTTGAATCTCAAGCTGAATTACACTTACGGAGGAACTTTCTGATGCGCGCTCAAAATCGCGTCACCACACTTCTCATCCTGATTATTGCGGCTGTGCTGCTTCTGCCAGGCTGCCGCAATCGCAGCGAGACTTTTGTGATCGCGCTCTCGGATAAGATTTCCACGCTTGACCCTATCGGGTCTCCGACGGTTGATGTGGCGAGCGAACGCATCCGCGTTCTGATTTTCAATTCGCTGGTGAAGAAGAATGAGAAGTTTGACTACGTTCCCGATCTGGCCACGGACATCAAACGCGCCGAAGATGGCCTGAGCTACACCTTCACGCTTCACGACGGCGTGACCTTTCATGATGGAAAACCGCTGACCTCAGCCGACGTTAAATACACGATAGACGCCGTACTGGCTTCGGCCTCCGGTAAAGCCGCAGGTTTTTTTGAAGGCGCAGGCGAGAGCAAAAAGGGATTGGTGTCTGCGGTTGAAGCCCCTGACCCGCGTACCGTCATCATCCGGCTCAGCAAACCTTGGCTCGGTCTTTTGTCAAATCTCGTCCCCATTGGCATCGTCCCGAAAGACAGCGCCGATTCGCAAAAGACGCATCCGCTCGGCTCCGGCCCTTTCAAGTTTGTCAGCTATGACACGGCGCAGCAGACGATTTCAATGGAAGCGAACCCCAACTATTGGGAAGGAGCGCCGCAAATCAGCGCTTTGCGTGTACGCGTGATCGAGGATGGAAACGCGTTGCAGGCTGAACTCCGAAGCGGCAGCGTCACGATAGCACCGCTGCCGACGAACTTGACGCCCGACGCCATCAAATCGCTTGAGCAGGACTCAAAGCTACAGGTGATGCCGTTTACCGGCGCAAACATCGTCTACTTAGGCTTCAACGTGCAGAACGCGCCGCTTGATAACGTCAAGGTTCGGCAAGCCATCGCTTACGCCATAGACCGCGAAACGATCATCCGCGATCTCATCCTCGGACAGGCGAAAGTCGCTCACTCGATTTTGCCGGAAGAATCATGGGCTTATTCTGCGGGAGAGAAATATGCTTTCGATGCAGCGCGCGCCAAACAACTTCTGGACGAAGCCGGTTTCCGTGACCCTGACGGAGACGGCCCGCAGATGAGATTTCAGAAGCCAATCAAATTCGCAATCTCTTCGTCCAGCGTCGCCACGCGCCAGTACGTTGATGTCATCCGCGATTATTTGAAGAAGGTCGGGATTCCGGTCGAGATTGAGACGATGGAAACCAACACGCTGCTCGCGCAGTTGCGACTTGGAGATTTTCAGATGACGACCTCTCGCTGGGTCGGCGGCAATCAAGACCCGATTTTCCTCAAAGACCTTTTCCATTCATCCGAGATTCCTTCGCAGCAACGCGCCAGCCGCAACCGCAGCCGTTACAAGAACCCTGAGCTTGATCGTATTTTGGATGAAGCCGTCAACACACCTGAGCGCGAGAAGGCGCTTGGCCTTTATCGTCAGGCGCAGGAGATCGTCAACCGCGATTTGCCGATGCTCCCGCTCTGGTATCCGGCCAACATGGTTGTGGCGAATAAAACGGTTGGGAACATCAAAATTGACGGCAGCGGCGATTGGAGTTTTGTGCGAACTTTGACGTTGAACAAGTAGCATTGAAACTTGCAGAGACAAAACATCAGGGAGACCATTATGTCTGATTTAAACTCATTCTTCGCTTCGTGGTCGCCTCGCATCCTCAGCATCTTCAGAATCGTCTTTGGATTGCTCTTCATGATGCACGGAACCCAGAAGCTATTCAACTATCCGCCCGGCCCGGCAGAGATGGGCTTCCCGTTTCCACTTTTTACGCTACCCGGTATCGCCGGAGCTTTGGAATTAGTCGGGGGGCTGCTCATCATGCTGGGACTCTTCACACGCCCGGCTGCGTTCATTGTGTCAGGACAGATGGCGGTCGCTTACTTTATGGGGCACTTTAAGCCAAGCGCGTTCTGGCCGCTGCAAAACGGTGGGGAGCTTGCCGTGCTCTACTGCTTCGCGTTTCTTTATCTGGCTGTGGCCGGTGGTGGACGCTGGAGCTTGGATTACCAGTTGCGGCGGCGTAGCTGATCTAGGAGCGGCAAGGCGAGCGGATTGCCTTAAATGTCTTCGTCAAGTCCTCTCAGGGTCTCCAACAACTCTGTGATTGAGACCGCTCCTTCACGAATCAGGCGAATTTGCTGCCCACTCAGATCGAGGACGGTGGACGGCTTTTCGCCTCGCGCGGCACCGCCGTCAACAATCAAGTCCAATCCTGCCGGGAAAGATTGCGCGACCTCTTCTGCGCTTCTCGCGGGCGGCTCACCTGCGAGGTTCGCGCTCGTCGCCGTCAGCGCACCGCCGCAGGCGCGGATGAATGAACGCACCGTTTCATCGTCCGGCAATCTCAAACCCACAGTGCGGCTACCCGCGGTCAAATCAATCGGCACTTCCGGCTTAGCTTCGACTACAATCGTCAACGCTCCCGGCCAGTGCCGACTAGAGACCGTGTCGAAGCGCGGCGACCAGTTGACGAACCGCTCGGCCTCGTTCACATCGCTGATGACGACCAGGATGGGCTTGCCTCCATCTCTGCCTTTCAAGCTATTCACACGGCTGAGTGCCTCTCGATTGAAAGGGTCTGCTCCGAGTCCATAGAACGTGTCTGTGCGAAAGGCTATGACGCCGCCCGCTGCTATTACCTGCGCCGCGCGGGCGCGAGCTTCCTCGCCGTCTTGAATTGGAATCAAACTCACTTGCAACTAACTCAACCAGGTTGAAGCTCTCAATCGTCGCTAACGCGACGCCTGCGAATGATGCGGCATCTTTCCCGGCCTTGAAAGGCCGGTCTAAACTCAACCTGCCGCTACGCGGCGATGATGCACAGGCTTCATTTAATCTTGACTCCATAACCGATACCATCCCCGAACGAGAGGACTTCAGCGCGTAGTTGCGGGTGATTGACGAGATGCTTATTGAACTCGCGCAGCGCCTCCGTTGACTCCTGCTGGTCTGGAGAGCGAATCTCTCCTGCGACCTGTCCGCCCCACAAAACGTTGTCGGCGATCACCACTCCCCCGACGCGCAGCAGCGGCAAGCTCTGGTCAAGATAATCCGAATATTCTTCCTTCAATGCATCGAGATAAATCAGGTCAAACGTCTCTTCGAGCCGCGGAATAACTTCGAGAGCTTTCCCACGCTCTATGCGAACGCGGTCACGGACTCCGGCGCGTGTCAGATAGTCTTCGGAGCGACGAATCATCTCATCGTTCGGCTCGATGGTGACAATCAACCCTTCATCACCAATCGCCTGCGCCAGATGAACGACCGCATAACCGATGGCCATGCCGATTTCAAGGACGCGCTTCGCATTCATCGCTCGCGCAGTAATTTCCAGAAAGAGCGCGACCTCGCGGTCGGCAATCGGCACACGGTTTTTCTCTGCGTCCGCTTCCATCTCCCCAATAATTCCGGTGCTGGCTGGCAGAAGGCGGTCGAGATATTCTGCCTGCTGACGATGAATGATGGCGTCAAGGCGTGCTTTCATAAGAATGATTCCTAATTATTTTGGTTAATTTTTACGAACTGGCAGAAAGTCTACTCGGAAGAGATGTGCCTACGCAATCTGAGGGGGCTTAATAATCCGTCAGTTGTCGGATTTCTCCTGCGTTTCCGAAGAGACGGAGACATAGCGGCGGGCCAAGCCCAACTCGCGGAGCTTGTGCTGAAGAGACTGGCGGTGCATTCCTAAAATCGAGGCTGCGCGGGTGACATTCCCGCCGGAATCTTCCAGACAACGTGCAATGTAGCGCCGCTCAAACTCCCGTCTATCCGAACGAAAATCCGCGGTGAAAGGGACGGCGAGCGAGCCGTCGGTTGCCACATCCACAAGCACGCTGCTGCTGTTTCTATCCCCGCTGTCAGATGAAATCTTCTTGATTTCTTCGGGTAAATCGCGCGCTGTCAATTCATCACCTTCAGCCATAATCGCCGCCCGCTCGATTGTGTTTCGTAACTCGCGCACATTGCCCGGCCAGTCGTATTCAATAAGGCGTCGCAGGGCGCTCTGTCCGATTAGCCGGACAGGCAGGTTGTAGCGTTCCGCCGCAGCCCGCGCGAACGATTCGGCGAGGACGGGAATATCTTCGCGGCGCTCGCGCAATGGCGCGATTTCAACCGTCACGACGCGCAGGCGATAGAAGAGGTCTGCCCGGAAATTTCCGTTTGTTATCTCCTGCTCAAGCGGGCGATGCGTGGCGCTGACGATTCTGACATCAACCGGAATTGACTCGTTGCCGCCGAGCCGTTCGATATGCCGCTCTTCAAGTGCGCGCAGCAACTTGGCCTGAACATTCGCGCTCATGTCGCCAATCTCGTCAAGGAACAGCGTTCCACCGTCGGCCTGCTCAAACTTCCCTCGCCTGCGCGCTGCCGCCCCCGTAAATGAGCCTTTTTCGTGGCCGAAAAGCTCAGATTCGATCAATTCCGAAGGAAGTGCGGCGCAGTTGACCGCAACGAAAGCGCCGCTGCGCCGGGACATGCTCCGCTCGTGAATCTCGCGCGCGACGAGTTCCTTGCCCGTGCCGGATTCGCCGCGCACCAGCACAGTCGCATCCGTCTCCGCGACCTTTTCGATCATGGCACGCACGCGCCGCATCGCTTCGGATGCTCCGATCAACGCTCCACGCGATGTACCTTCAATCTCGATTCGCCGCCGAAGCGAACGATTTTCACGTCGCAGTTGAACGGTCTCAAAAGCGTTCTTGATAACGAGGCGCAGGTCGTCCAGTTCAAACGGCTTCGAGAGATAATCATGCGCGCCGGATTTGATGGCCTCGACTGCCATTCGTTCAGAGCCGTGCGCTGTGATGAGGATCACGAGCGGAGCATCGCCGTTCGCCTCTTTCAGCTCGCTCAAAAACTCCAGCCCGCTTGCGCCCGGTAGGTTCACGTCGAGCAGCATCAAATCGGGTCGCCATTCTTTCATTAACTGGCGCGCGGCCTCGACGCTCTCGGCTTCCTCAATCTCGTAGCCGAAGCCGCCGAGCGAGCGTCGCATTCCATAGCGCGCCGCCTCCTCGTCGTCAACAATCAATAGCCGCAATCCAGCTTCTTTCGTCTTTTCAGCCATCTTCTTAAACTATCTCCAAATAATAATTCTCAAACGCGGGCATTCATTTGCACCCACCGTGCCACAAATCAACATGATTGTCCTTTCAACTTGTGATAAAAGGTTGACACCATGACAGAGATTAATCAACCGGAAACGCCCGCTAAACTTGCGGGCGAACGCTCCCCAACAGGTGACGGCGCAAAGCTTTCAGGCAAGCGCATCGTCTTAACCACCTTTGGCTCTTTCGGCGACATTCATCCATACGTGGCCGTCGGCCTTGAGCTACAGGCGCGCGGGCACAAGGCTATCATGGCCACCAGCCCTGCCTACCGGGAAAAGATCGAAGCCACCGGACTAGGCTTTCACGCCATCCGCCCCGACATTGCGCCTCCTGAAGAGAATCTTGAGACAATCATCAAGGCGATGGATGTGATGAAGGGCGGCGAGTTCATCATCAAGGAATTGTTCGTGCCGCACATCCGCGAGAGCTACGAAGATTTACGCGAGGCGACGCGCGACGCCGACCTGCTCATTACGCACATGCTGACCTTCGCTGGCCCTGCGCTCGCAGAGAAGACCGGCATTCCCTGGATTTCCACGGTGCTTGCTCCCACATCGTTCTTCTCAATCCATGACCCATTCGTGCCGCCTCAAGCTCCCAGCATGAACAAGTTGCTCCGTCTTAATCCGCTTTTTGCTCGCGCATTTATGTACATTGCTAAACGAGCTTCTGATAATTGGATCAAGCCGGTTTACCAGTTGCGCTCGGAACTAGGACTCTCAAAGGGTGAGCATCCCATGTTCGAAGGTCAACACTCGCCTTCACTCGTGCTCGCACTCTTCTCAAAAGCCCTGGGAGCACCGCAACCCGATTGGCCTCCCCAAACGATTATCACTGGCTTTCCCTTCTACGACCGGAAAGACGAGGCGCACATCTCGCCTGAACTGGAAAAGTTTCTTGACAATGGCCCACCACCGATTGTCTTCACCCTCGGCTCGACAGCGATCTTCGTCGCGGAAGATTTTTACCGCGAGAGCATCGCTGCCGCACGACTTCTCAATCGCCGCGCGGTGCTGCTGATTGGCGATGCGCGCAACCTGCCGAAAGAATCTTTGCCCGCTGGCATAGCCGCTTTCGATTATGCGCCTTACGGGCAGATTCTGCCTCGCACTGCGGCGGTCGTGCACCAGGGCGGGGTCGGGACAACCGGGCAGACCCTGCGCGCAGGCGTGCCCGCTTTAATCATTCCCTTCAATCACGACCAACCCGACAATGCCTTTCGCATCGCGCGCCTCGGCGTCGGACGCACAATCTCTCGCACCAAATACACAGCCGCCCTTGCAGCCAGAGAACTGGATAGATTGTTGACGGATAAAAGCTATGCTGAAAAAGCCGCCGCAATCGGACGCCAGGTGCAGAGCGAGGACGGCGCGCGCAGCGCCGCCGACGAGATTGAAAAGCTTCTCAAGACAAAAGAGCGTAAAGCGTAATTTGTAAGTCGTGAATCGTGAATCGCGAGTGGAGAGTGTTCTTGCCTGCGAAGCAGGCAAGAGAACATAGCCCCTGACGAAGCGTAGCGGAGTCTGGGGACAATCAATAAAAAACAATCATGAGCCTGCGTGAGCAGGCGACAGAGGCTTCCATTTAACGGAGACGAAGATGTCCTACACCAATCTTCTCTATCATCTGGTCTATGCTACAAAAGAACGCGCCCCGCTTATTACTGATGCCATACGCCTCAAACTCCATGAATATTTAGGCGGAACTGTACGGGGCCTGGGCGGCGTGGCTTTAGAAATCAACGGAGTAGCCGACCACGTACACCTGTTGGTCAAATTGCCGCCGACCCTAGCTCTCTCCGACTTCTTGAGAGAATTGAAAGCGAACTCCTCCATCTGGGCGAAAAAGCAAACAGCCGGACGATTCGCGTGGCAGAGCAGGTATGGAGCATTCACAGTCAGCGAGTCACAAGTTGAACGCGTGCGTCATTATATTTCCCATCAAGAGGAGCATCATAGGCGCGTAAATTTCGAGGAAGAGTTTAAAGCCATGTTGCGAGCGCACCGGATAGATTTCAAGGAAGGGTATGTGTGGACATAGACTTCTGCCGCCTGCTCACGCAGGCTCATGATTTTTCTGCCGATTGTCCCCAGACTCCGCCTTCGGCTTCATCAGGGGCTATAAGCTCTCGCCTGCTCCGCAGGCTGGGGACATCTGTCTGTTCTGTCCTTCCAGATTGTATGTCTTCTGGATTATCAGCAGCTACACTTCCTCACAAAGAGTTTTCTGGCGCGATAGGCACACGCAATTCAAAGCATGCGCCTTCATCTTCTCGCGCTGGCCGCAATTGCGCCGACCCGCCAGCTTCTTCCATGCGTTTCCGCACTATAGCCAGCCCTAATCCAGTCCCACGTTGCTTGGTCGTGAAGAAAGGTTCCCAGATGCGCTCTCGGATTTCTGCCGCGATGCCTCTGCCGCTATCGGCGACAGTCACCAACAATTCGTTGCTTTCCATCTTCGCTTCGACGACTATCTGCCCGCCCAGAGGTGTAGATTGAATCGCGTTAATTAAGAGGTTCGAGAGCGCATCGCGCAGCGCCGAAGCGGACGCGCCATCAAGCTCAGCTTGAATTTGCGCGCGATACTCTATCTTAACGCCGCGCCCGCTGGCTTCTGCGCGGAAGAGTTCGACGACGGTATGGATGAGTTCGTCAGCATGGCTCGGAGAAATAGATGAGGGAGCATGGCGGGCGAAGCTCAATAGCTGTGTCACGCTTCGGTTCAACCGATCAGTTTCTCCGACTATCAAATTCAGATCGCGCGCATACTCACGATTCAAGCCTTCATCTTCGCGCATCACCTGCGCGATGGATTTTATCGCCGAGAGCGGATTCTTAACTTCGTGCGCGACAGTCGCAGCCATTTGCCCGAGCGCCGCCAGCCGCTCGCCCTGCGCCAGCCGCCGCTCCAAACGGACGTTCTCTTCAACCAGCCGACTATCTTCGATAGCAATGGCCACCTGCCCGGCCAGTACTTCCAGCACCGTTCGAGCATCAGGGGTCAGAGCATCTCCCGCCGCATCCACCAGCATCAGGCCGACCGTCCGTTCTTCACGGCGCAGCGCGTATGCCAACTCATACCCGCGCTCGCGCATGATGCGTCCACCTTCAAGAGCCGCCCATTCACGCTCTCTCAAAATATTCAAAACCTGATCTACCCATTCACCGGATTCTTTCAAGACCTCAGCGCTCCGCTCGTCTCCATTGCTTTCTTCAAACCCTGAGCCTGCTTCATTCTGTTTCTGATAGCGGACGATGAGTTGGACGCGGCGCAGGCCCAGCGATTGGGCAGTTCGTTCTTCAACAAAGCGAAGCAGTTCGGGCAGCTTTCTATATTGACCGGCGTGCGAGCCGATGCGCGCGACCGTTTCGCGGTAAAGCGCCGCCTCGCGCTCAAAGAGCTTATGAAAGCGGCGTTCCAACCAGCCCCGCAGCGGTGCGGCGACAAGGGCGAGCGCAAGAATCAACAAGGCTTCGACCGCTCCGGCGCGTAAGCCGAAACCAGCCGTCAGCCATTCGCTGAAAGTGCGTATCACCAAAAGGTAAACACCCAGCACGACGACGGCAAACGTGGCGGCAATCAGGCTCTCCTTGATAATCAACTCAAGGTAGCGATAGCGATAGATGTAGTAAGCGATCAGCGCCGACGGCAGCAGCGACCCCAGATTGGAGAGCGTCTTCAGATACAGCCCGAGCCTTGTTCCCTCGCCAACGCCGAATCCATAGACGGCGATAATCAATAGTGCGATGGCAATCAGGGAGGCGGCCAGCGTTCGTAGTGAGCGCCGTTCGCCCACACTTGATGAAAGGCGCGCTATCAAGACATCTGTGACGGCCACGAAACCAAGCACATATCCAGCCCAGATGGCGAAGGCGAGCGAATATGTAACTCCGGTCGAAAACGGCACAAAGGTATGAGCGAACTTTTCGAGCATCGGCTCGTAAGTTCCAGTCCAGAGATGCGGAACAGCGGTGATGAGAAAAAGCGCCGGAGCGTAGGAGAGGTAAACCCGTACCCTTTCGGTGAGCGTCAGAGGTCGGTTACGCGCAGTCGCCCAGAGATGCAGGTGAACGTGTAGAAGAAAGGAGTAAGAGAGCGTAATGCTCGTGACCGCCAGAGTGTCTACCAGCCTGAGCGCAAACGCCCATTGCTCGCGCTCAAGGCCGAGCAAACCGTGCATCGCCACAATCAGATTGCTCGCGTGCCACACGCCCATCCCGAAGGCCAGCAGCAGCAGCACACGCTCGACACTCCCCAACCCCCGACGCCGCTTTAACAGCAACGCTCCCATCCACAGGTGCAACGCCGCCCCGGTGCTGTAGCCGATGAATTGTAAGACTTCGAGAGGAGACATAAGAACAGTGATGAGTGATGAGTGATGAGTGATGAGTTAATGGCTTTTACTCATTACTCATTACTCATCACTCATCACTGTTGTTAATTCGCTGCGCTCGTCGGCGCACCCGAGGGCAGGAGAGTTATCTCTATCCGGCGGTTACGCGGACGGTTGGCTGGCTTGGTGTTGGAGACGAGGGGGTTGCTTGCGCCCATTCCGTTGGCCTGAATGCGTGCCCCGTCAACTCCGGCGCTGATGAAACGCTCGGCGAGGATGCGGGCGCGATCCTGCGTGAGTTGCTGTAGCAGCGTCTCGTCGCCGCGATTGTCCGTATAAGCTTCGATCACTATCTGGTAATCCGGGTTATTGGCGAAGAGCGCGGCCAGAGGTTCGAGCTTTGCCGCAGCAGCCGCCGCCAGATCGCTTGCCCGCGCGCCAGTCCAGAGTGTTTCGGGAAGTGTAAGAACGAGGCCGCGATTGGTTTCACGCACCGTGCCGTAACGAGCCAGCGTCTGTTTGAGCGTCGAAGCGTTGGCGCGCTGCTGCTCGACTCTCTGAGCATTGGCTTGACGTGCGGCTTCCGCAGCCCGCTCGCCTTCGATTCGTGCCAGCTTGATCTTGGCGTCCTCGCCCTCTGAGCGAACCGTTTGCAACTCGTCGCGCAGTCGCGCAACTTCGGTTCTCAAATCACGCACCTGCTGCGTGGCGTTGACCGCGTCGCGCTCGGCTAACTCGCGTGCGCGCTGCTCACGCTCCAACGCTGCACGCAAGTCCGCATTCTGCTGGCCAGAGTTGGCGGCAGTCTCTTCTGCGTTGCGAACGGCCTGATCGCGACGGGCAATCTCTTCACGACGCAGGCGGGCAGCCTTTTTCGTTTCAGTTACCTCTTCGGCGCGCACGCCGAGACTGATAGCACGCCGCGCAGCCGCGTCCACCTCCGCTTCCGATTGCCGCAAACGCCAGGCGTTCTCAGCCTGCTCAAGCGCGTCCTGTGCCTCCCTCAATTCATCCGCCGCATCGCGCGGCGCTCCGGCATAGCGTGCGAGATTGATGGCCTGTCGCGCGCCGAGCAATGAGACGGGCGTCTTGCGATACTGGTCATCGGCCACATCCGGCACGCGCGCATCGTTGAAGTAGTCGCTGGTGTTGCCCAGGTATTGGACGTTGACGGTGGCTATCTCTGCGTCACCGGGTTTTTGCGGCGGCAGATTTTCAAGCACGACCATGCGGCTGGGGCCACGAACTAGAAAGTGCGGCTCGGCTGTGACGATGAGCGCGAAGGTTTGAAACGGCGTGGTCACGTCGAGTTTGGAATTGACGAGAAAACTGCCACCCCTCTTGATCTCGCCCAGATTGTCTACGCGGCCTTCGGGCGAAATCGCCCAGAGCACGTAGGTAGTATAAACGCCGCCCAGTTCGTTGGCTCGCGGCAAATCTTCGACGCTCAGCTCGACGCGTGTCCCGCGTCTCCCTGCCCTTCTCACTTTCGCTTCGCCTTTCAAGCGAGGCAGGAGTGTGGTGCCGCGAAACTTAACCGTGATGGCCTGATCGAGCGGATAGGTGATCGCCACACTCTGGCGCGGCAAATCGCTCTGAGCGTGGATAAGCGGAGCCGTGATTAAAAGGGCCAGAACCAGGAGAGGCAATAAACGCAAAGGAGAGGCAGGATACTTCATACGACGATTACTCCTTTTGATTGAATGAGCGCACCGTTTTTCAGCTTTCCGAGCGCGCGAGCATGAATCTTCCGAGATATTGATGCGCTCGGCACGCTCATTGTTGCCGAAGATGCGGCGGAGAATCAAGATAGTAACAAATTGCGGGGAAAAATCTTAATACCCTGTGTCTGAGGAGCTAAGGCTGTGATTAGTAGAACAACATCGCGCCCAAGCTAACGGTCTTGCGAGCAAAGGCTGAAAACTTATTGTTGATTACTAAGTAATACTCTCCCGGCTGTAGGACTGCGAAGATAGAGCCGACAATGACACGGCCTGAGTGGTAAAACGTGCTCGCATCACGCCCATTCTCGAATTGTTGCATCTGGCCGGGGTCGAGGATGAAAACTTCTACCGGTGTATTAGATCGGAAGTTTCCGCAAATATAGCTTTCGTCCCTGTTGGTTGGAACAACGAAATGGATAGGGGTGTATGCCCCCGGATTCAGGTTAAACACACCGCGCCGCGCATCAACAACGATTGCGCTATGACTTGTGCGGACTGGCGGACAGGCTTGCCGCTGCTGTGCATATGTGAGTTCAACGGGAATGTACAGAGTGAGTAAAAGCAGCGCGAGGCGTGTGAGATGTCTCATCTTGATTCCTTTCATCTAAGGAAGCGCAGCACACCAATTACCACGCCTCTAAATTAAACTTCGCTTGGCCAATATACAAACGGCTTTAGCAGCTTTGGCTTGGCTCGTACTTTCATACATCCCTTAATATTACAGACAGGAGTTGTGGAGTGAGTAGGTGTAGAAAGGTACTCAGTTCGTACCTGTGCTGATTTGGAGTCTCGCGTATCGGTGAGAAACGTTCCATCCTCTAAGCAAAATAATGCTTCGTTAGCATAAACGCGAAAACATTGGGGGCATTGTCTCATCTTCGTGAGGTATATAAATGAAGCGGACCTCCTCTACACTGCGCGCCGCCCCGCGACCAATTGAACGACGATGATGGCGATGGCGCAGAGTAGCAGAATGTGGATAAAGCCGGATTTATGCAGTACCATCCCCACAGCCCATCCCAAAACCAGTAACACCGCAATCATCCAAACCCACATGCCTCGTCTCCCTAATCTACAAAATATTATTCTTTCGCCGCCTTCACGGAATCTTTCGGAAGACCGACGGCGCGCAAGCCCGTTCGCGCAGTGTCCGTGCCGACGACAAAGGCGCTTGAGCCATCGCCAAAACTCCCTGTCACCAGCGCACGCGATTGAGTCCCTGCACCTGCCGCATTAGCTCCTCTAGCGTCCTCTTCAGCCTTCCAGAGCAAAGAGCCGTCGCGTCCAGAATATCCGCGCGCGAAATCCTGTCCGGCGGCGACCAGCACGTCCAGCACGCCGTCGCTGTTCAAATCTGCGAAAGCCGGCGAGGCCGCGTCCGTCGCGCCCGAGGTGTACCACTTGATCTTGCCGTCTGTCGTGCCGACCGCGACGAGGCGTCCCCGGCGTGTCAACATCAGAACTTCGGGCGAACCGTCATTATCGAGGTCTACCGTTGCCAGCGTTCCGGTTGGCGCATCGCCTTCGGTCGCGATGCGCCCAATTGGTTTCAGGTCGGCGGCGTTCAAAGAAATCAGCCCGCTCTCACTTCCGACCAGCACGAGCATACCGCGAGGAGCGACGACGACGAGCGGCGGTGTGGTGATAACCGTATCCATCTTGACGAAGCGCACACGCTCACCCGTGCTGTTACGCACGTCCAACGCCCCGCCTTCGAGCGCCAGCACAACCCCGTTCCCGTTACCCAGAGGAAACGAAGCGGGCGCGGCAATCACAGCCCCATCGAGTTTCGTCTCAGAGACAATTTGCCCATTCTCCGGGTTGACCACGGTCAAAGCTGGCGAGCCGTCAGTAGCAATGAGCAGGGTCTTTGCGCCGCCGCCTTCAGGAGCGGCCAGCGCGCCGCAGACAGGACGATTCTTGAGCGCAGCGCGCCATACCTCGCGTCCCGTCGCGCCTTCCAGAGCGCGCACGCCTCCTTCAATCCCAACGACGACGTTTGTGAGCCCGTTGCGCCCGTCAATCAGCACGGGCGTGAACGTAGGCGCACCGTCGTTCCCCGTCGGCTCGCCGCGCTTCGCATTTGGACGAAAGCGCGCCGCCCACAGAGCAACGCCGTTCGAGCCATCCAGTCCGTAAGCCATGCCATCGGCATTCACGCCAACTACATCAGAGCTGGTCGCCGAACGCAGGTGCGCGACGAGCGGCTGAGCGATTGAGCCGGTCGTTGTCCGCCATCCGGCATTGCTCGTCGGCAGCAGCGCAGGAATGGCATCCCCGCCTGAACTCGTCTTCGCATCATCTGTTATCTCGACGGCGCGGGGCGCTGAGTAAGTTCCTGTCTCTTTAACTGCGGGAGCAACGCGCCAGAAGTATCGCCCGGCCCAAGCTCCGTCACGGCATACTCTGTCCCGAAAACGGCGCGGTCAAAAACTATGTCATTGAACTTGTCGTCACGCGCGAGTTGCAGCCTGTAGCGCAAGACTCCCTGTTACCGGGCCAGCGCAGGTAAACAGATGTTTTGGCTGGCGCTGTCTGTGCAGTGTTCTGTGCGAGCGCGTTTGACGCAGGCGTCGCGGCGAAGATTAAAGTAAGAATAATGATGAAACGAAGTATCGGGCGGCACTTGTGGGGCATAAGGTTCATCACGTTGTAGAGGCAGGCAATTCGGTTCGAAAGAAAGCGATTGCCTGCTGGGTGAATTTGGTTAAGGGGTTTCATTGAGCTTGTAGCCGACGCCGCGCACCGTCAGAACGTAGTGCGGGTTCTTCGGGTCGGCTTCGAGTTTTTTCCGCAACCGGTTGATGTGCGGGTCTATGTTACGCTGGTAGCCTTCGTATTCCGTACTCCAGACCTGATCGAGCAAGGCGTTGCGCGACCAGGCGCGTCCCGGTTCTGAAGCCAGTAGCTCTAGAATCTGAAACTCAAGCGGCGTCAATTCCACGCGCGCCCCACTGAGCGAAACTTCGTGGCGTCGTTTATCAATCACGAGATCGCCGATACTGAGGCGCTCGCCGTCCGTTGTGGGCGGCGCGCCCTGCGAACGTCTGAGCAAGGCTTCGACCCTGACTTCCAATTCCATCGGATCGAAAGGCTTGCCCAGATAATCATCCGCGCCAGCCTTGAATCCCGCAACTTTGTCGTCGGTGCTGTCGTGCGCCGTCAGAAACATCGCAGGCGTGCTGATACCGCGATCACGCACCCGCCGCAGCAGGTCAATGCCCGTCATACCCGGCATTGACACGTCGAAGATGAAGCAATCAAAACTTCCTGTAGTGGCAGGCTCGATGGCGGCCATGCCGCTGTCTTTATCTTCCACCTCGTAACCGATGCGCCGGAAATAGGCCGCCAGCAGCATACGCAAGTCTGCGTCGTCGTCCACTATTAGCAAGCGTCGACCTGTACTCGTCTTAGTTTCTCGTTGTTCCACTTTTTTTCCTGCACCGAAGTCAGGCTGAATTATCGGGGCTGATTATAGCGCACTTATGCCGCCAGAGGCTGCAAAAACTTGGACGGACAAGACTCAACCTACCTGACAGCTCTTGAAGGCGGTTCTCGCGCTCTCTGAGCCTTGACGCAAACGTTTAAGGGTAAGTATATTCTTCATTTACCGATTACGGGCGTCGGTTTCACCCTTCCCTCAAGCAACTTATCTACGGGAACTCGCGCAGGACTTGCGATGCAGGAATTCGAGCGACTACTAAAGTATCTCAAGCCGCACTGGAAAACGTTCTCACTCGCCACCGTCTGCATGGTTGTGGTCGGGCTGCTTGAGACGGCAACGGGCGCGCTCATCGTTCCCATCTTCGACCAGGCTTTCGCCGGAGAGGCGGGGCAGCGCACGCCCACACTTTTCGGCCTGCAAGATTATATCCCTACGTCGGGTCTCGCCGCCTGGCGCACCATCGCCATCCTGCTGCTGATTTTCACCCTCGTCAAGGGCATCGCGGAATATTTGTCTTCTTACCTGATGGCTCGCGTCGGCCAAGCTGCCGTGTTACGCCTGCGCCAGGACCTCTACGGCCACGTGCTGGGGCAAAGCGCAAGCTTCTTCGAGCGACACCGGACAAACTATCTCGTCTCGCGGCTGGTGACGAGCGCGGCGGCAATCGAAGTAGCCTTCACAGCGACCCTGCGCGATATGCTGCGCGAGAGTTTCACTTTAATCTTTTTTCTCTCGGCATCTTTTTACTACAACTGGCGCTTGACGCTTGGCTCACTCGCCATTGCCCCGGTGATAGCCTTTCTGACGGCGCGCTTCGGGCGTTCGCTCCGCAATCTGGCGCGAGAATCTTTTGAAGGCAATAAGCGCCTGACCGACACGGCGCAGGAAGCGCTCGCCAATCAAACCATCGTCAAAGCCTATCGCGCCGAAGAGCATGAGCATCGTCGCTTCTCGGCGATCGCACGGGAGATCGTGCGCGCGAATCTACGCTCGGCAAAGATCGCTGCGCTGTCGCCTCCGACCATCGAGATGATTGGGGTGGTGGCGGTCGCCATCCTTCTCTTTTTCGGTCAGCGCGAAATCATGGCCGAGCGAATGAATGCAGCGCAGTTCCTGACCTTTCTCTTCTTCCTCTTTCGCAGCTACGACCCGATGCGTAAGCTCTCCAGACTCTCAAACAGCATGGAGCAGGCGCTCGCCGCCGCGCGCCACGTCTGGGAAGTGCTGGACGAGCAGGCACGGATTCCCGAAAAGCCGAACGCCACTGACCTCGCGCCGCTCAACCGCGAAATCGAGTTGCAAAATGTCTCCTTTGGCTATGCGAACGAAACGAAGTCTGTGCTGCGCGACGTGAGTTTGCGAATCCCGGCAGGCCAGATGGTCGCGCTCGTCGGTGAATCCGGCGGCGGTAAATCAACTCTGACGAAACTGCTTCCACGTTTTCATGACCCAACGACCGGCTCAGTTCTCTGGGACGGGACTGATTTGCGCGATGCGCGCACCAGTAGTCTCCGCCGTCAGATTGCGCTCGTCACGCAGGAGACGGTGCTCTTTAACGACACCGTACGCCATAACATCTCTTACGGGCGGCTCGACGCAACGGACGCGGAAATTGAAGAAGCCGCTCGCGTCGCCTTCGCGCACGACTTCATCATGGAGTTGCCACACGGCTACGAAACAATAGTCGGCGAACGCGGCATCTTTCTTTCGGGCGGCCAGCGACAGCGTCTCGCCATCGCGCGGGCTGTGCTGGCAGACGCGCCCGTGCTGATTTTAGACGAAGCGACCTCGGCGCTCGATGCAGAGTCGGAGCGATTGGTTCAACGCGCTCTCGCCAATCTGATTCGCGACCGCACGACCATCGTCATCGCGCACCGTCTCTCGACAGTCCGCCGTGCAGACAAGATCGTCGTGATGGAGCGCGGGCGCATCGCCGAACTCGGCAGCCATGCAGAGCTACTCGCTCGCGGCGGCCTCTACAGACATTTATACGAGCTACAGTTCGCAGATGAAGAGGAGGATATACCAGTAGTCAGTAATCAGTAATCAGTAATCAGTCAAAGGCTGAAAACTGAAAACTGAAAACTGATTACTGATTACTGCTTTTATGAAATCAATGACCGGATTCGGGCGCGGGGCGGCGACGGGAGAAAACTTCTCCGTCGGAGTTGACCTCAAAACTGTCAACAACAGATTTCTGGATATTCATCTGCGATTGGGTGCGGAGCTTTCGGCGCTCGAAGCGCAGGTCAAGCGTCGCATCAGCACACGGCTGTCACGCGGGCGAGTAGATGTGAGCATCACTTTGGAGCGAACGGGCGAAGTGGCTTATGAGTTGAATCGCCCGTTAATCGCGGGCTACATCAGCGCGCTTCGGGCCATGCAGCAGGAGTTTGAGATTGCGGGCGAGCCTGACATCAACGTGCTGGCGCGTCTGCCGGGCGCGATGCAGCCCGTTCGAGATGGGATTGATGAAAAGATGGTGGCTGGCGTCGAGCGAGCGATTGACGGGGCGCTGGAAGAGTTGGAGCAGATGCGCGAGCGCGAAGGCGAGGCACTGGCCGTTGAGATGCATTCGCGGCTCGACGAGATTTCACAGCAAGTGCCCATCATCGAAGCAGCCGCAGGCGGGCTGGCGGATAACTACCGCGCACGCTTGCAGAAAAAGATCGGGGAACTCCTGGCGCGCGACGCGCAGGGAGTGGAAGTTGATCCGGGCCGCCTCGCTCAGGAGGTCGCGTACCTCGCCGACCGCAGCGACATCAGCGAGGAGATTGCGCGACTGAAAAGCCACCTTGTACAGTTTCGTGAAGCGTTAGGCGATACGGGCGAAACGGGCAAACGCCTGGACTTTCTCTTGCAGGAATTGAACCGCGAGGCCAACACGGTGCTTTCCAAGTCAACTGATCTCTTGATAAAGGATGCGGCGCTCGCCATCAAAGGTGCGGTCGAAAAACTGCGCGAACAAGTGCAGAATGTCGAGTGAACTGAAAGAGAAGCAAGCGAGTTCGACGCTCCCCGAAGTTACGGCAGGGCGTGGGATGCTCGTCGTCGTCAGTTCCCCATCGGGCGGCGGCAAGGGGACATTGATTCGTCGCGCTTTGAAAACGGTGCCGAATCTTGGTTATTCTATCTCGTTTACGACGCGCCTCCCCCGTGAGGGCGAAGTGAACGGGCGCGATTACTTTTTCGTTTCAAACGAAAAGTTTAAGGCGATGATTGAAGCGAATGGCTTTCTGGAGTGGGCGTTCGTGCATGGCAATCTTTACGGGACATCGTACGCGCAGGTTGAAGGCGAGAGGCTCGCTGGGCACGACATCATTTTGGAAATCGACGTGCAGGGAGCAGAGAGCGTTCGCAGGCTGGCGCGGGACGCAGTCAGTGTTTTTATCCTGCCACCATCATTTGAAATTTTGCGCGACCGTCTCGTCGGAAGAGGTTCGGAACGACCCGATGACCTCGCACTGCGCCTCAGGAACTCTCGCAGCGAAGTGGAGCATTATAGAGAGTTTCAGTACATCATCATTAACGATGATGCCGAAAGAGCGGCGGGGCAACTGGCATCAATCATCTATGCCGAACGCGCGCGGCGTGAGAGACAGGAAGACGTTGCCGAGCGTGTGCTGGCAAGTTTCAAACGGGCATTACAGGAACAAGAGAAGTCAGACCTTAAGATTGATTAATTAATGATCGATGTCTTTCAGAGACTCTGAGTTTTCACACACGGAGCCGACACGGAGGTCGGAAGCAGATGGCTAAAAAAGAGGACGAAGATTTGCACATCGCAGATGAGGAGAGTAGTCAACAGGAAATGGATTCCAAATATCGTTTGATAATTGTTGCCGCCAAAAGAAGCAAGCAACTACAACGCGGCGCGCGCCCACGCATAGACATTGACCCGCAGAAGCATAAATTCACGCGGATTGCTCTGGAGGAAGTGCAACAGGGCAAGGTCAATTTTGAGATTACCAAAGAGGATTGAGAAGATCACCGGGCAGCGCCGGGCGTTGATTGTTCAGGCTCTGCATTCGTTTCGAGAGGCGCTGGAGAAGTGGATTCTTTCTCCTCGTTCATCATTTCCAGAGCGCACCAACCTGCGTAGGCGTTCTCGGCCTCATACGCTTCGCACTCGTGTTTAATTGCAAAGTAGGCGGCGAGGCGCGCGCCCTTGCCCCACCCTTGTCGCTGCCCTCGCAGAGCGCGCCAGTATTCCCGCACGTATGAAAAGAGGAAGCCAAGAACCCCCGCTTGCTCATACTGCACAACATGCACCGCTTCATGCGCGATCAGCCTGGCAGAAACTATCAGCCGCCCATGTTCGTCACGGCTAATGGCTTTTGCCGCGATAAAGATGCGTCGGCCAACAGTGATAGCCAGAATGTCAAAGGTACTCGTCAGATACCGCGACCATCGCCCGCAATAAATGAAAACCGGCGGCAATCTCAGCGTCTCACTCCGCAGGTGAGAACGTAGAAAAGCCTCAATGCGCTGGTGGGATTCAGAGGCAAGAAGCATAAGACAGTAGGCAGAAGGCGGAAGGCAGTAACGGCTAAAGTTTTCTGCTTTCCGCCTACTGCCTACTGCCTTTTGTGTTTTTACATTCCTTTGTAATCCGGTCCGCCGCCGCCTTCGGGCGTGACCCAGTTGATGATCTGGTAAGGGTCCATGATGTCGCAGGTCTTGCAGTGAACGCAGTTTGAAAAGTTGATCTGCAAGCGGCGCTTGCCATCTTCGCCGCTGTCAACCATCTCGTAAACGGCGGCGGGACAGAAACGCTGACAGGGGTTGCCATACTCTTCGGCGCAACGCGTCGAGCAGATATTCGTATCGAGTATGTGTAGATGAACGGGCTGGTCTTCATCGTGGCCGACCGCCGCGTGGTAAACGTCCGTCAGCTTGTTGAAGGTAAGTTTTCCGTCAAAACGCAACCCGTCATAACGCTGCTCGATCTGGTCGCCCTGATAACCGTAAGCCGAGAGCTTCTCCATCGCTTCATGTCCGGCTTCACTTCTTGCGCGGTCAAAAATTCCCCAGTTGCGCCCGCCCGTGATGAATTGCAATCCGGCGTTCGCCAGTCCCAGCCAGCGACCATGACGAAAGCCCGCATGAAAGTTTCTGACCTTACGCAACTCTTTCATGATCCAACTCTCACTGACGAGTTGCTCGTAGCGCTGGAGTTGTTTAGCGGAAAAGTCTTTTGCCAGCAGCGACTCAAAGATCGCTTCGGCGGCGAGCATGCCGCTCTTTATCGCAGTGTGAATGCCTTTCAAGCGCTGCGAATTGAGAAAACCCGCGCAGTCGCCTGTGAGCAGCACGCCGTCGGCATAAATCTGCGGCATCGCATGCGGGCCGCCTGCGGCAATCGTCTTCGCTCCATAGCGAATCAGCTTGCCGCCTTCCAAGAGGCGCGCGAGAAACGGGTGCTGCTTGAAACGTTGAAACTCCGCGTGCGGGTCCAGCAAGGGGTCGCGGTAATCAAGGCCGGTGACATAGCCGACATTGAGAATGCGATTCTGCATTCCGTAAATCCAGCCGCCCCCGTAGGTCTTCGCGTCCGAAGGGTAACCGAGCGTGTGCGTCACGCGTCCAGCCGGGTAGCGATCATCGGGCAACTCCCAGAGCTCCTTGATGCCGAGACTGTAGACCTGCGGCTCGCGCCCGTCGTTCAAATTGAGTCGCTGCGTAAGCTGTTTGGTCAAAGAACCGCGCGGGCCTTCGCCGAGCACGGTTACTTTCGCCCGCAGATCAACGCCAGGCTCGAAATTGGCCTTCGGCTTCCCTTCCTTATCAATCCCCTTATCACCCGTGCGAACGCCGAGAACGCGGTCATCTTCGTCGTAGAGCATCTCTGCGCCCGGAAACTCAGGGAAGATATTGACGCCCGCCTCTTCGCATTTTTCACCCAGCCACGCGGTCAGTCGATTCAGAGAAACGATGTAATACCCGTGATTCTTGAGCGGAGGCGGTGTGATGGGCGAACGAATCGAGCGCGTTTTCGTCAAATACAGGAAATAATCTTCATTGACCGGGGATTCGAGCGGCGCTCCCTGCTCGACAAAATCCGGCATCAATTCTTTTAACGCGCGCGGGTCCATCACGGCCCCTGAAAGCAGATGCGCGCCGACATAAGCACCCTTCTCAATCACCCCGATTTCTATTTCGCCGAGCGGTTCGCCTGTTCCTTTGCCGCTGGCTATCATTTCATTATGTTCTTTAACCAACCTTGCCAGATGCAGCGCCCCGCTCAAGTTCGCCGGGCCTGCGCCGACGAACACCACATCCATTTCCAGTGTTTCTCGTTCCAAATCCTTCACTCCTGTTCGTCTAATAAACGTCTACCTTTTGAATCAGAGGACGGCTTAAAAAATGAATGGTCATTCAGTCGGCGAGTATAGCAAAGACAGACGCTAAGGCGAAGTCAGGCAAACCCGACAGGGGGCGAGCGCAAGTGGCTTTTCACGCCAGAATATTTCGATTGACAAGCAGGTGTAATAACACTAAACCTTTGCACGGGACATATCATTGACTATCATCAAGTCATGTAACCTCATCCTCAAAATCGCTGGAGGCGGACTTGGCTATCCTACTTAAAGTCGTCATGTTCACAGACCAGGTGAACTCCACCGCGAACATGGCTGAGCGAACGCCTGACGAAATCAGAATTGTGACTCGCGAGCAGAGCAACCTCACGGCTGAAGCCGTCAGCCGTTGTCACGGAAGGATTCTCAAAGACACAGGCGACGGCCACATGATCGAGTTTGATGCTTGCTCGGATGCTGTACGCTGCGGCTACCTCATTCAACAGTACGTCAAAGAGCGTAACCAATCACAAAGCAATGAACGCTTGAACTTTGAGCTTCACGTCGGGATTGATTTCGGCGAGGCGGTCGTCCTGGATAATGGTGACTTACGAGCCAATGCCGCGAACAGGGCGGCGCGCGTCAGCGCCAAAGGGCCGGAAGGTGAAGTCTACTTCACCGAAAAAGTGGCGAAGGAACTGAACGCGCGAGAAGCCAGCGTTGCGCCGGTCGGCAAATTTAAGCCTAAAGGTTCAGAGAATAAAGTCAGCATCTTTCGCTTGAAAGATTGGCTCGGCAAGGTTGAATCATCTCCCAATCCGTTCATCTGGCGCGACGGCATCACCAGAGCAGAAGACTTTTTCGGGCGTGTGTATGAATCAGGCCGCCTACGCAATTTCCTGAGCAAGCGGCAGAACTGCCAGATCGTCGGACCGCGTCGTATCGGGAAGACATCGCTACTCCGGCATGTCGAAATTAAGGCCACAGAATGGGAAGCCTCAGCAGTTGTCGCCTACGTAGACCAGCAGGACGCCGGTTGTCACACACGTCAAGGCTGGCTGAAATATGTTGGCAAAAAGTGGCATTGGAACGTTGCCGTTTCCGACCTCGCCGAATTCTCCGAACAGGTGGACGAGATGCTGGCGCTTAATCTTCGCCCGGTGCTGTGCATGGACGAGTTTGAGGAGATGAGTGCGCGCCCCACAGAGTTCACGCATGACTTCTTCGTGGCATTGCGTGCCTGCGGGCAAAAAGGACTGGCTATTTTTACCGCATCGAAAAGACCGCTTCACGAATTGACCGACCCGCAAGACCGTAGCTCAGAATTTTTCAATACCTTTCCGCTCTTGCCGCTCGGCGTCTTCACGACTAAAGAATCCGAGGATTTCATCAACACCTATCGTCCTGGCGTTACGCCCTTCACGCCGGACGAGAAACAGAAGATTATGATAAACGCCAAACACCACCCGCTTGCTTTACAGGTGCTCTGCGACTACGTGCTTGAAGCGAAAAACCGCGAGAGCATTTCTGACGCACTCAGTAAAGCAGCCCTTGAAATGAGAGCCATGCTGCCGCAAGGCTGGTGAATCCTTGCCATGAAAGATTATCTGCGCTGGTCGCTCCAACAGTTTTACCTGCTCTACTTTTGGCCGACACGGTTTAGACGTGAAGTAGAAGGCGAGGGGCGGGAAGAGCCAAGGCTCCGGCTCAAAGGAAGAGTCGTTTACCTGCTGAAATTGCTCCCGTACATATTGCTCATCAACGTATTCACAAACATTGTGATTGGATTTATCTGTGAGGGCCTTGGCATTCCGTTTCGATGGGGAGAATCCTGGTCCAGGACAGCGTTTCTCATTGGACTCGGATTAGCTCTATCCACGATTTTTGGCGCAGCAGGTGGCGTAGTGGTCGCAACGATGGGCGCAGTGAGCGGCAGTCTAATGGGCGGCGCTGTGGTAGACAAAGCAGAGGACGACCTGGCTGGCGGATTAATAGCTGGCATGATAGATGGTGGAACTATCGGCGTGATGAGCAGCGTAGCCGTAGGCGCGGAATTCGGAATAATAGGCAGTATAGCAGGCAGCTTAACGCGCAGCACGGCGGGCGACCCGCGGCGCACCCGAAACCTCGGCGTGGCCGGAGGCATTGCGCTCTGCGTGGTTGGGATCATACTAAACGGTGTAACTATTGGGCTGATAAGCAGCATAGCATTCTGGTTAACCTATTTCCGTCTTTTTAGCTACCCACTCAATGCCGCTTTATCTCTAGTGGCTTATCTGCGCGCAAAACAACACCCCGATAGTATCAAACGAGCATGGCGAATATGTCCCGTCGCATGGAATGAAGTTATCTGGCTGCCACTGCCCTATGCCGCAAGTCTGCTCACGATGCTGACCATGCAAGACCGGGAAGAAGGCTTCCGGCAAATTGCTTTTGTTGCCGCAGAGCGAAGACTCCAAAGACGTGTAGCACTGCGCGCATCAGAGGAGATTGTGTTCAATGACCTTCGTGCTGCATCAATCAACCGACTGGCAAACGTTGCTGATAATTTGTCATGGACGACGGACGCGCCCGCCGAGTTGCCGGGGGTTCTAGCTTCCGCTTTCCCACGTTTTGAAAGAACAGCACGGCATGCCGGTCAGTACCTGATACTGCATAGCGACCATCGCAAAGAGGAGGCTTTGAAGCAAGCGCTCGCCGAATTAGCAGGACTGCAAAAAAGTCTGATCGCTGCAAGCGGGCGCCTGGGCCCCAGGCTCTTGCAGACAGCTAATGAGTGGCGCGCTCTGCTTGAAGCGGAGCAAAAAACCTTACGCACGAAATTGACCGAGACGCGAGAAACACCTAATCCGTTTGCTTTCGGCAATGCGTTGGGTGAGATTAAAAATAATCCATTCGTCGGACGGCAAGACCTGGTTCGCAAGATTGAAGACAGCATCCTCGGCACAAATCAGATGCCAACGCTACTGCTGCATGGCGCAAGACGCATGGGCAAGACGAGTATCCTCTATCAACTTCCACACATGCTCGGCCCGGACATCGCGCCTGTGCTAATAGACTGCCAGGAAGCCGCATTCACAGAAAGCAGAGCCACAACGCTGCGTTATCTCTCACTCGCCATCTGTAAAGGTTTGCAGCGCAGGCGCGTAAAGGTCAATCCACTAACAAGACCAGAACTGGCGCACGAGCCATTCTCTGTCTTCAAAGACTGGCTGGAAGACGTTGAGCGAGTCTGGCCGCAAGGTTTGCGTGTGCTGCTGTGCTTTGACGAGTATGAGCGTCTTCAGGAAACACTCGACGCCGGATGGGGGCACGGCTTTCTGGACACGCTGCGAAACTGGATACAGCATCACCCGCATCTCGTCTTGATGTTCACCGGCGCACACGCCTTTGAAGAACTCGGCCCGGAGTGGACGGATCGCTTCATCAGCGCGCGGCGCATGCGTATTAGTTTTCTTGCCCGCGAGGATTTGGAGTTGCTCCTGACTAAACCGATTCCCGAATTCGACCTGACTTATCGTGACGGAGTATTGGATGCCATCATTCACACCACGAACGGGCAGCCTTTTCTGACGCAGGCTGTCGCTTTCGAACTTGTTCAGCACCTCAACGAGCAGCACCGCAAAGAAGCCACGCCAGAAGATGTGGAAGCAGCTATCGCCCAGGCTCTTGTCAGTGGCAGTGCGTATTTCCACAATGTCTGGACTGATGCGCGTGAACAGGGACAGGCCATTCTCAGCGCGATTGCCAGAAATGAGACGCCGCCCGATTATCCTGCGGCGCGCGTTTGGCTAAATGAAAACGACGTTCTCAACGAGTTCGGAGACTTCGCCGTGCCGATGGTGCGGCGCTGGGTGAGCGAAACGAGACTTCATCAAAACCCCATGCTTCTTAAAAGCGACAGTTAAGGCAAAGCCTTTTACTTATCCTCACACGCCCCTGTGCATTTCATCTCTTCGTTACTCCGACTGTACAATTACACTTTACGTACAAGCACCAATTTGATGCGCGGCCAGCGCAGAAGTCATAAAGGATGAACATGGAGGCAATGTAATGGGTAGCCAGGAAACTGAGAACGATATACAGAGCGAAGAGCATAAGCACACCAACAGCCTGATTAACGAAACCAGCCCCTATTTATTACAGCACGCGCACAACCCTGTAGACTGGTATGCATGGGGCGAAGAAGCTTTCGAGCGTGCCCGGCAAGAAGATAAGCCAGTGCTGTTGAGCATAGGATATTCAGCGTGTCACTGGTGTCACGTCATGGAGCATGAGTCGTTTGAAAACGAAGAGATTGCGAAATTGATGAACGATAACTTCATCAATATCAAAGTTGATCGTGAAGAGCGCCCCGACCTGGATCAGATTTACATGAACGCTGTGCAGATGATGACCCGGCACGGCGGCTGGCCGATGACTGTGTTCCTGACGCCCGAAGGTGTTCCCTTTTACGGCGGCACATATTTCCCGCCGGAAGATCGCTACAACATGCCCGGCTTCCCGCGCGTGCTGTTGGGCGTTGCGGAAACCTATCGGTCGCGCCCGGATGAAGTGACGGAAACGGCTGTCTCCATCCTCACAGAGTTGCGCAACATGGGGCAGGCGCGCGAATCAAATGAAACGCTCAACACGGAAATTCTAGACGCGGCTGAACGCAGAATCGCAGCCAGTTACGATCCTGTTTACGGCGGCTTTGGCAACGCGCCGAAGTTTCCAGCCGCGATGAATCTGGAATTTCTCTTGCGCCATTATCATCGAGCCGGTCGCAGCGAGACTCTTTCGATGATTGAGCACACCTGCCGGAAGATGGCCGAAGGCGGGATGTACGACCAACTCGGAGGCGGATTTCATCGCTACTCGACTGACGCCCGCTGGCTCGCCCCGCACTTTGAAAAGATGCTCTATGACAATGCCCTGCTCTCGCGCCTCTATCTGCATGTCTACCAGCAGACGAAGGACGAGTTCTACAAACGAATCGCCGAAGAGACGCTTGACTATGTGTTGCGCGAGATGACGGACGAGCGTGGGGGTTTTTATTCCACACAGGACGCGGATTCGGAAGGGCACGAAGGCAAGTTCTTTGTCTGGACGGTTGATGATGTAAAAGAAATTCTGGGCGAGGAAGACGGCGCGCTTTTCTGCGCTTTTTATGATGTTACAGAAGCGGGAAATTTCGAGGGCAAAAACATTCTGCACGTCTCACGCTCGCTTGAAGAAGCGGCAAAGGAAACAGGTGTCACTGTGGAGCGTTTGCAGGAAGCTCTAACGCGCGGACGACGCGAGCTTTTTGAAGCGCGTGAGCGGAGAATCAAGCCCGACCGTGATGAGAAAGTCCTGACCGCATGGAACGGATTGATGCTGGCGAGCCTTGCTGAGGCAGCGGCAATTCTCGAAAGAAAAGATTACAGAGATGCGGCTGAGAAGAACGCTCAGTTCGTTCTTGAAAGCTTGAAACGTGATGGACTGTTACTCCGCACCTACAAAGACAATCAATCAAAGCTCAATGGCTATCTGGATGATTACGCCTTCTACATTGACGGCCTCGTCGCACTCTACCAAGCGACGGGGCGTCTTCGCTGGCTGGAAGAAGCTCGCACGCTCTCCGAGCAAATGATCGAAGAATTCTGGGACAATGAAGACGGCGGCTTTTTCTACACCGGCAAGAGCCATGAAGAACTGATCGTGCGCTCGAAAGATTATTTCGACAATGCGACGCCTTCGGGTAATTCAGTTGCCGCCGAAGTGCTACTGCACCTTGCTTCCCTGACCGCGAACGAAGACTATTCGCGCAAGGCCGTGACGATCTTTCGGCTCCTGCGCGACCCGCTCACGCGCTATGCATCTGCATTCGGTCGTCTGCTCGGCGCGCTGGATTTTCATCTCTCCACCCCGAAGGAGATTGCGATTATCGGCAAGAGTGAGGCACAGGAGACACACGCTCTCCTGCGCGAAGTCTGGACACGATACCTGCCAAATAAAATTGTGGCGCAGACCGCTGGAGACGACGAGCGTGCAGTTGAAGTTGTGCCGCTTCTTCGCGACCGTCCAATGATTGAGGGCCGCGCGACCGCCTATGTTTGTGAGCACTACACTTGTCAACAACCAGTGTCTTCGGCAGCAGAGCTTGCCCGGCAACTTTCCTCCGGGACAACTCACAATGCTTCGGGTGGAGCCAGCGCGCCCTAAGCGCTGAAAGCATTTTTGAGCGCTTCCAAAAGCTCAACACCAAAGCGCGCGATCTTGGATGAGCCTAATCCGTAAATGGAATTCAGGGCTTCAAGCGTGGAGGGTCTGTCCATCACTAGATGGTCGAGCGTTCTATCGGGGCAGATCATGTACGCCGGGACATTCGCCTCAGAGGATGTCCTGAGTCTCCACTTTTTCAGATAAGCCACTGCCTGACGCTCCTCATCCGTTAAAGGTCTCGGTGGCGGCTGCGGCGCTTGCCGTTTGCGCGGCGTGCGAGTTTCGTTGCCCGGCGGCCTCAGTGTGGCCGCCCGCAGAGCCGCCTCAAAACCTCCCTGCTCTATCAGGATACGTCTTAGCTCATCGTAGACGCGCAGCGTGATGTGGGCGTCCATTGCGGCATATTCGAGTTGAGAGCGCGTCAGCGGGCGTCTTTTCCAGTTCGACTTCTGATAGCTCTTGTCTAATTCGAGGCCGAAAAGATGCGCGACTACCCCCGCAAGGCTGTAAGAGGGTAAGCGTAAAGCTGTGCGCGCCAGCCGCAGGGTGTCAACGAAAGCCGCCGGGCGCAGCCCCGCGCCAATCAACATCCCTTCATCAAAGCGCGCATTGTGCGCCGTCATCGTGAGTTCGGGTGATTCGATCAAAGGCCGGAGCAGTTCCACATCAACCGTCAAGAGATCAAGGACAAGCACTTCACCGGCACGCGGGGCAAGCTGCACGAGTGAAACGTGCGATTTGTTGGTAGCAGCGTTCCAGTAGGTTTCAGTGTCTAGGCCGATGATGGCTTCTATTTGAAGATGCTGAAGCGCGTGCTGCGCTTCATTGTTATCGACGATGAAGCGAAAGGCTGGGAAGGTTGAAGAGGCAGAGTCAATCACGTCCGGTAATAAACGACAAGAGTTAAATGCTAGAAGGTTAATTCTATCTAAAAAACGGAAGGCGCGCTGAAATCTCAACGCGCCCTCTCACATTCAGCCTCAAGGCAACGAACTACATATTCTTGTTGGTGGGCTTGGTCATGTTCATGTTGCCCATGTTGCTGTTGGCGGGTTTGGTCGTGTTACTCATGTTGCTGTTACTCGTGTTGCCGCCCGTCGAGTTACTGTTCATGGCTGGGGTGGCCGTGCTCGTCGGCGTGGCCGTGCTCGCCGGAGTAGCCATGTTAGTAGTGGTGTTGCCCGTCGTCGAATTCGAGTTGTTCGCGGTTTCACTTCCACAGCCGATGCCTAAAGCGGCGACTGCAAGCAAGGTAAGAAGAGCTAAGGTTCTACGCATCGAGTTGTCTCCTGTAACCCAGAGGGGTCAGATTGTTAGGGAGCTGGGCCGAAGTCTCATCTCGGTGTCCGCTGGAATGCTTCCGCTTCAGCTCGGTCAATTGTTTGAGCCGTATGAGATCAGTTCTCCTCAACCGAGAGGTGTGACAGAGAATAAACGCACAGGGCAAGTTAATTATTTACAAGCATTGATGTCCGCCTTAATTTCTTTCGTCCGGCGGGCAAAGTTTTACCAGGGGTCTTTAACCATACCCCATGATCTTAAAAACTCGCGCCCGATTTCGGCAAACTGCTTAGTCGAAATGGCGCTTCTAGAATTACGGCGCGCGCAGTGTAACATTAGAACTTCCGAAAATAAACGAAAAAATTGAATTTTACGGACAATCCGCTACACTTTAAGCCTTCATCACCTAAGAAAAGCCTTGACGGAGTCCCTTTAATTAAGTATTGTTAATCACATGCCAACGACGTTTGGCATACGTCTGATTTTTACATACGCTCCTCTGACCCAAAGCAGGAAAACTTCCTGTCTATCTTTGAGTTAAGCCATCCTCTAGCTAGATTGACCAAACAAACCTCCCTTTATTTTCTGAGAGGAAATCATATTCGTTATGCCGCAAGGTAACTGGAAAACTCTCGCGCTTCTAGGCTGTGTGGCTACGCTGGCCTCTGTGCTGCTGATTCTTTCCCTTGTCTCAATCACCGGCTTGCCGCTAACGGGCTGGGCCGGGCTGCCGCCATTGGCCGGGCTATTAATTTTGACTCTGGCCGCTAGTCGCTTCACAGTGTCGGTATCCAGTGGGGATGGCCTTAGCCAGAGTGAGAAATCCATTGCCGAGGCTTTCATCTTCCTGGCAGCGATGATGTACGCCACCGAGCCTGCCAATAGCGTTGGGCCTGCCGTAGTGCTCGCCGCAATTATGGGGTTCATCTCTTCATGGAAATGTTCTGACCGGCGTATTACGGTTTTCACCACAGGCGCGTCCATTATTTCCACTTACGCAGCCGTCTCGCTCTATGCGTGGCTGGTACATACCTTTTTCAAAGGATCGAGCAGCGCCGCACAGAGTTTACCGCTTGAGCCTTTGATCTTACCGCTGTGCGCGCTGGCACTCGTCCAGTATTTTCTGAGCACCATTGCTACGTCAGCCTTCATCGCTTTCGATGCCGGGAAGACTCGCCTGACGCTCTCGCGCGAAAGCCTGGTCTGGACTTCCATCACCGAAGTCGGCAGCGCGGCGTCTGCGGCTCTGTTTTATTCCGCCTTGCACAGCGGCAGCATTCCTTTCATTTTCGTCGGTCTCTTGATTATCGGGCTGGTGCATCTGTTGTATCGTTTCGACGAGCAGCGTGTTTCCGAAGTCAGGCGCTCTGAAAAGGAGAAGGCGCGCCACCTTCAGGAGATGGCAGACCTGCACATGAATACCATCGAATCGCTCGCCATCGCGATTGATGCCAAGGACCAGACCACGCACGGCCACGTTCGCCGGACACAGATTTATGCAACTGAGATGGGCAGACTTCTCACCGTCAGCGAGCCTGAGATTCAAGCACTGATCGCAGGCGCGCTGCTGCATGATATTGGAAAGCTCGCCGTCCCTGAGTACATCCTGAATAAGCCCGGCAAGCTGACCGAATCCGAGTTTGCCAAGATGAAGATTCACCCGACGGTGGGCGGCGACATCCTCAAACGCGTCAACTTCCCTTACCCGGTCGAAGACATCGTTCGCTATCATCACGAGAAGTGGGATGGAACGGGCTATCCAAGAGGCTTGAAGGCGCAGGGGATTCCGCTTGTCGCGCGCATCATATCCGTAGTTGATTTCTATGATGCGACGCGCTGCGACCGCCCGTATCGCAAAGGCATGACGCGCGAAGATTCTCTGACATTGTTAAAAAAGATGGCAGGATCGTCTTTCGATCCGCGTGTGGTCGAAGTTTTTATCGAACACGTCGAAGAGTTCGACCGCCTGATTGCGGCGCAGGATATTCAAGAGCAGGTTGCCGCAGAGGCCGAAGATCCTGAGAATGCAGCTCGTCCTGATGCCGGTCTCGCGTCCGAGACCCTCGGCACGCCCGACAACTCCCTCGGTTTTCGCTCCATCACCGAAGCTCAGCGCGAGGTCTTCGCGCTTCATGAAATCGCGCAGACAATCGGCTCATCTCTCAATCTTCAGGACACCGTTGCGCTCGTCTCAAGTAAGCTGCGCGCGATTGTTCCTTTCGATACATGCATCATCTATCTCGTTGATGAGAAATCAGGGAAAGCTGCCCCGGCGCACGTTGCGGGTGAGAACACGGAAGCTTTTGCCAAGCGGCGTGTCAATATTGGCGATGGGATTACCGGCTGGGTAATCGCCAACGGTCGTTCGATGTGTAATGCATCGCCGGAGCTTGACCTGGTCGGTGTGCCGGAAGAGATTACGAAGAGCATCAGAGGGGTTCTCGTCTCGCCGCTGATTCGTGAAGACGGCGCGTTTGGAGCTATCACGCTTTATTCCAAGAGCCGTATCTCCTATACGACCGAGCACGTGCGCCTGCTTGAATCCGTTTCCCAGCATGCTTCTTCGGCTCTCAACAATGCATTGACATTTGAGAAGACCAAAGAAAGCGCGATGACCGACCCACTGACGGAATTACCGAACGCACGAGCATTCTACATGATGCTTGAGCAGCGCATCGCCGAAGGCCAACGGCTGAACAAAGAATCGCTGGCCGTCATCTCGATGGACGTGGACGATTTTAAGAAAGTTAATGACACTTACGGCCATGCGGTCGGTGATAGAGTGCTGGCCAGCGTTGCCAAGATCATCAAAAAAGAGATGAGGCAGATGGATATACTCGCACGCTATGCGGGCGACGAGTTTGTTGCCATCATGCCGATGGCATCAACCATGATGGCCAACGTGATTACCGAGCGCGTCAGGTCAGCCGTCGAAGCTCAGAGATATTCCGTTCGCACAGGAAAGACGGTTGAGATCGGCATCAGCATCGGCGTCGCCTGTTTCCCTGTCGATGGCGAGACGACGGAGCAGCTTTTCGCCACCGCCGCTCGCAATATGCAGCATGACAAGCACGCTCGCAAACTGGTGCCGACTCTCACCGAGACGTTAAACGCCGCGCACATAGATAACTTCAGGTAAACTCCCGACATCTCAGGTTCAGGGCGCACGTTGCTTCCTAAAGCCGCGTGCGCCTTTTTCTTTGTGCGCTGCTTTTGCTCATGAGCGCGCATCTCGCGTATAATCCCCCAATCGCAATCGGGTTTTAAGATGACAAAGCGCACAAAGCGCAAGGTGCGTCGCACTTTCTTATTGACCGCATGGTCGTTCGGCGATTTGCGCTCTTTGGCGAGAGACCTATTCCATGACCAAACAAGCCACACACACAAACTCACGCGCCGGTGCTGAGGAAGCGAGCGCCACCGGTGTAATCGAAAAAGAAGCAGCAGAGCCGGAAAATGGCACGCAGTCGCGCGAAGAACATGAAGCGCGTAAAGCGGAGCAGAAGGATCGAATTGAAGAGCTTGACGGCGAGACGCTGCTCAAGTTGCTTAATCAAATGATTCTCATTCGCCGTCTGGAGGAGAAATGCGCCGAAGCTTACAGTCTGGGCAAGATTGGCGGCTTCTGCCATTTGTATATCGGCCAGGAGGCGGTCGCCGTTGGCGCGCTCTCTGCGCTTCGTCCTGACGATTACGTGCTGACAAGCTATCGCGATCACGGCCACGCCCTCGTCAAAGGAATCTCGCCTGACGAAATCATGGCCGAGCTTTACGGTAAAGCCGGAGGTTGCTCAGCTGGCAAAGGGGGCTCGATGCATCTCTTCGACGCCGGAGTGAATTTCCTGGGCGGGCATGGAATCGTCGGCGGGCAGATCCCGCTTGGAACGGGAGTAGCTTTTGCTTCCAAGTATAAGGGGACGGATCAGGTGACTCTCTGCTTCTTCGGGGAAGCGGCTGTCAATCAGGGCGCGTTTCACGAATCGCTGAACATGGCGCAACTCTGGAAACTTCCCTGCATATACATCTGCGAGAACAATCAGTATGGAATGGGCACGTCGCTTCAGCGCGCGATGTCGCTTCACGACGTTTCCAAGAAAGCAGACGCCTACGAAATGGCTTCGGAGTTTATTGACGGAATGGACGTGCTTGCCGTGCGCGAAGCTGTCGAGCGGGCCGTCGAGCGAGCGCGGCGAGATTACCTGCCAACGCTGCTGGAAGTTCGCACCTATCGTTTCATGGGACATTCCATGTCCGACCCCGGCAACTATCGCACCCGCACCGAAATTGAAAAGCATCAGGAGCGAGACCCGATCAAGCTCTTCACGGCCAGCCTGAAAGAGAAAGGCATCCTGACGGATGACCACCTAGCCGCCATCGAGAAAGAAGTGCGCGAGCAGGTCGAACACGCCGCTCGCTTCGCAGATGAGAGTCCAGAGCCAGACCCGGCAGAACTTTACACAGATATCTACGCGAATCCGGTGATGGGTAATAAGGGATAGGTGATAAGAAAGCTTTAGGCTTTCTCTAATCACCAATCACACATCACCTATTACCTATTATAGAGGTTTACGAATGGCTGTCATCACAATGCGCGAGGCGCTCAATCAGGCTTTACGTGAGGAACTGCACCGCGACGAGAATGTCTTTTTGATGGGCGAAGAGGTCGCCGCTTATCAGGGAGCATACAAAGTTACCAAAGGTTTGCTGGAAGAGTTTGGCGACAAGCGCGTGATTGACACGCCGATCACCGAGCTTGGCTTTGCGGGCTTAGGCGTCGGCGCTGCGATGGTAGGACTTCGTCCCATCGTCGAATTTATGACCTTCAACTTCTCCATTCTCGCCACAGACCAGATCATCAACTCCGCCGCGAAGATGCGCTATATGTCCGGTGGGCAATTCAAGATTCCGATTGTCTTTCGCGGCCCGAACGGTTCTGCCTTCCAGGTCTCATCGCAACACTCGCAAGCTATGGAATCATGGTTCGCCTACTTTCCCGGCGTCAAAGTCATCATGCCTTCCACTCCGGCAGACGCCAAAGGTCTTTTGAAGAGCGCCATTCGCGACGACGATCCGGTCATCTTTCTTGAGCAGGAAAGAATGTACGGCAACAAGGGCGAAGTTCCCGACGACGAAGATTTCACAATCCCACTCGGAGTTGCCGATATTAAACGTGAAGGCAAAGACGCGACCATCGTCGCGCGCTCACTGATGGTTCCGGTCGCGCTCAAGGCTGCCGAAGAGTTAGAGAAGCAAGGCGTCTCGTGTGAGGTGATTGATCCGCGCACGATTCGCCCGCTCGACATCGAGACGATTATCAATTCCGTCAAGAAGACCAATCGCGTGGTGGTGGCGGAAGAATCGCATCCCTTCTGCGGGGTCGGCGCGGAAATCAGCGCGCAGATAACGGAGCGCGCCTTCGATTATCTGGATGCGCCCGTCCGTCGCATCTCCGGCGAAGATGTGCCGATGCCCTACGCCAAGAATCTTGAGAAACTGGCAATCCCCGGCGTTGAACAACTGGTAAAAGCCGTGCGCGAAGTGGCGTACTTAGATTAAGTTTAGAGTTTTCAGTTTTCAGTTTTCAGCAGAGATTTTACTCAAGCTGAAAATTTGCAGACTGAAAACTGAAAACCGAAAACTGGAAACTGAATATGGCTACACAGGTCGTAATGCCCAAGCTCTCTCCGACGATGGAAGAGGGACAGATTTCAAGGTGGCTCAAGAACGAGGGCGACAAGGTCTCGATGGGCGAACCGCTCGCGGAGATTGATACCGACAAGGCCACGATGGAGATGCAGGCGCTCAGTTCCGGCGTGCTGCGAAAGATTCTAATCAAAGACGGCGAGAGTGCGCCGCTTGGCCAGATTATCGCCGTCATCGGCGAGCCGGACGAGGACATTTCCGCTTTGCTCGGGCAAGCGGCGTCCGGCGCACAAGCTCAAACGCCTGCGCCTGCGCCAGCCGCCAAAGAAGAGAAAGCGGAAGCTCCGACTGAGCAGGAATCTACTGAGCAGAAATCTTCCGAAGCCGCTTCAAAGCCAGCAACCCCGTCAGGTAACGGCGCACAAGGCGCGACGGGCGATGGTCAGGGAAGCGACCGTCTCATCGTCTCTCCGCTGGCCGCACGGATGGCGGCAGAAGCGGGCATCAACCTGCGCTCGCTCACGGGCAGCGGCCCCGGCGGACGCATCGTCAAACGCGACATCGAAGAAGCCATGAGCGCGGGGCAACAAGCAGCCGACACGGGGGGAGCTACGCAGTCACCCCAGCGCCATTTGCGCGCCGTCCAACCCGGCACACAGCCCGCTCAGCAACCTCCGGTCGAAGGCGCTTCGCCTTATCGGGATGAGCCGACCTCGGTCATGCGCCAGACAATCGCGCGCCGCCTGGTCACATCTATCGGCCCCGTGCCACATTTCTTCCTGACCACAGAGATTGAAATGGACAGAGTCGTAGAGATGCGGCGCTCTGTCAACGAGCTCGATGCGGAGCTTAAAATCAGCATCAACGATGTGATTATCAAGGTCGCTGCCGCCGCCCTGATTCAGCACCCGCAAGTCAACGCTTCGTTCCAGGATAGAAACATACGCTATTACGAACGCGCGGACATTGGTGTCGCCGTCGCCATCGAAGATGGCTTGATAACGCCCATCGTTCGTGCGGCAGATCAAAAGTCTCTGAGCCAGATTGCCAGCGAAGTCAGAGAACTGGCCGAACGTGCGCGCTCTCGCAAATTGATGCCGGAAGAATACACGGGCGCGACCTTCTCCATCAGCAACCTCGGCATGCTTGGCATTGACGAGTTCACTGCCGTCATCAATCCGCCCGAAGCGGCGATTCTCGCCGTCGGCGCAGTCACCCCAAAGCCCGTTGTGCGTGACGATAAGATGGTTGTGCGCCAGATGATGCGCGTCACGATGTCCTGCGATCATCGCGTCATTGATGGCGCTACCGGAGCGCGTTTTCTCCAGACCTTCAAGCGAACACTTGAGAACCCGCTCCTGATGATTGTTTGAAACCCACAGCGACAATCAAAAGCGGCAGTGCCGCACCGCATCTCGCGCTCATCGCGGTCCAGATCATGTTCGGCACATGGCCGATTTTCGGCAAGATCGCTTTGACGGCTTTGCCGGTTACCGGCATCGTCGCACTACGTGTCGCGGGAGCGGCCATCGCCTTCCTCATCCTCCTGTACACGATTGGCCGTCCGCCGAAGATACGCAAAGCTGATTACGCGCGTTTCGCCATCTACGCCCTTCTCGGTGTGGTGATTAATCAATTACTCTTCGTCAAAGGTCTGTCGCTCACGACATACATCAACGCGACACTGTTGGGGACGACCATCCCGGTCTTCACCTTGCTCGTTAGTCTCATGCTCGGCTTCGACCGCCTGACGTTCCGTAAAGCGCTTGGTATCTCGCTGGCCGCTGCCGGAGTTATTTATCTTCTCTACCCAGAGCGAAATTTTTCGAGCGATACAGCCTTCGGCAATTTCTTAATCGTGCTCAACTCCCTCTTCTACGGCGCATATCTCGCGATCTCGAAAGATATGCTCAAGCGTTACGGTGCGTTGACTGTGATTACGTGGATTTTCATCTTCGGCAGCATCATGACACTTCCCATCGGCGGCTACGCACTTGTGGGCACGCCGTTGAATCAAGTCGGAGCGGGCATCTGGCTCGCCATCATCTATATCATTCTTGTCCCAACGGTCGGAGCTTACTATCTGAACGCTTGGGCGCTCGCTCGCGTCGAGCCGAGCACCGTCGCCGTTTACATTTATCTTCAACCGCTTATCGCGTTTGCCCTCGCGCCATTCATTCTCAACGAGAAATGGAACTCACGGACGTGGCTCGCCTCCGCCCTCATCTTCTCCGGCGTCGCCGTCGTCACGTGGCGCACGCGCAGCCACGCCATCCAAGAAGTCGCCGAACATCCCGAAGCTCTCAGCCATTGAACGTCAGATAGACATTCCTGATATATTTCTTTTGTGAAAAACGAGGTAGCGACTTCAGTAAAAAATAAGGCTTCGAGGCTGGAGGCCGAAGAAGCGGCGAAGACTTCCGTTGCGCGGCTTTCTATCTTCGCAGCTGCGTTTCTGATTGCGCTCAAGTTAGCAACGGGATTCATCACAGGGTCAATCAGCGTCTGGGCTTCCTTGCTGGATTCGACGATGGACATTTTCGCCTCCATCATCAACTATTTCGCCGTACGCGCCGCCTCTCGTCCAGCCGACGAAGATCACACCTACGGGCACGGCAAAGCTGAATCGCTCGCGGGGCTTTTTCAATCTATCGTCATCGCGGCTTCCGGGATTTTCCTGATACGCGAATCCATCCGGCGAATCATTAGTCCGAATCAGACAAGCTCGGAATGGCTCGGTGTTGTGACAATGCTGATTGCCGTCGTGGTCAGCATCGCTCTCGTCGCGCGCCTCAAGCGTGTCGCCCGCGAGACGGAGTCGCCCGCGCTACAAGCAGACGCCACGCATTATGTGACGGACATCTTCACGAACCTCGGCGCGCTGCTCGCCCTCGTGATTGTCGGGCTGACGCCTTGGCAAATGGCAGACCCGATTATCTCCATCGGAATTGCTTTCTACATTCTCTGGTCTGCCGTAATCGTTGGACGTGAATCAATTGACGTGCTGATGGATCGCAGGCTGCCGCTCGACGTGGATGAACAAATTGCGGTCGTGGTCAGCAGCTACAGAACTCAAGGCGTACTCGGTTTTCACGATTTGCGAACGCGCCGCTCAGGCTCACAAAAATTCATTGACCTTCATCTGGAAGTCGAGCGCGACATGAATCTTCAGGACGCGCACGACGTATCGGTACGCGTACTCCGCGCAATTGAAGCCGAGATTCCACGCGCTCGCGTCCAAATTCACACAGACCCGGCAGGATAAGATGGCCACGTTGGGATAAATCAACAAGCTCAAATTCTCTCTTTACGGATTCTCCCGCTTGCTTTACTCTGTCTGTTCATTGATCTCCTTACTTCTTCCCACTCGCTTTCTAACTTGACTCGGGATGCGCCACTTATGTCGTTAAGCATGAGCCTCAAAGTACTCGCTTTCACCTTAACGCTGATTTTCTCCTGCGCGTGTGCGGCGATTGGGCAAGAGTCCAAATGCGACGTCAAACTTGCCGAATTACCTTCAGCCCCGGAGTTGCGCGGCTTTCGCGTCGGGATGACCGTCGAGCAGATAAAGTCGCGTCTGCCGAAATTACAGGTCAGACATGCCGACGAGTTTGGCGTTATCTCCTTTAACATCTTTCCCGATTATGAATCGGGGATTGACAAGACGGCATTCGAGGGCGTGCGATCAATTTCACTCGACGTGCTCGATGGCCGCGTCTTCACTGTCTGGATCGGTTACGATAAATCTTTCAAGTGGCAGACGATTGACGAGTTTGTGACAGGGATAGCAACTGTCCTCAAACTTTCCAACTCATGGCGCACGAAATTTCGTACTCGCTTGCTTGACTGCTCTGACTTCACGGTCGCCGTCATCCCGGTCGGTGAAAGCCCCAGCATCAAGATCATAGATAAAACTGCGAAGGAATTGATGGACAAACGGCAAGCGGCGAAAGAAGAAGCGCAACCCTGCTACCCCGAAAGGAGAGATAAGAATGCTCAAAGAGTTCAGAGAGTTTATCAAACGCGGAAACGTGATGGACCTTGCGGTCGCCGTCATCCTCGCCGCCGCTTTCGGCAAGATTGTGACGACACTCGTGGATGGCGTCATCATGCCACCCATCGGACAAATTCTCGGCAAAGTTGATTTCACCAGCCTCTTCTACGTGCTTGACACGACGAAGGGCACGCCGACTTCATTACTGAAGCCAAAGCGATGGGCGTTCCCGTCATCGCCTACGGCCAGCTCATCAACGACGTCATCACTTTTCTGATTGTTGCTTTCGTCGTCTTCCTGATTGTGCGTCGGTCAACAGATTAAAGAGCAAACAGGAGACGGAAGTGACGACCAAGGATTGTCCATACTGCCTCTCAACCATTCCGCAGAAAGCCACGCGCTGCGCCGAATGTTGCGTAGATTTACAGGCAGCATAAAAAGCCAATCAAGCATACAGGAGTCAGAAGAAAAGAAGCAGAATGCCGTTTAATTTTCTTCTGTCTTCCAGACTCCTGATGCCGTTCTGCGCTGCGTTCTCCCCACTTGGCATTAAATTTGCCGAAGTAGTTTAAGAAGGCCGATGCGCGTATCGATAGCGTGCATTATGTGGTTACAGGACGATCAAACATGGGGGGAAGGAGAACGGTTTATGGACGCATTTGAACTTTTGAAAGAAGACCACAAAAAGGTCTCTGGTATTTTTGAGAAGCTGGAGCCAACCACAGAGCGAGGTGTCAAGACCCGTGAAGAGTTGTTTGCACAACTCAAGCAGGAGCTGGATGTTCATGCGCAAATCGAAGAGACAATTCTTTATCCTGTTCTCAAGGAATCTAAGGAGACGGAGGACATCACGCTCGAAGCTTACGAAGAGCACCATGTCGTCAAGCAGCTTCTGGCCGAGCTGGAAGAACTGCCGAAGGACGATGAGAGCTGGGGCGCGAAATTGACCGTCCTTAAAGAAAACGTCGAGCATCACGTCGAGGAAGAAGAAGGCGAGATGTTCAAGGATGCGCGAAAAGTTTTCAGCCAGGAGCAGATTGAAGAAATGGGCGCGAAGCTGGAAGCCGCCAAGCAGGAACAGCTCAAGGCTCAGGCCGCCAGCTAACTTCAATTCATCCTCGCCGAAAACAGAAGGGCGTCGCAGGAGTCTCAGTCGAATTGACGCAGACTCCTGCGACGCCTTATTCTTTCCCGTCGTAGACGCAGACCCAACAGGGCTTTTGAGCTCTTAAAAAAAGAGCCGTGTCCAAACTTTATCCCTCGCGCTTTGGTCCAATAAATCACACTGAGCGCGGCTTTGGTAGCGCAAGCGCGTGCCTCGCAATTTGTGCAAATTTGAGCGCAGCGGGGCGTTCTAGTCCTGCGCTTAGCAAAGCGCCCCCGGTCGTATTTTCAAACAACCGGCGGCTTTGCATGAGTGCAAACGTGTCAGTAGCTCAATTTTATGAGTGCAGAGCCGGAGAATCCCCAACTTTATGCGCGAATGCCCCCGGTGCGAACGCTGTTATGATGACGAGGTACTCGTCTGCCCGGAAGAAGGCGCGAACACTAAGGTGACGCTGCCTGGCGCGCCGCTCATGGCCGGACGCTACCTTCTGGAAAAGCGTCTGGGTCGCGGCGCGATGGGGCAGGTTTATCTCGCGCGCGATCAGAATCTGGTCATGCGCCGCGTCGCTAGTTAAGACTGTTCGCCCTGACATTCTTTCCGACGAAGAGATGCAGGAAGGCGAGGCCATCGCACGCTTTGAGCGCGAGGCGCGGACAGCCGCCTCTATTCGCCACACGAATGTCGTTGACGTGACGGACTTCGGCAAAAGCCCCGAAGGCGTCTTCTATCTCGTCATGGAGTATGTTCAGGGCGAGACGCTTCATCATCTCCTGCGCCGTGAAGGAACTCTGAGCATTCATCGCACACTGAATCTGCTGCGTCAGGTGGCGGCGGGTGTCGAAGCGGCACACGATGAAGGCATCCTCCACCGCGATTTGAAACCCGCTAACATCTTCATCATGCAGCCCCGCAAAAAGAATGCCGCAGTGTTAGACGATGGCGTCGTCAAGGTCGGCGATTTCGGTCTGGCGAAAATCGTCAATCAGGCGATTGCCGATACGAGCGGCATCTCCGGCAGCGGCCCTGCGTCGCGCGGCATCATCGGCACGCCCGAGTACATGGCTCCCGAACAGATGCAGATGGACACAAAGCTCGATGCCCGCGCAGACGTTTATGCGCTCGGCGTCATCGCCTATCACATGCTGGGCGGGCGTCCGCCCTTCTCCGGCGACCTGACGCAACTCGTGATGCAGAAAATTATGAACCAGCCCCCGCCTCTGAGCAGCCTGCGCTCAGACATTCCGAAAGAGGTCGAGCATGCTGTCATGCACGCACTCGAAAAAGAGGCCGATAAGCGTCCCGGCACGGTCGCCGAATGGTTTGAAGAGTTTGAGAAATCAGCCGGCGATGAAGACGAGGACGAGGACGGGAAAGAGGCTGATTCGCGCGTCATCGTGATGGCTCCTGTCGGCGCGGAAGTTTACGTTGATGATGAAAGACACGGAAGCATCGGCCGGTCTGGCCGCGTGATTCTCAAGTCCATCGCGGCTGGTCGTCACGTGCTCCGCGTTTCGCGCGCTGGCGAGATGGATGACGAGCGCGTGATAGAGATTCGCCCGGACTCATCCGAGCAGATTATACAGGCGGTCATGCGTCCACACCCTTCGGGCGGACAGTTGTCGCCTTCGCGCGGCGGGAGCATCGGCGGCAGCATGAGTGGCCCTGCCAGCAGTTTGCCGGGCGTAGTGATGTGTGCCCAATGCGGCTCGCGTTTCGCTGCAGGCGTTAAATTTTGCGGGCGCTGCGGAGGCCGGGTCTTCCTTCCCGGTGAGCGATGGCGCACAGGCGAGTCAGGGCGGCGCTCAGTGATTCGGCGCGGCGGGCAGTTTCGGCAGCGGTAGTCGTTCTACAGCCGCTCCACAGCACGGGCGGCAACCAATGCTCGCGTTGCGGAACAAATTATTCTGCGGGCACAAAATTCTGCGGGCGCTGCGGGATTCCCATCCAGAGCGCTTCTACCGTTCATGCCTCCCCGCGCCCTAATCAGGTCGTCTGCCACAATTGCCATACGCCTATCCTGCGGGCACAAAATTTTGCGGGCGGTGCGGGATTGTTATCAGGACTTGAGAGGGTCGAAGATTTTGAATCGAGATTACAGATGAAACAATGCCCTGCTTGCAATCGCACTTACACTGACGATGATTTGCTGTTCTGTCTTGAAGACGGCGCGAAATTAATACCGGCCAACATTGGCGGCGGCGGTTCGCCCTCGTCATTTGACCCAACGCCACGCTCGCTTACAGTCCGGGGCGCGACACCAATCCGCCGCCACAGAATTTTTACCCGCCAGCCCCGCAGGCCCAGACGCCTCGGCGTCTCCCGCCTGGAGTCCGGCACCGTACACGCCCCAGGCCAACCAGCAACCCATAAGCCCAGCGCCAAGCCCTGGATTATCGGCGCAACGTCGGAGTAATAGTACTGGGCATGGGGATCGTCGTGCTGCTCTCGATCATCGGCAGAGACTCTGCGGATGATAGCAACAAGAACTCGAATCGCACGGTCGTTATTAACACGAATAACACAAACACCAATCCCGTTACGACAACAAACACGAACCGAACACAAGCTCCACGCCTTCAACTGTCATGAAGGATGATTTCTCAACTCAGAATTGGCCGACCGGAGAGAAGGCATACGGTAGTTTTTATCAGGACGGCGAGTATCACATGAAGGGCAAGCCAAAGCTCTACGTCTTCATGTTTCCGCAAACCAACACTTCTAATGCCTCGCCAACTACACGACCAAGGATGCAGCCGTGAAGGTGACGACGCGCAATGTTGACGGCAAGTCGCCGGAGTATGGCTATGGATTAATCGCTCATGGGAAGGTCAATGGGAAAGGCAATCTCGAAGGCTACGGATTTTTGATTTACACAGGCTCGAATCCGAAGTATGAGATCGTCCACTTCGTTGACGGCGACCCACGAACGTGGTCAACTGGACTCAGTCACCCTTGATTCGCGGGGGGACCAACTCCAATCAAATCGAGGTTCGCACCAACGGGTCGCAACTCAGCATGTACGTCAACGGCCAGTTTCTCAAGAGCATCACGGACACTGCGAATTACATGGAAGGCTATGTCGGCCTTTATACCAGCGAAATAAATGAAGTCGCCTTCGACGACATGGAGATTGATAGGGAGACGAGCGCGTCAACTCCCTAGCCGCACAGGGAAAAAGATGCAAGCTGAACGCGGAATGGATGAACTGAAAATCACATCAGATTTTCTTTACTTCCGCGTTCAGCGTTCCTAATTCATACTTTCTAACATGCAAATTACTTTACGAGTTTTGTCAGGTCCGCATGCCGGGCGAAGCTTTGTCTTCGACCAGCACGACACCTTTCTGATCGGACGAAGCGACACGGCGCATCTCTGCCTGCCCGATGACAGGTATTTTTCTCGTAATCATTGCATACTCGAAATTGCTCCTCCGCGCTGCTTCCTGCGCGACCTCGGCTCACTCAACGGAACTTACGTCAACGGCCAGAAGGTACAGGAAGCCTATCTGCGCAATGGTGACAGGATTCAGGGAGGCCAAACCGTGCTGGCCGTCGAAGTCAGCGCCGACCAGTTTCCGGCTCACCCTGAATTGCCGCCGACGCAGCCCGCCATCGTTATCGTCGAATGTCTGAACTGCGGTGCGCGAGATCAGGCCGAGGCTGCTTCGCCCGACGAACATATGACTTTTCTTTGCGAAGACTGCCGCAACGAGTTGCGCCGTCAACCGCAGCCGATTCCCGGCTATGAGATGGTAAAGGTTCTTGGACGCGGCGGGATGGGCTGCGTCATGCTCGCGCGCAACTAGCAGACGGGCGAGGCGGTGGCGATTAAAACACTGTTGCCGGAAGTGGCCGTCAGCGATCAGGCGCTTCGTCGCTTCATGCGCGAGATTGATGTCGCCGCCGCATTGCAACACCCGCACATCGTTCGCTTCATAGATCGCGGCACAAATAAGGGTGTGGTGTATCTCATCACAGAATTTGTCGAAGGGGCTGACGCCGCCAGGCTCGCCGACGCGCGCGGCGGACGACTTCCCTATCAGGAAGCAGTCAAGATCATCTCGCAGTCGCTCGATGCGCTCCAGTACGCGCATACCAAGGGTTACATTCACCGCGATATCAAGGATCAAAACATTCTCGTCTCAGGCACGTGGCCTAACTTCACTAGCAAGCTCACCGACTTTGGCCTCGCTAAGAGTTTTACGCAAACTGGCATGAGCGGCGTGACGATGGCGGGCGACGTGGCAGGCACGTTCGCCTACATGCCGCCTGAACAAATCAGGGACTTTCGCAATGTGCGGCCCGGTTCAGATATCTATGCGATGGGCATGACGGCCTACAGCCTCCTGACAGGCGCGATCGCTTTAGACCTTTCACCGCGCGCCAACGTCGCCGAAACCGTCAAATCCATTTTCGAGAAACCCATCATCCCCATCCGCCACCGCGTCCCAGAAATCCCAGACTCTGTCGCGCAGGTCATCGAGCGCGCCCTCGCCAAAGACGTCGCCCAGCGTTGGCCATCTGCCGAAGCTATGCGCACAGCTTTGTTGCAATCCTTTTGAGTATTAACGACCGGTACGGTTCGCCTGCGCTTGACACTTCATTTAAGCCACGTATAATTTCCCCCGCTACGCGGGCCGGTAGCTCAGTTGGTAGAGCAGCTGACTCTTAATATGGGAGCCTCGTCTGGAAACAGCCGGGTGAACAGGCATCAAAATCGGGGAACCCTTCCGCCTTCGGGCGATGGTAATCCCGAGCCAAGCTCTGGCTCGCCAGAGAAGGTGTAGAGACTAGACGGTGCCCACCTAAATCCTGTAAGGGATATGGTGAAGGGATAGTCCAGACCACGAACTCAACAGGGGCGGCGAAAGCCGAGGTGGTAGGTAATCAGCGGGTCACTGGTTCGAGCCCAGTCCGGCTCATTTCAATTTAACTAGGGGCATCCATGGCGATGCCCTTTTTTACTTCTAATAGGCTTCAAAATGGAACAAACCAAACGCTGTCATTCATGTTCAATTGAGAAAAGTGTCAGTGAGTTTGGACGGCATCAATCCCGTCATGATGGCTTACAAGCACAATGCCGCACGTGTAAACGAGACATGCAGCGTAACTGGTATCACAAAAATAAAACCCGTCATGTGGAAAATGTTGCTCTACGCCGCAGAGCAGAAGAGACACGTATAATCAGTTTGATTATTTCTTACTTACGCCAATATCCTTGTGTTGATTGTGGAGAGGCTAATCCAGTGGTTTTGGAATTCGACCATGTAAAGGGAAGCAAGCATGACTCAATTTGCAATATGATTAGCCATGGCTGTAGCTGGGCAACAATTCATGCTGAGATACAAAAATGCGAGGTTCGGTGCTGTAACTGCCATCGTATTAAAACTGCTAAACAATTCGGCTATCGCAAAATGCTTTTAACGCTTAATGCATAATAAACTTCACCCTTCCAATTTTAATCAAGTGGCTCTATGCTTGATATTCAACCATTAGAATAAAGTGAGTTGCTGAAAAACATTATGATATCTGATTACGAGACTGCTGTTTGACCGTTTTGTGGATAGAGAAAACGCGAGGCTTTGAGCTGGTGTGTGAGAAATTGGTGGTAATATTTTGATTTGACGCTATATAATTTATCTGGCTGTACCATCCCCCGAAAGTTGCCCCCCTATTCTAGCTCACCCATGCCTATCAATGTCTGACAATAAAATCGCCCCGGAGTGGGCCAAACAATTTCCGAGACCCGAGATCGCCCCGTACTGGCTGGCCGCTGTCATCGAGTCGGCAGACGACGCCATCATCAGCAAGACGCTTGATGGCATTATCACAAGTTGGAACAAAGGGGCGGAACGCATCTTCGGCTACATGGCGGAAGAAATGATCGGCAAGCCGATTTCGCTGTTGATTCCGCCGGATCATCTGGACGAAGAGCCTGCCATCCTGGCGCGCCTCAGGAGGGGCGAGCGGATGGAGCACTATGAGACCGTGCGGGTCAGAAAGGACGGTGAGCAGATTAATATCTCCCTAACCGTCTCACCTATTAGGCAGAGCGACGGCCAGATCATCGGAGCTTCGAAGATCGCGCGCGATATTACCGAACGGAAGAGGGCTGACATCCGATTACAGGAGGCACTCCGGGAGGCACAGGAGGCCAAAAGTGAGGCCGAAGAGGCAAACCGCCGCAAGGATGAATTTCTGGCGACCATCTCGCATGAGCTTCGCACGCCTCTGACGTCCATCATCGGCTGGCTACGGATGCTGCGCGAAGGGATGCTTGACAAGACAGCCATCGGCAAAGCGATGGATACAATTGAGCGCAACGCGCAATCTCAGGCGCAGCTCGTCGAAGACCTCCTCGATGTCTCCAAGATCATCAGCGGGAAAATGCACTTGAAGGTTAAGCTGTTAGACGCCTCTTCCATTATCAATAGCGCGGTTGAGGCAATCAGGCTGGCAGCCCAAGCCAAGAATATTCGCCTCCAGATTATTACTGATCCGAGCGTCAGCCCGATCAACGGTGATTACGAGCGAATCCAGCAGGTGGTCTGGAATCTACTCTCGAACGCCGTCAAGTTCACACCTGCGGGCGGGCGTGTGCAAGTGCAGCTTGAGCAGGTTGATTCCAATGTGGAAGTGACGGTGAGTGATAGCGGCCAGGGGATCAAGCCGGAGTTCCTGTCACGTGTTTTTGATCGCTTCACGCAGGCGGACAGTTCCATCACGCGCGCCTTCGGCGGGCTGGGGATGGGACTGGCCATTGCCAAATCCATCGTCGAGTTGCACGGCGGCACGGTTCGAGTAGAAAGTCCCGGCGAGGATCAAGGCTCGACATTTACCCTCTCACTTCCCAGCGCGAGTGTGAAAAATGATGCGGGTAGCGCAGAACTGAACGAAAGTGCGACACACAATGACACAACCCTCGAATGTCCGCCTGAGCTTGCCGGGTTGAAGATTTTGGTAGTGGACGATGAACTCGATACGTGTGAGATGATCAAAGCAGCCTTTGAGCTTTGTGGCGCAATAGTCAAGATTGATACTTCTGCCGCCGGAGCACTGGCACAAATGGAAACATGGCTGCCGGAGGTGCTGATCGCCGACATTAGCATGCCTGAGATGGATGGCTATCAATTAATTAAGCACATCCGGGTAGGTGAGTTGCAAACTGGGAGAAGGATACCGGCGATTGCACTGACGGCGTTGGCGCGCATCGAGGATCGGATGAAGGCCCTCACCGCCGGTTACCAGATGCATGTGGTCAAGCCGGTCGAAATCAGTGAGCTGCGTGCCGTGACAGCAAGCCTGTCGAGTGTGCTGGTTAAAGACAATTGACAACAGGGTCTCTCGTTTTGCTTCGTGTCCTTTCGCAGTTCGTCTGACTTCTTTTCTCACGACAACGTGTGAATGCAAATCTCATCCGGCAGTCGTGTCGCCGCCAAGCAGCGTGAGCACCTCGCCCGTCACATAGCTCGAATCTGCTTCGGAAGCGAAGAAGACAAAAGCTGGCGCGATCTCTTCGGGTTGCGCGGGACGCTTCATCGGCGTATCTGCGCCAAACTTCGCAACCTCTTTGGCTGGCTTGTCTGACGGGTTGAGCGGCGTCCAGACCGGGCCGGGAGCGACGCAGTTGACACGAATGCCCTTCTCTACCAGATTCTGCGCGAGAGATTTGGTGAAGGCGTGAATCGCGCCCTTCGTCGCGGAATAGTCGAGCAGTTCCTTGTGGCCTTCCAGCCCTGTGATCGAGCCTGTGTTGACGATGCAGCTTCTCTTCTGCAAGTGCGCGAGCGCCGCTTTCGCCATGTAGAAATAGCCGTAGATGTTCGTCTTGAAAGTTCTGTCCCACTGCTCATCCGAAACATCTTCGAGCGATTCCTGCCCCTGCTGGAAGGCCGCGTTGTTCACCAGAATATCTAGTTTGCCAAACTCACGAACGGTTTGCCTGACTGCCTGCCGACAAAACGCAGCCTCTCTGACATCTCCCGGAATCAGCAGCGCGCGCCTGCCTTCAGCTTCGACGGCCTGCTGTGTCTCTTCTGCGTCCGATTGCTCCACCTTCAGGTAGACAATCGCCACATCTGCGCCCTCTCGCGCGTAGAGAACCGCAACAGCACGCCCGATGCCGGAATCGCCGCCCGTAATCAGCGCGACTTTGCCGAGCAGCTTGCCTGAGCCCTTGTAGAGCGGTGCTTCGTATTCCGGCCTCGGCCTAAGCTTAGACTCTATCCCCGGCTTCTTCTGATGCTGTGGCGGCATCGGCGACTTCGGCTGCTGCTGTGTAAGAGCTTCGGCGCTCCTTTTACCTGCGCCCGCGCCCTTAACACTTTTTGCCGCCGACTTCCTCGCCCCGCTGCCCTTGTTTTGTTTACTACTCTTCGCAGGCTTTCGCTTACCGGTATTTGCCATCGCTTTTCACCTTCCCCGTCTGCTCGAATTTAAAATCTCAAGAACCTTCCAACGCTTCTTCATCCTCATCTTCCGCGACTTCTTCATTAGACAACTCCGCCTCGTTGAGCCGGGCGAGCATCCATTGGCGAAAGATGTCCGCCTCTCGCCCCTTGCCCGTCCAACGCGCGCGGTCGAACATGACAAGCGCCATCGAAAGAGCGTGATGCTGCCCTGCGCGATCCTGCGCGAACTCGAACTGCCGGTAGAGCCGGTCAATCAACTCAACGCTCTGGCGAGCGGTCTCCTCATCCTTGAAGCCGAGCTTGTTGGCGAAGAACTTGGAATAGACGTTCATCGGATGAGCCGTCGAGGTGTAGAGGTCGAAGTAATCTTTCACCAGCCCGGACTCTTGCAGCACAGAGCCGACGTAGCTGGGACGCGCGCCTGTAATAATGGCGAGGTCTTCAATTTCGTTCATCCCCGAAAGATAAAGCGCGATGATTTGATCTTTCCGGGAGACTCGACTGCGACGCCGCTCTGACCCCGCACTCTTCTCCTTTTGTTTCGCTGATGTACTCATGGCTTACTCCTGCTTTCAGTTGAATACTGTGGTGCGACCTATTTCTTCTTCTGGTCACTCTTCGGTTTTTTCGTCGCGCTTTCTCCAATCATCTCCGCCGTGTGGCCTGAAACGGCAAACTCATCCTTGAGCTTCTGCAACAGCCACAAAGGTTTTCCCTTCTCTGCGCGACCTTTCATCTTAAACAGCCGCCACTCGCCCTTCAATCGTTCGCCAGACAGTTGAAATCGCAGAGAGCCTTTGCTCCAGCTTTCAACCGGAGTCCCTTCCGTCATTTCAAACGTCCTGATGTCCCACCGATAAACCTGCCCAGCGCCGTAATGCCCCTCATTGATTTCGCCTGTGAACGTGAGGTAGGAGACCGCATGATCTCCCACCTCCACAGCCAGCCTCTTCATGCCCGGATCGAGCGACGGCCCTTTCGGAACAGCCCAACTCTTTAACACGCCGCCAATCTCCAAACGGAAATCCCAGTGTAGACGACTGGCATGATGTTCCTGTACGACGAACCTTGATTCCCTTTTCACCACATCCACCCAACTCCGGCGTTAATCCTGCACCTGACCATTGCTCCAGCTATTCGTGCGCCACCAGGCAGCGAGCGCAAGGCCCGAGCCAAGGAGGAGCGCGCCCGTGATAAGCGGATGCAGCGTTGCTTTCGTATACAGGCTGCTCTCTGCGACGTGGCCGTCATAGCCGCCACGCTCTCTTAAATCTTCGGATGCATCATACAGTCCGTCTTTCCGACCTGCGGGCGATGGCTCTTCAGTCTGCTGTATGTCAAAGAGCGCGGCTTCCATCACCTTGTCCGTCAGTCGTGGCGCGTATTTGCCGCTGACGGAAATAGCCTTGCCGCCCGCGCCGACGTAGACATCACGTTCGGGGTGCTCCGCGCTGTAGAGAATCGCTTCCGCTACAGTCTCCGGCGCATAAACCGGCGGCGGATTCTGCGGCTCGACAGGCAGATAGTTTTTGGCGTGATCCTTGTAAGGCGTATCAATCGCGCTCGGCTTGATGAGTGTGACGGAGATAGGAGCGCCTTCCTCTTCCAGTTCCATCCTGAGCGCATCCGTGTAGCCTTTAACCGCGTGCTTCGAAGCGCAGTAAGTTCCCTGAAGCGGGATGGCGCGATCAGATAGCGAGCTTCCGACGTTGACGATTGCGCCGCCGCGTGTCCGCAAATGCTCGGCGGCGACTCGTGAGCCGTGAACCAATCCCCAGTAGTTCGTTTCAAAAAGCTGGCGATGGTCGTCCATCGAAACGTCCAGCACGCGCCCGTAGATTGAAACGCCCGCATTGTTGACCCACGTATCGAATCCCCCGAAGTTCTGAATGGCGGCGTCCGCAATGCGCCGGACATCCTGTTCCTGCCCGACATCTGCGACGACCGTTGTGGCCTCGCCGCCCGCCGCTGTAATCTCATCACGTAACTGGCGAAGCGCATCTTCACTCCGCGCCGCGAGGACGAGTTTTGCTCCCTGTTGCGCGGCCATTCTTGCCGTCACCAAACCGATCCCGCTTGAAGCGCCCGTGATGACGATTGTCTGTTCGCTCAGTTTCTTGAGTTGCACTACCACTTCCCCCCTTTGTTTGAATGAACCGAATGTTGGTTGATGATGAGATTATAGATAATAATCGCTGATTGACGAATGGCGGAAGAGGGTTTCTAAAAAAGCAAAAACGGCAGCCCTGTGATTTACAAGGCTGCCGTTTTGCCGACGTGCCCGGCTCGACCTTTATGTTCGGTAAGGGCCGAGGAGTTTGAGACTGCCGGGCATCGTGGGAGACTTTTTGTTTACCGCGCTCTGGCGGCGACCTCTACCTTTTGAGACTTCGCGCCGCCATTCGCTACTGTTTGTTCTCTGGCCGCCTGTTGCTCTGCGTCCGATTTATACAACTCGCGCCCGTCGCTGCCCCTGACCATCCAGACCTGCGCGAGGAAATACTGGTTGCCGTATTGATTGAAGACCAGCTTTTCCTGTTTCCCGTTTTCGTCTGCCGTGATCGTTTTGGGCGTTTGAGCAATCGCGCGTCGCTGGCCGTCTGCGCTTCGGACGAGTACTGAATTCTGCGTCAGGCGCTTGATGCTGTACTCGCCAGCCGGAAGCGTCTGGCTTCCGATTTGAAACTCGAACGGGATGTTGACTTCAAGCTTGCCACTTGATTGTGCTTGAACGGAGACGACCGCCATCAAAAGTGAGAGGCTCAGCATTGCGAACGTGCTATAAATTTTCTTTTTCATCATGAACTCCTTTGTGTCTTCTGTTGGGCGGCGGTCGCTCTTTCGACCGGCTGCCGGATTATTTTTCTTCAGTGCGAGCGTATCTCTTAATCAATCGCTTGCCGCTGACTCTTTATGTTTGCTATCCGATGATTCCTGTCCAGTAGAACCGCTGGACAGTTCCTACATAGAGCGAACGACGTGCCAGAAGGTTTGAGATAGCGGCGAGAAGGTGCGCTAGTGGAGTGAAACTACTGAAAGCCTTTAGCTTAGCCTTCGATGAAGGAGTACGTTCGCCTGTCAGGACTTTCCCAAACGAGGTAGCGAAATTCTATCCGATGAGATAGCTTGTCTATCCGCATAGATAGACATTCGCTCATAATTTTCAACTCAGCGACTCTCAGATTCCTGTGCTTACGTTAAACTCTTATCCATGAAGCTTAGAAGGATTCTTGCTTGGTGTGTTCACCTGTACACGGCTCTGGGGCTGGTGGCAGCCGCCGGCATCGCCGTCCTCATCGTGCGTGGCGGAGAGGCGTCGTTTCGCGCGGCGCTCGGGCTGATGCTACTGGCAACGCTGATTGACTCGACTGATGGGTGGCTTGCACGCCGCGCACGCGTCAAAGAATTCGCGCCGGGCTTTGATGGACGCAGGCTTGACGACCTGATTGATTTTCAAACCTACACCTCGCTTCCCCTGCTCCTCATCTGGCGCGCGGAGATTCTGACGGGCGCGCAAAGCTGGTGGCTGCTGCTGCCGCTCGTCGCCAGCGCTTACGGGTTTTCGCAGGTCAACGCCAAAACTGACGACGGTTTCTTTCTAGGCTTTCCTTCATACTGGAATATCGTCGCCTTTTATCTTTACCTGCTGCGACCGCCCGCGTGGGTGTCGCTTGCTCTCATCATCGCGCTTTCATTGCTGACATTCGTTCCCTGGCGCTATCTCTACCCATCGCAGCGCACGCCTTACAGTCGTTTGACGAATCTACTGGCAGCCGCCTGGGTCGCAACGCTCCTGATGATTCTGGCGCGCTGGCCTAATGATTCCAGATGGCTGATTCTCGTCTCCCTGTCGTTTCCGCTCTATTACATGCTGATGTCATGGGCGCTCACCTTTCGCCGCTGGCGAGCAAATCATTAAGACAATAGACCGGAACTTTGCGTCATACGTTTTGCTTCGCGGCTTGCCTATATTGCAAAATAATTTGGATTGACGCAGGGTTCGGCGCACCTTAAAATCCGCGCCAATTGACGGATGCTGAATGTGTCCGTTTAAGTGCCGGATGAAGTGAGGCATCTGGCACGTCTCCTTAAATGTGAGAAAAGAGAGCGGCGAGGCCAACCAAATGGCTTTGCCGCTTTCCTTTTGTCTCAAATAGTTTTTCAGGCGACCCTTGTCAACGGCCATAGCTATATTGTACTTTGCATCGCCATGGCATAATCTTCATGGAAGTTCGCTTTTGAACAGTTACGACCGGAGACTCGAAATGAAACGCTGTCCGACATGCGGCCTGAATCTAGACGACTCGCAAACCTATTGCACGAATGACGGGACGCCTCTCGTCGCCGAAAAATCTTATGACCCGCAGGCGACGATGATTATTCCGCCCGGCGGCGCTCAGACAGCGCAGCCTCCATCCGCGACGACTCCGCCACCGCAAACAGGCTGGCAACCCCCGGCGCGCCTAACGTCTCCCCCTGCTTATGGCTCGCCACCACAGATGAATTATGGACAGCAGACGGGGACGCGTCCCGGCAAATTCGTTCCGGGACTAATCGGCGGTGTAATCGCTGGAATCCTCTCTCTCTTCGCGGGTTTTCTATCGCCGGATGTTTTTGTCATTTTCAGCTTCTTTTGCGTGGTGTGGGCTTTTATCGGAGGGGCTGTCGCGTCGAATTTATATATCAAGCGCTCTCCCGTTCCTGTCAGAACGGGCGAGGGCGCAGTCATGGGCGTGATTGCCGGAGCGATCGGCGCGCTTATCTATCTGGTGCTGGACACACCCATCGCCTATGCTATTCACGGCGACTACATTCAGATGGTCGCCAACCAGCAGCCTGAGAAGATCAGCGCCGGAGCATTTTTTGCTCTATCCGGTCTGGCAGGAGCTGTGATGATTTTTGGATTTTCAATCATCGGTGGGCTGGTCGGAGTCCCGATGTTTGAAAAACGTAAGGGCTACCACACCAGCATGCCGCCACCGCCGCCGGGATATGGCGTGCCACCACCGGGCGACTACAGGTGACGGCGTCTCCCTCTTTAATCCAATTCGTCAATCTGTAGTCCGACAGGCTCGGCTCCCGCGCCACGGATTCCGTCTATCACTTTGGCGACTTCGCCATAAGCGATTGACCTCGGCGCTTTGATGAAGACGGTGCGCTGGATTCGTTTCTCTTCTGGAAGATCAATCCTGTCCTTCAAATCGTACCTGTACACATGGCTCTCCATCCGTTTTCGAAAAAGCTCAGACAGCGCTGCGCTTAACTTACCTGTATCATTGACCGACCCCACGTCGCCGTTTTTATTCAACTCAAGCACGCCGTCCTGTTTAATCGTGACGACGAGCGTCAATTTATCGCCTTCGGGAGGCGGGCCTTGTGTTGGCTGGGGAGGCTCAGGAATGAGCGCCTTAAAGCGGCTCGGCTTCGTCGGCGTCACCACCATGAAAATAATTAGCAGCACCAGCAGGACATCTATCAGCGGTGTGACGTTGATGTAAGGCACAGCTTTCTTCATTAGCTTCTCTGCGCTCATAACTATCACCTCTCTCGTTTTCATCCTTCGCCCAACCAGACTGACAAGCCCCCCTTGCCAGCATCAAGCTTTTACCGGCAATCATCATCAATTCAGCTTGTTGGTTTAGTTAGACACTCTACGACCGGAAAAGTTCCGCGACTACAGGATGCTGACTTCGGAGCATAATGAAATGTCGATTTACTGACTGGCGCTACGCAGTTTAATGAAGCACTGTGGCGGGATCGAACAATAAAGGGAAGAATTGACCATCCATTCTCTCCCCCTGTGGAATCGGCGGCACACCTTCGAGCGGTGGTTGGTTGGAAGCTGAAACCACACCATCACGAAAAACATTGATGACGACTGCGCGGCGCTCCCCTGCCGTGCGATTCTCAAAAGAGCCATGAACCATCAGCGGATGATGAAAGGCGGCCTCACCTTTCTTCAACTCGATGGCGACAGGCTTAAACTCTCGTTTCTGTTCAATTGTCAGCACGCTTTTGATGGCGTCCATCTCACGGGAGAGTCCGGTGATGGGCAGCAGATTCCAGCGATGGCTGCCCGGAACGTAATGCACGCAGCCGTTCTCGCGCGTCGCATCGTCCAACCCGATCCAGCAGGAGAGATGCGCGAGGGGCTGGGTCCTCGTCCAGTAAGAATAGTCTTGATGCCACGCCACAATGCCTCCGTGCTGCGCTGGCTTGCAGAAAAGCTGGTCGTGCCAGAAGCGCACCGCACCACCGAGCAGTTGTGAGGCTGGAAAGAGGAACGCAGGGTTCCACAACACGTCATGAAATCCTGGCGTGATGCGCCACGCTCCGAGCGCATGAAAGAGAACTTTTGCCGGGTCGGACGATTCGTTCGAGTTGTACGCGTAAAATAATTGATGCGCCGGATGCTTTGAGTCCGCAAGCTCCGCCAGTTCCTCTCGGAGCGCCGTCACCTGCCGCTCGTCCAGCATCCTGACTCCTGCGACAAAGCCATGCTCAAGATAAAACTCCACCTGCTCTTCGCTCAGACGAAACTGCTCCCACTCTTTTCTTGTCGCAGGTCTCGCAAAGAGATCGGTAAGAGGACTATGATAAAGGGACAAATCAACGGCCATGAGATTTCAGACCCCAGGCTATCACCGCAATTGAATTACCTGAAGAGGGGCAACATATCTGGACAGTCATCGCTTGTTCATGCGCTCGATGATGATGCGCGCGACGGTTGGGATAATCTCGCGCTCGCTTGAGTGATCCGTAGTGAAGGTGACGAGGACGAAGCGCGCACCGCCGGGCATCTCGATGTAAGCAGCGTCGTGTCGCGTGGTGCTAGTCCAGCCAGCCTTCGACCAGAGACGCGCGCCGGGAGAAAGAGCAATCGCCGTAAAGCCATGCGCCTGATCGTCCGTATCATTGCTCTTGCCTGAATAATCGCGTTTCATCAAATCCATCATCGCCTTGCTGCGAGCAGGAGTCACCGCGCGAGTGGTCGCAATCTCTGCGAGCAGGCGTGCCGTCGCATCGGTCGTCAGCTTATTTCGATTCTCGCCCTTCGTGCCGCGAAACAATTGCTCACGACCATACGGGCCTTCGCAATAGGTTTTCTGGTTGACGTTGATATTCGTGTAGCCCAGGCCTGAGAAGTAGCGATTGACGGCGTTTCTCTTCTCCGCCCACTTTTTCAGTTCAGCCCCTTTGAGTTCCGGCCCACTCGTCGTGCCCGTGATGACGTCCAGCACAAAGCTCGTCGCGTCGTTTGAGGAATCAACGATCATATCTTTGAGAGCGCGCCGCAGTTCGTCCGTCTCCTTTATTTTCCCGTCTTCGAGCAGACGATGAGCCATCGCGAGGTAAAACATCTTGACCACGCTCGCCGGATAAATCCGCTCGTCCCCGCGGAAGCTGGCCTGAAGGGGACGCTGCGGGTCGCTGAGGTCAATCAGCGTGATTGCCAGATTGCTCTCCTCAAGTTTTTTGTCTTTGTACTTCTCAAGCGTCGCCCGCGCAGCTTCGTTGACCAATTCCTGCAAGGCCGGGTCGGGAGTCAGAGTTAAATTTCCATTCTGCGCCGGGGAGGTTGCGGTCAGCGATAAAAACAGACAGACGAGAAGAGTTATGCCGAAAGATTTAAGGGCCATGCCGGGTTGATCCTTTCCGCTGGTTTCAGGAGATAGTAATGACTGGAGAAGCGCTTCCAATAATGAGCGCATTTGAGAAATCAATCAAGACCTGTGGGCTGGCCCATCAAGAAATTACGGATTATCGCAAATCCTTATTGTCACACTTCCTGTTTTAGATTATAAGGCATGGTATGGAGCAACCAACGCGTGAAGGTCTGGTCAGAGGAATACGCAGGTGGGATTTAGTGGCCGTCGTCATCAACGGCATCATCGGCGCGGGCATCTTCGGTTTGCCGTCAGAAGTCTTCGGCAAAATCGGCAGCTACAGTCTGATCGCTTTTGTGGTTTGCGCGCTCGTCGTCACGCTCATCATTCTGTGCTTTGCAGAAGTTGGCAGCCGTTTCGACGCGACGGGTGGCCCGTATCTTTACGCGCGCGAAGCCTTCGGCCCGCTCGTCGGATTCGAGGTCGGATGGCTGCAATGGCTGGCGCGCATCACGGCCTTTGCCGCCAACATTAATCTGCTCGTCGGGTATCTGGGTTTCTTCTGGCCTGCGGCAGGCGCTGAGCCGTGGCGCTCGTTAATCATCACGGCTGTCGTCGTCTCGCTCACCATTGTCAATATCGTGGGTGTTCGCAAGGCGACAGTTTTCGGGAATCTCTTCACTATTGGCAAGCTGATTCCGCTGGTTCTCTTCATCGCAGTCGGCCTATTTTTCATCAATTCAGGGAACTTCTCATTTGCCGCTCAGCCAAGCTACAGCAATTTCTCGACGTCAGTCCTGCTTTTGATTTACGCCTTCACTGGTTTCGAGATGGCCGTTATCCCTGCGGGTGAAGTGCAGAATCCGCAGCGCAACATTCCGTTCGCGCTCTTGACCGCAATCGGCTTGATAGCCACGCTCTACATTTTGATTCAGTTCGTCTCAATCGGGACGCTGCCCGGTCTGGCTTCCTCTAAAAGGCCGCTGGTTGATGCGAGCAACAATTTCATGGGGACAGCGGGAGCTTTTGTTATCCTGACTGGAGCCATGATTTCAATCATCGGGAATCTGAGTTTGCTGATTCTCGCCGGATCGCGGATTCCCTTTGCGATGGCTGAACAAAAGCAGCTTCCGCGCCTTCTCGCTTCCACGCACAGGCGATTTCATACGCCCCATTTCGCAATTCTTCTTTCAGCTGCCGTGATGCTGGCACTGGCGCTCTCAGCGCCGTTTATCTACTCGCTGGCGATTAGTGCGATTGCCAGACTCTTGACTTACGCGGCGACCTGCGCTGCCCTGCCGAAGTTTCGTTATTCGGGAAATGCTCCACCGGCCAGATTCAAGGCTCCTGCGGGCATTATTGTGTCGATTGCCGCGCTCTTGCTGGCCGGATGGTTGCTCTCGAATAGCACCTTACCCCAGGCGCGCGATGCGGGAATCGCTGCGGCTCTCGGACTGTTGGTCTATTTCGCTTACAAGCTGAGCCGACGACGCGCAGTTCAAACACCACCAGACGAATAGATGACTCGTCTTTCCTGCACTCTTTATTAAGAGGCGAACTCATTCTCTCTACCCGATCAAGATAGAAAATGTCGCGCGACAGGATAATTGCCCCTACATTATAATGATGCTTACTTTCAGCAAGCCTTAAGAAAGGGATGTGATGGAATATAGCGCCCTCAATCTTAACGAAAAGCTCGCTAAGTTCTCAGAGCACTGGTCTCCGAAGATTATCGCCGTGATGAATGATTACCATTTCAAGCTGGCTAAGTTTCAGGGCGAGTTTGTCTGGCACAGCCACGCGGACACGGATGAGGTCTTCATCGTTCTCGAAGGCGAGATGGTCATTGAATTTCGCGACGGTCGAGTTAATCTCAACGCCGGAGAGATGTTTGTCGTTTCAAAGGGCGTCGAGCATAAGCCTATCGCTGAGAATGAGTGCAAAGTAATGCTCGTCGAACCTGCGGGCACGATTAATACGGGCGATGCGGGTGGTGTTTTGACCGCGCAAGATAACGTCTGGATATAACCCGTCTAGTTCTTCTCTTCTTCGATTTAGCAAACTTTGGATACCTTAATTGAAAACCTGCGCGCGGTGGTCGGGCGCGAGGCCGTGCTAACCGAGCCTGACGAGTTGCTAGTCTTCGAGTGCGACGGGCTGCCGCAGCACAAGTATCCACCGCGCGCCGTCGTCTTTCCTGATTCCACCGAAGAAGTCGCGGAGATTCTACGCGTGCTGGCGCGCGAGGGCGTGTCGTTTGCCCCGCGCGGCGCGGGCACAGGGCTGTCAGGCGGCGCGCTGGCCGTCAACCGGGGCGTCATCATTGAACTGGCGCGAATGCGCCGCCTGCTCAAGCTCGATGCTGAGAACTGTCTCGCGCGCGTTGAAACCGGCATGGTCAACGCCCATCTGTCGCGCGCAGCCGCGCCCTACGGCCTGCATTACGTCCCAGACCCTTCGAGCCAGATGACCTGCACCATCGGCGGCAACATCGCAGAGAATGCAGGCGGCATTCATTGCCTCAAGTACGGGGTGACGGTTGACCACGTACTCTCAGTCCGCGTCGTGCTGGCCGGAGGCGAGATTATTGAACTTGGCAGTAACCCAGGAACTGACGCGACTGGCTACGATCTGCGCGGCATCTTCGTCGGCTCTGAAGGTACGTTTGGCATCGTCACCGAAGCGACCCTGCGTCTCGTTCCGCTTCCATCGGCTATCAGAACGCTGCTTGCGGACTTCTCGAAGGTTGATGATGCGAGCCGTGCTGTTTCGGCCATCATCGCTGCCGGGTTGATTCCGGCGGCGCTGGAGATGGTTGACGGCGCAACGATTCGCGCGGTTGAAGCGAGTGTGTTTGCGGCTGGCTTGCCGCTGGATGCAGAAGCAGCACTTTTGATAGAGCTTGATGGATTGGAAGCCGGTTTAGACGAAGAAGCCGCTCGGGCTGAAAGTCTCTGCCGCCAGTACGGCGCGCGCAACGTGCGTCTCGCCGGAGATGAAACGGAGCGCAAGAAGTTCTGGGCGGCACGCAAAGGAGCGTTTGGCGCGATGGGTCGCATCTCGCCTGATTTGATGTTGCAGGACGCCGTCGTCCCCCGCTCGCGTCTTCCGCAAGTGCTCGCAAATATTTACAGCATCGGCGCGAAATACAATCTGCGCCTCGCCAATCTCTTTCACGCAGGCGACGGCAATCTGCATCCGGTCATCTGCTTCGACTCGCGTCAACCCGATGAGGTCATGCGCGTCAAAGAAGCCGGGCGCGAGATTATGGAGACGTGCGTTCGCGCAGGCGGAACGATTACCGGCGAGCACGGCGTCGGATTGGATAAGAGCGACTACCTGCCGCTCATCTTCAACGCAGACGACATGGACGTCATGCTTCGCGTGCGCGCGGCTTTCGATCCCACTGGACTCTGCAATCCCGGCAAGATTATTCCGACTCCCCGCACCTGTAGTGAAGCGGGGAAACAGTGGGCAGTGCGAGATGAGAAGTGGGCTGTAGACAGCGGGCAATGGGCAGTTAAATCCTTAGCGCAGAGCGTTGACGCTTTACCTTCAGGAGTCAAAACCGCTGCCACTCCATCACTGCCCACTGCCCACTACCCACTGCCCACTGCTTCAGAAGTTGCAGTGCGGTTGCTATCCCAGATCGTAGGCGAAGCGAATGTAACTTCATCCCCGCGTTTCACGGTTGCTCCCGCTTCTGCTGGTGAAGCGTGCGAAGTGTTGCGTCTTGCGGCAAGCTGTGGCTGGGCAGTGGTTCCGGCGGGTGCGGAGACGTGGCTCGATGCTGGAAATGCGCTCAGCCGCGCTGATGTCATCGTCAGCACCAGACGGATGCAGCGCATCATCGAGCATGAACCCGCCGACCTCATAGCCACAGCCGAAGCTGGCGTTACACTCGATGCGCTCAACGCAGAGCTTAATCATGGGGGACAATGGCTGGCGCTTGACCCGCCGGATGATGGAAGAGCAACCATCGGCGGAATGGTCGCCACCGGACAAAGCGGCGCGCAGAGCTACGGCTTTGGCGCTCCACGCGGTTCTGTCATCGGGATGCGCGTCGCTCTCGCCGATGGAAGAACCATCAAAGCGGGCGGGCGCGTGGTGAAGAACGTCGCAGGCTACGATCTCTGCAAACTGTTCACAGGCAGCTATGGTACGCTCTGCCTGATTCTGGAATTAACCTTCAAGCTGCGGCCAAGACCCGCACGAACCGCGACTGTTATAGTAAGCGCGCCGCTTGATTCCCTGTTGCCCTTTGCCCGCGCAACGCTCGGCGCAAGGCTGTTGCCCGTCGCCGTCGAATTGCTCTCGCCCGGCGTAGCCGAACGGCTTGCCGTTGCCAACGACCGAGCGTATCCGTCGCTGCTCATCCGATACGCTGGAATGTCTGAGACAGTGGCTTATCAAATCAAGCAAACTCTCAACTTGCTCCGTAACCATCTGGCGACTGCCGATTGCTCCGTCTTCGAAGAGGATGCAGGCTGTTGGCGCGGACTGTCGGCTCTTCCTCTGGAAGAAGCTCACGAATTAGTCTGGCGCGCAAGCCTGCTGCCGAGCGAGTTGGGAACATACATTGAGAGCGCGATGACAGATGGCGGGACAGCGTTCTCTTCATCATCGCTCTGGCATGCTGGCATCGCAGATGGAAGATTGCGCGTGATGAGTAGTTCAAGCGAAGACGTGGAGACGTGCGCGGCTTCGCTCGCAAGGTTACGCGCCAGCGCAAGCACGGCTGACGGCGCGCTCTTTATCGAAAAGGCTTCGCCGGAAATCAAAAATTCTATTGACGCGTGGGGCTTGGTTGAGCCAAATGTATCTTTGATGCGCCGTGTGAAAAAGGAGCTTGACTCAAACGACATGCTCAGTCCGGGCAGATTCTTTTAGGGGATTTGAGAGCAAGTAATTTTCCCTTTACCATCTTTGGTCGGGACAAACTCGAACAGCACAAATGAAAACAATCAAAGTGATGATGAAACGATTCCCACTCGCACTCCTTTTGCTTGCGCTGCTTGGCGCTCCCGGCGCTTCGTTTTCACAAGCAAGCGTCGCGCGCAACACAGTTCCCGGATGGCGCGAGCCTGTGCGCGCGCCGCATGCGATGGTTGCTTCGACGAGCCGCCTCGCCTCGCAAATCGGGGTAGATGTGATGAAGCGCGGCGGCAATGCAGTTGATGCGGCAATCGCTGTGGCTTTTGCGCTTGCCGTAGTCTACCCGGAAGCGGGTAATCTTGGCGGCGGCGGGTTTATGTTGATTCGTTTTCGCGACGGCAGGACGATTACCATTGACTACCGCGAAGTCGCGCCGCTGGCTGCCACGCGCGATATGTATCTGGACGCGCGCGGTGATGTAATCAAAGGCGAAGGTTCGTCAACCGTCGGCTATCGCGCGGCAGGTGTGCCCGGAACTGTCGCCGGGATGGAACTGGCGCTCAAAAAATATGGCTCCGGCAAGTTCACCTGGAGACAACTCATCGAGCCAGCACGAAAACTGGCGATGCAAGGCTTCGAGTTGAGTCATCGCATCGCGCAGACACTCAAAGACAACGAGCGTAAGCTCACGCAATACGAAGACAGCCGCAAGATTTTTCTTAATGGCGGGAATCAATTCAAAGAAGGAGACGTACTGCGCCAGCCTGAACTGGCCGCGACGCTTCAACGTCTGCAACGCGGTGGCTCAAACGAGTTTTACAGAGGCTTGACCGCACGCCTGATCGCGGAAGACATGCGCCGCCACAATGGTCTCATCACGCTTGAAGATTTACGCCGTTACACGGCGAAGGAGCGCACGCCGCTTCGCAGTACATATCGTGGCCACGAGATTATCTCCATGCCGCCACCGTCTTCGGGCGGGGCGGTGCTGATGGAGATGCTCAACATACTGGAAGGCTACGATATACCTTCGATGAACCCCATGTCATCAGAGAAATACCATCTGGTGATCGAAGCCATGCGGCGAGCGTATGCTGATCGTGCGGAGTACATGGGCGACCCTGATTTCGGGGAGATACCATTCGCAGCCATGATTAGTAAGAGTTACGCGGCGCGACAGCGAAGCACCATCAAACTAGATCGCGCTTCGACGAGTGAGGAGATTCGTGGCGGGCGTCCCTCGGAGAACGAGACGGGGCAGACCACACACTTTTCAATCGTAGACCCAAGCGGCAACGTGGTGGCGAACACGTACACGATTAATGATCTTTACGGTTCGGGGGTGACGGCCAAAGGAACTGGTATTCTTTTGAATGATGAGATGGATGATTTTACTTCAAAGCCGGGGACACCGAATCTCTGGGGAGTGATTCAGGGTGAGCGTAACAGCATCATGCCGAGAAAACGCCCGCTCTCTTCGATGACGCCAACGATTGTACTGAGGAAAGACGGCACAGTCTGGTTCGCGGTCGGAGCACGCGGCGGCGCGAGAATAATCAATGCCGTGCTGCAAGTCGTCATCAACATCGTGGATCACGGCATGAACATTCAGCAAGCCCTTGACGCGCCGCGCATCCACCATCAATGGTTTCCAGACCAGGTCCGCTACGAACCTTACGGTCTTTCGTCGGACACGATCCGCGCGCTCGAATCGCGTGGCCACAAGCTCGAAGCAGCCACCACGCCGCGAAACATCGCCAGCGCCGAAGGCGTGATGATCGAAGAAGGCACGGGCATGCGTCTGGGCGCCAGCGACCCGCGCAACGACGGCGTGCCGGTTGGCTATTGAGGAAGTATGAGCTCGTCTCAACTAACAAGCGTGCTGGCGGGTGAAGAAGACAAGCTGCTGGCTTGTGTTCATTGTGGCCTGTGCCTTGAGGCGTGCCCGACGTATGTTCTGACTGGCGATGAGAACGATAGCCCGCGTGGGCGCATTTATCTGATGCGGGCGGTTGAAGAGGGACGACTCGCGCCGGATTCAAATGCGTTTCGCCGGCATATCAATCGCTGTCTGGGTTGCCGCGCGTGCGAGTCGGTTTGCCCGGCAGGCGTTGAGTACGGACAACTCCTTGAAGCCGCTCGGGCTGAGCTGGAACAAACGCCTGTGCGCCGCCGCAGCTTGCGCGCTCGCCTCTTGCGCTTCACGCTTAGCCGCATCTGGGTTCATCCTGCGCGGTTGCGCTTCGCTTTCGCACTCGCTCGCATGTTGCGTAACATGCGGCTACCCCGTTTACTGATTAAATCTCGCCTCGCGCGCCTCGTCTCGCCGCGATTGGAATTTGCCCTGGCTCTGCTCGATAGCTCTCGCTCGACAAGACGAAACGAAGATGAAAGTAACGCACAGTCAGCTTCCGTTTCGGCAAAAGCTCAGGCCCTGCTCTTCAAAGGCTGCGTGATGGAAGGACTTTTTGCGCGCGTCAATCGTGCGACCGCACGCGTGCTTGAGGCTAATGATTGTGCAGTGCGTGTTCCCAATGATCAGGTCTGCTGCGGTGCGCTTCACGCCCATGCGGGCGATTTGGAGGGCGCACGCCAACTTGCGCGGCGCAATATTGAGGCTTTCAGCGGAGATGCTGAAACGAAGATTATCACCAACGCTGGCGGGTGCGGCGCACTGCTCGCCTCTTACGCTCAGCTGCTCTCTGATGACGCCGAATATTCTGCGCGCGCACGCGATTTCAGCGCACGCGTGCGCGACATCAGCCAGCAGCTTAAGACGATTGGCATCAGGCAGGGTGCAGAACTTGAAGGCGGAGTGACGACGTATGATGCTTCGTGTCACTTGCTTTACGGGCAGCACGCGAGCGTCGAACCGCTTGAGATGTTACGTAAGATTCCGGGCTTGCATTTTGTCCCATTGGAAGGAAGCGAGGTGTGCTGCGGCGGCGCGGGCGTTTATAATTTACTTGAGCCGGAGATGTCTGCGCGTATCCTGAAGGAAAAGCTCGCGCATATTAAAGAAACTGGCGCGCAAACCTTAGCGACCGGCAATCCCGGCTGCCACATGCAAATCGGCGCGGGAGCGCGGCTCAACGCAATGGAACAAATGCGCATCTGCCATCCCGTCGAACTACTGGACGAGTCATACGCCCGCGCAGGAATTTATAATCAAGTGATGGGTGATAGGTGATAGGAACCAATTTTCACTTATCACCCATCACCCATCACTTCTGTGTTTTCAAACGCGACGCGCCCGCCGATAAGCGTTAACCGCACATTCCCTTCCCGGTCGAGTGCCACCAGGTCTGCGCGCTTTCCTTCCTCAATCGAGCCGTAATCCCTGTCCACTCCCAGCAAGCGCGCCGGATTGCCTGACGCCATCTGCGCTACGTCTTCAATTGGAATGTCGAGTGAGAGCATTGTTCGCACGGCGTCATTCATCGTAATAACAGAGCCGGCGATGCTCCCGCGCGCGTTCTGCGTGCGGCCCTGAATGACGCTGATGGTTTCGTCCCAAATGTTGTACTCGCCATCGCCTAACCCTGCTGGCGCGACCGAATCACTAATCAGCGCGACGCGCGCGGCGGTCTTCGCGCGCAGCACCAGTTTCAACATCAACGGATCAACGTGAACGCCGTCGGCAATCACGTCGCAACTGACCTCGTCTTTGAGCAGCCCCCAGCCGATTGGCCCCGGCGCGCGATGATGAAGCGGCGACATCGCGTTCATAAAATGCGTCATGTGCCGCGCGCCCGCAGTACACGCATTGTCAAGTTCCTGCACGCCCGCGCGTGTGTGGCCCAGCGAAACGATCCAGCCGCGCCTGACCAGTTCAGTAATCAACTCGGTTCCGCCGTCAATCTCCGGTGCGACGGTTATCATGCGTTTGGCCGCTGTGTTTTCAGGCAAGGCGAGCGCGTCAATGTCCGACGCATCGGTGAACGTGCGAAAGTGTGCGGGTCGCAGCGCACCGCACTGCGCGCTGTTGATGAACGGACCTTCGTAATGTAGGCCAAGCGCGCGAGCTGCAGCAGTTGGACGCGAATCCTGCTCGCTCATCAACGTCCCGATAGAATGAGCCGCGCGCCTGTAATCTTCAACAGGGGCGGGCACAAGCGTCGGCAGCCACGCGGTCACGCCGTTCTGCGCGAGAAAACGCGCCACACGATGAAGGTCTTCAGCTTCGGCTTCCATCGTATCAACGCCGACTGCGCCATGTAGGTGAACATCTATAAAGCCGGGAAGGACGGTCGCTCCGCCAAGCTCCAGCGTGTCACAGGATTGAACACCCTCCATCGCCCCGCCCTCCCAGATACGCGAGATGCGGTCTCCATTGACGAGCAGGCTGGCGTCTTCGGCAATCCTGTGCGGCAGAACTAAACGCGCATTCTTCAGTAGCAACAACTTTCCATCCGTTTCCAGACCATTTTTCATGCCGTCATTTAATCACAGAATGAAGCGGAACGCGTGTGCCCGCAATGCTCTTCCAAACATTGCGGGCACACACTTTCGTTATTCGGATAAACTAACGCTCAGAAAATAAACTTCAGACCAAACTGCATGATACGTGGGTCGCGGAAGCTTATCACCTGACCGAACGTGGCGGAGTTACGAGCCGTGCTGAGACCTCTAAAGTTCGTGTGGTTGAACACGTTGAAGGCCTCTGCCCGAAGTTGAATTTTAACGTTTTCGCTAAACCGAAGGTTCTTTGCCATCGTAAAATCAAACCGGGTGGTCGGTGGCCCGTTAACCGCGCCTCGCGGCGCGTCTCCGGCAATGTTTGCTATGCCCGTAGCATTCTGAGGCGCAAAGCAAGACGCGTTGAACCATTGGTCAACCGTATTCGGTGCGCCTTGATTCGGGTCACAAAGAAGAAGCGGTCTGCCCCCGGCAATCGCTGCGGGGATAAACCCTATGCCCGCAGGATCGTAAGTGGCGCTGGTCACGGTCATCGGCAACCCGGTGAAGTAACTGACAATTCCTGAAGCCTGCCAGCCTCCCAGAACCTTACCGATGAAATCTTTCTGCTCTTTCCTGAAAGGCAGTTCATAGATGTAGTTGATGCTCAGGACATGGCGACGGTCGAGGAGCGCCCTACCGTATTCTGCCCTGATGTTATTGATGTCCTGCGGCGCGGCGCTGACTGTGGACGTTTGATTGTCCGTCAGGTTTTTCGACCACGTATAGGCAAGGTTTACTTGAGACGCATCGGCAAAGCGGTGCTGGGCGAAGACCTGCATGCTGTGATAATTCGAGTTGTACCGTGTCTCAAGGATGTTAATAGCACGATAACCGCGGAACGGACGAATCTGGTCAATGATAGCAGGCGTTGCCGTGAACGCTGTCCCTGGCGTCTGACAAAGGGTCGTCACCACTCCCGGCGTCTGAAGCGTATTAGCGCCTGACGCGCACTGGGTTCTGGTAGCCAGGCCCGGCGGCAGGTCGTTTTCTTCGGCAAAGCCGATCAGGTGCGTGCCTTTCGAGCCATAGTAGCCAACAGTCACAACCGTCTTACTGCCGAACTGGTGCTGAATATCCAGCGACCAGTGCTGCATGTAAGGCGTCTTGAAGTCCGATTGGATACTACGCGCCACAACCGGCGCTACTGCCGAAGCCACCACACTTTGTGACGGGGGAACCGGCGAATCCATAGTTGTGATGGTCGCTGTTTTGGTTTCCTGAAACGGCGGATTGTTTGCCAGCAACTCGATGGTGCTGACCGGGGTCTGCTCATGATAGATGCCGTATCCGGTGCGGACAGCCGTCGTTCCTTTTCCGAAAGGGTCCCAGGCTAGACCGACGCGCGGGGCATAATCATTTTTCGAGACCTGATAAACGTACTTACCCCAGGGCGAAGCAAGCGGGGTGCAGTTAAATATCGCCGGACCCGTCTGATAGTTTTGAGCATTGACGATCAAGCCGTTGCAGAAGTTGCCGGTCCCGGCAACGCGGTTTCCAGCACCCGTCACCTGCGGAGCCTGCGCGCGATTCCAGAATTCAGGAACGAAGTTCGAGAGCAGTCCGTTCTTGTCGTAGGCCGGGCCAAAATAGGAATAACGCACCCCGTAATACAACGTCAGGTTCTTGCGGGCTTTCCATTCATCCTGAGCAAACCATTCAAGGTTTTGCTGGCGAAGGTCAACCTTCACATCGAGCTTCGATTGCGTGAACGTGACGTTGGTCCCCTGTAGGAAGTTAGCCCAGCTCTGGTAAAGGTTGTTCACCGCTGTGTTGGCAACGCCCGGCGCACGAACGCTGGCCGCAGTCGCCACAGACGGAATGGTGTTATTGAAAGCGCTATACGCTCCCTGATTCGTCCCCGATAGCGCGTTCTCGTTTTTCCGGTAGCGCGAATAGACCGCACCGAATTTCATGGTGTGGCTGCCGCGTATCCAGGCCACGCTCCCACTGTAATTCTTTTTCCAGGAGAAGTTGTCGTAGTTGCTGAACCCGGTCAGAGGGCTAAAGCCCAGAATGCTGACGGATGGGACAACGTCGCGGACGCTTTCATATGGCAGAGGGACGGTAATTGACGAAACTTCCTTAGCTATCAAGCCGAGTGTCTTCGTGAAAATTGCCCCGTAACCATAGGCGTACTGACCTTCGATAACTACATTAGGACTGACAATGTAGTTGGTCTGTAAGGTGTGCGTTTTACCGGGAGAATTGGATTCCATCCGGTTAACGAAAGGAAGATTAGAGCGCCCGCCAATCGAGCCGTCTGCGTCGAGAGTGGGAATCTTGTCGTTCTGAAAACGGTAGAAGGCAGTCCAGTTATCCGTGAAGCCGTGATCGATCTTGAGGATCTCCTGACGGAACTTGGCAATGTTCAAAGTCGGGAAATCAAGTTGAAGCGCAGCAGGATCGGTCGGGTTTGGAATCCTGTTCCAGATTTGATTGACATACTGCTGAGCCACATTGCTGACAGGAACCCTTGAGGTTATCGGCGTTCCGGCAGGCAGGACGGACGTACAATTGGTCGCCGAAGAAGCGCTCAGGCAGATGTCCACCGGGAAGATTCCCTGCTTCATCTGTGCGGTCGGGGCCGCGCCCGGATTACTGTTGCGCGTGGATATGGTCGGGTAGCGAGTATCGCGTCGCTGCTCTTCGGAGAAGAAGAAGAACGTTCTTTCCAATTTGCGGGTCATGCCGCCCGTTCCTTCGCCAAAGTTGAGGATGTAAATTGGGCCGCCAAAGGTAAAGCCGTAGTTGTTATAGCGAAACGGCCTGCGTTTGACCTTACCGGTTGAAGAGTCAACGCCGAGCGTAGTTCTCAGCGCCGGGGTTCTATTGGTCGCAAAGTCATTCGCATTGAAAGCTTCATTGCGAATAAACTCGAACGCGCTTCCATGAAATCCAGTTCCGCCTGAGCGGGTAACCACATTGATCTGCCCGCCGCCGCTGCGCCCGGATTCCGCCGGAAACAAGCTGCGTAAGACCTTAAACTCACTAATCGAATCAACGCTCGGATAAGCCTGAATGGTGAGATTTGAGCCACGGTCGGTGACGTCCGCGCCGTCAACCGTGAAGGTGTTCTGGGTAGTCCTTGCGCCATTAACCGAAATAAGGGTTCTATTGACCACCTGAGTTTCGGGATTGTTTGTGCCGGTAAAGACCAGATCGTCAAGGTCGTTAGAAACACCCGGAGCAAGCGTGACCAGCGAAACAAAGTTGCGGTTATTGATTGATATCTCGCGCACCTGATCGCCGTTGATGACGCTCGACACTGCCGGTGTCGCCAGCTCAACCGATAACGGGTCGGCTTCAACAGTGACAACTTCGGTGATGTTACCAGCCTCCAGAACGGCGTCTACAGGGCGGCGCTGACCCACGTCAACCTTCACTTTACTCTGCACATATTTTTTAAAGCTGGGCGCTTCCACGCTCACGTCATAGGTGCCGCTCGGCAAGTTCGGTGCAGAAAATTGCCCGTCTTCGTTAGTAGTGACGGTACGGACGACAATATTTTTGTCGCTATCGGTAATACTGACAGTAGCTCCGGGGACAGTGCCCTCGTTAACGTCCTTGACGGTGCCAACAATGCTGCCGGTCGTTTCCTGTGCGTAAACGCCGCCGGTCAAAGCAAGGGCGAAGATCATAAGCAGACCCAGTAGCCCATTTTTCAGATGGTGTCTCATAGCGTGATTCCTCTTTACTAAGGTGACTGAAATGGAAAGCCGGAATCGCATCAAAACCTGCACGGATACCCATTGGGGGTCGAAGTGATTAGCTAAAGATACAGATTTGGATACGAACCGGAAGCTTTTTTGAGCAGTTATCGCTTGAAGTGGTATCTGCTCATTTTTAAGATTGCGCGCAAGTTATACACCCATGCCGACGCGCACGGCAAGAATTTTATTAGCCAGAGGCACTCACGGAACGCGAAGCGCCTGGCTTTATCAGAAAATAGCTCACTGTGCCGGTAGCGGCGCCTCGTTGAAAGCGCCTCGCCGCACGCGCTCCAGATAATCGCCTTCTGGATTGAGCGGGCCTTTGTTAATCGTGAAGTCGTAGGAGAATAGAATTATTCCGTCTGCGCCCGCTGTGCGCGCTGCGTTTATCTTCTCGATTGCCGACTCCACGGGTACGCGATAAGCCCCGATGCCAGCCCAGACGCGCCTGCCCGAGGGCTTCGCCGCCGCGACCGCGACTTCTATCTGTTTGCGAAACGTCTCCGTGTCGGTGGTGTAAGCCATCGGACAAGCGACATCGAGCACGCCCATCGAGAGCCAGCGCCGCCAGTCTTGAAACCGGCGAGTGTGGGCATTCTCGTCGTTGGCGAAGACGGCAGCCGACACCGTCAATCCGGGTTTGCGCTTTTTGACGCCGTGATAAATCCGCTCGACGAGCGAAGTCACCTGCTCGCGTTGAAAGTCCGCGAACTGCTCGCTGTATGAAGCAGCCGCCGCGAGTGGGTCAGTCTTCAACGCGGTTTCGAGCAATCGTCGCTCAGGTGCGCTCAATCGTGGCTCCAACCATGCACGGAAGCGTTCGAGCGAAGCGCGACTGTAATCGAAGTCGGGGCTGGCAAAGCGCACGTAGTCGAAGTGAAGTCCGTCAACTTCATAGCGGCTCAGGATGTCTATCCAGATCGAATAGATGTGCTCACGCACAGCGGGATGCGCGGGGCTGACGTAGACGCCTTCCAGTTCCCCGCGATTGGCCTTCGACCACTCGACCACCGCCGCGCGGTAACGCGGGTCGGAAGGCGTCAGGTTGTAGAGTTCTGCGGCGACGGCGCGCGGCACAGCTAACCATTCAGGTCGGGCGTTGTAGATGTGCTCTGGCACTTTCGGCAACTCGTCGAGATTGGCCAGCAGATTCGTGTTGACCCAGGCGTGAACTTTCAGCCCCTTGCGTTTGGCTTCCGCGAGTGTCACGGCGAGCGGGTCGAAATCCGCTGGCTGCTCCTTGAGCGCAACGGCTCGCGGCTCCCACTGTGAGCGGTAATAAGCATCGCCCCGCCCGCGCACCTGAACAATCAGCGTGTTGAAACCCGCTTTAGCCGCGCTCTCGACCATCGTCTTAATCTTTTCTTTAGAGATGAGCGTGGTTCGCACTACCCACAGAGCGCGCACTTCATTGGGCGGCGGCTTGACCGGCGCAACGGTCTTTGCAGCATCCTGCGCGCGGACCTCAAGCTGCGATAAAAGCAGTAGCAGACAGGCGGCAAGAATCGGTAAAGACGCAGCGAGACGGGCAAAGGCCGTCGCACGTCCGGCAGAGATTGTTGGGAGCATGTCTTAGCGAGTCACCCGATTTGAAAGAAAGAGGGGTAGAAGGTGTTAATTTCTACCCCCGTAAGTCTTTTTCAGAAAACGTAGCGCATCGAAACCTGAACCGAGCGCGGTGCATACTGCGTTGCTGCCCCTGTGATTGCGCCGAAGTTGGCAGCCGTGATGTCCGTGGCGGGGAAACCGTACTGCACGTGGTTGAAGGCGTTAAAGAAGTCTGCCCGCAAAGTGAAGCGGTGATTCTCCCAGGGCATATTGAAGCTCTTATAAAGCGCGAAATCAACGTTCTGTACCCCGTCGGTGAAGAACGTGTTGCGCCCGAGCGTGGACGCGTTGAAGTCCGCAGTAGTCAGCGTGCGGAAGGCCGTGCGCGGCAACAACTGCTGCGAAGTAGCAGGGTTGTTGATGCTGCGTCCCAGAACGGCTGGGTCGAGCAACACAGGGCGGCTCTCGCCGATTGAGTCAAGGTTCAGATCAATGGCGCCGGTAAAGACGGTGAAGGGCGTGCCCTTCGAGAGCTTGACGACGGTCGAGACTTGCCATCCGCCGAGTATCTGCCCGACGATGCCGCGTTCCTTCTGAAGCCAGGGGAAACGGTAAGTGCCATAGAAAGTCAGGCGGTGCGGCGTGTGAAAGCGAGAGAGGCCGCGCGCTGTTCGCGCGTTGTTGCCCGTCTGGTTCGAGTCGCCCGCGCCCACAGCCGTCGCCTCTGAAGTCGTGTCAATAGACTTGCTCCAGGTGTAGGAAGCCTGGAAATTCAAGTTATGGCTCAGACGCTTCGTCCATTCGAGTTGCAGGCCGTGATAGTAGCTCCAAGCGCCGTTGCTGACTGCTGTGTTAGTAGAAAATAGTCCTAAGGGGCGACGCTCATTCGTGCGCGGGACGCGGAAGCTATACTCTAAAGGACCGAGCGGGACGGGGTTCGGGCACAGCCCACCCGGCTGGACGGCCACACCAGCGAGGCCAGTGCCCGCACAGAGGATGTCGGCGGCGGGGCGCAGGGTTTGGCCGCGCACGTCTACGGCGCGCGGGTCGCCCGGCGGGCGATTGGCCGCCGTATAGAGAACTGCGGGCGCGTTGTTCGGGTGATTGGCGACGAGCACGCCGCTCGCGCTGTGAACGGGTAAATTATCCAGCGCAAAGCGCAACAGACCGATGCCGCGATTGCCCGTGTAAGTCGCACGTATCTTGGAACTGAAAGGCATCTCGCGCTCGAAGCTCAGATTCCACTGCTGCGTGTAAGGCACTTCCAGGCCAGGATCAACGAGAGCCTCCGCATGCCGCGTCGTCTGTGGGCCGGGCGTGAAGACAAAGCCGTTAGTGGGATCGGCAAAATTCGTCGGGTTAAAGAGCGTCGAGGCGGGACTCGATTGGTTGTAGAAAAGAGCGTTCGGCGGATTGAAGCGCACGGTCGCACCCGATTGCGAGAAAACGGATTGGAAGAGACGCCCGTGATAGATACCGTAACCGCCACGGATTGAAGAATCGCCCTGATCGCCAAAGAGCGAGTGCAGGAATCCGCTTTCAAAACTCGGACTCCACGCGAAGCCGAAACGTGGCTCCCAGTTGTCCTTATCAGAACCGAAGCCGTAATTGATGCGGCCAGCGGCCTCCTTCGGCGCGGAAACGTATTCGTAGCGCAAGCCCAGATTCAACGTCAAGGTCGGCTTCACCTTCCAGTTGTCCTCAACGTAGAGATTCGACTCGTTGATACGGTTTTCGAGGAAGAACGGCCCGAAGGCATCCTGATAATTGTTGACGCAGCCGTTGAGGAAGGCTGTAAACCCGCTGCCGTAAGTGACGCCGTTGCAGGTCGCCGCGTTGAAGTTATAGAAGCCGCGCGAGAAGTTATCGGCGAAGTCGTCCAGTTGCTGGCGGCGAATGTCCGTGCCTGCCTTCAAGTAATGATTTTCGCCCAGCACCGTCGAGAGGTTATAGACGAACTGATTATCGGTCTGGTAACGCTGGATGGGGAAACCGCCTGCGTTGCCGATAATCGAAGCGGAGATAGAAATCGGATTGAAAAATCGTATGACGGGCGTGTCATTGCCCGCGGCGATGTTGACGAGCGTGGTACGCAAGCCCAGCCCATAACGAAACTCCCCGACGGTGCTCGCCGTGAAGAGGTGCGTCCACGTCAGACCGAAGTTTTGTTGCTTATTGTTCTGGTCGGCGCGCTCGCCAAGGATGACATCTTCAGCGTCAAACCGCTGGCGCGTGTACTGCCAGCGCGCGAATAGATTGTCCTCCGAACGCGGATTCCAATCCAGACGCCCCGAATAGTCGCGCGCCGGAAAGTCGAAACCCTGCTGCCCGACAAAAGTGCGTGCGCTGCGCGAGTCGTTCGGGACGAGGCTCGCCGGAAAGCGGTTTATCACCGATTGGACGAATGCGCGATTGGCCGGCGTGTCATTGGCTGGCGTGACGGTGAACCAGTTGGCCGGGTTGCGCTCGCTCGGCAAAAAGACATCACGCGTGTACGTGTTCGCGCCAGTGTTCTCCGTGTGATCTGCGCTGACGAAGGCGAACAGTTTGTTCTCAATGATGGGTAGCCCGGAAGTGAAGCCAAACTGGTTGCGGCGGTTGACGGGTTTTTTGCCGTGAGCAAAGTAGCTCTTGGCGTTGAGCGCGCTGTCGTTGTGATACCAGTAAACGTCGCCGTGCCAGTCGTTCGTGCCGGACTTGGTCTGCACGAGGACCACCGCGCCGTAGCCGCGCCCGAACTCGGCAGTGAAGTTATTGGTGATGACCTGAAACTCCTTGATAGTCGAGAGCGATGCGCCCTGGCGATTCTGGTTCTCGGAGGAGTCGTCGTTGTTGACGCCGTTAATCTGGAAGGTCGCGCCGCGTGTGCCTGTTCCGTTGAAGTTGATGGATGAACCTGAAGAAGCAGTCGGATTGTTCTGGCCTCCAGTGGGATTCTCCTGATAGCCGGTGAAAGTCTCTGCCAGCGTCAGAAAGTTCGTCTGGTTGAACGTCGGCTTATCCAGAATTTCCTGTGAGGTCAGCCGCCCCGCGATCTGTCCGTTCGTCGTGTTGACTGGCTCTTCAGTAGTCATGATAGTAACAGTCCCGTCAACGGACGGATTGAGCGTCATATCAATGACGAAGGTCTGATTAAGGAGAATCTCCAGTCCCTCGCGGACGGCTGTCCCGAAGCCCTGCGAGGTGGCGCTGACGTTATACCTGCCGAGTGGGAGGTTGTAAGAGATGAAAAAGCCCTCTCCATTGGTAGAGAGCGTTCGCTCCAAACCCGTCTCCGTGTTGCGGACAGTGACGGTCGCATTCGGGACGACCGCTCCGTTGGTGTCGCTGACGGTGCCTTGCAGTGTGCCCGTCACAGTCTGCGCTCCCGCCTGAATAGACAGCGCAAACAAGACAACGATAAGCCCAGTGGTGGTTAACAGAACTCTCAATAAACGTCTGGCTGCGTCTGGCATAGCTGTGTCCTTTCTCTCTCTCAATGAAGGCGGAGCGCTGCCCCCGGTCGCTGGCTCGTCATCCGTCCGTTTTCTAGCACCGGCATTCCATTGACGAAAACAAAACTGATTCCGGCAGCATACTGGTGCGGTTGCTCAAAGGTGGCGCGATCACCGATGCTTTCCTCGTCGAAGATAACAAGGTCTGCCGCGAAGCCTTCACGCAGGAGGCCGCGATCACGCAAGTTGAAAGTCTGTGCGGGGAGGCTGGTCATCTTCCGCACGGCATCTTCAAGCGAGAGCAGGCGCAACTCGCGCACGTAATGCCCAAGCACGCGCGCGTTGTTGCCGTAGCCACGCGGGTGCGGCATCCCCTCGCCCAAGCGACGCACGCCGCTATCCGAAGCGATCATCGTGAACGGCTCGCGCATAATCTCTTTGACATCATCTTCGCTCATACCGTGATAGACCATGCCCGCTCCACCAGCCGCATACATCTCCAGAATTTGCTCAATCTGATTATTGAGGTCGCTTTTGCCACGCGACTCTTTCGCAATCGCTTTGATGGATTTCCCATTGAACGCAGGGTTGGGCAAGTAAGAAGCGACGACAGCATAGTCGTAGTCCTTGAAGCCGGTTCTTTTCAAACCTTCTTTCATCTCGCGTATGACGCGCTCACGTGTCGCTTTGTCAGCGAGACGCTTTTTGCCTTCCTCGCGCCCTCCGTCGAGCAGCCATCCGGGAAGGCGAACGTCGAGCGAAGTTGAGGACGCTGTGTACGCGTACTGGTCAACGGTCACATTGATTCCGCGCTTGCGAGCTTCACGCACAAGGCCGAGCGTCACATCGCTCTGGCCCCAGAGCTTTCGAGCCGAAATCTTGAAGTGCGAAATTTCAACTGGGAGACGTGCTTGCTCGCCAATCTCAATGCTTTCGCGGATGGCTGCGACGACCTCCGTGCCTTCATTTCGCATGTGCGTCGCGTAAAGCCCGTTGTAGCGGGCGGCAACGCGCGCGAGCGCAACGACTTCGTCGGTCTTCGCATAAAGACCCGGCAGGTAGATAAGCCCCGTCGAAAGACCGACCGCGCCGTCTTTCATTCCCTGCTCGACGAGCCCCTCCATCTGCTGCAACTCTGCGGGCGTGGGTGCGCGATCATTCAACCCCATCACCTTGCTTCGCACAGAGCCGTGCGCGATGAGCGTGGCGAGATTGACGGCGAGAGGCTGCTCTTTAATGCGTCCTAAAAATTCTTTAACGTCTGTTGCAGACGAGCCGCAGTTGCCCGTGACCAGCGATGTCACACCCATCCGCACAAAGTTTTCGGCTTCAGGCTGTTTGTAGATTGACTCGACGTGGGTATGCACATCTATAAAGCCGGGGGCGACGATTTGCCCGCGAGCATCTATCACCTGCTTTGCCTGACCCGCCTCGACGCGGCCAATGCGTGCGATGCGTCCATCCTTGATGGCAACGTCGGCGCGAAACCAGGGATTGCCCGTGCCGTCAACGACCCGCCCATTGATGAGGACAAGGTCATAAACAGGCTCTGAGTTTCGCCGCGCATGAAGAGAAGCAACGTAGCCGGAGGCCAGGAGTACCATCAGGAGTGAAGACGCGGTTCGATGTAGCAGGGGAAGAATTTTCATACCACGAGAACAAGCATCAAAAGATGGTTGACCCGCTCGCCCTGCAATTCACAGGGCGAGCGGGTCAATACCTTTTTCGCTTACTCCTCTTTCAAGCTAAACAAGGGAATCTTAGAAACTAAGCTTGCCTGAAAACTGTATCCTTCGGGCGTTGTTGGTCACAGTGTCGTTAATGCGCCCGAAAAGCGCATTGTTGATAACCGCCGTCGGGTTATCAAACGAGGGGTTATTCAGGACGTTTCTCGCGTCAACTCTCAAATCGAAGGCGACCCTCTCGGTGAGGGCGAATTTCCTTGAAAGCGAGGCATCCCATTGAAAATAGTTCGGCGCAAGGAAGAAATTGCGTCCCGTGTTGCCGATTGAGCCGGGCGCGGGAGCGCTGAACAGAGCGCGGTCAGGTGCGTCAAACCAGAAGTTCCTTCCGGTTTCCAACACCAGACTACCCTGCTCCCTCGTGCAGTTAGAACAATCAGCCGTTGATTGCACCACGTTGCTGACGGTATTGATACCGGAATAGACCGTGAAAGGTCTTCCCTTCATCCAAATCACAGTTCCCGAGGTCTGCCATCCGCTGATTAGGTAATTAATAAACTTCGGCGCGCCGGAAGCAAACATTTTCCCTTTCCCGAAGGGCAACTCATAGGTGTACGTTCCCTGAAAGACATGCCTGCGGTCAAAGTCCGACCAGGTGTAATTCAAACTGCGGTCTCTAAGGTCAAACGGCGTGCTGGATGCGGCTTGAACAGAGCCGGTTGAAACGGTACTGAGCGACGGATCCCAGGAGCGATTATCCAGCGACTTGGATAACGTATAGCCAAACTGGAATCCTAAGCCCGCGCTTATCCGGCGCTTAAAGATTAACTGGAGGCCGTGATAGTTCGAATAATCGCTACTATCGAAAACATTCAAACCGCCAGTGAACTGCGGATACGGCTGTAACAGAAAAGGAAAGCCGCTCGCATCAACCAATCGCTGATTGAGTTGCGCGTTGGTGCAGACTCCCGCGGTAACATCGGCTGCCTGGCAGGTCCTCTGTGAAAGTGTCAAAGCTGCCGACGCTGCGCCTCCCTGCGGGATAGCCGTCGTGTTGAGGGCGCGGAATCTGGCCGTTCCGTTATTGTTGGCCGCATTGCCCGTCATCAGCAGATTGATGAGCGGGCTGTTATAGCTTGTGCTGGCTCTGATCCGGTTGAATGCATCGAGAAAGTTAGTTTCGGTAACGCCCGGAACCGAAGCGAAGACATTTACCTGATTGACGTTATATCCGCCCAGAAGATGAACGGCATGCTTTCCGATGTAATTTACTTCAACGACATTGTTCCGGATTTCTCTCTGGAAACTTAAGGACCACTCGTGAACTTGCGGGAACTGCAAATCCGGGTCCACGACGCTGATTGAGCCTGTGCCGAAAGGTAGCGGCTGACGCAGGCTGTCCGGCGTTTGCGTCGGCGTTAAGGAAGCAATCACAGGCCCCAGATTTCGGTAGAGGCCGCCCGCTTGTCCGAAGGTGGAATTCGTCGGGCCCGTATTATTTCCCGGCGTACTTTGGAAAATCGAAGAGCCGAACAAAAACGTCGCGATTCTATCGGACGCAATCCGATAGTTTCCACGAATGGAAGTTTTTCCGCTCTTAAACGGATCCCAGGCAAAGCCGACGGAGGGCATGATCACGTTGGCGTTCTGAAACAAATCTCCCTCAACCCATCTCAAAGTGTTTGTCGGCGCTGCGCCTAATTTGACAGGTTGATTCGGAACCAGAATCGGCCTGCCATCAACAGACGGCTTTAACTTAACTTCCCAACGCACTCCGAGATCAAGGACCAGATTTGGTCGGACTCGCCAGTTATCCTGAAAGTAAAAATCCAGCTCAGTATAGTTGGCGACGTTAATCCACCTTGTTCCTGCCGGAGCAAAAGCACTCGGGTTGGCCGGGTCGGAAACAAACGCCTGCGATACAGTATTAACTCTGCCGAGCAGATTGTTGACCGTGTTTTGCAGACGCGTCAGGTCGGTCGCGTTAATGCTGGTTGCGCCGGCTGCGGGCAAATTAAATGGCCCGAACCCTGCCGTTTGATTAAGGGTAACGAAAGGCTCAATCTGTGTTCCACCCACGTTCGACCGATCATCAGTATGACGGTTGAAACGGAAATTAATTCCGCCCTTGAGCGTGTGTGAGCCTCGGACGTGCGTTAAGTTATCAATGAACTGAAGGGTTCGCACACCGCGCGCGTTGTACGAAAAGTTTATGTTGGGGGCTAATATTCCGGTAGTCGCAGACTCTGTGGGGAAGATGCTATACAGGAACGAAGAGTCTGGCTCAGGTGTACCGAAAGTGAAGAAAAACTTGCTTATCCCGAAAATAAACTCATTGGTCAGCGTCGGGGTCGGCGAGACACGCCAGTTGATTGCCAGATTCTTTGGAGTGCGAAGCGTATCTACCAGATTCGGAGAATTGGGGAAAATCGGACGACCAGCGTTTGCCGAATCGCCTAAACTGGTCTGGCTTCCCTGAGCGTACCGGACGTAAAGCTGACTGTTTTCGCGGAGATTGAAATCGAACTTTGTGGAGAAATCGTATTGCTTCTCATGTTGCGGAGAAGCAAAATTGAAACAGGCAGTGTTGAGGCCGTCGGGTGTGCAACCTGTAGCTCCGGAAAAATTATTAGGGAGCGGCATCGAATTAAGAACACCCGTCAGGGTCGGGTCAAGAGTTATTCCCGCCGGATTCGTCGCAATATTATACGTGGCAATGCAGGGCGCATTGGTGGCCGGACTGCCGATACAAGCTGGAAGGGTTGGAGCACCGCCGGCATTAACCGACGCCGTTCCCGTTCCCGCCGGAGAATTGGCACGACCTACGACATATCGAAACAGTCCTTGCCGCGCCGCTTGCGTGTAGACCGTTCGTGAGACCAAAGCCGTATCGTAAGCCCGAAGCAATTGCAGATTAGTAAAGAAAAATGCCTTGTCTTTCAACCATCCGGCTTTCGTTCCTTCGCCAAAACCGGGATTAAAAAGCGGGCCGCCAATACTGCCGCCAAAGATGTGCTGAACAAACTGGTCTTTAGCCACTCCGGCAATAGTAACCGGGTAGCTCTTAGCGTCGAATCTCGGGGTTCGATAATACTCGAACAAATTGCCGTGAAATTCATTCGTTCCAGAGCGTGTGACCAGCGTGACCTGAGCGCCACTGCTGCGTCCAAGCTCTGCCGTAAAGTTGCTGGTGACGACCTGGAATTCCTGAACCGAGTCTGGATTCGGGCGAAGCGGGGTGAAGTTTGAACCACCCGCAGTGGATTCGTTGATGTCAATTCCATCGAGTGTGAAATTAAAAGCGCGGTCACGCGAGCCGTTCACATTAACTGCGCCGCCTGTGTTTCCACCGAAAACAACGCCGGGTTGAAAATTCAGCAGATCGAGCGGGTTTCTGCCACGCGTTCCGACAATCGGAAGAGCCTCCAAGGTCTTTTGTTCAATGGTGCTTCCAAGATTGCCCGAAGTACTCGTCTGCACGAGCTCAGCCGTCGCCTGCACTGTGACCACGTTAGCGATGTCACCAACTTCAAGTGCCACGTCCACGGTCGCAGGCTGGTTGACGGTGACCTGATTGTTGGTCGAAACGAACTTCTTGAATCCCTGCATCTCAACCGAGACGGTGTAGATACCGGGCTGGACGGAATCGAAAACGTAAGTCCCGCTCGACGAAGTCTGCTGGGTCAATGGGTTATTCGTTCCCTCATTGATGAGAGTCACGGTTGCGCCAGCGACGAGCGCGCCCGATTGGTCTGTGACGACGCCGGTCACGCGCGAGGTCGTTCCCTGCCCCAAAGCTATTCCGGCAGTCAACAGCAAAGTGATGAGGGTTAAAGCGAAGTGCGACGATAGGGTTCGTTTCATGTTCTCGCTCCTGTTTTCGATTATGGTCCTGGGCACTACGGAATACAGCTCTCCCAGAGAGAGAGAGCAGTCAGATTTTCCGGTTGCCTCTTTTATCTGTAGAGGGAATATCAATGCACACAATCGTCTTCCTGCTTGAAAGACCACAGCACAAAGATCGAAGTCTTGCCCCGGGATAAGTTTTAGTGGTAATGACGACTAAGGAACTGGATTAAAGCTTTTCTGCGAATTTCAGGACTATTCTAGATTTTTCACGGCCAATAATGAAAGCTAAAAGATTTTATCACAGAAATAAGCATTGTTGATACCATTTTCTATTTTTGAAAAAGCCTTCTGCGCCTTGTCAGGCCGCTTCTCGATAAACGGCACTTTAATTTTCAACTCCGAGCGCGCTGAGCAGCGCACGCGCCTTGATGAGTGATTCTTCATACTCAAGTGAGGGGCAACTATCGGCGACGATACCCCCGCCGACGTTGAAACGCGCTACCCGGTCGCGTATCACCATCGTGCGAATGGCGACGTTGAGGTCGAGCGCGCCGTCAAAAGAAAAATAGCCGATAGCTCCCATAGAAAGTCCGCGCGGCTCGGTTTCAGTCTCTCCGATAATCTCCATCGCGCGAATCTTCGGTGCGCCGGTAATAGAGCCGCACGGGAAAGCTGCGCGGAGGAGATCGCTCGCCGTCACCTCATCGCGCAGAATCCCTTGCACCTTTGAAACCAGATGAAAGAGCGTCGGATGCTCTTCGAGCGCGCAAAGCTCTGTGACTTCGATTGAGCCATAACGGCAGACGCGCCCCAGATCGTTTCTGAGCAGATCAACGATCATGATGTTCTCCGCTCGATCCTTCTCGCTCGTCAACAACTCTTCGCGCAGTTTCAAATCTTCTTCACGGCTTCGCCCCCGCGGGCGCGTGCCCTTAATTGGCCAGGCTTCGATTAATCGGGCATCGCCCAGTGCTTTCACGCGCAGGAATCTTTCAGGAGAAGCGCTAACGACGACATCCTCACGACGACGCACGAAAGCAGCGAACGAAGCCGGGTGGTCGCGTCGCAGACGCAGAAAGACATCTTCCGGCCTCGATTCAGGAGAGAGCGTGCAACTCAGTCGCTGTGTAAGATTCGCTTGGTAAATATCTCCGGCAGCGATGCGCTCTTTAATTTCACCAACCGCCGCAAGATATTCGTCACGCGTTAAATTAGAGGAGACTTCATAGACGAAAGATAGCGGCGCGGTGCGTGTCTCAGCTATGGAAGCAAGCGCTTCAGTCAGAGCCGCCAAGGTCTCATCTAATCTTCTCGGGCCTCCGACAGTTACAGCCTGAGTTACTCCGCTCCTATAATCGTGAATGACAAGCGTGTCGTAGAAAGCCAGAACCACATCAGGCTCAGCCGAGAGGCGCGGCGCGGACTTGAGATGCAGCCGCTCAAGACGATGAGCAAACTCATAGGAGAAGGTTGCGATACACGCCCCGGCAGCAGGTAAATGCTCCGGCAGCGGATACGGGAGGTGATATTCAGCAAGCATCGCATCCAGCGCATCAAGCGCATCACCTTTCGTGACACGCTTATCGTTCTCAACTGGCGACGCGCGTCGCATCTCAGCCCCGCGCGCTTCGATAATTTCAAAAGGGTCAAAACCTGCGATGAGGAAACGCCCGGATGGTTCACGCGCGCCGCAGCTATCGAGCAGACTCAGCCGCCGGCGCGGAGACAGCGAGAGCAGCGCGCGTAGAACGTCATCCGCCGAGAGAGGGATTTCGCAAACCGCCGGAGCTACGGCTCTCTTTTTTGTGTCAGAAACGCCAGGCATCTCAGTTCAAGCCGACTCTTTATTTCGTCAGTGCGGTAGGGGAAATAAAGAAAGAAGAAAGGCTCCACCCGCGAAGCCTTTCTTCTTTAAAACCTCTACATTGTTTGATACTTCATGGCTGATTCCATGTCACGGCTTGCCGTAAATCCTGTTTATTAATTCGGCGAGCCGGTAACCGGCAAAAGCCAAACGCCTGCTGGTTACTTCCTGAGCTTTGGTGATGTAAGGCTTGGATGGCTTCGCGCCTTCTGTGATGCCACTGAAGCCAAAAGCTCTGGCGTCGTCGTTGCTTTCTTTGACCCACCTGCTGGGGATCATCGTCTTCTTCCAGCCCGGATTGTCGTCTGCCGGGAATGCTTCCATCACCATCGTTGCGTATTCCCTGATCTTCTTCTGCTGGTCTTTAAGCTCTCCTTCGGGCGGGCGCTTGACCTTATCAAAGTCAAACAAACCGCCTGCGGCGTCCCAAAATGAGTGGAGATTTTTAGCGTGCGTCGCGTCAATCGGAAAGAGATTGCCGCCCGCGTCTCCGTTCGGGTGCGACTTCGAATAGCGCGTCGTGCAATGGAGTGGCTGATGCATATCGCCGACAAGGTGTATCAGGTATGCGAGATATTCCGCGCTTGCCTTGTCATCGTCTTTGATGGGAGTTTTCTCGAAGTTTTTCCCGCCCTCCAGCATCAACAAACTCCAGTTAACCCGCTTCAAGACGTTTTCAGCATCCGGCTTTATCGGTTTTTTCGGAATGCCATCGAAGATCGGATTGAAATTAATGAAATGCCAGGGCTTGAGCGGGTCGCTTAGTGAATTGTCTCTGAGGTCGTCCATCCAGTTGGCTATCATCACCGGGTCATAGTTTCGATCACAATAAAAAACAAACCCGCGATAAGGATACTTAACGCCGGGCGGGAATGGTGGCGGGATTAACAGCTTATCAACGCGCGCTTTGGCGGCAGGCGTCAATCTGCTGTAAGCGATGTGCGCCACGACCATATGCCCTGTGTCATCCCAGGCCAAGGCTGCGCTTTGTGAAGCCAGCAGTGCCACGATGAGAGTCAGACCCATTAATCCTTTACGCATAAGTTTTCTCCTTGTGGATTTGCGGCGAGAACGCAAAGGGCGTTTAGAAGAATCTATGTTGGCGCGCTTCAAAGGGTGCGGAAGCGGCAGGGTTTCGCGTCGTGCGGGCGGATTATACAATTAGTGCGCGGCTACCTGTAAAGCAAGGCGCGGGCGCGGGCGCGACGAAACTCTGTGAGCTTTTCCGCCCACAGGCGCATTACGGCCTCAGGCTCGTCAACACGCTTTACGGCTTCGAGAGTTTCGGCGTTGACGAGCAACCGCGCGTACTTATCCACTTCCCATTGCGCCGGGTAAAGTTTTCTGAGCGCAAGGGCGATTTCTAAACCGGCCTGCACGGGATGAAAGCGCGAGCGGTCAGTGACGATAAAGTTGACGCCGCCACACTCTTCATTCTTGAAGACGGAAGCCTTCGGTGTAAAACGTACCGGGACGAAGCGCACGCCCGCGATTTTTCGATTGTTCAGGAAGCTCGCGAGACGCTGGCCGTCGAGCCACGGAGCGCCGATAAGTTCAAAGGGAGTGTCCGTTCCCCGCCCGACGGAAAGATTCGTCGTCTCAAGCAGGCCGATGCCAGGATAGAGCGTTGCTTCCATCAAGCTTCGCATGTTAGGCGAGGGATTCACCCACGTCAGATTCGTCGCGTCGAGCCACATTCCCCGCCGCCAGTTTTCCATCTTGACGACGCGCAGGTCGCAGTTAATCTTCCGCTCTTCATTGAAGAGCCGTGCCAGTTCGCCAATCGTCATGCCGTGCCGCACCGGGATCGTGTGATAAGCGATGAAGGAAAGCTTGTCGGCGTCTGCGACCGGGCCTTCCACGTCAACGCCGCCAATCGGGTTCGGGCGGTCGAGGACAAACACGGGCAGGCGCGCTCGTGCGGCTTCCTCCATCACGTAACCGAGTGTTGAGATATAAGTATAGAAGCGCGCACCAACATCTTGAATATCGAAGACCAAAGCATCGAGGTCTTTCAACTGCTCAGGCTTCGGGCGGCGCGTCTCGCCGTAAAGCGAGTAAACCGGAAGCCCTGTCTGCTCATCTTTCGAGTCCGAGACTTTATCATCCATCAGCCCCCGGATTCCGTGTTCAGGCGAAAAGAGCGCGACGAGTTTGACGCCCTGAGCTTTGTGCAGAACATCAATGGTCTGGCGACCTGCGCGATTGCGCCCCGTGTGATTCGTCACCAACCCGACGCGCATCCCGGCGAGTTGCTTGAAATTGTCACGCTCAAGCACGTCAATCCCCGTCAGGACTTCCGCATCTGCGGGCGCATCGAGTGTCGCATTCATATTCGCTCTGCTCGAAAGGCGCGCAACTCCGGTCAACATTTCCGAAGCGAAGCGCGCGGACTCCGCACGTGCCTGCTCGGTGGTCGTGTCCGTAATCGAAGCCGCGACGATTGAAGCAACGCGCCCGCGCAAGGATGCGACATCGCCTTTACCGTCCGGGTGGACGCGATTACTCAGAAAGACGACGAAACTATCGCTCGCCGGATCAAGCCAGAGCGATGTGCCGGTGAAACCCGTGTGGCCGAACGAGCCGAGCGGAAACAGATCACCGCGATTGGTCGAAAAACTGCTGGCAATATCCCAGCCAAGCCCGCGCGCAGCACCCGCGTCCGTCACCGTGCGCGGCCTCGTCATCATCGCCACGCTCATCGGACTCAGGATGCGAACACCCGCGTACTGGCCGCCGTTCATAATCATCTGGCAGTAGATAGCCAAGTCGTCTGCGGTCGAAAACAGTCCGGCATGGCCAGCCACGCCGCCCATGCGAAAGGCGGTCGGATCATGCACCGCGCCGCGCAGCCATTCAGCGCCCGACGTGGTCTTGTCTCCGGCTCCTCCCAGATAGCTGCCAGCCGCGTGCCGCGTCTCGGTGGGCGCGATGCGCTGAATGAATGGAGAGTCGTTACGCTGGAGGCGTTGAGGCAGAGAGTCAATCACTCCCGTCCTGCGAAAATCCGTGTCGCGCATTTTCAACGGCGCAAAGATATTTTTGTGCGCGAACTCGTCGAGCGTCATTCCGCTGACGCGTTTCACCACTTCGCCCAGCGCAATGTAACCAATATCGCTATAGACAAACCGCGTATCGGGCGCGTTTCTCAGCGGCTCTTCCGCCAATCGCTTCATCGCCTCACTGTACCCGCTCCACTTCTCGCGCAAATCAAAATCCGGCGCATAGCCCGCTCGATGCATCATGAGATGCTCGATGGTGATGTTTTCTCTGGACTCACCCTTCAATTCCGGGAGATACAGTGACACCGGATCGCTCAGAGCGCAAAGACCGCGCTCAACGAGAATCATCATGCTCGTCGCCGTCGCAACGATTTTCGTCAAACTAGCCAGATCGAAGATAGTGTCGGTGGTCATAGCCTCGCGTTGCGGCAAGACGGCACGCGAGCCGTAAGCCTTGTGCCAGACGATGCGCCCGCGGCGCGCGGCCAGCACGACTGCGCCCGGCAATTCGCGCTTCGCGATTGAATCTGCAACGGCGCGGTCAATATGTGCGAGATTTTTCCCGGACATCCCGACGAGTCGCGGGCGCAGCGACAGGTAGGTTGACGGCGAAGGCTTGGAGCGAGAGCGTCAGCAGTAAGAGAAACGCGGAGAATTGGAGACGCACAGACGCAGCGAAGATGGCGCGGCGTTGATGAATAGAGCGAGCTGAAATCATTTATTGTTCAGTTCCGCAGTCCGCTTCTCGACTGCTTTCATCTGGATTCCCGTTCCGCGAGCGTAGAGCGAAGGCAAGCTAATCGGAAACCTGCCCGTAATGTCCGTCTCCCCGAGCATGGCGCGCGCCGTCGCCTGTTGCAAAGCAGGCATATCGCCGTAAGCGACCAGATAAGTCTTCATCGTTGGAAAATTTTGCAGCAGATACGGATTGCCAAAGCTGATGCCGACGACGGGAGCGTTGCTGCTCAAGCAACGCATTGAGCGCGCTCACGCCGGGTTCGGGCAGCCCGATGCTGTTGGTTGGCCTGTCCGCACGCGCCCGTAGAGCGAAGCGATGACGAGGTCTGCGCCCTGCGCGCGTTCAATTGCCTTCTGCACGTCCGCTTCGGACGAGCGTTCGTCCAGCGCAACGGTCTCAAGCGCCGTCCCCCGCGCGCCATCGCCGCGATGAAAGAGTTGGCGATACTAACAGTCGTCGCCGTTCGTGATGGCCAGATTGAAGATTCGCGCATCCGGTCTTAGAGTGTTCAGCGGCAGCAGTCGCGCATCATTGCGGACGAGCGTGATGGCATGCTCTGCAATCTCGCGCGCAAGTTGCAGGGCTTCGCGCGTGTTGACGGCTCGGTCTATCTCGTCAATCGGAGTGAGACGTTGTTTGATTAACCCCAGATCGTACTTGGCGGCGAGAATGCGCCGCGCAGATTCTTCAATACGCTTTTCCGTGACCCTCCCGTTGCGCACGGCTTCGCGCAACCCGCGCATGGGCAATCGCATCAGCCTCAGGCTTAAGCAACATATCTGCGCCGGCTAGCAGGGCGCGCACAGCTGCTTCTTCCTGTTTAAAGTAGATGGTCAGGCCGCTCATGCCCATCGCGTCGGTGACGATCAAGCCATCGAAACCGAGATCGCTGCCGCAGCAGCCTGCCGACGCCGGAGAGAGCGAGGCAGGCGTTGTCGTGTTCTCGACGACGTCTTCCTTGTCCGCAGTATCTAGGGCTTTGATATCGCTTTTTGCGTGGCAGCGGCTGTCATCGGCGTCGAATCAATTTTCGGCAATCCGATGTGCGCGACCATCACGGAGCCAACGCCCGCTTCAACGGAAGCGCGAAACGGGACGAGTTCCAGGCTCTTGAGTTCCGCGCGCGAGAAATCGAGAATAGGCAAACCGCGATGAGAATCAATGGCGGTGTTGCCATGCCCCGGAAAATGTTTGGCCGTCGCGATCACACCTTTATCCTGCGCCCCTTTGATGAACGCTGCGACGTAGCGCCCGACCTCCACAGGGTCTTCGCCGAAAGAGCGCACGTTAATGACAGGGTTCGCGGCGTTGTTATTAACATCCGCGACGGGAGCAAGAACATGTTGAACGCCGAGGGCGCGAGCTTCGAGCGCCGTAATCTCGCCCATGCGGCGCGCATAATCAGGATTGCCGGTCGCGCCCGACGGCCATGACCCAGCCTAAATCTGTCGTATCGTAAAAACCGCATCCCCGTCGCCTCGCTCTAAATCAGCCGAGATGAGCAGCGGGTCGCCGCGCGTGGCTTTGCATGTGATTGACGAGGACGGCGGATTCATAGACAGGGCTGCCGAAAAGAATGATGCCGCCGACGTGGTTCTCTTCTACCTGCCGCCGCAACGAGCTTGTAAGCGTCGCTCTCCCGATTGAGAAAAGTCGCGTTGATGCCGACAGAGATGAGCTGCCCGATCTTTTCATCCACCGACATCTTCTTCAACTCCGCGTCCGCCCACTTCAAAGCCTCCTTTGAAGGGCGACGAGGATAAGGCGTCAGCGGGTCAGGGAGACGCGGTGGTCAGTTAAAAGCAAAGACGCTGTGCCGGTTGTCGCAGCTCTTCTTACTCGCCACTGTCCACTCCCGCTGACTCCGCGTCCGCTCAAGGGCGCGAGCAAGAGCGCCAAGAGTAATGAGTAGAGCAATAGCCGGAGCTTCGTTTCATCTTCATGCTTTTCCTTCGGGCAAGAGTTCTTCGACAGCGCCGCCGGGAGACAGTTCGTCCCGGCGCTCTTTCGGCGCGGGCGCGAAAGCGTAGCTGACAGCCCACGCCATCAGAAATGTCACGCTGCTTCCGATCACTCCGTACCAGGTCCAGGCGATCTTCGTACTAAAGTAAACATAAAGCATCACGGTGATGCTCGTCGCCATGCCAATCAGCGCAGGCGGCTCGCTAACGCGTTTCAAGAATGTGCCGACGAGAAAGACTCCCAGCACAGGCCCGTTAATCAGTGCGGCAACAGAGAGCGCCAGATCGAGTGCCGAGCGGTTCTGACGGCGCATCAACAGCGCCACTCCAATCTGCACTACTCCCCAGAGTAAGGTCAGCCAGTGCGAGACTTTCAGGTAATGCTTGTCGCTGCGGTCCGGCCTGAAAGGTTTGTAAAGATCGTTGACAGCCGTCGCGGCAATCGAGTTCAGGGAAGAAGACATCGCGGCGGCAAAGATGGCGGCGACGACCAGACCGGAGAGCCCGGAAGGAAGATGCTGCGTGATGAAATTCGGGAAAACCTGGTCGCCTCCGGTGAATGGGAAGTTGGCGGGCGCAGTTGCATAGGCGGCGTCCGTGTAAGGATGATAAAAGGCGAAGAGCAGCACGCCGATGAAAGAGAAAGCCTATGAACTGGCCAAGGACGACGGCGCCGCTCGAAAGCAGCGCGGCAGCCGCACGACGCGGGCGATCCGTGCAGAGATAACGCTGAACAAGATATTGATCCGTCCCATGCGTGCTCATCGTCAGAAAGCAGCCGCCGATAAGCCCGGCCCAGAAAGTGAACGTCTTGGTAAAATCGAGCGTGAAATCGAACAGGCTGAACTTCCCGTACTCGCTGCCCACAGCCATCGCCGTGCTCAAGCCGCCCTCTGTGGAATTGATGATCACGACCGCTGCCGCGATTGCGCCGACGATATAGATACCGAGTTGGACGACTTCGACCCAGATGACGGCTTCCATTCCGCCGAAGTAGGTGAAGACGATCATCACGATGCCAATCAGGATGACGGATAAAACGATCAACGTGGCCTTGATCTGTCCCCGGCTGAAAAGTCATGTAGACGGCGGCGAGGACGAAAGCCGTCAGCAACAGCCGGATGCCGTCGGCAATGTTTCGCATGACGACGAACAGCGACGCCGCCAGCATCTTGATGCGCCCTCCGAAGCGGCGATCGAGCAGCTGGTAAACGGTCATCAATTCGCCGCGAAAGTAGGAAGGGATAAAGAGCAGCGAGATAACCACGCGCCCCAGCATGTATCCAAAGACGAGTTGCAGGAATTGAAAGTTACCGCCACGCGCGAAGGCGATGCCGGGAATGGAGATGAATGTAATGGTGGAGGTTTCTGTGGCGACGATGGAAGCGGCAATCGCCCACCAGGGAACCGTCCGGTCGCCCAGGAAATAGTCGCGCGTCGTCTCCTGTTTACGGGCGAACCACGTGCCGATGAGGACGATGCCGATCAGGTAGCCAAAAATTATGGCGAGGTCGAGCGCTCTCATATTAGATTCGGATGTTAGATGCTGGATGCTAGAACGATACGGACACCTAGCATCTAGCATCTGTCATCTTCTGTCAATTATTCCGTAGCGAAGGATTCATGTCTGTCGTTACGCAACGTGTGTGATTACTTATTTCGAGATGCTTATGCCTTTGGCGATGTGCCCGTTGAAAGGAGAGCTTCGACGGCTGTCTGAACGACGCCGTTTGTTCGGGAGAGAGCGCTTTCAGCTTCAGCATGAGAGCATCCCGTTTTGCTCATCACCAGCGCGCCGCGTAAATCTCCACCGGCTGCTTCCAACTGAGCGCGTGCCGTCTCTTCAGCCAATCCTGTTTCCGCCACGAGGATACGCACGGCCCGCGCCAGCAGCTTGGTGTTACGCGTCAGCATGTTCGTCATGCGATTGCCCGTAACGTAGCCAAGCCGAATCATCGTCGCGGTCGAAAGCATATTGAGCACCATCTTCTGCGCCGTTCCGGCCTTGAGCCGCGTTGATCCGGCGATTACTTCAGGGCCGACCAGCGGGACAATGCTGACCTCTGCCACGCGCGTAATCTCCGAATCGGGCACGCAAGTCACTGCAACTGTGAACGCTCCTTTTGAGCGCGCGTGCTCGACCGCGCCGACCGTGTAAGGCGTGCGCCCTGAAGCGGCAATGCCGACGACGGCGTCCAGTTCTTTCAAGCCCCGCTCATCAAGATCAGCGCGCCCGCGTTTCTGTCATCTTCCGAAGCTTCGACCGCGCGATGCGTAGCATCGTAGCCGCCCGCGATAATTCCCTGCACCAGTTCCGGCGCTACGCCGAAGGTCGGTGGACATTCCGCTGCATCCAGCACGCCGAGCCTGCCAGAAGTCCCCGTGCCTATATAAAAAAGCCGCCCGCCTGATTTAAGCCGCTCGACGATTCCCTCAACAGCCTGCGCCACCTCCCCCAACACACAACCCACAGCCGCCGCCACGCCAGCGTCCTCCTCATTCATCAAACGCACGACTTCAATCGTCGGCAGCCGACTGATCTCAGCCGTCCGCGGGTTTTCCTGTTCCGTTAAAGGAAGCGTCATAAAGACAGTGGCAAGTTACGAGTTGACGGGTTATCGGGTTACAGAGCAAGAAATTTCCAACTCGTAACTCGCAACTCGTAACTCGTAACTTCTTTTAGACCGCAACCGGCATTCTTTGTAATTGCTCGCGCGCCATGCGTGCGGCGGCGAGAGCTGGCGGAAGGTGCGGCGGTGCGATGAATGCCTTTGGAGCTGCGCGTGCGATCTCTTCGCGCAAAGATTCCAGCAAGAGATCGCCTGCGGCGAAGACGCCGCCGACGTAGCCCACCTGAAATCGCTCGCGCCCCATTCGCAGCTTGCGGATGACAGCAGTGGCGGCGATTCCTAGTTCTCGCCCGGCATCTGCGAACAATCTCACGCGCCACACGGTCGCCGCTCTGTGCAGCTTCAATGACGCGCTTGCCGAAACCCGCGATACGGTCATTCGTCATGCCCGGCGCGTAAATGGCAATCAGCAAATCATCCGTCGTCGCTACATTAAAATAAGAGCAGGCGGCGTCACCCAGGACAGTTTCCGTGCCGCGCCCGTCGATGGCACGCGCCATCGCCTGCAAGGCCCTGCGCGCAATCCAGGAACCGCTTCCCTCATCGCCCGCGAGCGGCCCCCAGCCGCCAGCGCAGAGATGCTTGCCCTGTGCGTTGAGGCCGCAGCAGACAGACCCGGTGCCCGCGATGATGACGAGCCCCGGCTCGCCTTCCGTCGCGCCGAAGAGAGCGATCTCTGCGTCCGTCACGACTTCGATTGAATGAATGCCGAGCCCGCTCAAAGCCTCGCGCATACGCAAGCGCAAATCTCCGCGCCTGACACCCGCCAGCCCGATTTCCGCCGCGACAATATCCGAACGCTGCACTCCGGCTTTCGCGCAGGCTGCGTCAATCGCCTCGCGAACAGCCGAAGCGGCATTCCCTATCCCGACTCGCAAAGGGTTTGAAGGGCCAGCCACGCCTTCGCCCAGCACGCGCTGCCTCGCATCCGTGATAATGGCGCGCGTCTTGGTGCCTCCGCCGTCAACTCCCAGCACAAGCTCGCGGCCATGAATTCGTCGGGGAGACATAAAATTTGCTATCTTGGACTTCGTCTTCATTACTTCCGAAAAACTCTCAAAATCCCAGTGGCAGACAAGCTATTGCCACAAATTTCAGACTGGATTATAGTCAGCGCCACCTCATAATAGAAACTAAAAGATTTTATCCACGCAATAACCATTTCTGATACGCTGGACGACGATGGAAATCAGACAACTGAGAGCTTTTACTGCCATAGCGGAAACTGGAACATTCACAGCCGGAGCGCAGCGTGTGCACGTCACGCAGGCGGCGGTCAGCATGCAAATCAGGCAATTGGAGATGGAACTGGGCGCGCCACTCTTTATCCGCGCGCCGCGCCGGGTGATTCTCACGGAAGCCGGAGAATCACTGCTCGAACGAGCGCGGCGAATTCTGCGTGAGCACGACGTGGCTATCGCGGAGATCGCGGAATTGGCCGGAGCCGAGCGCGGGCGCTTGCGTGTGGGAAGCGCGTCGGCCATGGTCAGTGCAGACCCTTTCCCGCAAATTCTGAAAGAATTGCGCGAGCGTCATCCGCGCGCCGAGGTCACAATCTTTTCAGGAACGAGCGAGGCGCTGGTCAGACAAATTCTCGCGGGCGAGCTCGACGTGGCCTTCGTCTCGCTCCCCGTTGAGGCACGCGGCATTCAAACCGAAGGCTTAAGCCGCGATGAATTGGTCGCCATCGCCAGCCCACGTCATCGGTTGGCCAAGCAAAAGGTCGTCAGCGTGTTTGCCCTGGCGGGTGAGAAACTGATTTTGGGCGAGCGCGGCGGCAACACGCGCCGTTTAATTGACGAGCTTTTTGCAGAAGCAGGGGTGCAGCCAGTCGTCGCCATGGAGTTGAGCCGCCTGTCTGCAATCAAGCGGATGGTGGAAGAGGACATGGGCGTCGGCATCATCCCGATGCGCTCTGCGCTGGAAGAAGTTGCTGAAGGGCGACTCGTCGCCTGGTGGATTGAAGGCGCTCAGATCAACTGGGAACTGGGGCTGGCCAAACTCGCGGGCGATTATGATTCCCCCATCAGCCACACTTTCACGCGCCTGTGCAAGAAGTATTTTGAGCACAAACGCCGAAGCCGCACGCGAGATAACCAAGCCGCGACAAAAAACCAAACACACGACAGAGAAACGCAAACGCGTCGCCTCACGCACGCTAATTTGAATGCGGAATGCGGATTTCGGATTTAGAACAGTCTTTGCTTTCCAATCCGCAATCCGCATTCCGCAATTTGAGAAGCGTTACTTGCGAGTTTCATTCAACGCCGCGATCGAGCCGCTCGATGTCCGTCTCGTTGTTGAAGAAGTGTGTGGCGACGCGTATGCCTTCTGGTTTTTCCGTCACGATGATGCCGCGCCGTGCCAGTTGCGCAACGATTCGTTTCGGGCGCTCAGCCGCGACGAGCGTCTCGCCTGAGCGCGAGTTTTCATCACCGAGCGGAGAAAGAACCCGCCAGCCTTCTCCATCCAGCCGCTCGGTTAAATAACGATTGAGCTCCAGACACGCGCTGCTCGATATTCTCCATGCCTAGTCTTCGCCAGATAAGCAGCGGCCGCGCCGAGCGCGAAGATGCCGGCGAAATGCGGGCAGCCCAATTCCACGCGCGCCGCCGCATCACTGCGAAGATGGAAGTCGCGGTTACGCATCTCGAAAGCTCTTCTACACTGAGCCAGCCAATGGCGCGCGCACGCGTTTCTTCCAAGCAGCCTGCGGCTGAGATAGACGAAGCCTGAGCCGTAGCCGGAGAGCATCCATTTGTGTCCGGTCGTGCATAAGGCATCAATCCGCATCCGCTTGACATCAATCTCGAAAGCTCCTGCCGACTGGCTGGCATTGACGACGAAAGAGATGCTCGCTCTTGTTGCTTCCCAACGCTTCGAGGTCTGAGCGAAAACCATTTGAATATTGCACGTGGCTCAGGCAAATGATCGCGGTGTGTTCATTCATCGCTCGCCGCACGTCTTCAATGCGGAGTTCGCCCTCAACCGCTTCAATTTGATTAACTTGAATGCCGCGATGAAGCCATGGGATTGTCGAGACGGGAAATTCCAGCGTTCAGGAGATGACCTCGCCGCGCCCTTCGAGCGCGTCCACAATGATGTTCATGCCCGAAGAGGTGTTCGTCGTTAGGGCGATTTCATCCGGCTCGGCGTTGATAAGCTGAGCAATGCGTCTTCTGACAATCTCGCGCCGCTCAAGCCATTCATCCCAACGCGCATCGCCTTCTTCCATCATCTCCCTGTAAAAATTGGTCGCCGCTTCCATCACAGGGCGCGCGATTGGCCCTGCCGCCGCGCTGTTCAGATACGCCGTCTCTTCCAGCACCGGAAAATCACGCCTGACACTCTCCCAATCAATCTCGCCGCTCATCCTAACTTTTGCCTTTTTACTATTACCATCTGCCTTTACATCCCGATGCCCTTCAGATGATACCGCTCCGTGTCGTAATAGCGCTCGACATCCACCGTGTTTATTTGTCCGAGCACAGAAGAGATGGCGACCAGCGAGAGGTCGCAGGCAGGAGCGATGCCTCGCGCCGAAACCATTTTGCCGAAATCATTGGCGGCCACTGCGTCAGCCGCGTATGAGCCAAACAGCAGTCCCATGATGCGATCAATCGGCGAGGGCGTTCCGCCGCGCTGCGGGTGGCCGAGCATGGCCGAGCGCGCATCGTATGGCGTCTCGCTCATTATTCTTCTGGCCAGAACTTCGCCGATACCGCCGAGACGCGCATGGCCGAAAGCATCGTGGCGATCATCAACGGTAATCAACTCGCCGTCTTCTGCGGCTGCGCCTTCGGCGACGACGATGACGGAATAGCGCGGGCGTTCGGAATCGCGTGGGTAACCTATCGTGTCTCCCAGGCGTTCTTCAAGGTGGTGATAAATCTTTTCGTAGCGAAACGGATGCTCCGGGATCAGGATTAGATCGGCCTGCCCTGCCACTCCTGACCAGAGCGCGAGATGTCCCGCGTGGCGTCCCATCACTTCGATGACCTGAACCCAGCCGTGCGAGCCCGCTGGCGTGCGTGAGCGTTCAATGACTTCCGTGACATTTCTCAACGCCGTATCGAAGCCGAGCGTGTAGTCTGTGCCCGCCAGATCCTTGTCAATCGTCTTCGGGATGCCAACGACAGCCACACCATGTTCCGACAAACTGGCCGCGACTCCGAGCGTGTCTTCGCCGCCGCAAACGACGAGGGCGTCGAGTTTGAGCTTCTGGATATTGCTGATGACTTCGCTTGAGCGGTCAACCCTTTCGCCAGTCGAGTTCATCGTCCTGAATGGGTTGGTGCGCGATGAGCCGAGGTTTGTTCCGCCATCACGATCCCAGCGTCGCACCTTCGAGCGGTCAAGCGGCAAGGTTTCGGCAATGGATCGAGCAGGCTTCGCCAGCCATCATAGAGGCCGACCACTTCGATGCCGTGTTCTGATGCGCGATAAACCAAACCCTTGATAGCCGGATTCAAACCCGGCGCATCGCCGCCGCCAGTTAAGACCCCAATACGTTTCATAAATGTAGGACAGACATTCTTGTCTGTCATTGAGCGCGTGAGCGCGAATACTCTTTTAGCAAACATCAGGAGCGTGGCCTTCGCACGCTTCGACAGGCAGGAATGCCTGTCCTACTATTTGACAAGAATCTCGATGAGACTTCCCATCATCCTCAATCGCTATTCCAACCATGCCTTTCCCGCTGTGATAGCCGACTCTTTTGCCGTCAATGCCGCCTGCTCCAACTCGTTTATCATCAAGCAGCACCTCTCGAACAGTTCCAGTAAACGGGGCGACAAAGAGAAGCTTTCGCGTCCCCGGCTGATAGCTGCCTTCCGGCGCGTTAACTGCAATCTCAAAACCTTTGTCTGATGGTGAGACTTCACCTGCGTGCGACGATAGACGCCTCGTTTATAAGCGGGACTAGTCCCGTCGTCTTCATAGAGAGTCGTGGCCGCGCGCCCTTTTTCGTCCGGGTGAATATAGAAGGTGACAGGGTCGAATGGCTTTTCTCCGACAAAATTCATCTCCGGCCATTCAGGGATAATCGAGCCGCCGCGGATGAACATCGGGACAACTTCGAGCGGCGCATCAACGCGAATCATCGTTCCGCCCTGTTGCTTCTTCCCAGTCCAATAATCGTACCAGACGCCTTCTGGCAAATAGACCATGCGGCTCGTCTGGTTCGGCTGAAGAATGGGCGCGACGAGCAGGTCTTCGCCGATCATGAACTGGTCGTCGAGATTCAGTGTGTTGGTGTCCGATTGATAATTAAGCACGAGCGGGCGAAAGAGCGGCATGCCTGTCCGGTTCGCCTCGTCAAGCGTCGTGTAGAGAAACGGCAACAGGCGATAACGCAGCTTGAGATATTTACGAATAATGTCTTCGTAGAATTTTCCAAAGCGCCAGGGTTCGTTATCATAGCCGTCAATCACTTTGTGATTACGGCAGAAGGGCGCGAGGAAACTCACCTGATAAGAGCGCACGAGCAACTCGCCATTGCCGCGCCCGATAAAGCCGCCAACGTCGCTCCCGACAAACGCCTCGCCCGAAAGACCGAGCGTCTGAAACATAGGGATGCTCAGGGCCAGGGCTTCCCAGGTGCTGTTGGTATCGCCCGTCCACATTGTCGAATACCGTTGGATGCCTGCGTAGGCGGCGCGCGTGATGACGTATGGACGCTTGTCCGGTTGCAGCCTTTCTAAACCTTCATAGGTTGCACGCGCCATCAAGAGCGCAAAGACGTTGCGATTCTTGGCATGGGTGGAGTTTTCGCCTTCGTCGCGGCTGACGACATCCAATTGGTTCTTGCCCGTCTGGTCAACGAAGTCGGAAGGCTCGTTCATGTCGGTCCAGATTCCGGCGACTCCGTTATCCGTGTAAGCGCGATGAAGATCGCCCCACCACTTGCGCGCGTCCGGCAACGTGTAATCAACAAAGACGCTCTCGCCCGGCCAGACTCTGGGGATGAAAAGTTTCCCATCCTGTCGTTTCTGGAAATAGTCTTTGTCCATACCCTGGTCGAAAACGTAATAGCTGTTGTCCTGGGATTTGAGTTCTGGATTGCCGGAAGTTGCACCCGGAGTGCTCGCGCCATTCACGGGCGGTTGCTACTTCACGCCCGGGTCAACGATGGTGACGACTTTGACGCCCTGCTGCTTGAGCTTATCCGTAAGGGCTTTCGGATTCGGGAAGCGATCCGTGTTCCAGGTAAAAACCCTGTAACCCTGCATGTAATCAATGTCTAGATGAAGCACGTCGAGCGGTAAATCTCTCTCTCGATACTCGCGCACGACCTCTTCGGCCATCGTGTCCGGGTAATAACTCCAGCGGCTCTGTTGATTGCCGAGCGCCCACATCGGCGGCATCGGCATTCGACCCGTCAATTCCGTGTAACGACTCAGAATCTTTTTGATTGGGGCCCATAGAAGAAGTAGTAATTCAACTCGCCGCCTTCAGCGCCAAACGCGGCGTAGCTTGCGAGTTTTTTCCGAAGTCGAAATAGCTGCGATAACTGTTATCGAAGAAGATGCCGTAAGCAGCCCGCGTTGCAGGCCGATGTAGAAAGGGATGGTTTGATAAATAGGGTCTTGCCCTTCCGCATAGCCGGGGGTGTCGGAATTCCAGTTCGTGAAGAAGCCGCGACGCTTATCAAGCCGCGCAGCCTTCTCGCCGAGCCCGTAAAAGTGCTCGTCGAATCCCAGTTTCTTCGCTGACAGAAATGAACGTCCCGGCTTTCGGGTCGAACATCATCCCGGCGAGCGCGCCCTTTGCGTCGTACATCATCGGGCGCTCATCAGAGTTGATGACGCCTTGCGTTTTCGTATCTCTAAACTCGATTAGCAGAGGCGAGCGGCGAACAATCACGTCCAATTCGCCTGTGGAGATAACGAAGCTCTCTGGGCGTCTCTTTCAAATCCCAACGCACGGCGTCCCAGTTCTATTTCGCAATTGCCCAGGAATGATCGCGCTGAGGCAGCGACTTTTTTGAAGGAAGCCCGCACCCGTATGAGGTCGGAGGCCAGGACGGTGCACGCGCACCTCTGACTCATCCTGACAGTTGAAAGTGACGCCGGTCTCGCTCTTCTTGAAGCCATTGATTGAGCCGATGGGTTCGAGTCCGTTGACGATGTCCTGCGCTTCAGTAGCGGTCGCGCAAATTACGATGGCCAGGCAGCAAAGCGATAAAAGCGATCTATTCATGTCATCCCTCGGCAGGAAGTCTCATGCTAAACACGCACAGAGAAACTCGCCATCAGCTTCTTCTGCCCGAGTTTAGCATGAGACTTCCTGATCATTCACAGTTCGCGAAAGCGATGTGTGCCGCGCCTAAAAGTCCTGCATCGTCGCCGCATTCGGCGCGAACAATCTCCGCGCGGCGTGCCGGGATGGGAAAAGCGCGTTCCGTAATCTGCTCGCGCGCATGAGCGATGAAAAATCCCATCCGTCGGCCACACCTCCGCCGAGGACGATTAACTCCGGGTTGAAGATATTGATAAAGCTGGCCAGGCCCACGCCCAGATAAATCCCCATCCGGCGAAACACCTCCAGCGCCAGCTCATCGCCTGCGAGCCCTGTTCGTAGACGCCTTTGGCCGTCAACTCCTCGCTCGTATGCAGCGGCGAACTCGGATAACGAGGTCGCGCTTCACGCGTCATCCGCACAATCGCGGTCGCCGAAGCATAAACTTCCAGACAACCGCGACTGCCACAGGTGCAGGCCACGCCGCCAAAAGGCTCTATCCCGATATGCCCAAGTTCACCCGCCGACCCGTCAACACCTCGCCATAATTTTCCATCAAGAATGATTCCGCCGCCCACACCTGTCCCGAGCGTAATGCAGATAAGGTTCGCCGACCACGCCCCGCGCCCATCCACATCTCGCCGACAGCCGCAGCGTTCGCATCGTTTTCCAGCACGGCGGGCCATTGCAACTCGCTCTGCAGCGCGGCGGCCGAGACGAAAGCCGTCAAGAGAAGGAACGTTCGGCGCTTTCATCACGACTCCGTTTTCCACCTGCACAGTTCCGGGAACGACCACAGAAACAGCGCTGAATCTGTCGCGCCCTGCTCAAGGCTTCGACGCTCACACTCGCGAGCAGCCCCGACAATAGCGCGCACTATCTCGCTCGCCTTTTCAGCTTTCGGCGTGTGCTGCTTGATGCGTTCGTGAATCTTCCCTGACGGTCAATTGTGGCCGCGCGCAGGTTCGTTCCGCCGAGGTCGGCTGCGATGACCAGTTGCTTAGCCTTGTTGCTGTCACTTTTGAATTGGTCGGGTTCTGTCATGTTCTTTTCATCATACTCATGGCTGCCCTGTGTAGCGAGCAGCGACGATGTCCGGCGTATCCAGATTACGCCCTTCTTCCAGATTGATGACGAGCCGTATAAATTGAGCGGTCGCCCAGGCGAGCGGCGTGGCGGAACCTGTCCCCTCGCCAAAGCGAAATTTGGAGTCAAGACCGTCTCGCCTGTCCCAGACCTGCTCAGGAATCATCAGCCCTTCATTCGCAAAATCCATCATCGCGTCGAGCCTGCTGGCGCGCCTGACTATGACGACCGAGCGCAATTTCGTATTGCCCCCGCTCACCAGTCAATAACGTCCAGAGCCTTCCCCGCCCCGCTTTCGCATCATAACGACCGCCGTCAGCTCTTTCGCCATAAGCATCTCGATTATAACGATACCAGGCCGCCCCATTCGGCGTTTGGACTTTCAACACCCGGTCAACCGCCCTGAGAGATTTGATAATCAGCGGATCATCCGCACGCTTGATGCCGAGCCTGACCAGTTCCAGAAACCCCGCATCAACAATCGAGCGCTCATCGTATGTTCCGCCGTTGCTGTTAATCTCAAGGCGCGCGCCATCATTCGGGTCATCGTCGTCAGAGATGCGTATGTAGTAGTTTTTATCTCCGTACACGCCGTTTGTCGTCGCCGTCCAACCATCAACTTTTCGTCTCCCACGCATCAGCCGTCGCCAGATAAGTTTGAGCAGACGCTTCATCATGATTGCGACGTGCAATCTCGGCCGCGCACACTAATCCGGCTATCTCCGCCGCGATAGTCGAAGGCGAATAGCCAGCCTCTTCTTCCCAACGCTCCTGCGGCGTCGCGGGGCCTTTGCGACGATAAAATCTGCGGCGGGCTTAACGTGCCGAGCCATGTCTCTTTATCCGTGCGTCCGAGTTGATAGGCAAGGATGAGCGGATAAGCGACCTCATCCATCTGCAGGCCGCCGCCTGCTGGCACGACCATCGAGCCAGGAGTTTTGCGGAAAGCTGCCGTCCGCCTTTTGCTGAATGGTGAAGAGATAATTGAGAGCTCTATCGGCAGCCGCTTTATCGCCCATCGCTTGAAAGGCAGTCGCCACCTGATAAAGGTCGCGCGACCAGACCGTGTGATAGCCGCTGACGTTCGGCTCGTTGGCGTTCTCGCCTCCGCCCCAGGGAACGGAGAGCGAAGCGACATTAGCGCCCCTGTAAGTCTTATCCTCATGCGCCTTCAAAATCATCGCGGCCATGTCAAATTGTCTTTGATATTTTACGGCCGACACGGCGTAATCGGTTTGAGATAATTCATGCCAGCCCTTTTATATTCGGCGCGCGTGGCTGCGAAACCTTTGCAGAGAGATGCCTGCGCGGTTTTAAGGCTTCGCTCGGGGTCGCTGCCCAAAACCTAAAGCCAGCGTGAAGGCTGGATCGGAGGTATTCATTTTCGATAGCCAGTCTCTGCCAATTCTGCGACCTGATATACGAGTGCCGAATTTGTGCGCGCTCGTATCGATGATTTCCATCGCGACAAGCTTCGTGCGGCTCCTTTTGAATTGAGTCAGAGCCGCATTAACACCCAGGAAGCCATCGCTTGTCGTAATTAAAGTTAGCCGTTAGCTGGTTTTAAGCCGGAAAACTCCATCTGCTTAAGACTTCGGCTGCAAGACCAGCGCAGAAGCTTTATCTGCATCGGAAGCGAGTGAGGACCTGTCCTTCAGTCCAGGCCGAATCGTGCATCCCGCTATTATTCAAAGACGGGTCGTAATAGACATAAAGCTGTAATCATTCTCGCGTCGCTTGAAGTGTCCCTGGAATCGAACATCAATCAGGATAGACGGTCCGTGCGGGTCAATCGTGATATAGGTTTTGGCGATTGTGTATTCGCCGCTTTTCGCCGTGTTGATTTGTTTAAAGGAGAGCGACTGCGTTATCAAGCGCTTCAATGCGATGCGTGGTGTTTTCCGTTTCCGTCTCAACGTGCTTCCCGTTTGCGCATGAACAAAATGAACTGCTAGGAGTTGAACATTGGCCGATATCAACTGTCGGGTAATAAACTTCTGTCATGACCCCGCCGCCCAGAGTAAACCAGATTTTTGATTCAAGCGACGCGGACGTGCCGATTCCCTACTTTCCAGCGCTCTCCCACTGCGCATCTTTGCCCGGCGCTCCGGGCGCGAGATTGTTTGTCGTTTGAGCAAACAAAGATGATGCCACCGAAGATGAGGATGAAGATATAAAGGAATCTCATTATTTTCATTGGATTCATGCATTTGCTTACCTGACTCAAGGAATTATCAGCGCTTACGTCTCTCGCCTAAGCGTGAACCTTTCTCCAAAGAAAGGATTGTTTTAGCTTACCCACGCTTTCTTCCAAGCATATCCAGGCCGACAGCGGCGACGAGAATCGCGCCCTTGATGATGTCCTTTTTATAATCCTGCACGCCCAAAAGCCCCATCCCGTTATCCAGGCTCGCCATGATGAGTCGCGCCCAGACACGCGCCGAAAATAGTTCCCCGTCCTCCCATCAAACTCGTTCCTCCGATCACGCACGCCGCAATCGCATCCAATTCCAGCAGGACTCCCGCATCCGGCGCACCGCTCGCCAACCGGGACGTGAGGATAATAGCAGCAACCCGTCAGCGCGCCCATCACACAAAAGACCATCAGGATATGTTTGCGAATGCTGATGCCTGAAAGGCGCGCCGCGTCAGGGTTGCCGCCGATGGCGAAGAGATAACGCCCGAACGTCGTGTTCTGCGTCAGAAACGCTCCGAGCAGGGCAACCGCCAGAAAGATCAGCACAGAGATCGGCAGACCCGCATACACTCCCGGCGCAAGCTCGTAAGCATTCATCACCATAATGAACCCGACGATGACAATGGCAGGCAGCGCGATTCTCAAGACTGTGCTGAGAAGGCTCGCGGCAGGATGCCATGCCGCACACGCGCATGTTGCGACGCAAAGTCATCCAGATGATGGCGGCGACGGCAAGCCGCAATAATGTTACCCATCAGAGGCCCGACGTAATTGCCGCCGATGGCTTTAAACTCGGGGATGTTGACGCGAACTGTTTGCCTCTCGCTGATTCCTTTGATGACTCCGCGCCAAGCGAGCAATCCGCCGAGCGTGACGATAAAAGCGGGGATGTTCACATAGGCTATCAGCGCACCATGCACAGCGCCGATAGCGATGCCGAGCAGGATAGCGGCCAGCAATGCTGGCACGAGTCCCCATTTCTGCCAGACCAGCAGCATGGCCGCGACGCCGCCCGTTAGACCGACCACCGAGCCGACAGAGAGATCAATCTGCCCGGCCACGATGACCATCAGCATCCCGACCGCCAGCACGCCCGTCACGGCCATCTGCTGAAGCAGGATGGACATATTGCGCGGCGTCAGAAAAATTCCGCCCGTGGCGTAATGGAAAGTAGACCCAGATAGCCGCAAGCGCAAAGAGCATGGTGTACGCGCGCAACTGTTCGGTCGGGACTTTAAACCCACCAATTCGCGTCTGCGGCGACGACATCGGCATTCACAGGCGGGCGATCAATGGCAGGTTCGTTGGCTGTCTCATTCATATGAAGACTCCGGTTTACAAATGTGAGATAGGCAGCGACAGATAAGCTTCGTTCTTCTTCCTATTACCCGGACCAGCTTGTTAATCGTCGGTCTATGCTGCGTGATTCGTGTTTCCGGTCGCGCAGGCCATCACTGCTTCCGGTGTGGCCTGCGCGCGTGTGAATTCGCCTGTGATACGGCCTTCGTGCAGGACAATGACACGGTCTGAGAGGCCGAGCACTTCCGGCAGTTCGGAAGAGACCAGCACGATGGCCAGTCCCGCGCGCGCAAGATTATTGATTTGTGTATAGATCTCCTGCTTCGCGCCGACATCTATACCCCGCGTCGGCTCATCCAGAAAGAGCACGCGCGGATTGGTCAAAAGCCACTTGGCGAGCACGACCTTTTGCTGATTACCGCCTGAGAGCGTGCCCGCGACGGTGAAAACGGAATTTGCCTTGACGCGCAATTCCTGCATGGAGCGTTCGCCCGCAGCCGCTTCCGCGTCAACGTGTCAGTGACAAAACGCCCCGAAAGATTTTTGAGTCCCGCCAGCGTCATGTTGTTCAGAATGGTTTGCTCGAGAATCAGCCCGAACCTCTTACGGTCTTCGGTGACAAACCCGATGCCGTGCCGGATCGCATCCGACGGGCGAGTGATGCGGACGGGTTGGCCTTCGACAGAGAGGTTTCCGGTCGTGCGTCCGGCGTGCGCCCCGAAGATGGCCATAAGGAGATCGCTTCGGCCCGCGCCCATCAAGCCCGCAACGCCTAAGACTTCGCCGCGCCGCACATGAAAGCTGACGTCATCCACCAGCTTTTTGCCCGCAAGGTTCGGGTCTTCGACGCTTAAATTTCTGATTTCGAGCGCGATCTCTCCGTGCTCATGATTCGCAACGGGGAAGATGTCGCCGACTTCGCGCCCGACCATGCGCGCAATGACGCGCGCTTCGTCGAGATCGACGTGGTTGATCAGTCCCGACCGTGCGCCCATCGCGCAGGACCGTGATGCGATCCGAAATCTCAAACACTTCGTCCAACTTGTGCGAGATGTAAACCATCGCCACGCCCTGCGAGCGAAGCTGGTTGAGAATATTAAAGAGGGATTCGACTTCCGCATCCGTCAGCGCTGCGGTCGGTTCATCCAGCACGAGGATACGTGCTTTCTGTGAAAGCGCTTTAGCAATCTCAACCAGTTGTTGCTGGCCGATTCCCAGATGTCTGACAGGCGTTCGCGGGTCTAAATTAAGATGCAGGTCTTTCAGCAATTTCCCGGCGCGGCTGTAGATTTCATCCCAACGAATAATGCCGAAGCGATGCGGCTCGCGCCCCAGAAAAATGTTCTCGCCGATGGTCATCTCTTTGACAAGCGAGAGTTCCTGAAAGATGACGGCAATGCCAGCGGCTTCCGCTTCGCGCACTCCCCCGAAGCGGCGCACCTCGCCATCGATGAGAATCTCGCCGCCATATTGCGGGTGCGGATAAACGCCGCCGAGAATCTTCATCAAGGTTGACTTGCCCGCGCCATTCTCCCCAACAAGCGCATGAATCTCCCCCGCATAGAGATCAAACGTCACGCCGTCCAACGCACGCACGCCCGGAAAAGATTTGGTGATGTCACGCATCTCCAGTAACGGAGAGCCACTTTGATCAGTCATAAAAGTCAGCGAGTCTAGAGGGTCTACCGAGTCCAGCGAGTCTAGCAGGTCTGGCGAGCCACAGGTTCGTGGGACTTGCTAGACTCGATAGACTCCCAGACTCCAGACTATGCTTTAGGCCATTGTTCTTTAGGGACATTGCTGTAGATGTCTTCCATTTTGAGATAGCCATCTTTGACGACCGTTTCCATGATGTCGTCTTTGCCGACGGCAAGGGCTCCTGAAGAATCGCAGGAACATCTTTTTTACCGTTGTTGACGGTGTCGTGGTCTCAATTTTCTCGCCACGCGCGAGTTTGATGGCCGCCTCAACCGCGCTTCTGGCGAGCGGCTTAATCGGTTTATAAATCGTCATCGCCTGCTTGCCTTCGACAATGCGCTGTAAGGCTGCGAGGTCTGCGTCCTGCCCGGAGACGAGAACTTTACCTGCTAGCCCTTGAGCTTCGAGCGCCTGTATGACGCCACCTGCCGTCCCGTCATTTGAAGCGACGACGGCCTCCACTTTGTTATTCGTTTTGTGTCAGCGCGTTTTCGGTATGTTTCATGGCCTCGTTTGGCTGCCACTCTTTAGCGAAAGGGTCTGCGACAATCTTGATGTCGCCGCGATCAACATAAGGTTTAAGACCTCCATCTGACCTTCCGCAGGAGAATCGCATTGTTGTCCGTGGGCGCGCCGCCGATTAAAACGTAGTTCCCTTTCGGCTGCCTGTCCACCAGATACTGCGCCTGCATCTCCCGATTTTCACGACCTGATGAGAAACATACAAATCAACGTCGCTATCTTTAATCAGCCGGTCATAGCTGATGACGGGCTTGCCCGCGCGCTTTCCCGCTTCGACAATAGACGCTGCGGCTTCGGCGTTATGCGGAACGACGATGAGCACGTCAACCCCTTTGGTCAAGAGGTTCTCGGCCTGCTTCTGCTGTTCGGCATCGCTTCCGTTGGCGACGAGCGTAGTGACTTCAGCCCCAAGCTCTTTGGCATAAGCCTCGACCAGATCCTTATCGCGCTGCCAGCGTTCTTCCTTGAGCGTATCCATCAAAAATCCTATGCGGACAGTTCCGGTGGCTTTGCTCGGCGTGCCTGCCGTTGCCTTGATTTTGCGGCTGCTGACGCATCCCGAAATCAGTACGGCCATGAACAAGCAGAAATACCACGTAGGTTCTAATAGTTCGCATGAGTTTAGGTTTCCTTCCTTCTCGTTAAGTCAATCCGGAGAGCCCCGGCCTGAACGGGGGCGAAAGAGAATGGGCGAGACTGTTGCTTGTCTGATTCCGCCAGGCCCGGACATATTGCTCGCACGTGAAGAAAGCGTGGCCGGACGTTAAGCCTGACAAGCCAGAGATCAAAGCTCTGGAGCAAAAGCCTGAGGCGCGTCCGGGTTTCGGGGGATCAGCAGAAAATAAACTGGCTGCTCGAGGCCCTTAGCTTAACAGAGCAGCGGCAGTAATTTCCATTGAAATTTTCAGGTGCAGGTGTTATTTTGCTTGCAGTCAAAACCCCCGGCCAAAAGTTACTAAAGAGATGGTTTCGGATACTCTTCTAGTTCCTCTGACCTAAATTGGAATTTGTGTCCTTATGCGGCCCCTTCAGCCCTATGAGGCTTTCGCTTCGAACTCCGCGCATCCCATGATCTTCGTATCAGCTGACGAGAACTGCGGCGCGCCGAACACCCTGGGAGGTTTAGTCATGCGTCATTCCCTGATTTCTCTCCGCCTAATTTTGTGTTGCTCGTTTGTGCTCTTGCTTTCCGTGACGGCCAGCGCACAATTCAGAGCCGGGGTTCAAGGCTCCGTGACAGATACGCAAGGAGGGGCCGTTGTCGGCGCAACCGTCACTCTCAAGAACAATGAGACCAATAAGACCCTGCAAACGACGACCAGCGATGAAGGATTCTACCGCTTCACGGGACTGCCGCCTGGAAACTTTACGATCATTGTCGAGCAGGGCGGCTTTAATACAAAGACTTATGAAAATGTTGTCATTAACGCTGAGTCAACTGCGGGCGTGAACATTACGCTTGAGGCTGCCGGGGTCGTGGCAGCCGTCACTATTTCTGATGCTTTATCACCCGCACTCGAAACCGAAAACGCCAATATCGGTAAAGCGATCACGACGCAGGAAGTTCGCCGGTTGCCGCAGTCAGGACGCGACCCTTATGAATTGACGCGCCTTACTCCCGGCGTCTTCGGCGATTTTGCGCGCAGTGGAACCGGGGGCGCGACTAACCTGCCCAACATGACAGGTCCGGGCGGCACGGCTGGCGACAGGCTCATTTTCCAGACGGAGAATGTGCCGCAAATCTCCGCCAATGGTCAGCGCGTCTCAGCCAACAATTATCAGATTGACGGCACGAGCGTGAATAGCCAGACGCATGGCGGAGGCGCGGTCGTCACGCCTAATCAGGAATCTGTCAAAGAACTGCGCGTCATCGCCAACAACTATTCGGCGGAGTATGGGCGCAACACCGGCGCGCAGGTTCTCACGGTCTCGCAAAATGGAACTAACCAGTTTCACGGCAGTCTCTTCCTCAAGAACAATAGCCCCGGCCTCAATGCCTTTAACAAGTACGGTGGCCCCGGTCCAAACGGCAGTAGCCTTCTCGGGGTCAAGAATGTTCAGCACTATAATCAGTACGGTGGCAGCCTCGGCGGTCCCTTGCCTCTTCCGCGTTTTGGCGAAGGCGCACCTCCGGCTTTCAAGCTTGCCAGGGATAAAGCCTTTTTCTTCTTCTCCTACGAAGCTCTGCGTAATAACACTGTCGGCAGCTTCAACGGCTTTGTGGAGACGCCGGAATTCAGACAACTCGTCGCCGCTTCGCGTGCGGGCAGCGTGACGGCGCAGATATTGACCGCGCCGGGCATTGCGCCGCGTGTCATCGGCGTCATTCCTGTCACCTGCATCGGGGCCGGGTTTAATGCGGGTAATTGCCGCCAGGTTCCGGGTGGGCTGGATATAGGCTCGCCTGCCGGAGCAACTGGACAGTATCTGAATGTGGGATCGGCGGGCAATGGATTCGATAACGTTCCCGATGTGCTGTTCGCACAGATTGCCACGCCCAATTCAAGTCGAGGCCAGCAGTACAACCCGCGGATAGACCTTAACCTGACATCCAAAGACACGCTGGCAATCAGCAGCTACTTTTCGCGCTTCCATGCCGTTCAAAGCGATGGGGACAGTGGCGGAGGAGCGCGCCCGATGGCCGATGTGGAAACGAGGCCAAACAACTACTTTGCGATGGTGACTTATACGCGCGTCATTTCTTCGACACTGATTAACGAAGCGCGCGTTAACTTCACGCGCTTTGCCTTTAACGAGATCGAATCCTCAAGCAAGACGAACTTCGGCATCCCACGAATCGAGATCGAGAGCTTGCCATTTTCGCGTATCAAGTTCGGCCCTCCCTGGTCGGAGACCACGCCCGGCGTTTTTGCGGAGAACACGTTCGAGTTCCGCGACATCGTGAGAAAATCTGCGGGTAGCCACGGTTTGAGCTTCGGTGCCGAGATACGCCAGGAGCAGGATAACAACAACCTGATCGGCGGTGCTCGCCCGCTCTATACTTTCGGCGGACTCTTTAACTTCGCCAATAGCACACCCCTCTTCTATCAGATAAACGCAGACCCGCGCACTGGCGGCCCGCCCGTAGCGCAGCGGTATTTCCGCAACGACAATTACGCGTTCTTCGCGCAGGATGATTGGAAGGTGAAGCCGAACTTTACGCTCAACCTTGGACTGCGTTGGGAATACTTCGGGCCTTTGAAGGAGAAGGAAGGACGCATCAGCAACCTCGTTCTCGGTCCAAACGGATTGACCGATGCGCGAATCGTCGTCTCGGATCAGTTGTATCCGTCCGACAAAAATAACTTCGGGCCGCGCCTGGGCTTTGCGTGGAGTCCGAATAAAATTCTCGGCATTGACACTACGGATAAATTCGTCATCCGCGGTGGCGGCTCTATCGCCTACAACCGCATCCCGACCGTGCTCTTTGCCAACTCGCGCGGCAATCCGCCGTTCTTTGCGCGCTACGGAATCTGCTGCGGCACAAATAATGAGTTCAGTACTCCGTTTGCCGATGGGCGGATTCTTTATGCGCTGGGCGCGAACAACACACCGTTTAGTTATCCCGTCAATCCTGCCTTGAGATTAACCTTTAATTCTTCAGGCATACCGACGAACAACCCGGCTGGCGGGCAATTGGAGATTTGGGGCGCACCCTCAGAAGTGCCGACCCCTTATGCTTACTCCTACTCGCTCGAAGGGCAGTACAGTCTTCCCGGCAATATGACGGCCACGCTCGGCTATCAAGGCAGTTCAAGCCACAAGCTCGTGCGAATCGTCAACCAAAGGTTCATCTATCCGAACACGGACTACTTCGCCACGAACGTCTTCTTCCCGACGCCGGACACAAATGCGAGCTACAACGCGATGATCGCAACGCTTTCACGCCGCTTCGCTCAGGGCTTCCAGTTCGACGTCAACTACAGGTGGGCTAAGAGCATTGACATCCTCTCCAGTGAAGAGGTTGGCGCTCCGACAAACCCGACCTACCCGCTCGACATCAGCCTGGAGCGCGGCCCCTCAGACTATGATGTCCGGCATAACCTGATCGTCTCTGCTCTCTGGGATTTGCCAATCTTCAGGAATAGCAAAGGCGCTGTCGGGGCGTTGCTCGGCGGCTGGCAAATGAGCGGCATCGGAACTTTCCACACGGGCTTTCCCTGGACGCCTGTGGTCGGCGGTTGCGCCACCACACTGGGGCCATCCATCTGCCCGGCACGACCCGTAGCCTATTTTGGCGGGGCGGGCACTTCGACATCTAATGATGCCTTTATCACGGGCAGCAATTTCCCTGGCGGAGGGGCCCAATTCTTCAACACCACCGACCCGGGATTACGCCTTCCCGGCATCGGGCGCAACTCATTTCGCGGCCCGAACTACCGTAATATCGACCTGAGCCTTTCCAAGCGGTTCGGGATGCCGGGCTTTCTCGGTGAAGGAGCTTCCTTTGAATTCAAAGCCAACTTCTTCAACATCTTCAATATTCTGAATCTTCAACCGTTCCAGTTCAATTCCAGCAGCACGCAGATTCAGAATCCAAACTTTGGCCGCGCAGAGCGTGGGCTCTCTGGTCGTGTGATAGAGTTTCAGGGACGGTTTAGCTTCTGAACCTGCCGTCAGTCTTAAAAGCGAATGGGTGCGCCCTTCAAGAAGAGCGCGCCCATTCGCTTTTGTAATCATTAAGGAATGTTCGGCGCAGGCTCATCAACGGGCAAAGCATCAGCGCTCACGTTCTGTATCTCTTCCTCGTCACGCCCGCGTTTCTTACGCTCCTCCTCAAACTGCTTGAAGAGCGCCAGTTCACGCTCCGCTTCCTCTCTTCGCTTCAGCCGCGAGAGAGCCATAAACAATTGATAATGGACTCCGGGATTGTTTGGCTTGAGCAACGCGCTATGTTGAAGGACGGGTATGGCCTCCTCGTATCGCCGGGTTTTCACCAGCAGGCGACCGAGATCATAACTGGCATAGAAATGTTTATCACCGAACGTAATCGCGCGCCGCAGCAACTGCTCCGCTTCACCAAAGCGACCGAATTCGCCGACGATAAAACCGAGTTGTGCCAGCGCATCTGCATTCTCAGGTTTGAGCGCGAGTGAGCGACGAAGCGCCGCTTCCGCCACGTCGTATGCCGCCGTTCCGCGAGCCGCGATGCCGACGAAGTAATGTGCTTCGGCCACATCAGGAAAGCGTTTCGCAGCACGTTGGAAAACTTCGAGCGCCTGCCCGTAAAGACTGAGCAGCATATAATTGCCGCCGAGGCGAACATAGTAAACAATTTTCGACGGGTCCTGAGCGAGCGCGCGTTCGTAAAATTCCCTGGCACCTTCGGCGCGATTATGTTTTCTCAAGGCTTCGCCGAGCATGAAGTTGGCTTCCGCAAAGTTGGGGCGCAAGCTCAAGGCTTTTTCCCAGAGTTCCGCCGCCGTTTCGCTCTGCCCGCGAGCGTCGGCGATGAGACCCAGGTAATAGAGCGTGCCAGCATCATTTGGCGTGAGGGTGGCCGCAGATTCGAACGCGTCACTAGCTTCATTGACACGTTTAAGCTCGTAAAGCGCCACGCCCAGATTGTAAATCACGACAAAAGTGTTTGGGCGCAGTGCGTTTGCTCGCTCAAGCAACGGAACAGCCCGGCTGTAATCATTGCTCGCCACATAGAGCAGCCCCAGATTAAGCGTTGCCTGTGGATGCTCCGGCGCTTCACCAAGCACTGTCTCAAAAGTCCGCGCGGCCTCACTGGAGCGTCCCGTGCGCCCAAGCAGGACACCGAGATTGGAGAGCGCGGAAACGTTCTTCGGACTCAACCGCAACGCCACACGATACTCGCGCTCAGCCTCCAGAACTAGCCCGCGCTGATCCAGAATAGCGCCGAGCAAATTATGCGCGTCCGCGTTCTGCGGCAACCGGGCTACGACACGCCGGACAATCGGCTCTGCCTCATCGAGTTTTCCTGCATGCAATAGAGCAACTGCTTCGCGCAACGCGGAGGCAGTGTTGTCCTGCGAAGCGACAGTCTCACGAGTTGCAGTCGGGCGAGGTCGCTGTGCAGCTGTTTGAAGCGGCGTCAAAGTAGCGAACAGCCACAGAGAGGCGAGGCTGATCGTCACGCGAGGGAATGAATGTGCGTTGATTCGCATTGTTCGCCGGAGAATCCAATTGAAAATCGCTATCTTCCTGCCTGCGCTTTCAAATGCGCCGTCGCCCTGACGCTTTCTCTTCCGATTGTCCGTGCGCGCTCACCGCCACGACGGAGGCCGACCCGTCGCATGGCTCTTGGAATCTCTTGATTACGCATGAACCAGCGCCAAACGTTTCCCGAACGCAAATTCTCGGCGCTGAGCAGGATGATGCCGACATCTATCCCTATCACGTCCGGCCCAATCCATCCTGTGTTCGGGTTGAAAGCATCCGTAAAACCATAACGACCGTAAACGCGCTCGCCGAATTTCTCCCGCATGGCTCGCAAAGCGGCCATTGAGATGTCGGGGGTGAACATCAGCGAGCCGCCCGCCGCGCATGGAACGATTGTGCCATCAATGGCCGGGTCACGCGGCGGCCCGCCCCACGCCACATAACCTTTCGCGCTGTCGCTGGCCGTGATGCCCCACATATTCTCGGAATAGCCCGGAAACTCTTTTGCCAGACTGATGCAGAATTCTCTGTGAGCGCGCGTCGCTGCCACGGAGTTATTGAAATAATCCGTATGGGGCGACCAGCTTTCGCGCCTGTGACGAAAATCAACCCAGGCATGCGAGTACTGATGGATGAAAAGCGGCCCGCCTGTGATGTAGTCGTAGCCGGCATAACTGATGCGCTGGCGTTGCCACGCGCGCCACGAAAGCGGGCTAACCGGGTGAGTGGGTGAGCCGATGGCGAGCAGATCGAGGATTAAGTGCTCGCTGTACGTGTCCCACCGCGGCTTGAGGAAACCTGTCTCCGGTTTCCAGCCGTGAGAAAGAAGGGCGGCATGCCCCGCCAGCATCCACTTGAAATCCACACGCTCGTAAATCAGTGTCGCCAGCCGCCTGATCTCCGCGTCGCTTCGGAAATACTGCCGCGCCGTGAGCACGCCGCCGAGCAACAGGGCCGTGTCAATGGATGAGTATTCGCTCTGCCAGCGTCTCTCGCCGGTAGGCTTATCCATCCAGTGAAGAAACCAGCCGTGCTCCTGCGGCGCTCGCTCGGCGAAAAATCGCAACGTCCGGCGCACGCGCGCTCTCGCTTCCGCGCGTGAAATCCACCCGCGCTCGGCGGCGATGCAGAGCGCTGTCAGGCCGAAGCCGGTGGCGGCGCTGCTGGTGATGTTGTGGCTGGGATGACTCGCGTCATGCGCCGAGCCGTCGGTTCGCGCGCGGTCGAGCACGAGTCCTGTGCGGGGGTCGGCATGATCTTGAAAATAACGAAAAGCGCGGCGGGACAAGTCTTCAAGAAAAGCTTCATCACGCGCAGAGAGACGCGTAGACGGCGATGTTACAGCAGGCCGTGTGATTGCGCGTTGAGCGACAATGGTTACATTGAGGTTGACGAAGCACGCGCAGGCAAGCAGGAAGAGAGAAAGCGTGCGAAGATGCCAGTTCAAGTTGCGACGTGACATTTGCTATGGGGGACAGACAATCTTGTCTGTCATTGAGTGCGAGTGCGCGAATACACTGCTAGTTAATATCAAGAGCGTGGCTTTCGCACGCTGGACAGACAAGAATGTCTGCCCTATTCAGTAACCGCGAAACTCGCTTCAAGTCCGCCTACCGAGCTATTCCCGACGAAAACTTTGAACTCTCCCGGCTCGACCACGAAACGCATCTCGCGGTTGTAGAAACCCAAGTGTTCCGACGTGAGCGTGAAATTCACGCGGCGTTTCTCTCCGGCATTGAGCGTGATGCGCTCAAAGCCCTTCAATTCTCTGACAGGCCGCGTGCGGCTCGCCGCCACATCCCTGACGTACAGCTGCACGACTTCATCGCCCGCGCGCTTCCCCGTGTTTTCCACCTCAACGCTCACAGACAATTGTCCGTCCACACGTAGCTTCGGCGCGCTCAGTTGAAGATTGGTAAACTGAAACTGCGTATAGCTCAATCCAAATCCGAACGGAAAGAGCGGAGTGACGGGCACATCCAGATACTTCGACGTATATTTGTTATTCACATCCGGCGGCCTGCCGGTGCTCTTGTAGTTGTAGTAAATCGGAATCTGGCCGACGTTGCGCGGAAACGTCACAGGCAGCTTGCCGCCGGGATTCACATCGCCAAAGAGCACATCACTGATGGCGTTTCCACCCTGTGTGCCAGCGAACCATGTTTCCAACAGCGCGGGCGAGTTCTCCGCAATCCAGTTAATCGTCATTGGTCGCCCGTTCATCAAGACGACGGCGTAAGGCTTGCCCGTCGCGTGAATCGCTTTGATTAACTCCAACTGACGACCGGGCAGATCGAGCGAGCTGCGCGAAGCCGCTTCACCGCTCATCTCCGCCGATTCGCCCACGACGACAATCGCCGCATCAGATTCCCCGGCAACGCGCACCGCTTCGGCAAAGCCGTCCGCGTTGTCGCAGACAACCTCACAACCTTTCGCATAAGCAACTTTCGTCTGCGGAGAAACTTTCGCTTTAATTCCGGCGAGCACTGTCACCGCATCCTCGGCTTTGCCGTCGCCCGTCCACGAGCCAATCATATTCTTCTGATCGTCCGCCAGCGGGCCAATCACTGCGATAGATTTCAGAGATTTGGCTAAAGGTAACGTCTCGCGCTCGTTTCTCAAAAGCACCATCGAGCGCCCCGCAATCTCGCGCGCGGCTGAAAGATGCTCTGCGCTCATAATCTCCGTGCGCTCGCGCGCTTCGTCGGCATATGGCTTCTCGAACAGCCCCAGACGAAACTTGATTCTAAGAATGCGCCGCACGGCTTCGTCAATGGTCGCCTGCGAGACTTTGCCTTCCTTGATTAGCCCTGCGCCGTGCTTGTTGTAAAGGCGGCTGACCATCTCCATGTCCACGCCCGCGTTTACGCCAGCGCGGGCGGCGTCTGCTTCCGTAGCTGCCAGCCCGTGATTCATCAATTCCTTTACCGATTCATAGTCGCTGACGACGAAACCATCAAACTTCCATTCGCGGCGCAAGACCTGTGTCAGCGTAAACGGATTGGCAGAAGTCGGCACGCCGTTGAGATCGTTGAAGGCAGACATGAAAGTTCCGACGCCCGCATCAATCGCTGCCTTGAACGGCGGAAAGTAGACTTCGCGCAGTGTCGTCTCAGACATATCGGTGGTGTTGTAATCGCGCCCCGCTTCCGCTGCACCGTAAGCGACCCAGTGCTTGGCGCACGCGAGAATTCTATCCGGCGCGCTGTAATCCGCGCCCTGAAATCCGCGCACACGAGCACGCGCTATGGCTGCGCCCAGGAACGGGTCTTCGCCTGCGCCTTCGGCGATACGTCCCCAGCGCGGGTCGCGCGCGATGTCAACCATCGGCGCAAACGTCCAGCGCACCCCGGCAGCAGACGATTCTTTCGCCGCGATGCTCGCCGCGCGTTCCATCGCGCGCATGTCCCAACTGCTCGCCTCGCCAAGCGGAATCGGAAAGACGGTACGATAGCCATGAATCACGTCAAAGCCGAAGAGCGCGGGAATCTTCAAGCGCGATTCTTCAACGGCGACTCGCTGAACAGTATTGGTGTTTTTGACGCCGCGCACGTTGAGGAAAGAACCGAGTTGCCCTTTTCGCACGAGGTCCAGATGCTCGGGGCGGAAATTTCCGTCCGCATGGCCGTCTAGTTGTTGAAGCTGCCCGAGCTTTTCTTCCAGCGTCATGCGTGCCAGCAGGGCATCGATCTTTTTTTCAATCTCAGCTTGCGAAGGCTTGACGACGACCGCGCGAGACGGCGAAGCGCCATTCATCGTTGCGACAATCAGCGCCAAGAGGATGAACAGGCTCGTTAATCTCGCACGCTTCATTTCAGACCTCCTTGAGGTGAATCAGGCTGGGAGCAATAAGAAAGCTGTAGGGGATACAAAGAGAATAGACCGAGATTATCAGGATTATCAAGATTAAGAAAATGAGAATCGTTAAGGGAGACTGAAACCTCTTCTCTTCTTCCTGTTAATCCTGTAAATCTCGGTCTATTTCTTTAATGTCTGATGCTTCATTTCAACGCACGGCGGAAGATGCGGAAGCCCCACGAATCGAGCGCGAGCGCAGGCAGCCCCGTCGTGCGCGCTCTGGCGATACGCTGTGGCGCAGGCGCATCGGGCGGAAGCGGCGGCTGGACATCCGGCGTCACATCCACAAACGTGGCGCCGCCAACTTCGACCGTGCCGACAAACGGCTGGTTTGAGAAGTTGATCGCCACCACAATCTCTTCCTCAGCGGAACGACGCGAGAACGTGACGACGCGCGCCTCGTCCGAGTTGCGCAGCCACTGCATCTCGCCGCGCCTGATGGCTTCGCTCGATTTCCTCAAAGCTATCATCTGTTTATAGAAGCGCGGAAACTCCGGGCGTCGCTCCGCGATCTGCCACAGGATGGGAAGCCGTTCGAAAAGCGCGGGCGCACCCGATTCAGCCGTGTCGCCAACCTCCATCCCGTTATAAAGCAGCGGCACACCATCGAGCGTGAACATCAAAGCGGAGGCTGAAAGCGCCGCGCGTTCGCCAAAACGCGCGATGGCTCGGCGCTCATCGTGATTGTCCGAGAAACGCATGTGAAGCGCCCCGCGTGGAAACTTCCGGCGCTCTTCCTCCCAGACCAAACGAAATGCAGATGCGGGCTTCATCCCCATCAGGACTTCCGTCATCGTGCTGTGCATCGGCCACGCGTAATCGAAATCGAAGGCTTTGACGAGCAGGTCAGGGCTGTCCCATTCTGCAAGCATGACGATGTCCGGGTTAATTTTTTCAAGCTCTGTCCGCGCACGTTCCCAGAAATCCGTCGGCACGAACCCGGCCACATCGCAGCGGAAACCGTCGAGGTTAAATTCCTTCAGCCAGAATTTCAGCATCTCGATGATGTAGGCGCGCAAGGAAGGATTGTCATAATTGAGGTCGGCCACGTCTGCCCAATCCGGCACAGGGGGAATAATCTTGCCCGCAGCATCGCGCGTATAAAAATCCGGCTGCTTCATCAACACACTGTCCCAGGACGTGTGATTCGCCACGATGTCAATGATGACTTTCATCCCGCGCCTGTGAGCTTCCGCCACCAGTCGCTTCAAATCTTCCTTCGTGCCGTAATCAGGATTTATCGCGTAGTAATCGCGCACGGCATAAGGGCTGCCGATGCTGCCCTTCTTCTTCTCCTGCCCGATTGGATGAATCGGCATCAACCACAAAATCGTCACGCCCACATCCTTCAATTGATCGAGCCGCGCCGTGATGCCGTTGAAATCCCCGCGCTCGGAGAAGGCGCGCGGGAAGATTTCATAAACCACGCCGTCGCGCACCCACGGGCGCACGGAGCGCGCCATCTCTTTTGAGAAATCTCTCGGCGTAGGCTGCTGCGCCCTTAATTGAGGACACGATAGAGCAACGAAGCTCGCTACCAGAAAAGCCCCCAAGCCCGGTCGTAAAAACTTCAATGCTCGTTGAATCACACGGCGCAGAGGTGTAACGGAGCTTTCAGCGCAGTCTTCTCTTTTCATCCGCTGTTTCATCATTTCTCATCCATTAGCCCTGTGCTGGGCACGGGCTGGGCTGTGATTGGCGTTGACAAAAGCTCATGCTCATCGCCCTTGATGACTTTCCCGACCGGAACTTTATCCGAATCGTCCCGCACCAACGAGACGCACGCGGCGGCAATTAAAAGAAAAAGCCCGCCCGCCATGACGACATACAGAGGCGCTTGCGGATTGTCGCGCCCGAAGAGCGCGCGGATCACCGGCCCGAAGCTAAATGAGGCGACGATCTCAGGGATAACGATGAAGAAGTTGAAGATGCCCATGTAAACGCCCATGCGCTCAGGCGGCAGAGCGCCCGCCAGGATGGCGTATGGCATGGACAGAATCGAAGCCCACGCGATGCCAACGCCGACCATCGTCAGCAGCAGAATATTTTTGTCCTGTATGAAGTAGGCGGAGAGCAGCCCAAGAGCGCCGCAGACGAGCGAGATGACGTGAACGGTCTTGCGGCTCGTCTTGCGTGCGAGCGGTGGGAGCAGAAACGCGACGGCAAAGCACGTGATCGAATAAACGGCGAAGGCGATGCCGCCCCACGCCTGCCCATCCTTGAACAGTTGGTCATCTGAGTTGGAAGCCCCGAAGACGTGATACGAAGTCATCAGCCCGTAGAACATCCACATGCAGAACAGGCCCAGCCACGTGAAAAACTGGACGACGGCCAGTTGCTTCATAGTCTGCGGCATTTCACGGATAGCTGAGGAAACCTCGCGCAGCGCCGCGGCCAGACCCTTATGCTCGCGGCGCTTGCGCTCGAACTCCTTCATGTCGTCGGGTGGATATTCCTTAGTCGTAAACACCGTCCACAGCACGCAGAGAAGAAAAGCTGCGGCACCGATCTTGAAGGAATAGACGACGCTCGGCGGGATGTCCCTGAAGGTTTGTCCGGCAGCCTTGGCCGCGTCCGCGAGCCGTTGATACTCCGCGTCCACGCCCTGACGGCGGAAGATGTACGGGAGTACGTTAGCGAGTGTGGCGCCAATGCCGATGAAGAAACTTTGCATGACGAACCCGGCAGTGCGCTGGTCCGTGTTGAGTTTGTCAGCGACAAATGCGCGAAACGGCTCCATCGAGACATTGATGCTGGCGTCGAGAATCCAGAGCAGCCCCGCAGCCATCCAGAGCACAGGCGAGTCCGGCATGAAGAAGAGAGCGATGCTGGCGAGAATTGCCCCGACCAGAAAATAGGGACGCCTGCGGCCCAGACGATTCCACGTCCGATCTGACATCGAGCCGATGATTGGCTGCACCAAAAGTCCAGTCACTGGCCCGGCCAGCCACAGAATCGGAATGTCATCAGGATTTGCGCCAAGGTAGGTGTAAATGCCGCTCATGTTGGCGAGCTGCAACCCCCAGCCAAACTGGATGCCCATAAAGCCAAAGCTCATGTTCCAGATTTGCCAGAAGCTCAAGCGCGGTTTCTGTTGCATAATCGCTCCTCTTCGAGTCGCGGACGATAGACGATGGGAAGCTCGTCTTTTATCGTCCATCGTCTATCGTCCGTAAAGATTAATGTCTTCCAGCACCACGTCGCGGTCGAGGTTGAGCGCGAACATGAGCGTGCGCGCCATGTTCCGAACATGGATTGCGCCCGCGCGAGGCGCGTCCCCGTAGCCTGTACGATCTACGTCAACGAGGCCGGGACAGAAATTGAAGACGCGGATGTTCGCACCCGTCTTGCGCACGTCGTCGCGCAGGGCTTCGGCGAATCCCAGCAGGCCAAACTTCGAGGCGCAGTAAGACGGCACGTCCGCGTAGCCGTTCTTTCCCGCCTGTGACGAGATGTTCACCACATCGCCGAAATCTGCGGCGATCATGTGCGGCAGCGCCGCGCGTACCAGCCACATTGCGCCGCGCAGGTTCGTGTTCATCACCGTGTCCCAACCTTCGTCTGTAATCTCTGTGATTGTTTCCGCCACGGCGAGGCCAGCGTTATTGATGAGCACATCAATAGAGCCGAAGCGCTCCAACGTATAACGGACGAGCGCATCTGTCTGTGCGCGCTCACGCACGTCGAACGCATACGCGAAGACACGCTCGGCATCAACCTTCGCGTTCAACTCATCGGCTGTCTGCCTGAGCGTCTCTTCGCGACGCGAAGCGATGACGACGCGCGCGCCTGCTCCAACCAGAGATTCACAGAACGCGCGTCCGATGCCTGTGCCGCCACCCGTGATGATTGCAACCTGTTCGTTGAAAGATTTCGTTTTCACTTACTTGACCGTGAAGACGCTCGCCGAACGCGCGGGCAGAGTCGTCTTGAGGCTTCCATTCGTAACGCGCACGTCCTGAGATACGCCGAGCCTGTCACTGAGCCTTGTGCCGTCTTCAACCTTCGTCTGAGCAGTATTGAAATCTAAGGTCGCGGGTTTCGTCTCATTATTAATGACGACGATGACCGCGCTCCGGTCTGTCACGCGCGCATAAGCATATTGCTGCGCTGCGACGTGGAGATTGACGAGGGTGCCGCGTCTGAGCGGTTCAAGCTCTGCGCGCAGGCGTAACAACTTTCTGACGTGCTCGAAGAGGTCTTGCTCTTCGGGAGTGCGCCCGGACTTAGTGAAAGCGTTGCGAGGATCGCCGGGAAAGCCGCCGGGGAAATCCTGTCGCGTGGTCGGTTCGTCCGCGCCCGTCATCGCAATCTCGTCGCCGTAGTAAAGCTGCGGGATGCCGCGCGTCGTTAAAAGAAACGTATGAGCGAGCTTTAGCCCTGTGATGTTCGCTCCCGGTTCAGACATAAAACGCTTATCGTCGTGATCGCCAAGCAAGGTCACCAACTCGTCCGGGTTCGTGTAGATATAATCCTTCGCCAGCATCTTCGGCACTTCGTCCAGATTCTTTCCTTCGGCAAAGGCGTGGCGGATAGGATAGAAGAGCGGGAAATCCAGCAGCGTGTCGAGGCCGGAGTCTACACCGTCAAAGCGCACACGCCCGCCCTGAAAGAATGAGACGTGAACGGGGTCGCCGTCCTTGACCTCTCCGACGACGCGGAATGCCGGATACTCGCGCTTGATAGCTGCCGTCCATTCTCGCCAGAAACTATTCGGAACGTATTGCCAGGTGTCCTGTCGGATTCCGTCAAGGCCGGTCGTGCCAATCCACCAGAGTGTATTTTGAATCAGGTAACGCTCGACCTCTTCATCATGCTGGTTGAGGTCTGGAAGGAAATCCAGAAACCAGCCTTCCATCGTCTCGCGCTTGCTCTTCTCTTCGGCGCGCGGGTCGTGAAGCATCCACGTTTGAAAGACGTTCTTGAGATGATTGGCGCGTGTGCCGTTGTACCACGTCGGCGTGGGCGAATCGTCAACCCAGGGGTGATACGGGCCTGTATGATTCGCCACCTCATCCTGAATAATTTTGATTCCCTGTTTGTGCGCTTCCTCCACAAGTTCGCGCAATTTGGCGTGCGTTCCGAAATGCTCCTCGACGCCGTAGAAATCTATCGCGCCGTAGCCGTGAAAGCCTGTGGTCGTACCCCCTTCTTTCTTCTCAATCTCGTCCGGGTGATTGACGTTGTCGTACCACGGTGTGAGCCAGATAGCCGTGACGCCCAAATCTTTCAGGTACGGCAAGCGGTTGATGATGCCCTGAAAGTCGCCGCCGTGATAACGAAACTTATGATTGCGATCAAACAGCCCGCGCGATGGCGTTGGGTCGTTGTTGGAAGGATCGCCGTCGCTGAAGCGGTCGGGCATGAGGAGGTAAATCACGTCGTCGGTCGAGAAGCCCTGAAAGCGTCCCATTCGGCTAAGATGCGCGGAGATTTCAAAAGGCGCGTCCGTCGTTCCACTATTGGTCGTGATGCGAAGCGCGCGACCACCCGGCTTTGCCTGCGGGTTAATCACGACATCCACAAAAAGATATGTCCCCGCCGCATTGATGCGCGTCAATCCGGTCTGCAAGCCTGCACCAACAGCCTCAACGCGCGCGCCCGTGAGATTGCGCCCGCGAATCAGGACCCGCACGGGATTAATCGAATGACCAGCCCACCAGTTCGGCGGCTCAACCTTGAGAACTGCCGGAGCGCTCTGCGCCGCGCATAGAGGAACGACAGTGAGTAACAGACCAATCAGCGCCACCGAGCGCGTGGATGTTTTGAAAAGTCTCTTGTTCATACCATTCTGAAATTCGACAACCTTCTATTTCTTTTCGTCCCCTTTGTGCTCACGCCCGTAAACCTGCGTCAGATGTTTCAAACGCTCTGCGAGTTCAGGAGTCAGCGCGCCCGCTTTGTATCGCCATGACCAGTTGCCCGATGTGCTGTTCGGAAGATTCATGCGCGCTTCATTGCCCAGTCCGAGCAGGTCTTGCAACGGAATGATTGCCGTGTCTGCGACCGAAGCGAGCACGGCGCGGATGAAATCCCAGTGAATTTCGTGGCCGTCCGTGTTGAGATAATTGAGGCAGAACGCGCGCTCGCGTTCAATCTGTGCAGCGTTGCGGGTTGAGCCTTCGCCCGCGACGCTCGTGAACCAGCCGACGGTGGTGTCGTTGTCGTGCGTGCCCGTGTAGACGACGCTGTTTTTTATGTAGTTGTGTGGAAGATCGTGGTTCAGGGTATCGCCGCCGAAAGCGAATTGCAGAATACGCATACCGGGCAATCCGAAATCGTCGCGCAGGGCTTCAACGTCCGGCGTGATGACGCCTAAATCTTCCGCGATGATCGGCAGGTCGCCGAGCGCATGCTTGATGGCGGTGAACAATTCCCTGCCCGGCACATTGACCCATAGCCCGCGCTCAGCAGTCTTATCTTTCCCGGGAATCTCCCAACTGGCAGCGAAGCCGCGAAAGTGGTCTACGCGAACGATGTCGTAAATCTCCAGGGTCGCGCGCACGCGCTCGATCCACCAGCGGAAACCATCGGCGAGCATCCTGTCCCAGTTGTAAATCGGATTGCCCCAGTATTGACCCGTCGAACTAAAGTAGTCTGGCGGAACACCTGCGACGACGAGCGGATTGCCTGCCTCGTCCAGCTTGAATTGATCGGGGTTCATCCAGACATCAGCGGAATCGCGCGCGACGAAGATGGGGATGTCGCCGACGAGTTTGATGCCGCGCTCATGGCAATAAGATTTGAGCGCTCCCCACTGTCTGAAGAAAAGAAACTGGTAGAACTTTTGCGCGTCAATCTCTTCGCTCAGGTGCTCCTGCGCGTTAACCAGCGCCGTCGTGTCGCGTCGAGTAAATTTCGGCTCCCACTCGTTCCACGGCCTGCCATCATGCGCGTTTTTCAAGGCGCGATAGAGCGCATAGTCGTCAAGCCATGAAGAAGCCTGATGAGAGAAACTCTCAAACTCAACTCGCAAGGCTTGAGCAGCACCCTGCTTGAAACGCTCGAAGGCTTGCCTGAGAAGCGCGTTCTTGAAGTTGATGACGTTGCCGAAATCAACCGCTTCAGACGGTAGGATAGGCGTGTGTGCCAGGTCTTCCCCGGTGAGCAATCCGTCTTGAACAAGTCGCTCGGGGCTGACGAGCAGGGTGTTGCCCGCAAACGCGGAGAAGCATTGATAAGGGGAATCGCCGAACCCGGTCGGCCCGAGCGGTAATACCTGCCAGAGGCTCTGACCGCTCGCGGCAAGGAAATCCACGAAGCGATAAGCTTCGTCGCCCAAATCTCCGACGCCGAATCTGCCCGGCAAGCTTGTCGGATGCAGAAGGATACCGCTCGATCTTGGGAAGCTCACCGCCCCCTCCTCGAAACTTTATGAATTTTGGCTAAAGACTTTGAGTGCCAGTATAACCTAAATACCAGAGAACCAGACACAGTTATTCCGCGCCGCTTAACTTGTAAGCGATGGCTGTCCGGGGCGGAGCGTCGAAAGTAAAAGCCTGTCCAGAGAGGCGAACACGGTCTCGTGCTCCGCGCAACGGAATCAATTGCGACGTGTCAGCCGCATCGAGCAGCGCAGCGGGGATGGTCATCTTCTGCGGAGTCGCGGCGCGATTGATAATGATGAGAATTGTTTCATCATGGCTTCGGCGCGCAAAGGCGTACACATCGTCCGTATAAACAAGGTCAATCGTGTGGCCATGACGAATCGCCCGATGCTCGCGGCGCAAGGTTATCCAGTCGCGTGTCCATTCGTACATGCGCTGCTCGACAGCGCTACGGCCCGCTTTGCTGAAAGCGTTGCGCGCATCATTGGGAAAGCCGCCGGGAAAGTCTCGCCGGTTGTCCGGGTCTTCGCCGCCTTCCATCGCAATCTCGTCGCCGTAGTAAAGCTGCGGGATGCCGCGCACACTTAACAGAAGCGCCGTGTGCAGCATCGCGCCTTCGAGCGTCATACCTTCGATTGAAACAGTGCGCTTGACATCATGGTTGTTGAGCATCGTCGTCAGGCGCGCGGCGTTCGTGTAGCCTGCGTCATACTTCAACGTGTCGCGCAAATGGCGAACGGGCTTCTTCCCGCTGAACACGTCTAAAGAGGCCTGCCAGAGCGCGAAGTCGAAAACGGAATCAAGGTCAGTATCAATACCGTCCCAGCCCGTGCGCCCGCCCATGAAAAATGCTGTATGTGCGGGGTCACGGTCGAAGACCTCTCCGACCATCCACATCTTCGGATACTGGCGATGAAGCGCCTGCGAGAGATCGCGGATGAAGGAACGCGGCATGTACTGAATCGTATCCTGCCGAATGCCGTCGAGTCCGGTGACACCAACCCACCAGAGCGCGTTCTGAATCTCGTAGCGCGCGACTTCCGGCTCTTCCTGATTCATGTCCGGCAGATGATCGTTGAACCAACCGTCGAGCGTCAGGCGGCGTTCACTGGCAGCAGCGTTGGGCGAAAGCAGCAAATCTCCACGAAAAGGCGTTTGCGTATGACGCGCGGGCGTGCCGTGATACCAGTTGTCGAGCGGCGCATCCGTTGACCACGCGTGCTGGATGCCAACGTGATTGGCCACCTGATCCTGAATCACTTTGATTCCGAGGCGGTGCGCTTTCTCGACCAGTTCACGGAGAGTTTGAAGGTCTCCGAAGTGGTCTTCGACCGCGTAGTAATCAATCGCGTGATAGCCGTGATAGTTCGTGTTCGGACACCAGGGCTTATCGCATCTGGTCACGTCGTTCGGATTGTCGTACCAGGGATTAAGCCAGAGCGCGGTCACGCCCAATTCTTTCAAGTAAGGCAGGCGATTGATGATGCCGCGCAGGTCGCCACCGTGAAAGGCTCGCGAATTCTTGCGGTCGTTGGCTTCCGGTGGAGAGCCTGCGGGCGCATCGTTCGACGTATCTCCGTTGCTGAAGCGGTCCGGCATGATGAGATAAATCACGTCGTCAGTCGTGATGCCCTGAAAATTGGTCGCTGTATCGAACGGAGCGTTGAGGCGAAACGGGATGACGGTCTTCCCTGCTGAAGTTTCAAGCTGCAAGGGATAATTGCCGGGCTGTGCTGCCGCGTTAATCTGGACGCTGACGAAGAGATACGTGCCTGCCGGATTGATGACGACAGATGAGGTAGAAGTCTCAGACCGCGTGGCCTTGACGCGTGCGCCGTGCATGTTTGTGCCGCGCACGAGCAGGCGCACAGGATTGATCGTGTGCCCGGCCCACCACGAAGGCGGCTCGACTTTAAGGACTGTCGGCGCGGGACGCGTTTGCGCATGTGTCAGGCTGGCGCACAGGACGAAGCAGGCGGTTATCCATAAGATTGCAGCGATAGTTTTAGGGACTATGTTTGACAACTTGGCTCAGAGAATTACCGGGGTCTGGATTTTAGACAAAATGCACATCAACTGTTACCACCGCACGAGTGACTTATGCTTTACTCAATAATCAAACCCGGCTCAAGGCTTTTTTGGAGTCGGGTTCACCACAGCAGGTGAAGGCAATCCGTCCGTAGCCATTATCCCGCCCCCATCTCCGCCCGCGCTTCGACTTTTGCGCTCCTCTTCAAGACGTTTGAAGATAGCAAGCTCGCGGTCGGCGTCCTCTTTGCGCTTGAGGCGCGAGTAGGCCATGAAGAGTTGGTAGTGGATGCCGGGGTCGTTCTGGACGAGCTTGATGCCACGTTCCAGAATAGATATCGCCTCATCGTATCGCGTCAGGCGCACGAGCAGGCGACCCAGATCATACATTGCGGGATAATTATCGGGATCAAGCCTCAGAGCATTTCTCAACAGACGCTCGCCCTCTACGTGCTGCCCGCGCTCGATAGCCAGGAAGCCGAGGTTTGCATAAGCCGGGGCGTTGTCCGGTTGCAATTCGACCGTGCGCTGAAAAGCTTTGAGCGCCGCGTCAAACTGCCCTTCCGCGCGCGAGACATAGCCGACAAGAAAATAGAGCATGGCGTTATCGGGAAAACGTTTCAGCGCCCGCTCAAACGTCTCGCGCGCCAACTGGTAGTGATGCTCGCGAAAATGCGCCACACCGAGGCGTATGTGGTAGAGGGGCTGCGTTGCATCTCTCTCGACAGCCCCCTCGTAGAAAGGAATGGCACGCTCATTACGCCGATTTTTAACAAGCTCCTCGGCGATCATGAAATGCGCCTCAGCATGTGTGGGACTTAGTTTCAAGGTACGTTGCCAGAGGCCGAGCGCGTTCTCGCTCTCGTTCTTCGCCGACGCCACTAGCCCGAGACGAAAAAAGACCTCCGGTCCGTCGGGTTTGAGCGTTGCAGCATCCTGCAAAGCCTTTCGCGCCTCATCGAGTCGGTCAAGACTGAAGAGCGCGACGCCCAGATTGTAGAGCACTTCATATGTGTTCGGGCGAAGTTGGTTTGTGCGCTCGAAGAGACGTGCGGCGCGTTCGTAAGCGCCCGCATCGGCGAGAGCGAGGCCAAGCGTGAAAAGGATGCGTGGCTCATCTCCTGCACGCCGCTCGATAAGGTTGACGAGTTTCTCAGCATCCTGCGCCCGGAGCGCGTGGGCGTAGGCGTCGGCGAGGGTGAGCAGCAGCGCCATGTCCGCTGATTCTGCCCCGCCGTTCATGCCCGTCAAGCGTTCCAGAAGCGGGATGGCGCGTGTGTAATCTTTGCGTGCGACGTAGAGCACAGCAAGGTTGTAGTTTGCCTGCGTGTGGGCGGGTGAAAACCGGAGAGCCTCTTCAAAAGTTTTGGCGGCCTCGTCCGGGCGATTGCTGCGGACGAGAAGGACGCCCAGATTCGTGAGCGCCCCGGCGGATTTCGGATTCAGGCGCAACGCTTCGCGCAATTCGCGCTCGGCCTCATCCTGCTGACCTCGCTGGTCTAGAATAACGCCGAGCAATGCGTGCGCTTCAGCGTCTTGCGGCACGGCGGCCACAGCACTCCTCGCGGCGAACTCGGCCTCTCTGAGCTTCCCGGCTTGTAATAACGCAGCGGCGTCGCGCACGATCTGTGAGACAGTCCCGCCACGCTGGGCAGTCGTCCTCGTCTGTCCCTGCGCGTTGCCGCGCCGCACTTGCGCTACCGTCTGCGGCGCTGTGTAGGCGAGCGCAGCGATGAGCGCAGCATAGACTAGACGCGCCATTTGCAATCGGAGATTTAAGGTGCTTCCCGCCATCTGATAATTTTTCTTACTTGTCGGGCGCAGTCGGGCTGCTTGCCTGAACGCCACTACTATTGCGCCGCGACTCGTGGATTCGTTTCACAATCAGAGATTCCGCCGCCGCTTCCTCCTTACGCCCTAAGTGCCGGTAGGCGATAGAGAGTTGATAATGCGGCTCAGGATTATTGGGCGCGAGTTCGGCGGCGCGGCGCAAGTGCTCGACGGCTTCCGCAGCGCGCCCTTGCGCGACGAGCGTCCGGCCAAGTGTGATGCGCGCTTCGTAGAGATTCGGGTTGATTTCAAGAGCGCGCTGCAAGGCCCTGATCCCGTCAGCCAACTCGCCGCGTTTCAAGAGCAAGACCCCCAAACCTAAATGCCCACCGGCAGTGTCCGGCTTTCGCGCGATAAGCTCGCGGTAGGTTGCAAGAGCGGCATCCATGTCGCCCCCGTGTTCGAGAGCAGTCGCTAAGAAGAAGAGTGCGGAAGCGTCATTAGGTCTAAGAGCAACTGCCGCGCGGAAGGCTCGCGCCGCGCCCGCGTCGTCGCCAGCGCCGAAGAGCGCTCGACCGAGCGATAGTTGCGCGTCGAAGTTATCAGGCGCAAGGCGAACGGCTTCTTTGACAGATTTTAACGCACCGGCATCGTCACCCCTGACGGCAAGTACAACCGCCAAAAGCACGAGCGCGTCGGCGGCGCGTTCATTCCCCGCCCGGTCCGCAGTAGTCGTTTGTGTACCAGCCAGCGCAGCCTCGACAGCCCTGTGCGCGAGCGTCTCAGCTTGCAGCGCTCGACCAGCATTGAATGTCGCGAGCGCCGCGCCGTAAAGTGCCGCAGGATGTTGCGGGCGGTTGTTGACGAGCGCGTCGAAGAGTTCTGCGGCCTCCGCGAAGCGGCCTTCGCGTAACAGCGTGCCGCCGAGCGCGAGTGCTTGTGTGAAAACGTTTTCGTTATCAGGAGAAATGCGTGCGCGTTCAATCGCCTGCGTGACCTGTGCGGGAGTGATTGACCCGGCACGGTCCTGCGCTGAAGCAGCCGGTTGGAATGTGCTGGCGCAGGTCGCCGCAAAGATCAATATCAAGCGACCGAATATCTGTGCGCGTGCGCTCATTGATTACTTCCGGGCAGAGGGGCCACGCGCGAACGCTTCGCGGCGGACTGAAAACTCTTAAAGTCGGGAGCGGAAGGGAGACGTTGACAAGTTAACCTCTTTAAGAAACGAATTCAAGCGCCACCGTCAACCACTCTCCAGCCGCGCGCCGGATAATCAAAACAGAGGGCGTCCCGCGCGGGACGCCCTCCATCAACCGCTATTTGTTATGGCAAGCTCGCATGAGGCCGTACTTTAGAAAATCATCCTCATCCCGAACTCAAGCTGGCGACGACGCTGCTCGGAAGTGTCGAGGCCAAAGTTGCCGCTGGTCAAATTGGTCTCCGGGCGGAACCTGTTCACATGATTGAACAAGTTATAGGCCTGCGCGCGGAACTGGACGGTGAAACCTTCCGAGATATGAAGATTCTTGAACAGCGAGGCATTGACGTACTCCTGCCGCTGGCCGCGAAAGACGTTACGCCCCAGGCTGCCGAACTTCGGCCCTGCCGGGTCACTGGCGAAGACGGGCGTCACCGCCGCGCGGAAAGCCGCCGGGTTTAACTCCAGCCCAATCGCTCGCTGCGCGTCGGTCGGGGTCGGGTCGCCCAGCAGGTCAACACGCTGGCCGTTGGCGAAGACAGAGTAGACCGGGCCGCTCTGAATAGTGATGTCGGTATTTAACTGCCAGCCGCCGACCAGCAAGTTCAGGCCGCGCGAGATACCGCTGGCGTAGCGCCTGCCTCTTCCGAAAGGCAAGTCCCACACGCTCGCAAAGGAGAACCGGTGGCGCACGTCAAAGTCTGAATTGCCCCTATCAAGTTCGGGGCGCAGGGGGTTAGCGAAGCCGCAGGTGCTCGGCCCCGTTCCTCCCGTGCAGAAGCCACCCGGCGAGTTGTCAATCGAATGTGCCCAGACGTAAGTGGAAATGATAGACAGGCCGCCCGAGAAGCGTCTTTCGAGTTTTGTCTGTAAGCTGTCATACCATGACTTCCCGCTGTACTCGACCGTCTGGACTGTGGAGCGGTTAGTCACCTGGCGCGAGCCGGGAAAGCCGCCGCTGTTGTTACCGATGTTTCTCACCACGAGCAGATTGCGCCCTCGACTGCCGACGTAGCCGACTTCGGCCAGCCAGTTCGAGCGGAACTCCCACTGCGCTATTAAATTGAACTGGTGAAACATCTCATTACTGATGTCTGGATTAACGTAGATGAGGTTACTACCAGCCGGGGCGCTGAAGGTCTGGCCCGGAGTGGTATTGTTGCTCACTATCGGGAATGGGATGCCCGTATCGAGGCTGAAGAAAGCCGGAAGCTGCGGGCAGGCCCCCGTGCCGAACTGGCCGAGGCTGCAACTGTAGCCGCCACCGCTCGGCGGGTTGGCCTGCAAGATGCCGGGGATGCCGGGAGTGTCCACAGCATACTTGAGAGCGTAGCCGCCGCGAATGACAACCGACTTATCATTCTTGAAGCCGCTCCATGCGAATCCGATGGCTGGCCCAAAGTTGTTCTTGTCGCTGTTTACCAGGTCACGCCCACCCGCCGCATTATCGCCAGCGCGCGTCAGTGTGTCGTTGGACGGGTTGTAGTTTGATTGATTGTCGAAGCGCTCGACGGGCTGCGTGAAGAGGTCCCAGCGCAAGCCCAGATTAAGCGTCAGGGTTGAGTTGACCTTCCAGTCGTCCTGAGCAAAAAATGATATCTCCTTATTCGAGAGGAAGGGCGGCGTGCCCGGGGTGCCACGGCTGACGAAAGCCGGGTCATAGCCGAGAAGAAAATTGGCTCCGCCGGAACCGGCGTCTCGCGGCCCGACGGGGATGCCGCTATAGTTGCCCGCAAGGAAGCCGCCGACACCCGTGCCGTACTGGTACTGACCTTTGATTGCTCCGGCGCGTCCCGCGTCAAAGTTGCTGTTCTGGCGAACACGATAGTCGCCGCCGAACCTGAAGATGTGTGACCCGCGAACGTAAGTCAGCGAGTCGGCAAAGCTGAAGTTGTTCGAGGTGAAATAGAACGGGCCGCCATCACCAATGAACTCCAACTGGTTTTGACGACCGCGCTGGTTCGGCTCTTCGATGCCAAGCAGGATTGCGCCTGTGCATTCACCGCAGGTGTTCGCGTTGGGAATGCCGAGGGCGGCAGAGATGCTCGGGTCGAAGCCGAGCGCACCGTTGACGCCCGTGTTGAAAATGCCGATCTCCACGCGAGTGGCTCCGAAGCGCGCTTCGTTAATAACGGTCGGCGAGAAGGTGTGCGTTTCGCCGAGGCGGACGCCGCGCGAGTTACCGAACTCATCGCCCGCGCCAAAGCCCGAGGGCAAATCGTTGCCGGTGGGCGAAGAGCCGATCGGAAAATTGTTGTCGCGTGCGCGAGAACTCTCGTCTCTGCTGTAAGCGAAGAAGATTGTGTCTGACTGTTTAATGGTGTGGTCGAGCCTGAAGCCCAAACCGTCGCGGTTATATTTCTCCTTGCGATTGGTGGCGAAGTTGTCGAAAATTCTGCCCGTGACGGTCGGGAGCGGGTATGCCTGCAAGACATTCAGGGCGGCCCGCGAGAGTGGTTGGCCGCAGTTGCGAATATCGTTAGCCAGCGCAGGATTGCCGTTGCCGCAGAAGACCGTACCAATGGGCGCAGCGACGACGCCGTTAATAGTATTGAAGTTCGTGGAGGTTCCGGGCTGAAGCAACTCGCTGAAGTCGCCGACGCGCATCCTCGCGGTCGGGACGCTGACGAATCCAAAGTCGCCAGTGGTCGAGGGCGTGGCGTTGCGCTGGCCTTCATAGTAGAAGAACCAGAAAGTTCGGTTGCGCCCGTCGTACAAGTAGGGTGTTCCCTCGCCGGGGCGCGGCAGGAAAAGAGGGCCGCCGACAGTGCCGCCGAACTGATGCGTATTCCTGTTTGCCAGCGTGTTCGGGTTTTCCCTGTAGCTCAACGCGCTCAGGACGCGCCCCTGATAGAATTCATATGCCGAACCGTGAACATTGTTCGTGCCGGACTTCGTGGTCGTGCTGATAATACCGCCGCCAGCACGCCCGCCTTCGGCAGGAGCGACGCTGGTTTGAATCTTAAACTCCGCGATGGCATCCGGTGGCGGGTAGATACCGATCTGACCGAACTGCCCTTCGTTGTTATCCGCCCCATCCAGCGTGAAGTTGTTATTGGTCGGGCGCGCGCCGTTGACGACCAGCACCGAGCCGCCGGACTCACGAAAGCGTGTTGACTCCGTAGACGTGCCGGTGGGATTGCCGCCCGCCTCAAAATTGCCGCCCCCACCGAGGACACCCACAATGGGGCGTGTCACGCCGGGCGAGAGCGTAGCGAGCAAGGTAAAGTTGCGCTGCGGGATGGGCAGGTCTGTGATCTGCTTACCGGTGATAACACTGCCGAGGTCACTGGTCTCTGACTGCACAAGCGACGCTGCCGTAGTGATCGTCACAGAGCCTCCCACTTGCCCGGCAGTCAGCGTCACGTCCACAACTTGCGTGCTGGCAGTCTGGACAACGATATTCTCCTGCGTCGTATCCGGGAAAGTATCGGCTTTGACGGTTACTCTGTATTTACCCGGGTCCAGCAATGGAAATTCGTATGTTCCATCGTCGCTCGTACTGCCCGTGCGTTCGGCATTCGTATCAATGTTTATGACTGTGACGGCAGCATTGGGGACAACAGCTCCAGTCTGGTCTGTGACAGTTCCTTTGATTGTTCCTTTATTAGTCTGGGCAGGAACGGAAAGCGCGAAAGCGGCAAGCAGTATGACCAATGCGCCGAATCCTTGGAGAAGGCGTGTGATTCTCCGGTGTGTCGTCATGGCTGAACCTCGTGTGCGAGCAGATAAGGTTGACGGTTGCACTTTCACCTGCCGGGAGGGGGAGAAAGTATTTGCTGTTTAGCGCGCTGACAATAGATTGAGAGCCAGAGGCGGAATACACCGCGCTCAGGCTTCCCATTATTTTAACGAATTAACTGTCTAGAACGACTTTTGAAGTTTGTTGCCTTACCGAACGAAGTAATAATTAATACAGTTTGCTACAGACTGTCAACACTTTTCTGGCTTAGGTAAAAAAAGTATTCAGTTGGAGGAGAGCGTCAGGCAGCGGAGGCGGAGGCGAATTTATTGGCGAGAACGAGGCTCAAAGCACCCATCAGCGTCGGCGGATCGCCTAAGGTAGAGGCCAGGATGCGCGCTGAAGGCAGGCCGCGCCGGATGCTTCGCTCCACGGTTTCGCTGATGGCTTCGGCCACCAGCGACCAGGCGCGTGTGATACGTCCTCCGACGATGACTACTTCTGGACTAAAGCCGACAATCAGATTAGAGATGCCGATGCCGATATAATGCGCAGTCTCAAGCAGCGCCACTTCCGCCGCTCGCTCGCCCGCGAGCGCACGCGCGATCAGTTCCGAGAAACTGAACGTACACGGATAGTAATTCCCTATTTTCTTGTAGCGTGAAAGCGCGGCGCGCTCCGATGAGAAAGCTTCCCAGCAATCGTAGTTGCCGCAGGAGCAGGCGACGGGAGCATCCTGGCCGATAATCATATGACCAAACTCTCCAGCCGCGCTGTGCTGCCCTTTATAAATCTGACCGTCGAAAGCAATGCCAGTCCCGATGCCTTCGGCGACCAGCACCATGATGAAGTCTCTGACCTGGCTGACCTCAGGGCGACCGAACCATAACTCCGCGAGCGCAGCCGCGTTCGCGTCGTTCTCAACCGTCACGTCCAGACCAGTGGCTTTTGAAACCATCTCCGCAATATTTATATCGCGCCACTTGAAATATGGAACATACATGACGCGGCTCATGGCAGTGTCCACCAGACCAGGCAAGCTGATTCCGACGCCCTCTATCGAGCCGCTGTATTTGCGTGCCATCGCCTGAACACAATCAACGACGAGCGTGATCGTCTTTTCAAATTGCGGATTGGTCGGAAACGTCTCCTGTTCGAGCACGCGCCCGGCAAGGTTGCTCGTGGCAATAATGGTTTGCGATGGCGCGATGTCAACGCCGATGGCCATCACGCCGGAGGTACGAAGTCTAAGAAGCGTGGGGCGACGCCCGCCGGTTGATTCGCCGGAGCCGACTTCTTCGATTAAGCCATCCATCAGCAGAGCATCAACGATGGTCGAGATGGTGGAGCGTTGCAGCGCGCTTTCGCGTGCGATGTCTGCGCGAGAGATAGGCTCTTTTTCGCGCACATAGTTGAGCACGATCTGCCGGTTGATATCGCGGATCGTGTTGGCGCGCGCTGCTTGCGCTCGTGTTAGATCAATTCGACGCACAGTATCAATAGCTCCGAGCAGGCGGCAATCTCCATCAGCCAGGAAGCGCCGCGCCGTAATAAAACTCAGAAAGAAGGTAAAGAGAAAAGAATCTGACCGCTGGCTCATCCCTTATCAGCGAGGGGAATGCATCATACAACTTTTCTGCGCGGGTGCGAGGAGAATGTTTGAGCAGGCTGAGCGTCCAACTTATTTCCCTGAAATGCCTTTGCCCTGAATGATGGTCAACACGCGGTCCACGCCGGGAACGTTGACAACCTCGGTCGTCCCATTCGGCCAGACTATTTCGAGCTTATCAATTTTGGTCGCAGTACCCAGACCGAAGTGCAAACGTGAATCGTTCTGCGAAGCGTAGCCTGCGCCGCTGACGACATCCTGACGCTGGCGCATCTTTCCCGTAGTCACGTAACAAATCGCGCCCGTCGCATCCCTCGGACTCTTCTTCTCGACATCGCCAATTAATCGAAGCATGAGCCAGTGACCTGACTGTTTCGTGACGTTTTTGAGCACCGTCGGTCGGGTATCTATGTTGTTGACGACTGCCTCAAGGCGGCCATCATTATCCAGGTCGCCGACGGCCATGCCGCGCGCCGGAATACTAATGGCAAGTCCGCTGTTGGGTGCAGCGCCGATGCGCCCGAATCTGCCTGTTCCGAGATTGCGAAACAGCACCAGCTGCTGCGCGAAACTTGTTCCCCATTGATATTTGTCTACCGCCGGATAGACGTGGCCGTTTGCCACAAGGACATCCTTCCAGCCATCGTTGTCAAAATCTATAAAGCTTGTTCCCCAGCCAAGAAAAGGAATCGTCGTCTCGCCATGCCCCGCCTGAAATGTCACATCTGTGAAGTTGCCGCTGCCGTCGTTGTGATAGAGCGTGTTTGAATCATCCGAAAAGTTTGTGATGTAGAAATCAACGCGGCCATCGTTATCGTAATCGCCGACGCCGAGTCCCATCCCGGCCTGCTCGCGCCCGTTCTCGTTCAAAGCCACGCCCGCCGGATAGCCAACCTCTTCAAACGTTCCGTCGCCTCTGTTGAAATAGAGCAATTTCGGAGTCGAGTCGTTGACCACAATCAAATCAAGCAGCGCATCATCGTCCGCATGAATGAAAGCGGAAGCGAAGCCATAAAACTTTCCCGGATCATGGACGCCCGCCTTCAGGCTGACATCTTCAAACGTGCCGTCGGCCTTCTGACGATAAAGAGTGTCACCCTCGCCTTTCAATCCGCGCGGCCCGCACATCACAGGCGTGCCGCGAAACTGGCAGAAGTTTTGTCCGAGGCTGCCGGGCTTGCCCGCTTCGCTGGGGTTCGGCGGCAAATTATTCAAATCAAATTCCAGATAACCCGGAACGAACAAATCCAGCCTGCCGTCATTGTCATAATCACCGAACGTCGCGCCTGTGCTCCAACCTTTGCGCGCCACGCCGAGTTTCTCCGCCACGTCTGTAAACGTGCCGTCACCGTTGTTGTGATAGAGGCGCGAGACGCCGTAATTGCCGACGTACATGTCGGGTCGGCCATCGTTGTCGTAATCGCCGACGGCGACGCCGAATCCCCAACGCTCATTCGCCACCCCCGCCTTCTCCGTCACATCTTCAAACTGCCAGTTGCCCTTATTGCGAAAGAGCGCGGCACGCGGCGGCTTCTCTTTGCCCTGCATCGCGGCGAAGGTTGAGCCATTGAGCAGGTAAATGTCTGGACGGCCATCCGAGTCGTAATCAAAGATGGCGACACCGCCCGAAGGTGTCTCGACTATATAATCTTTGGCCGCGCCCCCGGAGCGATGGATGAAAGCCTGCAAGCCGGTTTGCGCGGTGATGTCTTCAAAGATGATTGGCGCTGCCGGGTCAACGACGCCGACCGTGCGCCGCGAAGTGTAATTGATAGCCGCCCCCGTCGAGACGCCGCCCATACCTTGCGTCGGCGTCGAAGTTGGGGTGGGCGCAGGCTGTTGCGCGACGATAGCAGAAGTCGCGCAAGCAAATATGAAGGCGCCGAACAGAGAGATGGCGTGATTAAGAAACCTTTGTTTAGTCATACTTATTACTGACTTCTGTCTTTACTCTTTCGCTTTCGCATCCTGCTCATTGATTATCAGGTAACGGTCAATGCTCGGATTGATGATCTTCTGAGTGCGGTTTCCCGGCCAACGAATTTCTACAGACTTAACGTTCATTACCGCTCCCAGTCCGAAGATGACGCGCGAATCGTTTGATGAAAGATAACTGCCCGCCTTCGTCACCTCGTGGACAAGTTGTCGCCCGTTGCCATCAACAACCACGATTCGCGCACCCAGCCCCTCGCGGTTCGACTTCGCGCCCGTGAGCGAGATGCCGAGCCAGTGATTGCGCGTTCCGTCGTTTCTGAGGATGACAGGCGAGCCATCATTGACGCCGATTACGATGTCCGTATCACCATCGTTGTCCAGATCGCCGAACGCCGCGCCGCGAGCCGCCAACGGATTATTGAAAGCTGGCCCGGCGCTCGTCGAGACGTTCACGAATCCCCTGCCCGTATTTCGCATCAGGAGCGGCGTCTGCCTATGCTTCAAATAAGCTGAGGTCTTCTCTATCGTATCCAGCACATGCCCCTGCGCGACGAAGATGTCCAGCCAGCCATCGTTGTCCACATCCACGAAGCGCGTGCCCCAGCCGGAATAGAGTAACGTAATCTGGCCAATGCCTGTTGTGTTGGTTGTGTACGTGAATGAATCGTCGCCGTTGTTGCGATAGAGCGGATAGGTTTCGTTTGAGAGCGCGGTGATGAAGATATCCGGCAACCCGTCATTATCATAATCGCGCGCGTCAACGCCCATCCCCGCAAACGTCTTCCCATTCTCGTCGTAGCCGACTCCGGCCATCAAAGCCAAATCTTCAAAAGTTCCATCGCCAAGGTTTCGATAAAACTGCTGGCGGACGCTATCGTTGGCGACGAGGATGTCCATCCATCCATCGTTATCAAAATCTGCGAACGCGACTCCCAAGCCTTTCCCGTTCGGGTCTGCTATCTTCGCTGAGGCTGACACGTCTTCAAACATGCCGTCCGCTTTTTGGCGGAAGAGGATGTTCGATGCGCCCTTGAAATTGTCCGGATGGCAGTAGGCACGATAGCCGGGACGCGGGTCGCCGCAATAGAGCGAGCCTTTCTCGAAATCCCAATCGGCATAGCGCGCGACGAAGAGATCAAGGCGTCCATCGCGGTCGTAATCAACCCAGCCCGCGCTCGTACTCCACCCCAACCCCGCGACACCCACACGCTTCGTCACGTCCTCAAACGTTCCATCGCCGCGATTGCGATAGAGGATGTTTGAGCCATACGCCGTGACATACAGATCAACAAAGCCGTCGTTATCGTAGTCACCCACAGCGACTCCCATCGAGTAGCCCTCGCCCTTCACCCCGGCGCTTGAGGTCACATCCTCAAACGTGCCGTCGCGCTTTTGATGATAAAGCCGATTCCAGAATTTCGCATCGCGCTTGTCGGGCATCGCTCCCCTAGGCATCGGGTCGAAGAGTTGCGCTCCGTTGGTGAAATAGAGATCAAGACGGCCATCGTTGTCATAGTCGAAGACGCCCACGCCTCCGCCCATTGATTCCAGCAGATACTTTTGCGACGTGACGGAAGCCGATTGTTTGAAATCAATTTTGCTTTGCGCCGTGATGTCCGTGAAGGTCACGGGCGACGGGCCTTGCGGCCCCGGCGGCGGAGGCTTCTTCATCGTTTCCCCACCGCTGTAGGAGCGTCCCGTGCGCTGAGGCGAAGGAGAAGGCGTCGGCTGTGGCGTTTGAGCCATGCCCGGATAGGAGCAGGTGAGAAGCGACCACGTAAATGCCACCAGCAAGGTGAGACGAAGGCGATTAAAAGCGAAGTGGCGGGTAAAGCTCATTTAAGAAAATCGGAGAAAACTATCTATACAGGGTCTGACTCTTCGCACGGTAGAAGGCGTAACCGCCGACCCATAAAGCGCAATAGAGCGTAACGGAAATCAAAAAGAAGGTCGTTCCCCACCTGAGAGAATAAACCGAGGTAAAACAAAACACGGAGGCAAAACCACCGACCGCACCGAAGCCAGCCCCCTGTAACGCAGCCGTCCAACGATCTTTCCCTTTGGCTATTTGCGGAATCAACATTCCCAACGCCGCGCCCAAAGGGATTACCAGCCAAAAGGTATAAAACAGACTGTATAATGGAATGGCGCTAAATAGAACCAGAAAGCCATGCGGCCACTCTATGAAGGTAGCCACAACTACCGGAAACATGTAGGCCGCGACGAGTGCGTGGGCTATTCCGACCAGCGCGTTTTTGATTGTCGTGTTTTTCATTCTCTTTCGGCTCCTTACATTATTAACTGTCAGGACGCTCATTAAGATTCCGCTTTGCCTGGTCAATCAACTCGTTATTCCGCTCATACGAAAGCTCCGCCGGTTCAGCACCGCTCTCTTCCATTGTCGGCGGGTAACGGTGCGCGCCGTAAACCGGATAGGCTTCGGTGCGAAGATGCGCGAGCATGTGATGGCCGCGCCTCGTCGCGCGCTCGTGCCGCAATGCCGAGATGTCAACGGGCGCGACGACGATTCTCTCCCCCGGCCCCGAGCTGGCCTGCGCGAGAATACGACCATCGTAATCAACGACCTGGCTGCCACCCGGCCATGAGTATGGCGGATAGTGTTTGAGGCTTGCGCCCTGATTGGCCGCGACTACATAAGCCGTGTTCTCCAACGCGCGGCAGCGGTTGACCACAGTCCACCAGTCCATCGGTTCGGTCGCGCCCCAGGGGTCCATGTAGGCCGAAACCCTCACGAGAATCTCCGCGCCGTTGGCCGTCAACTGGCGGATCGCTTCCGGGAACAGCCAGTCGTAACAGATCGCGCAGCCGATGCGTCCAATCGGCGTGTCAGCAACCGGAAACATCGGCTCATCGTAACCTGCTAGGTCGTGCGGGCTGCTGTGAACTTCGTAAGGAATCCACGTATTGACCTTCCGGTATTTATACAAAATACCTTCCGGCCCAATCAGGCAGGTCGTGTTGAAAACCACGTTCGGCCAAAGCGGATCAACTTCCAGCATCGTGCCGCTCTGGATGTAGATGTCGTGTTCACGCGCTTTTTGTTCGAGCCGCTCGGTATGCTCGTTTGGGATTCGCACCGCGAGCTTTTCGATTAACTCCGCAACCGTTGGGAAAACCGGCGCAGCGTGAGCGAACTCAGGAAAGACGACCAGACGAACCGGCAGAAACGGCGCAGCGCCCGCAACAGCCGAATCAATCATCGAGAGCATGCGATCCGTGTTGGCACGCATCCCGCGTCGCTCAATCGGATTCGGTAAATCCGTCTGACAGGCCGCGACTGAATATCTGATGTGTTCCATATAATTCGTAAATCGAATATTGAGCTTTCGCGATTATTTTTCAGGAGCCTGGATTTGGCTATTCTCCACTTCGACTCTGAAATTAATGTAATCAAACTGCTCGATGGAGAAATCCGTTTTCAACCTGGGGAACAACTCCGAAAATTGTGCGCCGTTGATGCGCCCGAAGCTGAAGAACCAGAGACCTTCCTTCGTTCTCACCAGATCGTAAGCGAGGGCGGCATGTTTGAGTAGATGATCGCTGCTGGCAGCGGCGTCGAATTTTGTGCCCTGCGGCCACGCGGCGAGGCGGACGAAAACTTTATCCAACGCGTCAATCCAGATTCGGCCTTCGACCTGAGACATATAGGCGCTCCTCTTACCAAAGGTGGCCCCAGCGCGCGGGCGGAAATCCAGCCCAATCATCTCGCGGCCTGCGACGCGCTCCCGGCGCGGTGCCGTGAAGTCGCATTTATCCAAAACCTCCTGGCCGTCCAGAATGAATGTGTTCTCTATCCCGTAGACTTTTTTGAACCGGACATAAAAACGCATCCAGTTCAACCCGACGGCGACAGTTCCGGGAGTTCCAGCCGTGGCTTTGGCTTCGCGCTCGGCTTGCTCCATCTTCTTTCCGACTTTCAAGCGCTCTTTTTCAATTCGTTCAGGTGACAGCGCCTTCCCATTCTCCTCCAGCAAAACCATCGCGTGGCGACATTTCTTCGTCCAGCACCTCGTCGTCGGAGCGAACACTTCGTAGAGTTCCGATTCTTCCTTTAGATTTCCCTTACCATCCTTCTTTCGCAAAACCCTGCGCCACTTAAATGAGTAATCGTAATAGCGGCGACTCATGTTTTCCCAATTTTGATCGCTCTTTCTGACGCTCTCATCAAGGAGCGCGCGCAGCTCGACCTCTTCCGTTTTTCCCGGCGCGAGTGCCTCCTGGCTTTGGGCAACATGGGGAACCGCTGCGAATAGCGCAATCAGGTACAGGCGGCGTCGCGCCGACCAGAAGCAAGCTAACTTTGTGACTCTGTTTCTCACCTTAAGCAGTTATTCCCTTGCCTTCATAGTCAGTTTTTCAACTTACCTGTTTTCATGCACGCTCATCTAAGGCTATTGACTGCACCGGCGAATGTCGTCTCAATCAACGGCACAGGTGCGGCGACGATGCGCGTGTTGTAGCGCTCAAAGTAAGCGCGGCGCGCGGCGGTCATCGGATAGGCTTCGGGCGCACTGTACGGGTAGCGCGTCATGCCATGAAAAGGAAGCGGCGTGATTTGATCTGGGCTGGCCGAGTTGATGTCCATCTCTTTGCTGAAGCCGTCTGAGTAAAGCAGGAAGGTTCGCGTCCAGCCAGCGGGCAGCGGCTGCAAGCTGGTGGCGTCGAACGAAAGACTCAACTCATCGCCAGTGCGCGAGATAACGAAGATGTCATCTGTCTTTGACAACAGCTCGCTCACGTCGCCTTCGCGTGTATAACGACCCGGCACTACTTTCCAGGGCGAAGTGAACGAAACCTTCTCGTAATCATAGCTGAAAGGCTCGCGCCCATCCGGCGTGACTTCGCGCGAATAGCCTCGCCAGCGCAAAGTCGCCTTCAACATATTAAGACGCATCATGTCAGGCGACGTGTTGCCGCTCGAAGTGTCAACGAGAATCTGATCCCAGTAGATTCGCATACTCGTCAGGATGCGAACCTCGCGGCTCGATGAGAGGAACTTGCCGGTCAAATCAACTGTCACGGTCTGCGGTCGCCCGACCGGAATGCCTATATCTTCGATGACCGTGCGCCACTGTCCCTGAGCATCTTTGACTTGCAGCGCGGGCAGCTTCATCTCAAGGCCAGCATGCGAGGCGGCGACGTTGTCGCTTGAAAATGCGTAATCCGTCCAACCCGTCAGCAGCAGGAGAGTGCGCCCATCGGGCTTCTTCCCATCGTCCAGTTTCATCGTCAGACTGTGCTCGCCCGCGTAGCCTCGAATGCGGTCAAGCGGGAAATCGTCCGGGTACAGGCGATCCATTCTAGTGACTCGCGAAAGTACGTCGTGACCGTGATCGTCCGTCGCCGTGAGCGGCGGGCGTGCCATTTTCGTGGTGTAGAGTTTGAAAGGACGCGGCGGACTGGTCATTCCTTCATTCGGATAGACCTCGACGCCTTTGGGGTGCGCGACCGCGATTAGTTGCAGGTGGTCAACGTAGAGGACTTCTTCAAGCTCGTTGGTGACACGAAGCTCAAAGCGCCCGTCGCGCTCCTTCAATTGCTCATTGCGAATGCGAACGTACTCATCAGGGTCGGGCGTGTTGTAATGGCCGGGCGCTTCCCAGTAGCCCATTTCGCCGCCGCCCATGAAATCCGTGATGAACTCGAAACGCTCGCCGTTCCATGTATAGAGATACGGGCAGGAGGATGGTTTGCGGTCAAGCTCGGTGACAGGCAATGTCGTTGCCGTCTTTTTAGGGTCAGCGCCACGCGTCCCCGCGACCTCCGTCTCAGCCTGAACGATTCCGGCAGGCCAGAGCACGCGCACGGCGTCTGCTCCATTGCGCGACCCAAGGCCGAAGATGACATCGGCGGGCGCAGGCGCGGGACTGGCCGAATAAGTTTCGAGCTTCTGCACGAGGCTTCCGGCGCGAGTTTCTACTTTAGCCCCGACGCCGCTCCGGTTGCTGACCTTGCCAAATAAATTAACGCGCAAACTGCGATTTGTGTTTCCGCCATCGTTGCGCGCGATTCTTAATCCGCCTGAACTTGAGCGCAGCACGAGGTCTGTATCACCATCGCCATCCAGGTCGCCCGACGCGAGCGTGCGCGTCTTTCCGTTAAGCGCGGCTGCGAATGTCCGGCTCACCGCCCGCTCGGAAACGTCTACCCACTCACCGCCGACATTACGCAACACTTGCAACCCTGCGTCCGTCAGCATCACGCAATCGAGCAATCCGTCGTTGTCGTAATCCAGAAACTGTGCGGCGCTCGCACCTTTCGTACCGGGCGGCGCTCCGACAGACTTGAATCGTCCCTGCCCATCGCTGATGGCGAATAAACCCGCCGAGTCCGTGCCGCCGAAGAAAAAATCCGTGAAGCCGTCCTTATTGACATCGCCCGCCGCCACAGAAGTCCCGTGACCATGCGAATCCAACCCGACCTCGCGCCCGACGTTGCGAAATGAACCATCGCGCTGATTGCTGAGCAGGTCTGCCGGTGCGCCATAATTCACGAGGAGCACGTCAACGTCACGACGATTATCGTAATCGGTTGGAACAAGCGCCACAGTATGATTCGGTGTTTCATCTATCCTCGCAGTCGCGGTCACATCCGTGAACTTACCCGTGCCATCGTTCCTGAGCGTCATGCCGGGAGCGCCCGCGAAATCGTCAGGGATTTCGGGTTTGATGTCCGCGCTCTTGTTTCGCGGTTTGGATAAATCGGCAAAGCCAGCGATGACAATATCCAGATCGCCATCGTGATCCATATCAAACATCGCGGTTGAGATTGAAAGATAAGGATAACGAGGAATGCCCGCCGCGCTCGTCACATCAGAAAACTTTCCATCCCCGTCATTGTGATAGAGTGCGCTCGCACCATTCTGGCGAAGGATGAAGAGGTCTGGTTTTCCGTCGTTGTCGTAATCGCCCGCGACAGCCCCGACGCCGAAGCCGCCGGGCTTCGCGTTCAAAGCCCCGCCTTTGTCCGTTACGTCCGTGAACTTGCCGCCGTCGTTACGGTAGAGTCGCGGCTCGATGGTGGTGACTGACAAAAGATCCAGGTCGCCGTCAAGGTCGTAATCGAAAAGCGTTGCGCTGCCGTTGAGCGCGCCTGCAAGCCCTTGCCCGGCGTCTACGCTCACGCCCAATTTCAAATCAGCACTGAGTGGCGCAACGTTCGCAGCCGCGCCGCTTTTCGCAGTAACGGGCGGCAACATGCTTTCGGTCGCATCCGTGAACGTCACATCAGGTGTGGCGCGCACAACCAACTCAGTTTCCGCTCCGGTCGAAGCGACGGCCTCACTGTAGCGACCCTGCTCCAGATAGTTTTGCCCGATGGTCGTGCCCGCCCCGCTCTGTCGCAGTTGCTGGAAGCGCGCGATCATCTGCTTGCCTTCAGCCTGTTCGTTATTGCGCGTCAAAGCCAGCCCCAGATTATAGAGAGCCGTCATGTTGTACGGCTCGACGGCGATGGCCGTGCGGAAGACCGCAATCGCTTCCGCGTACTTTTTCTGCTGCGCGTAGAGTTGGCCGAGGTTGACATTCGCCCCCGTATCGCGGGCGTCAATTTTCAGGACTCTCTGAAAGGCTGCGATGGCATCTTCCGAGCGGTTCTGCGATTTGGCTATCAGGCCGAGAATGTAAGCGGGCTGCGGCGCGTTCGGATTTGAAGCTGCGGCTTTTTCCGCCTCGCGCTGCGCGCCCACGAGATCGGGCACGTTAAAGAGCGCGATGCCGAGATTGATGCGCGCCAATTGCAGGTTCGGGTCAAGCTTCAAGGCGCGTGTGAAAGCTTCCGCGCCCTCTTTGTGCTTGTACTGTTCGAGAAGCGCGACGCCCAGATTGTTTGCACGATATGCATCTTCGCGCGTGACGGCAGTTTTTTGTGCGGCGGGCGGTGCAGTTTGCGTCCGCCCGTGCAAAGTAAGCACAGAGAGAGTGGCGGCGATTGCTATGAACAGCAGAAGACGACGAAAGATTTGCATAACGACGGGCGCGAAGGGCGCGCTCCTTAATCAGAAACTGGAGCGGTTATGGGTTAAGGGAGACGTTGAGCGACTATCATGTCGAAAATAATTATTGTCAAGCAGGTCTTCAAGCTCGCGCGCGCCTACAGTTTATTTATTCCGATTCTGACCCGTCTTTTTGAAACTGTAGTCCTTCAGTTCCCAGCCATACTTTATCTGCCTGCCTTCGGATGTCGTTTTAACTAACCCGACACCATCGGCGTACCAGTAAGTCTTGGTCATAGCGGCTCCCCCGTCATCAACCTTGCTCACGATCTTCATAGCCCGAAACGTGCCCGCAGGAACTTTCACCGTCTCAGGGCCAACGACTTCATTAGACTCTGCGAAGTCCATGTTGGTAATGGCCTTGCCCTTCCAATTCCATTTCTCACCCGCGACGAGCGGATTTTTCAGGAACTGGCGCGCAGGCTCAAATGTTGATTTCAGTTCCTGCCCCACGTAGGCTTCGCCGTGCATGAGCACCCATCCGTTTGTCTTTGAGTACCACGACTGGATTTGCACGCCCGCCTGCTTCTCCAACAGGTATCGCATGCTGCCGTCCGCCTGTTTCTCTGCACTGAGGACTTTGACAGTGTATTCAGCGTCGCTTTCCTCCTGGCGATACGTCCATGAATCGCCCACGCGCAATGGGAAAAAGTCGCGCACGGGCACTTTGGTTTTTTGAGTTTGAGCCACGACCCCCGCAGCCAGGAGGGGAAACAGAAATACCAGTGTCAGGACTAAACGAATCCTTTTCATCTCTTAATAACCTCTGAAGAATAAGTCTATCGAGTCTATCAAGTCTGGCGAGTCTGGCGAGTACGATGAGTCAAGCGGACTCGACAGACTCGACGGACTCGCTGGACTCGCCAGACTCTCTTGTATCGTCTTCCAACCCCAGGACTGTCAAAATGCGGTGTACGGCATCGACCACCGCCGGGTGCGTCGGGTCGCGTGGGCGTTCCAATTCGAGATTCAATTCGCAGCGAATCTGCGCGGGACGTTCCGAGAGGACGACCACACGGTCTGCAAGCTGCGCCGCCTCTTCAATGTCGTGCGTGACGAGGACCACCGTGCGTGGACGCTCGCGCAAGAGCCGTGCTAACTCGCGTCTGAGGCGAAGTCTCTTCAGATAATCGAGCGACGAAAACGGCTCGTCGAGCAGCAGCGTATCCGTGTCGCCCGCAAGCGCACGCGCCAGTTCCACGCGCTGGCGCATCCCACCCGAAAGCTGGTGAGGATAGGAATCCTCGAACCCTTCCAGACCGATGAGCGCGAGCATCTCTTTCAATTCGCGCATTCGTGCCGCTTCGTCTTTGAAGTGGCGTAAGCCCATCTGAATGTTTTCCGCCACCGTCCGCCAGGGAAACAATCCGTCCTGCTGGTAAACCATTCGCACGCGCCCCGTGCTGGTCACGCGTCCCGCCGTCGGCTTATCAAAACCTGCCAGCAGATTGAGCAGCGTCGTCTTGCCGCACCCCGACGGCCCGACGACCGCCACGAACTCGCCGCGCGAGATGTCCAGCGAAAAGTCGCGCAGGACTTCCACCCCGCCAAACGAGCGGGAGATTGATTCAACTATCAGCGGTTTATCTCTCATAGCCCCAGCGAATACTCGGAATCCTAGTCAACAGCAACAGCAGGCGGTCAATCACGACGCCGATAATCCCGATGACGATCATATTGACGACGAGCAGATCTATGCGCAGCCCGTTGCGCGAATCCCAGATGGCAAACCCTAACCCGTCCTGCCCGGCGATCATCTCCGCCGCCACCACAACCACCCACGCCAGCCCCGCCGTGATGCGTAAAGAGGTGATGACCTGCGGCACAATCGCGGGCAGCGTCACCTGCGTTAGCAGTTCCGCGCCGCGATAGCCATAGTTTTGTGCGACGCGAAAGTAGACGGCAGGGATGCTCGCCACCGCCGCAATTGTCGCCAGCACCATCGGGAAGAAAGAGGCCATGAAGATAAGAAAGATGGCGGGCTTATCGCCGATGCCGAACCAGAGAATCGCAAACGGAATCCACGCGAGCGGCGAGAGATTGCGAAAGAAGTTGACGGTCGGCAGAAGCGCCGCACGCGCACGCGCTCGTTGTCCCAAGACAAGGCCGAGCGGAATGCCGAGAGCGACGGCCAGGGCGAAACCCGTCAGGACGCGAAAGAGCGAAGCAATGAGGTCGTCAAACAAACGCCCCGCCTTAATCTCTTCACCGAATCCTTTGAAGACCAATTGGGGAGACGGAAACGCCGATTCCGGGTAGACCTGCAACGCGGAGAGCGCCCACCACAGAGCGACAATCAGAACCAGAACTATGATGGGAAGAAGACGGCGCGTCTTCGAGGGTAGTTTCTCTTCCTTCATTAAATCTTCAGATTATTAATCTCAGTTTCAAGCTCTCAATGCTCAATTCAGGCTGGCAAACCCTTCTGACAATCTTTGCTTCGTTATGTTATAACATGAGCCTGTTAAGTAAGAAGCGAGGCTACACATCGCACGCGCTCTTTTTGGCACGCCGCGACGCGCCTTCATCTGCATCCCCGAAAGCAACTTTCAGTTCATGCGTCTTTGTTTCGTCACCAGTCGCAACGTCCGTCTCCTGTCCGTTCTCTTCCTGCTTCTGGCTCTTGCCGGATGCCGGAGCGCCCCAAACCTTCCGGCGAAATCCGCCAAAGAATACAACGACACGGTGCGCGCCTTTTACGTTGGGTTGGCAGCGCTTCAGGTCGGCGACGATGTTCGGGCCGAAAGCGAACTGACGAAGGCCACGCAATTAGCGCCCGACGAGCCTGCGTCGTGGGCTAACCTTGGATTGCTGAATTTACGCCAGCGAAATCTGGACAAGGCTGCCGAGAGATTGGAGAAGGCGCGCACGCTTGCTCCCGACAACTCGCGGGTTCACGTTCTGCTCGCCATCCTTGAAAGCAATCGCGGGCGGCTAACAGAAGCGATCACGAATCTTCGCAAAGCCATCGAGCTTGATCCGAAGAATTTGAAAGCGCTCTACATGCTGGCCGAGGAGGCCGAACGGCAGGGCGAGGAAGCGAGCGTGCGCGAAGCTCAGCAGCTTTTCTCGAAGATTCTTGAGCTTCAGCCAGACAACCTGGCTGTCCAGCTTGAAGCCACACGCATCGCAGCCAAGCGCAACGATGCCGAAACCCTCAAAACCTTAGTCGCGCGCATTAATGAACGCGCGGGCGCGTGGCCTCCTGAAGTTCAACAGCAGTTCAAGGCTTTGCAGGATGCAGCGGCGGGCGGTGACCCACGCGCCGCCGCCACGCGCGTGGCGTTCCTGCGCAACGTTCTCGTCCGCGTCCCCGAATATCGCAGCAGTTTAGCCTCCGTCAAGATGTCGCCCGGCGAAGACGCAGAGCCCTTCACGCAATTTCTTCGTCTCGAAAATCCTGTCTTCACGCCTGCTCCGCCTGACGAAGCTCTCACCTTCAACTCAGAGCCAATCGCCGAATTTCAATCAGGCAAATGGGACTGGATCGGCGCAATCTCTTTGAATGGCGAAGGCGCACCAACTGTAGCCGTCGCCAATGGCCGCGAGGTACGCCTTGCGAGCGGCGCAACGCTTCCCTTTCCCGTCGGCTCAGATACAACTTTGCCAACGTCTGACAAAATCCTGGCGATGGATTTCAACTATGACTTCAAAACAGACATTGTCCTGGCAAACGAGGGCGGGTTGCGACTGTTCAGGCAAGATAATCCAAACGCCTTCTCAGACGTAACAGCGCAAGCAGGTCTGCCGAATTCGTTGACACAAGCGGCCTATTCCGGCGCGTGGGCGGCTGACATAGAAGCCGACGGCGACCTCGATATTGTTCTCAGGGCGCGTGACGATGATATGGTTCTAGGGGCAAAAAATGATCCACCACTCGTATTGAGAAACAACGGCGACGGCACGTTCAAAGAGTCGCACCCCTTTGAAGGAGCCACCTCAATCGGCAAATTTATTTGGGCAGACCTCGACGCAGACGGTGACGCTGATGCTGCGTTTCTGGACGTGGGCGTACTTCGGGTATACGCCAATGAGCGAGGCGGTCAGTTTCGCGCTCGGGGGATGCCTCCCAACATGATTTCGGCTATGGCGCTGAGCGTTGGGGATGTAAACAGTGATGGGCTTTTAGACCTCTTAATCTTGCAACAGGATGGAATTATTCAGAGGCTTTCAGATACAGGTGAAGGCCGCGATTGGGAGATTGCCGAGATTGCTCGCCTTCCCGACTCTTCAAGCTCCTTGCAGCGAAACTTTCGCCTACTGGTGGCAGATTTGGACAACAACGGCAGCCTTGATCTTGTTGCTCCATCATCAATGGGCGGCGACCTTCTTAATCGCGACTCGAATGGCGGCCTTCTGTGGCTCAGCGATCAAAACGGAAAGTTCAAACTGCTCAAAGAGTGGCAGAACGCGCCCATCTTTTCTATCGCTGATGTGAATGGTGATGGTCAGCTCGATTTGCTCGGCCTCTCCGCTGAAGGTCAGCCCCTGCGTTTAGCCAACCGTGGCTCCAAAAATTATCACTGGCAGCAGATACGCCCGCGCGCCAAACAGGCCACAGGCGACCAGCGCATTAACTCTTTCGGCATCGGTGGCGAGATGGAGATTCGCTCCGGCCTGCTCGTGCAGAAACAACTCATCACAGGGCCGCTCGTTCACTTCGGCCTCGGCGAGCAGACGAACGCTGATGTCGTCCGCATCGTCTGGCCAAACGGCTCTGTGCGCGCCGAGTTTGATTTGAAGGCGGATGAGACGATTCTGGCGGAGCAAAGGTTGAAAGGCTCTTGCCCGTTCCTCTTCGCTTACAACGGCAAGGAGATGAAATTTGTCAAAGACGCTGTGCCGTGGAGTTCCGCGATTGGCCTTCGCATCAACACACTCGGCACGGCGCGGGTGGAAGCGACCGAAGAGTGGTACAAGATCGGTCGTGACCAACTCGTCCCGCGCGACGGTTATTACGACCTGCGTATCACGGCTGAGTTGTGGGAGACCTACTATTACGATCAACTGGCGCTCGTGACCGTTGACCATCCGTTGGGGACGGAAATCTTCGTTGACGAACGCTTCGTCATCCCCCCGGCGAAACTCGCCATCACGACTGTCTCGACACCACACAACATCGCCCGCGCGGTGGATGACAACGGGCAGGATGTGACAGCAGTGGTGAGCGCATTGGACGAAAAATATCTCGACACCTTCGGGCGCGGGCAGTATCAGGGAGTGACGCGCGACCATTACGTCGAGATTGATCTCGGCACGGACGCGCCGCAAAGCGGCCCGCTATTCTTGATCGCTCATGGCTGGATGCACCCGACAGATTCAAGCATCAACGTCGCCATCAGTCAGGGACAAAACGATAAGCCCGCGCCCTTGAGCCTCGAAGTGCCGGACGGACGCGGCGGCTGGGTCGTGGCACGTCCAAACATGGGCTTCCCGGCAGGGCGTAAGAAAATATCTCTCTTCGATCTCACGGATGTCTTTCGCCCCAACACACCGCGCCGCCTGCGCCTGCGAACGAATCTGGAAATCTTCTGGGACAAGTTGGAATGGGCGCAAAGCTTGCCGGGCGCTGAATTACGGACAACGAAGCTGAACCCTGACGTGGCAGACCTTCATTATCGCGGCTATTCCGTCATTAATCAGCCCAACTCCTCTTCGCCCGAAGTGCCGGAATACAACCGCATCGCAGCGTCGAAGCAAATCTGGCGCGACCTCGTCGGCTATTACACGCGCTTCGGCGACGTGCGAGAGTTGCTCATGGCGGCAGACGACCGCTACGTGATTATGAACGCGGGCGACGAGCTGACGTTTCGCTTTCCTGCCCAGCCTCCGCCCGCCGAAGGCTGGGTGCGCGACTTCCTCATCATCGGCGACGGCTGGATCAAAGACGGCGATTACAACTCCGGCCATTCCAAAACGGTTCTTCCCTTGCCGCACCATGATGAGCAGGCATACACTACGACTCCCGGCAGACTTGAGGACGAACGGGTCTATCGCCGTTATCCGCAAGACTGGCAGACGTACCACACGCGCTACATCACGCCGGAGATTTTCCAGAACGCCTTGAGACCTCCTAAACAGAAATGAAACCCGGTCGCATCGCCAGATGGCTGCTCGCCCTGCTCTTCCTGGGGCTGCTCGCCACGCCGCTCGTCATTAAGCGATTGCAGCAGCAGTCCGCTTCGTCTGCCGCTTCCGCAGACAAGCAGGCGGTGATGGCGCGCTACGGTTTCCGACTGGAAGAAGTAGCCAAATCTTCCGGCATTGATTTCAAGCATCATGCCCCAACGCTCGACCCGAAGCTCGACCACATCATGCCGCAAGTCGCCTCGATGGGCGCTGCTGTCTCGGTCGTTGATTTCGACCGCGACAACTGGCAAGACCTTTATGTAACGAACAGCGGCGAAGGCAGCCTTAACTCTCTCTATCGCAATCTGGGCGACGGCACGTTTAAGGATGTGGCGGCGGAGATGAACCTTGCGGACGTGAACAAAGAGGGCACGGGCGTTTCGATGGGTTCGGTCTGGGGCGATTACGATAACGACGGCTACGAAGACCTCTTTCTTTACAAGTGGGGTCGCCCCGAGCTTTTTCATAACGACGCCGGTCGCGGCTTCACACGCGCCACCGAGGGCGCGGGGCTGCCCGCGTGGGTCAACGCCAACACGGCCATCTGGTTCGACTATGACCGCGATGGTCGCCTGGACATCTTCCTGGGTGGCTTCTATTCCGAACAAATTGACCTCTGGCATCTGACGACGACCGAGATGATGCCGGAGAGTTTCGAGTACGCCAGAAATGGCGGTCGCAAGTTTCTCTTTCACAATCTGGGCGATGGTCGTTTTGAAGAGGTCAGCTCGCAGCTTGGGATAGACTCGCGCCGCTGGGCGCTCGCCGCAGCCGCAGCCGACCTTCGCGGCACGGGCTACCCGGACATCTTCATCGCCAACGACTACGGTGTCTCGGAGCTTTTCATCAACCGTAATGGAAAGAAGTTTGACGAAGTAGGCAAATCGAGTGGTATCGGCTTCGCGCCCAAGAGTGGGATGAATGCGGCGTTCGGCGACATCCTGAATCAAGGTAAACTCGCCATCTACGTGACGAACATCTCGGAAGAGGGCGTCTTGCTTCAGGGCAACAATCTCTGGGTGCCGCGCGAGGGGACGACCCGTGACGACATTAAGTATGACAATCTCGCCCGCGACATGGGCGTGGAGCTTGGCGGCTGGAGCTTCGGCGCGCAGTTTGGCGATTTGAACAACGACGGCACACTCGACCTCTATTTAACGAACGGCTACGTCTCCGGTGAAAAAGGCTCTAACTACTGGTACGACTTTTCCAAAATTTCCGGCGGCAACAGCACCATCATCAGTGATGCCGCGCACTGGCCGCCGATGCAGGGACGCAGCCTGTCTGGTTATCAACAGAAAAAGGTCTGGATTAACGACGGCGCTGGGCGCTTCACCGAAGTCGCGCAGGTCGTCGGCGCATCAGATACATTCGACGGGCGCTCAGTCGCGCAGGCTGATCTCTGGAATCGCGGCGTGCTGGATGTCGTCGTCGCCAACCAGCGCGGGCCGCTCCTGCTTTATAAGAACACGGTCGCGCCTGAGAACCAGTGGATCGAGTTTGAGTTGGAAGGCACGACGAGCAACAGAAGCGCCATCGGCGCGCAGGTGCGCGTCTTCTGGAACAACCAGCAACAGGTGCAGGAGGTTTCAGGCGGCAGCGGTTTCTGCGCGCAGAACCAGCGGCGGCTTCATTTTGGCCTGGGCAAAACTGCTCGCATCGAGCGTGTTGAGATTCGCTGGCCTTCGGGTAAAATGCAAACCCTCGATTCAATCGAAGTCGGCAAGCTTAACAAGGTGAAGGAGCCTATCACTTGAACCCGGAGCTAACAGCCCCCGCCAGTTCAAACCCAACGTCTGTCGAAGCGCCCGAGAAACCGCGCGGCGCAAGGATTAACTTCGACAACCGCTTTCTCGCGCCCGTCTTCATCACCTTTATCCTGCTCGTCGGGCAGATGGTGGGCGGCATCCTTGAGAGCTACGAAAAGACGCTGCTCGCTATCGGGTCGGCAATCGCAACGGAAATCATTCTGGGTCGCCTCTTCACGGGCAAGTGGCCGCATCTGGCTAGCGCCTACATCACAGGCATCAGCGTCGGTATCCTCGTGCGCTCGCCCGCCGTCTGGCCTTACATCTGGTGCAGCGTGGTTTCGATCATGTCGAAGTATGTGCTGCGCGTGAAAGGTCGGCACATCTGGAATCCGTCAAACTTCGGCATCAGCGCGATGCTCTTTCTGGCCTCTTTCACGGGCGCGACCTTGAGCGTGCAGTGGGGCAACAGTCTCCCGCCGATGATCGTCATCTGGGTGCTCGGCTCGCTCATCATCTACCGGCTCAAACGCTTTCACATCAGCGCGACTTACGTCGCCGCCTTCCTCCTCTTCGGATTAGTGAGAAGTTTTATTACGGGCCACGCTTTTCAGGCCGAGATTGCGCCCATCACCGGCCCGATGTACCAGCTTTTCGTCTTCTTCATGATTACAGACCCGAAGACGACCGTGCATTCAAAGCGCGGACAGTGCGCGGTGGCCGCCTGCGTCGCTTTCGTCGAAATGATTCTCAGATTATTCGAGGTCGTACACGCTCCCTACTACGCGCTCTTCCTCGTCGGGCCGACAGCCAATTTGATTGAAATCAGTCTGACTTCGCGCCAGCGCAAGGCAGCCGTGAGTGATAGCCCCGGAGGGGCGGAATAACAGTAGCCCAGAGCGTCAGCTCTGGGTTAAGGAGCAGGGTTATTATTTAAGCCCCGGAGGGGCGGCATAAATTATGCCGCCGCTGCCGGGGCTGGTAGCGCGGACGCCTTTTACGTCTAACTGGTGTTAACCACATCGTCAGTTTGACATCTCAGCCGCTCGCCTCATAACATGCGCGCACAGCCTACAACCCAATCAGAGGCTCAAGCTCTACAAACATTTGACTTGGAGTAAGTGCAATGGCAGACAACGATCAAGTAATCGCTAATCAGGAACAGATTAAGGCGAATCAGGAAGAGATCAAGAGAAACCAGGAAGAGATTAAATCTAATCAGGCCAAACTCGACCAAATTCTCGCGAACCAGGAATCTATGCAAGAGAATCAACGCCAGATTCTCGCCAATCAGGAAAAGATACTTGCGAAATAGCGTCAAGGAATAGACAGGATTATCAAGATTAAGAAGACCAGACAAGTCAGTGAAGCTTGAATCTCTTTTTCTTATTCCTGTTAATCCTGTAAATCCTGTCTATTTCTTATTCGTCGCCGCGCCCTTCGTGTTAGAGGTTCTAACATCCCGGCAGTTTCTCATCCGTAGCTCAAGCACTAAATCGGTAAGTACAGATGCGATTCCCTCGAATTATCTGCGTCATCTTCTTGTTAATCTCTTCGCTTTTGTTTGGCTGCAAGAAGGATGCGACGCAGGATTCAACCACCAATGCAACCGCTCCTGAGCAGGCGGCAACGCAGGAAGCAGGAAGCCAGGCGACCACCATTGCCGAAGCCCCGCGTCCCTCCGGCCCAATCGAATTCACAGATGTGACGGCCCAGGCCGGGATTCGCTTTAAGCATAACAGCGGCGCGTTCGGTAATAAATATCTTCCCGAAACGCTCGGCCCCGGCTGCGCCTTTCTCGATTACGACAACGACGGCTGGCAGGACATTCTGCTCATCAATTCCACCAACTGGCCTGAGAAGAAGGGTGGCAAAACCTATCCGGCGCTTTATCACAACAACCAGAACGGCACGTTCACGGATGTGACGGGCGCATCCGGACTGGCAGTTGAGATGTACGGCCTGGGCACAGCCGTCGCCGATTATGATAACGATGGCTTTGTGGACATCTACGTCACAGCCGTCGGCCCCAATCATCTTTTCCGCAATCTGGGCAATGGCAAGTTTGCGGACGTGTCAGCCAAATCAGGCACTAATGATCCCGGCTTTTCCACCAGCGCCGCGTGGTTTGACTACGACAAGGATGGGCGGCTCGACCTCTTCGTCGCCAACTATGTCGAGTGGTCTATCGAGAAGGATCAAACCTGCACGCTCGACGGCAAGAACAAGTCTTATTGCACGCCGCAGTCCTACAAGGGCCAGAGCGCGACGCTTTACAAAAATCGCGGAAACGGCACATTTGAGAACGTCACGCAGCGCGCAGGGTTGAACGATCCAACCAGCAAATCTCTCGGCGTCGCCGTCTTCGACTACAACAACGACGGGTGGCCTGACATCTTCGTCGCCAACGACACGGAGCCAAACAAGCTCTACAAGAATAACGGCAACGGCACGTTCACGGACGAAGCTCTGACGGCGGGCGTCGCCTTTTCTGAAGCGGGCACACCGCGCGCGGGGATGGGCGTGGACACTGCCGACTACGACGGATCAGGGCGTCAGGGTATCGTCATCGGGAACTTTACGAACGAGAGCATGGCGCTTTATCGCAACGACGGCACGGGACTTTTCACGGACGAAGCCGGAGCGTCCGGCATCGGCAAGATGTCCTCGCAATCTCTGACCTTCGCCACCTTCTTCTTCGACTATGACCTCGACGGCCTGCCCGACATCTTCGCCGCCAACGGCCACGTCTCCGACGACATCTCGGTCGTGCAGCCAAACGTCAAGTATCAGCAACCGCCGCATCTCTTCCGCAACAAGGGTAAGAAAAAGTTTGAAGAAGTGACGGCGAGATTGGGCAAAGCGATGCAACGCGCCATCGTCGGGCGCGGCGCGGCCTACGGCGATATTGATAACGACGGCGACCTCGATCTGCTCATCACAGCCAACAACGGCGCGGCGCGTCTCCTGAGAAACGACAACGGTAACCAGAACGATTTGCTGCGCGTGAGAACCGTCGGCTCACGCTCGAACCGCGACGGTATCGGCGCGAAGGTGACGTTGAAGACCGCTACGGGCGGGAAATTAATGAGCGTGGTCAAGACCGGCTCAAGCTACTGCTCTCAGAGCGAACTCCCCCTTACGTTCGGTCTCGGCAAATCTGACCCGTCGAAAGGTGTGGCGCTGGAGATTGCGTGGCCGAGCGGCCAGGTGGACATCATCCCTGACGTGAAGCCCAATCAGGCAATCGCCGTTCAGGAAGGCAAAGGCATCATTACCGCCGCGCCTATAATCTTCGCCAAGCCGGAGCCGCAACCATCGCCTTCTCCTTCACCGGCTCAATAATAAACATTAGATTATTGCAGGCGTGGCGTTCACCACAGAGACCGGAGAGGACGCAGAGGTGGCACAGAGAGTTAGACAAGCCTCCGTGCGTCCTCCGTGTTCTTTGTGTCTGCAATCGTGAATTGTTCTTCCAAAAAACCCCAATACATATACAATCCTGAATATTTCAGGAGGACTGCTTTGAAGAGAGGCCGGATGAATCACTGTCTAACTTTGTGCTTGCTCTTAATCCTCTCTTTCGCTTCAGGAGTCAAAGCTCAAATGAGCGCGGCCACTACCTCGAAATTTAATTTAACCAAAAGCGGCCTTGAGCTTGAGCGGCGCACACAAACCGGAACGTTCTTCGATGTCGTTGGCCGTAGGTCTGCCATTGCTGGCTATGAGAATCGCTCTCTCGAAGCGTGGGTTTATCCTCTAAAAATTCTGGACGATTTCAAGCTCTCGTTTCGCCTGCAAGATTACTCACTCGACATTCAGGGCGCGGATGTTATGACGGGCATCAACGTGCGCCCCGAAGCCACCATCTTCACTTACACGCACGCGGCATTTACCGTCCGCCAGATCATCTTCGCGCCGCTTGAAGAACCGGGGATAGTCATGCTGCTCGACGTTGAGAGCGTTCTACCCCTTGCCATCACGGCAAGTTTCCGCCCGCGCCTGAAATTGATGTGGCCTGCCGGGTTGATGACAGGCAATCTCAGTTGGGACAAACAGGCGCATCGTTATTACCTTACCGAAGAGACGCGCCGCTTTGTCGGAGTTGTCGGCTCCCCCTCGGCGCGCGATGCTTCAGTCATGCCCTACCAGGAAGAGCCGCGCGACGTGCCGATTCAGTTTGTGATGGATGTCCCCCTCGAAGCGATGAAATCGCAGTTCGTTCCTATCATCATCGCGGGCAGCGTCGAAGGGCGCGAGAAGGCAAAGGAGACTTACGACAAACTGCTCGCGAGCGTCCGCGCTCTTTATGAAAAGAACGTCGCTTACTACGAGCGGCTGCAAAAGGAGACGGTCCAGGTAGAGACTCCTGACGAGCGGCTCAACACGGCTTATAAGTGGGCGAAAATCGGAATTGATAAAGGCGTGGCGACGAATCCCCTGCTCGGCACGGGCCTCCTCGCGGGCTTTCGCACTTCCGGCGAGAGCGAGCGCCCCGGCTTCGCCTGGTTCTTCGGGCGCGATGCTTTGTGGACTTCATTTGCGCTGAACGCTTACGGCGACTTTGCGACCACGCGTACGGCTCTCGAATTCTTGAAAAAGTTTCAACGCGAAGACGGCAAGATTCCGCACGAGATTTCGCAGAGCGCATCCCTGATTCCCTGGTTCACGGATTATCCCTACCCGTGGGCGAGCGCAGATGCCACCCCGCTCTACATCATCGCGCACGCAGACTACTGGCGCACAACCGGAGACCTCGATTTCCTGAAAGCGAACTGGGATTCGATTGTGAAAGCTTATCGCTTCACCGCCGCAACAGATACCGACAACAACGCCTTGATCGAAAACACGAAGTTCGGTCACGGCTGGGTTGAAGGCGGCTCGCTCTACCCGCCGCACGAAGAGATTTACATGCAGGGGCTGTGGGTCGAAGCCTCGCGCAGCATGGCGGAGATGGCCCCTGTGATGAATAACGAGAAGCTCGCTGATGAAGCCAGTGCTTACGCGGAGCGCACGCGCGAAGCCATCGAGAAAACCTACTGGTTAAGTGATGAGCGTGGCTTTTATGCTTTCAGTACTTCGCAGCCGCAAGTTGTGCCGGTGGAAGCAGACCCCGGCCCAAACCGCGAACGGCGCACGGCGAGAATGAACGAACTCGCCAAAGGGAGATTGATTGACGAAGATACGGTGATGCCTGCCCTTCCGCTCTGGTGGCGCGTGCTGGATGATGAGCGCGCTCAAAGTGAGATTGACCATCTCGGCAGTGGAGCGATGGCGACGGACTGGGGCGCACGCATCATCTCGGATAAGAGTCAGCTTTATGACCCGCTCTCGTATCACAGCGGCTCTGTCTGGCCGCTCTTCACGGGTTGGGTTTCTGTCGGGGCTTACCGCTACGGGCGTCCGCACGTTGGTTATCAGTCACTCAGGGCGAACGCGGCGCTTACATACACAAGCGCCCTCGGCTATGTGACGGAGCTTCTCTCCGGCGATTTCAATACTCCCTTCGGGCGTTCCTCTCATCATCAAATCTGGTCGGAAGCGATGGTGGTCACACCCACTTTGCGCGGGCTGCTCGGAATCGAAGTGATGGAAGGCGGCAGCGTCCTGCGCTTCGCGCCGCAGCTTCCGGCTGACTGGAACAACGTCACCGTCCGCAATGTCCGCGCGGGCGCAAGTTCCCTTGACTTCACGCTCAAGCGAACAGAAGGGCGACAGGTTATCGCCATTGCGCGACGCGAACTTGAAAAGCAATTGAACGGCGCGCGGAAACGCGTCCTCCAGGTAAAGCTCGCGCCGGCCTTTCCGCTCGACGCGCACATTCGCAAGGCGACAATCAACGGGCGCGCCGTCAACTTCACAATGAAGGAGATGGGCGACAGGCAATTCGTCGAGCTTGTCGTCAACAATGCGCTCGCGTCCAACGAGATCGTCCTCACATATGACGAAGGCACGGACGTTTACACGGAGCCGGAAACGCTCCGCCCCGGTGCCAGCAATCAGGGCTTGCGAATACTGTCATCGGAGGCGGACGAAGACGCCCTGCATCTCACACTTGAAGGTCTTGCCGGACGCACCTACGCTCTGAAAGTGCGTAGCCCTTTTTCTATAGTTGAGCCAAAGGACGACGCACCTCAACCAGCAGAGAAGATCGGGACGCAAGTTATGACGGTCACATTCGTAGGCACGGCGGGTTCTTACGTCCGGCGTGAGCTGACGATTCCGCTGTATACGGAAGAATAACCGGCGAGCTTTTTTTGTTTGAAGAATTAACTCCCAGGAGTACACTTTGGGGGAACAGCTACGGCTATGGTGCAATCCCCCGCTGAGGTTAATCATGATGTCATCAAGCAACACACGAATTTTGACTCTGGTAGCAACGTTTTGCCTTCTCGTCTCCCCGCTTCGCGGCCAGCAACAATCCAATCAACAGCCCTCAAACCAGACAGATGAGGTGATCCGCATCAACACGGAGCTGGTGCAAACGGATGTCATGGTCTTTGACCGCCGGGGGCGCTTTGTTGACGGCTTGCAACCCGAAGAGTTTGAGTTGAGTCTGGAGGGCAAAACCCAGACGATCTCTTTCTTCGAGCGCGTGGCGGCTGGAAGCACTAAGGAAGCGACGCAGCTGGCGGCGGCGCGCGGCACGACTGTCAAAAAAGACGTGGAGAACAAAGCCGCGACCGCAGACGCCCAAAGTAACGGTCGTTTAATCTTCTTCTTTCTGGATGACCTGCACCTGAGCGGCGAAAGCCTCATCCGGGCGCGTAAGGCACTCACCAATTATGTTGACAAGCAGATGAGCCAGAACGATCAGGTGGCTATCGTCTCGACCAGCGGACAGATTGGATTTCTGCAACAGTTGACGGACAACCGCACTGTTCTGCATACAGCCATCAATCGGCTCAATTACAAAATGAACCCGGAAGCTTATACGGGGAAGACGCGAATCAGCGAGTTCGCGGCGAGTCAGATCGAGGATTATGGCAACCGGCAGTTGTATGCCTACCTCATGGAGTCCGTCAAGGTGGAACAGCAAATGGGCCCGGGAAGTCGGCATGGAGACCACACGATTGCCGCCAGCTACTCTGCCGGGCCCGTCGTCAAGAATCGCGTGCAACAGGTCAACGCGCAGGGACGAATGACGACAGCCGATACGCTCGACGCGCTCGAAGGCTTGATATTTTCATCCGCCCGCTTGCCGGGACGAAAAGTCGTCGTCTTCCTCTCAGACGGTTTCATCATCAATGAACGCAAAGCGAGCGCAATGGAAGCGGTGCGTCGTGTCACGCAGGCCGCCGCACGCTCCGGGGCGGTCGTCTACACGATGGACATGCGCGGCACTTTGTTCGGCCTGGGATCGGGCGTAGACGCAAGCACGAACGACTATGTTGAAGCGACCGGCCGGAAAGCGGGTCTCGTGATGGGCGAAATCTCGGCCACGCAAGAGCCGCTCAAGGTCATCGCAGAAGAAACCGGCGGGCGCGCTATCCTCAACTCCAACTCATTTGACGACGGCATCCGGCAAGCCATCGCTGAGACCTCCGATTATTACCTGCTCGCGTGGCGACCTGACAACGAAAATCAACGCAATAGAAAATCCCGTCTCAAAGTCAGCGTCAAAAACCGTCCGGACCTGCGCGTGCGCCTGCGAAATAGTTTTTACGAACCGCCGCTCTCGGCTGCCGGAAAAGGAACTAATAAAGGTGAGGGGAAAGAAGAGGCAGCGAAGACTGCGTCCGCTCCAAAGACTCCTTCCCCGGCCTCCTCGCCGCGCACGGCAGAAGTTGACCTGCTCGACGCGCTCGGCTCGCTCTATCCGCAGAGGCAACTACCCGTTTCTGTTTCGACCGGCTACGTCAGCACGCCTGTGTCGGGGATGACGTTGAAAGTCTCCATGCAGATGGAGCGCGATGCGTTCAGGTTTGACCCGAATGAGACGACGCAGAAACGAGAAGTTGATGTGATAGGCACAGCCATTGATGATCGCGGCATCATCAAGACGTTCAAGCAACTCGTGACCGTCACTCCAGACCTGCTGGCGCAGAAGCAGAACATTCCCGTCATCTGGCATCAGCAATTGCCGATGCCGCCCGGCCTCTACCAGGTCAGAGTCGCCGTGCGCGAGCGGGCGACGGGACAAACGGGGAGCGCCCTTCAATGGATAGAGATTCCCGATCTTTCACGCGGGCGATTTTGTTTGAGCAGTCTCTTTCTCGGCGAGCGGAAGCGTGAAGAAATGGTAGCGGTCAGTGGCACGAATGCCCCGCAGGCTATCACGGTAGATGTGGATCATCATTTTCAGCGAACTTCGGCGCTGCGCTTCCAGACCTACGTTTACAACGCGGCGCGAGGCGCAGCGGCTCCTGAAGTCTGGATTCAAGCTCAGGTGTTGCGCGATGACCGGCAGATTGCCGCTCTGCCCGCGAGCAAAGTGCCGACTGATAGTTCGCCCGATGCGACACGGCTTCCCTACTGGGCGGAAATCAGCCTCGAGCAATTGCCCGCTGGCCGCTACGTGTTGCAGTTGACGGCGACCGACCGGGTGGCCGGAACAAGCGTCTCGCAACGCACCAACTTCGTAGTTGATTAAACGCGCAGGGAAAAGAAATGGACAGGATTATCAAGCAGTTCAATCACTACATCCGATATATATCGGATGTAAAATATATCCTACATTTGACATATACCCTCTGCCTGGCGTAAGGTTGTTGGGAACCGAGCCTAGCTTACTCACTTCTCAGCTCCTCTGGAATCAATCCGGATTATCTGAAGTCCACAGCTTACACTTCCTGAGGAGACGAAACGAATGGGACTATTTGACAAGATGTTCGGCCATGAGGCGGAAAAAGCACAGCAGCAACCCGATGCGGAGAAACGCTTCAACGATCTGAAGCAGAAGTACCAGACGGTCCTCACGACCGGAGACCAGCAGCATCTTCAATTTCAAAATCTACACGTGCAGGACAACAAGCTCTTCATCAGAGCAGTTGCGCCGTCGGAAGAAGCGAAGAACAAATTCTGGGACCAGATTAAGCTCGTCAGTCCGACTCAAGATGACATCACGGCTGACATCACTGTTGATACAAACCGCGCCGCAGCAGCCGCCGTCGGTGGCACGACGAGCGGACAGACCTATACGGTCAAAGCGGGTGACTCGCTCTGGAGAATCGCGCAGAATCAACTTGGCGACGGCAAACGTTACATGGAAATCTTCTATGCAAACCGCGACAAAATGAAAAATTCGCCGCACACTGTTATTCATCCGGGCGATGTCCTCAACGTTCCGCAAAGCTGAACGTTTTGCCTGAGCAAAGGTTAAATTTATCGGCAATAAAGCGGCTGCCATGAAGAGTACAAATGATGGCAGCCGCTTCCTGTAGAGATGGCAGTATTGACAGATGACAGCTAGACTGAAAAAAGCAATGAGCAAGGAAGAAGCGCTGAATATCGCACGTCGGCTCGTTCAGGAGGCTGTAGATATCGCGAATAAAGCTGGCATCGCCCCGTCGTCTGTCGTTGCGTTACATTGCGCTGAAACCGAGGCGAAAGACAATAACGGCGATGTCGGCGATTCAAAGAATCTAAACTGGTGTAATGTCCCGGTTATAATTGATAACACCACTGATGGACTGTTCGAGATGCCCGAACCCAATGTTGATCTTGAGCAGCAGCCTGCTTTTCTTGTGACCCAGGCTACAGCAGATTTAGTGCGCCCTGATTTCGAGCGGTATAAACCTTCCCTGGAGCGCATGGCAGAGGACTGGCAGGAAGAGAAAAAGCAGTTCATGCGAGAGCAGGCCAATCGGAAAAGAGGCGAGAAGAAATCCGCCAAACGCTCTGAGAACAACGCCGGGAATAGTGAGCAACCCGGCTAAAGGAGGTAAAGATGAAAACAAGGGGTATGGGTAGATCAGTCATGGCCGGGGGTGTTGTTTGTTTCATCATCTACATGCTGCTGATCCTGCGTGGACCGGCTCCGATTAACGTTCAATGGGGCGGTATCCTGTTTTATGCGGGCATTGTTGCGCTGCCTCTCGGAGCTATACTGTTTTTGTTCGGTGAAATGAAACGATGAACACTAAGGCTCCCCCAAGCTAAGTAGTCGCGTGGTTACTCAGACGGCGTGTACTTCCCAATCTTGATAATCCTGTCTAAATTCCTTCCATCAACTTAATCCTGACTATTCCCTTTCCGGCCTCAATCTTTTCCCGTTTTAACTTCCGCTATCGCGTCAATCCGCTTTCCTGATGTATGATGCTGCCCTCCAAAAAACTTATCGGAAAGAGGACTCTATGAAACGCTACGCTATTCGAGTGTTGCTGCTGGTGCTGGCGCTCGCCTGCGGTGCGGCAGGCCAGACATTTCGACAATTCACGATTAACGACCTGCTGAAGGTGCGTCGCGTCGGCGACCCGCAGCTTTCGCCTGATGGCCGGATGATCGCTTTCATGATCACCGATATAGACAAAACGGCCAATCGTGGAATCAGTCAAATCTATCTAGTTCCCATCGCGGGTGGCGAGCCGAAACTTCTCGGCAGCGGCTTGCGCTCTAGCTCGCCTCGCTGGTCGCCGGACGGCAAGAAGATTGCCTACCTAAGCGGCGGGCAAATCTGGACGATTGATGTGGCCAGCGGCGAAACGAAGAAGATCACAGGTATCTCGACCGGCGCGGGCGATCCCGTCTGGTCGCCTGACGGTAAGATGCTCGCCTTCGTCTCGGACATTTATCCTGACTGCACGACGGACGATTGCAACCGCCAGCGCGATCAGCAGGCTGAGGAAAGCAAGGTCAAAGCGAAGGTCGCAGAGCGCCTGCTGTTTCGTCATTGGAACACTTGGAAGGATAACAAGCGGACACACGTCTTCGTCGTCTCCGTTGAGAACGGTAATACGACGGATTTGACACCGGGCGATTGGGACGCGCCGCCTTTCAGCCTCGGCGGGCCGCCCGATTATGCCTTCACGCCCGATTCAAAAAAGCTGGCCTTCGTGCGCAACACGGATAAGGTCGAAGCAATCTCGACCAATAACGATGTCTTTGTCGTCAACGTCACTGGCGGCGAGCCGACGCGCATCACGGGCAGCAATCTCGGCTCGGATTCCTCGCCAGCCTTTTCGCCAGATGGTCGCTACATGGCGTATCGCTCGCAAGCCCGCGCAGGGTTTGAGGCGGACATCTGGAAATTGATGCTCTACGACCGCGAGTCCGGCAAGACGCGCATGCTCGGCGACAAATACGATTTTCAGGTTGATGGCTTTACCTTCTCGCCCGACAGCCAGAAGATTTACTTCACCGCTGGCGAGCGCGGCCTTGCGCCCGTCTACTCGATGTCAGTCAACGACGGCCAGATGACCAAAGTGATTGCCGAAGGCTCCAACGACGGCGTGCAGATTTCTTCGGACGGTAAAACTCTCGTCTTCACGCGCAGTAGTTCGATTATGCCGACGGAGATTTTCCGCGCCAACGCTGACGGGAGCAACGTTACTCAAATCACCCGTAGCAACGAAGCGCAACTCTCCGGCTTCAATCTCAAACCCGTTGAATCCGTCACGTGGAAGGGCGCGGGCGGAACTTCCGTTCACGGCTTCATTGCCAAGCCCGCGAATTTCGACCCGTCGAAGAAATGGCCGTTGCTCGTGTTGATTCACGGCGGGCCGCAATCCGCCTGGAACGACAACTGGGGCTATCGCTGGAATCCGCAGGTCTTCGCGTCGGCTGGCTATGTCGTCTTTATGCCGAATCCGCGCGGCTCGACCGGCTACGGCCAGAAGTTCATAGACGATATCTCCGGCGACTGGGGCGGCAAGGTTTATACGGACCTGATGAATGGCGTCGCTCACGTCGTTTCCACCAACAATTTTATAGATAAGAATCGAATCGGCGGGGCGGGCGCTTCCTACGGCGGCTATATGGTCAACTGGATCGAAGGTCACAACGACGACAAGCGATTCCAGTTCAAAGCCCTCGCTTCACACGATGGCGTCTATAACCTGACCAGCATGTACGGCGCGACAGAGGAATTGTGGTTCACCGATTGGGAGTTCAAGGGCACGCCCTGGGACAACCCTCAGATGTACGAGAAGTGGTCGCCGCATAATCACGTCAAGAATTTCAAGACGCCGATGCTCGTTATTCATGGCGAGCTTGATTACCGCGTGCCCATCGGCGAAGGCTTACAACTTTTCACAGCGCTGCAACGGCGCGGCGTTGACTCTAAGCTGCTCATCTTCCCGGACGAAGGCCATTGGGTCTTGAAACCACAGAACTCCGAGTTCTGGTACACGAACGTGCTCGGCTGGTTTGAGAAGTATCTGAAGCCGAATTCCTAGATGTTGTTTGAAAGATCATTGAAAGCCCCGAAGGGGCGGTAATGTAATAGCCTGTGGCAAAGCCACAGGAATAAATCAGAAGTTTGTTGAGTAAGCCCTGAAAGGGCGACATAAATATTGTCGCCCTTTCAGGGCTTACCTGTTTTATCTCTATACATGACCCAGGGCTGCGCCCTGGGCTATCACATCGTCGCCCCTTCGGGGCTTTTTTCAATCTGCTGTTTACTCGCATCCTCACTCGTGATACTTTGCCACTCTCGCCCAGAAAAATTGTTGAGAGCGTGAGCGCCTGCGTGCCGGTGATTTGAACTCCCTTCTCCCTCCGAAGCGCCGCATGCTTTGAGGGCTGCTCATCTAAAATCCTCGCCTTGATATTAATTTATCGGTCGCGGCCTGCCTTTGTCTGGAGGCTGTTGTTCGATTCTTTTCCACACGGAGACTGACCTCATGAAAAAACTGGCGCACAAAATTTTCACCGTTCTATTCTTAACTTTCACATTCTGCTATGCACCGCTGGCGGGGCTTGCGGCAGACTTCAAGCGCGAAGTCATCTATCAAATCATCACCGACCGTTTCTTTGACGGCAACGCGACCAACAACAATCCGGCGCAGAGTTCCGGCCTTTATGATTCTACGAAAGCAAACTGGCGTGCCTACTGGGGCGGCGACCTGCAAGGGATTCAGCAAAAAATGTCTTACCTGGCCGGAATGGGCGTGACTGCTATCTGGATTTCGCCGCCGGTTGATAACTTAAACACCAACATCCCGGACGGGAGCGGCAATCCGACAGCCTCATATCACGGCTATCAGGGACGTGACTTCAAGCGCATTGAAGAGCATTTCGGCGATGCGAGTAATTCATGGACGGCGTTTGATAATCTGGTCACAGCCGCGCACGCCGCCGGCATCAAAGTGATTGTTGATTTCGCCCCCAACCATTCGACACAAAATAACGCTGGCGAATACGGCGCGCTCTACGATAACGGCACACTGCTTGGCAACTACACCAGCGACACCAACGGCTACTTTCATCACAACGCGGACATTTCCGGCGCTGGCTGGGACGACCGTTATCAAGCTCAGTACTACACGCTCTTCGGCCTCTCCGATGTCAATCAGGAAAATTCTACAATGGACGCCTACATGAAGGCGGCGGCGCAGCTTTTCCAGCAGCACGGCGCGGACGGCTTTCGGATAGATGCCGTCAAGCACTTTGGCTGGGGCTGGCAGTATAGTCTGGCGAATTCCATCTTCACTTACGGCGACAGCTTTCTGTTTGGCGAGTGGTATCAGGGCAATACCTCCGACCCGCTCTATCACGACTCGTACAAGTTCGCCAACAAGAGCGGTATTTCCCTTCTGGACTTTCCACTCAACACCGCGATTCGCAGCGTCTTTGGCTCGAACGCGAACTTCTCGACGATTGATACGGTGCTGACGCAGGAGGACAGCAACTTCATCTGGAAAGAAGACCAGGTAACCTTCATAGACAATCACGACATGGCGCGTTTTCTTTCCGTCAACAATAACAACAACCGGCTGCATCAGGCGATGGCCTTTGTGTTGACGGCGCGCGGCATCCCATGCATCTACTACGGCACGGAGCAGTATCTGCACAACGACACGTCAGGTGGCACAGACCCTTACAACCGGCCCATGATGCCCGCGTTTTCCACTTCCACGACCGCGTATCAACTAACCAACAAACTCTCCACGCTCCGGCGCAACAATCCGGCCATCGGCTACGGCTCGACGACCCAACGCTGGATGAACAACGATGTCTACATCTACGAACGAAAGTTTTTCAACAGTGTCGTGCTCGTCGCCATCAACAAAAACGAGACCTCTTCTTACAACATCACGGGACTCAACACCTCCCTACCCGCAGGCAGCTATTCTGACAACCTGACGGGCCTGCTCGGCGGGTCAAGCATCACGGTCACGTCCGGCTCAGGCGGCAACAATCCGGTCACCAATTTCACGCTACCCGCACACACCGTCGCCGTCTGGCAGTATGTTGAAGGGGCAGGCACGCCGAAAGTTGGCTCGATTGGGCCGACGCTTGGTCAATCCGGGGTGAAAGTCACCATCGGCGGGAAGGACTTCGGCTCGACAACGGGCACGGTCAAGTTCGGGACGACAACGGCAAGTATCGTCTCATGGTCTCCGACCAAGATCGTCGCCACGACACCCGCGGTGACAAACGGTAGTTACAACGTCACTGTCACGAATTCATCGAGCCAGGTCTCCAACGGCATTCAGTACACCGTGCTGACGGCCAAAATGATTCCGGTGACTTTCACGGTTTACAATGCGTCGCCGACGCAGACGGGCGACTACATCTTCCTGACGGGAAATACAGTCGAACTCGGCAACTGGAGTACAACCTGGGACGGAGCGACGGGGCCGATGCTGACGCCTAACTATCCGACCTGGTTTCTCAACGCGAGCGTGCCCGCCGGGCAGACGATTCAATTCAAGTTCATCAAGATCGCAGCCAACGGCGCAGTCACATGGGAAGCCGGAGCCAATCACAGCTACACCGTGCCGGCGAGCGGAGTGGGATTCGTGAATGTGAATTGGCAGTATTAGAACAACTTCAGTTGCGTGTATGGCAAATACAACTCACCACAGAGACACAGAGGACGCAAAGATAGCACGGAGGCTTGAATTACTCTGTGCCATCTCTGTGTTCTCTGTGTCTCTGTGGTGAATCGCATCTCGCCGCACATTCAATTAATGAGAGAGCTTCAAATGAAACGGCTACCGGCCTTTATCGGATTCGTCCTGATGCTGAGCTTTCACGCCCGGCAAATGGAAACCTGCCTGGCTCAATCCCAATCCACGCCGCCAGCCCCCTCTCAAACTAAGCCTGTCAACAAACCTGCTCCCAGCACTAAGCTCGAAACTTTGAAGAAATATGTGGGCAGATATACTCTTGAAGTCGGCATCATTCCTATCTCCACGCTCGACGTGACGCTGGAAAATGAAACTTTGTGGGTTAAGCCATCGGTCGTCAAAAAGCGCAGGCTCATCCAGAAATCAAAGTTTGTGTTTCTCGATGAGGTTGAAGGCACCAGCTACAGATTCAACAGGGACTCGGACGGCAATTATCCAACGTTGACCTTTGAGTACGAAGGAAGCTCCTATACGGCGGAGAGAGTCGTCCTCCCCCTGCCGAGTCTTAAGGGGAACACGACTTTCCGTTTGAAGGGAAGAGGGGACGCGAGCATCGTCACGCTGGTGGGCAGTTTCAATAACTGGGATCAATCGCAGCTCGTCTGCGGGAGAGAGAATGAGGAATGGGTCTGCCGCGTTGATCTTGAGCCGGGCTATCACACTTACAAATTTATCGTTGACGGCAACTGGGTGCTTGATCCGGACAATCCAAATACAGCCATAGACGATGCCGGAAATACAAACAACGTTCTCGTCAAACAATAAGTAGGACAGACATTCCTGTCTGTCGTTGAGCGCGGAGAGCGCGAATACTTATTAGCGAACATCAAGAGCGCGCTGTTCGCACGCTACGACAGGCCGAGAATGCCTGTCCTACAAAAGACACATGAAAAAAGAGCAATTGACCGACCTCGAACGCCTGGCAATCCGTGCGCGGCCCAGTGGCAGGCCGATCATGCATCAAGACTGGGGCAAGCTGCTGTTCATGCACTGGCGCATGGATGAGAAGAAGTTGCGCCCGTTGATTCCTGAGCGAGTGACGATTGACACTTTCGACGGCTCCGCGTGGATTGCGGTCACACCGTTCACGATGTGGGACATTCGCGCCTTCCCTCCTCTCCTTCCACCGGTTCCCGGCCTGAGCAGCATGCACGAATTGAACGTCCGCACCTACGTCCATCTGGACGGCGTGCCGGGCGTCTGGTTCTTCTCGCTCGACGCCAACAGTTCCATCGCCGTTCTGACCGCGCGGACATTCTTTCATCTACCCTACATCAACGCCGAGATGGAGCTTGAGCAGCAGGACGAGACTATCATCTATTCTTCACGCCGGACGAAAGGCGACGACGTGCCGCCTGCCAGGTTTGACGCGACATGGAAGATTGGCGAGATGCTTCCCTATTCGCATCCCGGCTCGCTTGAGTTTTTCCTGACAGAGCGCTATTGCCTCTACACATCCCACAAACAGAAGCTCTACCGCTGCCGAATCTTTCACGAACCCTGGCCGTTGCAGAAAGCATCGCTTTCATCCTTTGACTCGACGATGATCGAATCGCACGGATTGCCGACGCCGAAAGAAGAGCCTCGGCTCAACTACGCGGAAGAAATCAGCGTGGACATCTGGCCGCTGGAAGAAGTTTAAAGGAATAAGGAAGCGCGACAAATTCTCAATCGCCATCGAGCAAGAATATTGTCTTGATATAGGGACGCCCGCGTCTCAAGCCGTAGGCGATTTTTTGGAGATACAAATGTTTGTGATTGATGCCGCCGTTTAAATCGTAAGTACACAGACCTTTCCTGCATCGCTGCACGGGTCTGGTCGCTCTAGCGGGAAATTCGTCAAACTCCCTGCTTTTGAGCCACTGCTCGCCCTGTGCAAATGTCCTGAACTCTTTGATCTCGAACCTATCCTTGTCGTCGTCATCCGCAAGGGAATGCTCAATCACGATTCTCACTTTGCCGAAATAGGGACGCCCGGCATCAAGCCTGCCTAATTCTTTCGCCGTAAAAGCTTCGGCCAACGAGTTCACAAGCTGCTCAATGGTGGAGTTGGAGACAGCCGCGCCACTGCCTGCGTGATTACCCACCACGTCCCAACTGGAGAGCGAATATTTTTGTTTGAGATTCCTGTAAACGACTGCTGTGACATCCTGTGTCTTGTTATTAACCTTGACCTTCAGACGAAGCATGTAGTTGAGTCCTGCGACCACTTGCACCTCAGCTCGCTCGATTGCAAGCAGTGTTATCGAAGCGCCTTGCCTGCGTCCCTCCGCTCTAATCGCGAATCTGGCTGCCGACACTACTTCTGGATCATTGCTGGAAGTTTCCGCATAACCGCCCGCGATAGGCACTTGTTGTGCTAAGACACCGGACATAGCACCTAGCACGATGTTGAGCGCGGCGACGATTACCACGGCCCGCCAATTCTTTTTCATTCGTATCCTCACATTCATCAGAATTCTGAATAGTCACACTACGGCTTACCCGCAACCCCGCTCAGCGGCCCATTCGGGTCAATGATATTCTTCAAGACGCTGTAAGGAATGATTACCACTTTCGGGCCTTCGGCGTATGAAGCCACCTGATACGGATTGAAAGTCACTTCCAACCCTTTACGGGTGATGTTCCAGCTTTGATAGTTCTTCTCTTCCGGGCCTGCACCGCTCTTTATCCAATCGAAGTCGGGGTCCGGCGATAATTGTTTCCTGAGAGCTTTGACGGCGTAGTCAGAGATGGGTTTCAGGTAATTCGAGTTTGGCTTGAAGAGCTCTGCGAGGCTCAAGCTACGTCCCAGATTGAGATCGTAATTGAAGACGATGACGTTGTAATTCCCGTGAGCAGCCCCCTCGAAGTAAGTATTGAGGATGAAACCCATGCTCACCAGATCATTGGTTGCGAACTCGACCTGATACCTGGAATCAAAGGAACTCCCTCCGCCAAACGTTTGCTCTTCGGGCGCACTGAAATCTTTCTTAAAGCCGCCGACCTCTTTGTCAATAAACTGCCTCAACTCCTGATTTAGCTTCGTCAACTGAGGGTTATTTCTCGCGCCAATCGCCTGCGGATACCTGGCCTTGATGGTGTATCTCAGTTTTTTATTCGCTTCACTAATCTGCCTGAGCGCAAATCTGACGGCAACTTTACCGCGCTGCATTGACGGCACACTTGCGCCCGCCTTTGCCCCGGCATTAGCTGGCCATGTGTTGAAGACGCTCAGGACAAGCACGATTGAAATGAGCGAGGAGAAAAGTTTTTTCATCCCTGAAACCTCACAAGTCATGTTTTAGCTGGCGAGGCTACAGTGTGATAAACGGCTCACTCCGCCCTATCAGGTGGCGGCGCGACGGCTGTAAATTCTTCGCTGAAGCGGCGCGCATAGCTGTTAAGCAGTTCGTCCACGCGCTCCAACTTCGTCGAGCGAACGACGAGGCCGACGTGGTGGAGTTTTTTGACGCGATAGACGATCTCTTCATCGGTATATGAACCGGTGTCCGGGTATTCCTGCCGCGCCAGAGAGAGCACGATGCCGCCGTATTCCTTGCGCGGTGCTGGCAGCTTGTACGAGCCGTTGTCACGCGCAATCTCTATCGCAGCCCACTCGCGCCAGATGTTTATCCCGCTCGCCGCCTCCAGACTTTCTGCGATGTACGCGCCGCCGACGCGCGCGGCAATCTCCAGAAAGTAGAAATCATTGGTCGCGGCACACTTGATGAATTCGGCGTGCGCCGCACCGTGCATTAGACCGAGCGCGGCAATTAATTTGCGGTTGAGCTTGAGCAGCTTCCTTTCATCTTCAGTGCCATGCTTGACGGTGCGTGAGATGAAGACGCCGCCCTGATGCGTCACATCCAGCGGAGGCCGCCCGTAGGCGTTCGTCCCGGCAAAGATCACCTTGCCGTCTTTGACAAGCGAATCAACGTGAAAAACGTCGCCCGCGACGTAGCGTTCGAGCAGATAGTAAGGCGAGCGGTCGCGCAAATTCTCGCGCGCGTCGAGAGCGTCAATCGCCCGCCAGACCTGTTCGGAGTCTTCCAGTTTTTTGATTCCGAAGGCGGACACGTCAGAGCGCGGTTTCAAGACCCAGGGCGCAGGCACACGCGCCATGTAATCGCGCAAGTCGTCGTAATTGAGCACGTGAATAAAGTCCGGCACTTTAATTCCCGCACGGCTCGCGTGGGCGCGCATTGACAGCTTGTCGCGGAAGACGCGCGCCTGAGCGCTCGTCATGCCCTCCATGCAGAGATGCTCACGAATCAGCCCGGCGGTGGTGACATCGAACTCTTCCAGAGCGATGATGCGGTCAATTGGCTGCGGGCGCCCGAGCTGGCTGACGACGTAGATGAAAAGCTCCGGCCCGGCATCGTTCGGGAGAGCGATGATGTCGTCCAGACTCTCACGCGGCCAGTCTTCCTGAAGAACCTTCTCCTTCGTCACGAGGATGACGCGAGCACCCTGCCGCTTGCACTCGCGCATGAACTCCGCGCCTTTGAAATAGCTCGCCAGACAAACGAAGGTTGGAGAGCGCGTGTTGGGTTCACTCATAAAAGCCTCCGCTTCATTACTCGTCGTCAACATCATCCTGAACGCCAGTACCCAGGCCGCCATCCAGAATCGTGTTCATCCCGTCGTTCTCTTCCCCGCTGGTCGGCGCGTCCGGCTCGCTCGTTTCGCCACGCTCATCGTCGCGCGTCGGCTCATGGTATGAGTCGTCGCTTTCATCTTTTGCAGGCGAATTATTGCTCGGTGTCGTTGCCCCCTGCTCTATCATCGTGTTCTTCCTTTCTTTGATCTCAAGCGTCGTCAGATGAGCACCGGCCTTTTGTGTCGAGGCGTCGCCGGTATTGCGCGAGGTTTAGTTGGTCGTATATAACACAGTACATCAAGGGTCGTACAACGGCATGCGCCTACAATTATGAGGCGAGCGTGCCGGGCGTGAGCGGAGCGCCTGTCCGTCTCACACTCGGAATCTAAACTTCAGTCTTCGCTCGTACATTGTCCGAAGACCTCGCGCAAGAGCAACGATTAAGTCAGAAAGACGAATGCTGTTTTTCTTTTGAACTTTCAACACCTGAATTTTTGAATACTTACTCTTATGATCTTCCGTAGCCCCTATACCACTGTCACGATTCCTGAAATTCCTTTGACGCAGGCCGTCTTACGCCGCACCGAAGAACTGGGCGACAAGCCCGCGTTGATTGATGGCACGACAAATCGCACGCTGACCTACCGGCAGTTGAATGATGCTGTGCGGCGAGTGGCGGCGGGGCTGGCCGAGCTTGGGTTTAGCAAAGGCGATGTCTTCGCCATCTACAGCCCCAATCTGCCGGAATACGCCGTCGCCTTTCACGCCGTCGCCACCCTCGGCGGAATCGTCACGACCATCAACCCGATGTACACCGCTGACGAACTGGCTCATCAACTGTCGGACGCGAACGCGAAATATCTGTTGACCGTTCCGCAGTTGATGGAAAAGGCAGTCGAGGCGAGCGGCGACTCGAAGGTGAAACAGATTTTCGTCTTCGGCGAAGCGCCCGGCGCAACTTCGTTCAGCAGGCTGCTAGAGAGCAAAGGAGAGGTGCCGGAGGTTGAAATCAATCCGCGCGAAGACATTGTCGCGCTTCCCTATTCGAGCGGCACGACCGGCGTGGCCAAGGGCGTGATGTTGACGCACTACAACATGGTCGCCAACCTTCATCAACTCGAAGAGCATGACCTCACCTCTGAGCGAGACACGCTGATTGCCGTTTTGCCTTTCTTTCACATCTACGGCATGAACGTCATTATGAACGTCGGCCTTTTCAACGGCGCGACTATCGTCACCATGCCGCGTTTCGAGATGGAGCAATTTCTGAGCGCGATGCAAACCCATAAGGTGACACGCGCTCATCTCGTTCCGCCGATTATCCTCGCGTTGTCGAAACAGCCAATCGTTGAGACTTTCGATCTTTCAAATCTCGAAATCATCATGTCTGGCGCAGCCCCGCTTGGCGAGAGCTTGTCGAACGCCTGTTGCGAGCGCCTCAAGTGCATCCTGAAACAGGGATACGGCCTGACCGAATCCAGCCCGGTCACGCATATGTGCTCCGAAGTCCCTGAAGAGATTAAGTACGGCTCGGTCGGCCAGTGCATTCCGAACACCGAATGCAAGATTGTCAATCTTGAAACCGGCGAGGAATTGGCAGCCATGCAGGAGGGTGAAATCTGGGCGCGCGGCCCGCAGATCATGAAAGGCTATCTCAATCGCCCCGAAGCCACAGCGCAGACAGTTGACGCCGAAGGCTGGCTGCATACGGGCGACATCGGCTACGCTGACGAGGAAGGCCACTTCTTCATCGTTGACCGCGCCAAAGAACTCATCAAGTACAAAGGTTTTCAGGTTGCGCCCGCAGAGCTTGAAGCCATCCTGCTTTCTCATCCGGCAATTGCCGATGCTGCGGTCATCCCCGTGTCCGATGAAGAGGCGGGAGAAATACCGAAGGCTTTCATCGTGCTCAAGGGAGAAGCGAGCGAGCAGGAGATCAAGGCTTTCGTCGCCGAGCAGGTCGCCCCCTACAAAAAGATTCGCCTGATTGAATTTATAGAGCAGATTCCGAAATCGCCTTCGGGCAAAATCCTGCGCCGTGTTTTAGTTCAACGTGAACGAGAAAGGAAATAAGATTGATGTCACCTGAGATTATTACCAGAGCAATCAGAGCATACTTTGCCGCCACCCGCGCGATGGATGTGGAGGCGTGGGTCGCCACGTTTGCGCCGGACGCCGTTACTTACGACCCTGTGGGAGCGCCGCCGACCGCCGGACACGATGCCCTGCGCCAGTTCTTCGGCGCAATAGTCGGAGCATTCGATAAAGTCGGGCTGACGGAAGACCAAATCTTCATCGCGGGCAACGGTGCTGCCGTCAAGTGGACAGGACAAGGCAAGGGCAAGAATGGCCGCGAGGTGCGATTTGAAGGTATTGATATTTTCGAGCTTAACGAAGCAGGTCTGATTCAGACCATCCGCGCTTACTGGAATCCAGCGGAAGTGATGATGCAACTGCAAGGTTGACTCATTTCATGTTAAAGTTCGAGCGCGTTCCCTGAGAAGCTACCCTTCAATTTCTGCCCACCATGTTGAAAAGGAGTTTATTCATGAAACCGAAATGCCTCATCATTTCGTCAATTCGGCTTGCAGCGACAGCGCTCCTTCTACTGATTTCGCTTTCTTCCGCAACGGCGCAAACTGCGGATATTCGCTGGGAGAAAATCGCCCCGCCTGATGAAGAGTTTACGGCTCTCATGCCGGGCAAACCCGAAGTCAGCACCGATAAACAACCATACGGGCAAATCACCATTTCCTCGCGTAATTACACTGTGGCCAGCGAGGACGGGCCATTGTTTATGCTGTCATCACTCACCGGCATAGAATCTGTCCTGGCTCTGACTGATAGAAAAATTGCGCTGACGGCTGCCGCAGACAGTTTTCGGGAGAACTTTCTCAAAGCGGTTCGAGCCAAGGGACTCAAGGCCGAGATGACATTTCAGCATGATCTGAAATTGAATGGCCATCCGGGCAAGGAGTACACCATCACCATGGGCGACATCTCCGGGATGGCGCGGCTGTACAGCACGAAAAGAAAAGCTTTACTCATTGATGGTCATGAATGCCTTGAAGGACGATAAAAGAGTCGAGCAATTCATAAATTCGTTCACACTCAAGGAAGCAACCGCCACAGTTGATGTAGATACCGAACCGTCGAAACCTGTTGTGATAGAGGCACCAATGGTTACTGATTCTCAAAGCAATACAAATAGCAAGACAGAGCCGCCGCCTGCCTCTTCATCTGCACGGCCACTTCTGAAAGCTCCCATCAGGGGCGGGGTACTCAATGGCAAAGCTATCAGCTTACCAAAGCCGTCTTATCCTGAAGCGGCCAGAGTCGCCGGGGCTTCCGGCACAGTGGCCGTGCAGATTACGATTAACGAGAGCGGCGACGTGATGACGGCATCTGCGGTCTCGGGAGACCCGTTGCTACACGCCGCGGCTGTGGCGGCAGCTTACCGGGCGAAATTTTCGCCCACCCGTCTCTCCGGCCAACCCGTGAAAGTATCAGGCACTGTTACTTACAATTTTGTTCTTCGATAAAAAACCAACATCCACATCCCCTGCAATCCGACTTGCGCTGGCGACAATCATCGCGCACGCCGCAGTCGCGTCTTTACACGCGGCGGCGCATCAAATCCTCGGCGTTGAGGCTTCGCCTATTCAACTTTTGTTCATTATCACGGTCATTATGCTTGCTCCGCTGGTGGCGGGTCTTCTGCTTATGAAGAGGATGAGGGCAATAGGAGCATTGCTCCTGGCGTGCTCGATGGCCGGCTCATTGCTCTTCGGAGTTTACAATCATTTCGTATTAATCAGCCCCGATCATGTTTCCCATGTTGGCGCTCTGCCACAAAAATTTTGGGCTTTTATTTTTCAGATGACTGCTGCTCTATTGGCTTTGGTGGAAGCTCTTGGGATTTGGGCTGGAATACGGATGCTGAAGAGCAATTGACCTTTTATTCAGTTGATGCGCAGTCTTCAATTTAACTCAAAGTCCTGAACTTTTCTTCCGAAAGTTTCCTTCATGCTTGACGCTGCTGCCTGACCGGATTATCTTCGCTCGCGTTCATTAAAATCACGGAGCATCCATTTCATGTCATCATCAACCGTCGCTTCAACAACTCCCGCGTGGACGATTCCCGGATATTTGGAGACGCGCGAAAATCATCTGACCATCAACGGCGTGGACGCGCTTTCTTTGGTACGCGATTACGACTCGCCGCTCTACGTCTTTTCAGAGCCGCGCATCCGCTCAAATATCGAGCGCCTGAAGAGCGCCGCCCAGCAGGTCGAGCATCCGATTCGTTTCTGCTACGCCTCGAAAGCCAACTCCAACATGGCCGTGCTCAAAACCGTGAAGGACGCCGGGATTGACATTGAAGTCAACAGCGGCGGCGAGCTTTTCAAAGCGCTGCGCGTCGGGTTTCAGCCCCGACAAATTATCTTCAACGGCACGAGCAAGACGGACGCGGAACTGGACGAAGCCGTCCAGCGCCGGAATCTATGCCATCAATGTTGATTCTATTTACGAAATTGAGCTTGTCGAAAAGGCTGCCCAAAGAATTGGCAAACGCGCCAACATCGCACTGCGCCTGACGCCTGAGATCGGCACTCGCTCACACCTGGGGCTACAGACCGCACTGCTGACCTCGAAGTTCGGCATCTCCTACTCGGAAGTCCTCGAAGCCTTCCGGCGTGGACTGCTTCATCCTGAACTCGTCAACGTCTGCGGCATACATATCCACGTCGGCTCGCAAACTCCGGACATAGAGCCTTTCGCCGAGGCTTTCAAAACCATGTGGGAGCATCTCCTGACGCTTCACCGCGAGACGGGGCACACGCTCGAACACATCAATCTCGGCGGCGGAATTCCCGTCAACTACCTGCGCGACCGTTCGCATGGCAGATCAACTACCCGAACATGAGCGAGACATGCTCGGTGCTGACCTCGAACCCGCAGATATGCTCTCGGCAGCGCTCAAGGTCGCACGCGAATCGGCACGCGAAGCCCAGGCAGAACACCTGCTTGAGCGCGTCACCATTCTGCTTGAGCCGGGGCGCAGCATCATCGCCGACGCCGGTTTGGTCTTAACCACCGTTCGCAACATCAAGCGGAGACCTGAGACGAACGATGTCTGGCTTTTAACCGACGCGGGCTACAATCTGCTGCTCTCGATGAACAATTACAAGTGGTACTATCACCTGATTTCAGCTTCGCGCGCTGCCGACACGTCCGAGACGGATTACAAAGTCGCCGGGCCGCTCTGTGATTCGGGCGATGTTTATTTCGACATCGAGCGCGAAGGACGACTGCCGGACTATCGCTGCTTGCCCGCGCACGTCCAGCCCGGCGAAGTGCTCGCCCTGCTCAACAGCGGCGCATACTCGCTCGCGCAGATGTTTCACTACAACGGTCGCCCATTGCCTGCCGCCGTGATGGTGCGCGAAGGAGGCGGCGTTGACCTCATCCGTCGGCGCGATACCTACGACGACTTAATTACTCATGACGTTTGGGAATAAAACACGCAGGCTGTAGTTTCGATTCAAAATCTTATGTCAAAACTCGCGCCCAGCAATGTCACTCTTATTCGCGGCTTAACACTCGTCGCGGCGGCTTCCATCGTCATCGGCAATGTCATCGGCACGGGAGTTTTTCTGAAAGCTCGCGTGATGACGTGTAATGTTGGGACGCCAGGCATGGTGATTACCGTGTGGATTGTCGCAGGCGTTGTCAGCCTTGCGGGCGCGCTGACTTATGCCGAATTGGCGGCGATGATGCCTCGCGCTGGCGGCGAGTATGTGTTCATGCGTGAGGCTTACGGCGCGCGTTGGGGTTTTCTTTACGGCTGGATGCAAATCTTCATCGCCAAGACCGGCTCGCAGGCTTCGGTCGCCGTCGCCTTCGCCATCTTCCTCAACAACCTGACAGGAGGGGCGCTCAACATGCCCTTCTTCACGTCGAGCTGTCGGCAATTGCAATTCGACTTCGGCTACTTGCAAGTCATCGCGCTCTCGTCCATCGCCATTTTGACGCTGGTCAACTGTGCGGCGGTGGTGGTCAGCGGACGAATCGCAACCATCTTGACGGGAGTCAAAATTGCGCTCGTGCTCGGCGTCGGCATCGGCGCGTTTATGCTGCGAGCGGAGCGGTCGATTGGGGGTTGCACATTCTGCGCTGGCGTAACTCGGCCGATACGTGCGAAGGCGTGAGCACCGCGGCAATGTTCTGGCATGGCCGGATTCGGCGCAGCGATGCTCGGCGCGCTCTGGGGATACGACGGCTGGAATAATCTGACGCTCGTCGCGGGCGAAGTGAAAAACCCGCAACGCAATATCCCGCTCGCGCTCATCGGCGGGATGCGTCGTAATCATCTTGCTTTACATCTTCGTCAATATCGCTTATTTCTATGTGCTCTCGCCGACGGAGATCGCCGCAGTTCCGCAAAGCTTCTTCGGTAGCGGCTGAAGTAGCCAGACAGCTTTCTCGGCCCGCGTCGCAGTGGCGTTTGTATTGCATCGCTCGTGGCTTCTTCAATCGGCACGCTGCATACTTCGATTCTGACGGGCGCGCGGGTGCCGTATGCGATGTCGCGCGACCGCCTCTTCTTCCCAAGACTCGCGCAATTGTCCCCGCGCACGCATGTGCCCATCGGCGCGCTCATCGTTCAGGGCATCTGGGCGGGTATCCTGACGCTCTCCGGGTCGTTTGATACTTTGACGGATTACGTTATCTTCGGCTCGTGGATTTTCTACGGATTGACCACCGCCTCTGTCTTCATCTTTCGCCGGAAGATGCCGAACGCCGAGCGGCCTTACAAGCGCCTGGGGCTATCCTGTCGTGCCCATACTCTTCCTGCTCGTCACAGGATTCCTTCTCTTTACTACGCTTCTGCCCGATCCGGCGGCTGGTTTGAAGGGAATAAATCCCAACGCGCTTATCGGTCTGGGACTAATCGCCAGCGGGCTTCCGGTCTACTGGTATCTGTCTCGCCGCAACCGGGTGGCGTATGAGGGAACACCCGCGAACGAAGACGAGCCACCGGCTCAAGAGAATGTTAAGGATGACGAAAGGTAAATCGGCGACAGCCGGAAGAGGTCGAGCATGAGGTGTGGAGTCAAGCGGTTAATTCTGAAAACGGCGTTGAGAGGACTTGAAGCGAGACGATGAGCGAGGAAAGAAGGCGTGCTGAGCGTTTCCAGGTCAATCTTGATATTCGATGGGAAGGTTCTTCCGGGCAACGCAAAGGAACTATCAGCGACATTAGTACGAGTGGCTGCTTTATTTTGACTTCACCTGAGGTGGTCGCGACCGAGTCAGTCAAGGTCGGGATTCAATTGCCGAAGGGGAAAATCATGACGCTCCCCGGCGAAGCAGTTTACTCAACGGAAGAGATCGGTTTTGCCTTGCGCTTCACCAATCTCGGCAAGAAAGAAGAGCTGTTTCTTCAACGCCTGATTGATTCCGCTCGTCGAAAGCTGACGGCGTAAGATAGCGGTTGCCCGCTCCTGGCGAGGCCATTTCTTTCCTGCGTTTGAGGCGGATTGCAAAATTATTCTTGACTTGGCCGCAGAGTTGGCTTAGAAGCACTGTGGTCTAACTGCACAAATTGAAGCGGAGTGGCTATTCGCAGGGCCATTCTGATCCCAAAATTTAACTTAGCTTAAAAGGAGCCCCCAGATGGATAGTCGTATTCTTGGAATTGTCGGTGGAGTTTTGCTTCTCATCGGTGTCTTTTGCCCGCTCGTCGGCGTGGACTTTTTGGGGCAGAGCATGACTGTCAGCTACATCGGTAGCGGTCAGGGCACAAGCTGGGAGGGACTTTTGATGATCCTTCTCGGAATCGCCGGGATTGCTCTCGCCGTCTTGAGGAAATACAAACTCCTGCTCGTCCCCGGAATTCTGGCTCTTGCCATAATTGCTTATGATTATTTCAGTTTCAAATCAAAGATGTCTGAAATGATGAGTATGGCAGGATCGAGAGGCACGGAGCTTGAAAATGCCGTCTCGATGAAATGGGGCTGGATTGTTCTTATCCTCGGCGCGCTCGCACTTCTCGCCGCCGGCGCTATGGGTCGCAACGCCCCTGTCCCCGCCGGGAACTGGGGAGCACCGCCGCCTCCGCCGCCTTATACTCCGGGACGATAGATTTGTCGCCAAAGACCTGCAAGGCGTGAGCGCCCTTTATACAGGGGCGCTCGCGCTTTGGTCTGCGTCAAGCCTGTAAATTTCCGCTCATGACCAGAGGAGTATTCGGATGGGATCAAACAAACGCACCCTAGCCATTATCGGCGCGTCCATGCTGCTGCTCGGTTTCTTTCTGCCCGCCATCAGCTTCTTTGGCTTGCTTAACTTTAGTTACTTTGACCTGCTGAGACTCTCCGCACGGTTCACCACAGGACTTGTCATTTTCGCCCTCGGCGGACTTTCCCTGTTCCTTGCCCTGAAGAACAATTTCAAACCGCTCATAGGAACAGGAATTCTGGCGCTTCTCATCCTCGTCTTTGACTTCATTACGTTTAAAAAGGCGGTCGGGGATTTATCACCTGCCGGGCGAATGGGGACTGGCACGACGGGAGCAGCGTCCCCTGAATTCGGGCAGTTTGACGAACTGGCGGGAATGCTTATTCAACCGGGCTGGGGCATGTACATCATCGCCATCGGCGCGATTCTTCTCATCGTCGCCGGGGCGCTGAAAAATAAGACTGACATGAACGGCCCTGACTGGAACAGGAATCCTCCGCCGCCAATGAACTATTCCTGAAAAGGCGAGCCTGTCAAACTCAAACCTTCCTCTCGAACGAATCCACCGAGCGCCGCTCTGGTCAGACAGAAGAGCGTGAAGAGAGAGCTTCACGTGCAACTTCCTTGTCGTCGAAGTGAAAAGTCTCGCGGCCTATGATCTGATAATCCTCGTGGCCTTTGCCTGCGATGACTACCAAATCTCCTGTGCGTGCTTCCATGATGGCGCGCTGGATGGCTTCGCGGCGGTCTGCAATCTTCTCATAAGGCTTTGAAGTCTCACGCATCCCCGTCTCAACGTCCGCTAAAATTTTCAAAGGGTCTTCCGTTCGCGGATTATCCGAAGTCAGAATCACGACATCTGACAAACTCGCAGCGGCTTCGCCCATCGGCGCACGCTTTGAGTGGTCGCGGTCGCCGCCGCAGCCGAAGACAGTGATGACCCTCCCGCGCGTCACATCGCGCGCTGTCCGCAGCACATTGACGAGCGCATCGTCCGTGTGCGCGTAATCCACCACCACCGCGAAATCACCATCGTGCGGCACGCGCTCGAAGCGACCCGGCGCGCCCGTGCAGGTCTCTATGGCTCGCGCAATCACGTCCAACTCGTAGCCGAGCGCAAGCCCTGAAGCCGTCGCTGCCAGGATATTGTAGATATGCGGGCGTCCGACGAGCGGCGAGTGAAGCTCACGCACGCCCATTGGTGTGCGAAGGGTGAAACGCATTCCTTCAAGCGAATGCTCAACATCTGTCGCCGTGACATCGGCATCTGTGCTTAGCGCATAACGGATGACCTTCGCTCCGCCGCCTTCAAGCTCTTCGGCAAGCTGCGCCCCGCGCTCGTCGTCAATGTTGATGACGGAGGTTTTCGGAGTCCCGCCGAGGCTACCGTCAAAAAGCCTGCGTTTGGCCGCGAAGTAATTATCCATCGTGCCGTGATAATCCAGATGATCGCGCGTCAGGTTGGTGAAGACGACCACGCTGTACTGGAGAGCGTCGCAGCGGTGCAAATCAATGGCCTGAGACGAACTCTCCATCACGGCCATGCGGCATCCCGCTTCTACAGCCTGCCGCAAAATGCGCTGCATGTCTGTCGCTTCGGGCGTCGTTCGTTCCGCCTTCCAGCGCTCTTTATCAACCCTGTACTCAACCGTCGTCGTCATCGCCACCGGCTCATCCGCGCTTTCCGCGATTGAGGCGACGAGATATGTGGTCGTCGTCTTGCCATTCGTCCCCGTGATGCCGACGAGTTGTAGCTCGCGCGACGGGTGATCGTAAACGCTTGCGGAGGCAAGCGCCATTGCGCGCCGTACTTCCATGACTTCAAGCCACGCGCCATTGAAGCCCGCCGGGGCTTCGAGTTCTGAGATAACGCCGACAGCGCCCTGCTTCATCACCTGCTCGACAAAACGGTGCGCGTCCACTTCGGCCCCACGCACGGCGACGAACAGGCTTCCTTCGCGCGCCTGTCTGGAATCATGCGTCACATCCAAAACTTCTCTGCTCTCATCCCCGGTCAACTTCCCGTTCACCATTTGCGCCACTTCGCCGAGTGTTACGCGCCGTCTTTGTTTCGTCGTTTCAGCCAATCGTTTTTACCGTCCAATCAAATTTTCGCTTTCGCCCTGAGGCACAGCGATTATAGTCCGTAGAGACCAAACTTGTCCCTGCCCCCTACAAATCTCTTGCCACTTTGAGATGATGCAGGCAGAATGCTGCCCGGTCAATCAACCAGCCTCGTGCTTCAATTTCTTCGGAGCTTTCATGAAATCAACTATTGCTATCAGCTCAATCTTGAGCATCGCCGCCTTGCTCTCTTCAGCACTACCGCATGGCGAAGCCGCTCCTCCACCGCAATACGATCTGCTCATCAGGAATGGGCGCGTGATTGACGGCACGGGGCGGGGCGGCTACATGGCTGATGTAGCAATCAAAGGCGACCGCATTGCTCGCATCGGGAAGCTCAGGAATGCGCGCGCTCGCCGTGTGATTGATGCACGCGGACACGTCGTCGCGCCCGGCTTCATAGATCTGCTCGGTCAATCCGAGATTAACCTGCTCATTGACCCGCGCGCGATGAGCAAGGTCATGCAGGGAGTCACAACGGAAATCACGGGCGAGGGCAGTTCGGTTGCGCCAATCAACGAGCGTTTGGTTGCCGAAGAGGGCGAGTACTACCGCCGCTACAACATCACGGTTGACTGGCGCACGCTCCGCCAGTATTTCAGCCGTCTCGAAAGACAGGGCATCGGCGTCAATCTGGGCACGTTCGTCGGCGCGACGCAGGTGCGCGCCTTTGTCATCGGCTTCGACAATCGCTTGCCCACAACGGATGAACTGATACAGATGCGTCGCCAGGTCGCGGACGCGATGGAGGACGGTGCGCTCGGTCTTTCAACTTCGCTGCAATACGTGCCCGCGCGCTTTGCCAAAACAAACGAGCTTGTCGAACTGGCAATGGCCGCGCAAAGGTACGGCGGCATTTACGCGACTCATCAGAGAAGCGAAGCCAACGCCCTGAACACCTCGCTCGAAGAAGTTTTCGAGATCGGACGCCGCGCACGCATCCCTGTAGAAATCTGGCATCTCAAAACGGCTTATAAAAAGAACTGGGGACGAATGCCCGAAGTCTTGAAGCGCATCGAAGCGGCGCGTGCGCGCGGGCTCGACATCAGCGCGGACGTTTATCCTTACACGGCTGCCAGCACCTCACTCACCGCCTGTCTTCCGCCCTGGGCTTTGGAAGGCGGCACGGAGCGCATGCTTGAGCGCCTTCGGGATAACAAGACCCGCGAGCGGTTGAAACGCGAGATTGCTACCGAGACAAGCGAATGGGAAAACATCTATCTCGGCAGCGGAGGGGCAAACGGCGTGCTCATCAGTTCGGTCGTCCGTCCCGAGCTTGAAAATCTTCAGGGTAAACGTCTCGCGGAGATTGCCGCCGAGCAGAAGAAAGACGACGCGGATGCGCTCTTTGATCTGATTCTCGCAGATCATGGGCAGACCAGCGCCATCTATTTCATGATGTCCGAGGACGATCTGCGCGCCGCCTTGCGCTCTCCCTTCGTTTCCATCTGTACAGACAGCGGCGCACGCGCAGTGGACGGCCCGCTCTCGTCTGCCAAAGGACATCCGCGCGGCTGGGGTTCATACCCGCGCATCCTCTCGCGCTACGTGCGCGACGAGCATCTGTTAACGCTCGAAGAAGCCGTGCGTAAGATGACCGGGATGCCCGCCGCCCGTGTCGGACTGAAAGATCGGGGCGTGCTGCGCGAAGGCTCCTTTGCCGACATTACTATCTTCGACCCGCAGACGGTGCGCGACCGCTCGACGTTTGAAGAGCCGAACGCGTACCCGGAAGGCATCCCCTTCGTCATCACCAACGGCCAACTCAGCGTTGACAACGGACAACGCACCAAATCACTCGCAGGCAAAGTGCTGCGCGGGCCGGGCTACAAACCGTAGGACAGACATTCTTGTCTGTCTATGAGCGCGTTAGCGCGAATACTAAGCGGTGAATATCAAGAGCGTGCTGGCGCACGCTATGACAGGCAGGAATGCCTGTCCTACACTTTGATGAAAATTCGTTTCCGGTAGAGCAGCCACATCAGGAACAGCCAGAAAAAGATGTAGGTGATGGCGTAGAGGAGCGAGGCATTGAGGGGCGATGCCCAGGAAGCGAAGAGGTTGCGGAAGATGAAGGGCTGAAGCGCGATTGATGAGCCGTCGCCGCGCGGCAGTTTGATAACGCCCATCAGTCTTCCGAGCAAGCCGGAGAAGACGAAGAGCGCGAGCGCGTTGACGCCGAAGATGATGAAAGGCCTGGCCCAGCGTTTGTAATCTTTAATGTCCACCAGCCAGTAGCAGATGGCGAGTAGTTGCAGGGCCATTCCCGCCGTGAAGACGACATATGAGCTTGTCCACAGAGATTTGTTAATCGGAAACCAGAAGTGCCACGCCCAGCCAACGGCGACCGCGCACGCTCCCATAAAGAACAGGCCGCCGACTTTTTCCAGTTGCGTGCGGGTTGAGCGCAGCCAGTGTCCCGTCAAAACGCCGCAGAGTGTTGTCGCAATCGCAGGCATCGTGCTCAACAATCCTTCCGGGTCGAAAACCACGCCGCCTTTCCAGATATGACGCCCCAATAGTGCGCGGTCAATGTAGGCCGCGAGATTCCCTTCCTTGCCGAGATCGCCTGCGCCGAACCCGGGCACGGGCACAAGCGTCATCAGAATCCAGTAGAGCAAAAGAAGCGCGGAGGCCACAATGGCCTGCGTGCGCCAGCTTGTTTTCAGGAAGATGACGGAAGCAATCAGGTAGCAGACGGCAATGCGCTGAAGCACGCCCGGAATACGAATCTCCGTGAGATCGAAATACGGAAAGCCGTTGAGGAAGAGTCCGAGGGCGAAGATGATGACGGAGCGTTTGAAGACCTTCTTGAGTAAATCATACTGGTCGTCGCCCGTTTCGACGCGACGGGCGAAGGCCAGCGTGATCGAGATACCGACGATGAAGAGAAAGAACGGAAAGATTAAATCCGTCGGCGTCCAGCCATGCCACTCCGCATGTTTCAAAGGGCTGTAGATGGCGCCCCACGTTCCAGGGTTATTGACCAGCACCATGCCCGCGATGGTCAGCCCGCGAAACACGTCAAGCGATAACATCCGCCCGGATGAACTGTTCTTGTTAACTTCGGAAGCTGCTTCCATCTTGGTTAGCCGAGAATGAAACAATTTGCGCTCGCCGCCCCTTTTCATTATTGTGTGAGCGCCGGGGGACAACTATCACGGCAGCAATTTCGATGTCAACGAATTTCCCTTTAATTTAAATAATTCATCCTCAAAGGATCACACCTTGTCTTTAATGCTCCAGGAAATTGCCGAGCAACCAGCGGCGCTACTGAAAACTATTCAGGAAGAGAGAAGCAAGGTCGAACGGCTCGGCGCATTTTTGAAGGAGCGCGACGTTGACCTGATAGTCCTCGTCGCGCGCGGCAGTTCCGATAACGCCGCTCTCTTCGGTCGCTACCTGCTCGAAGTGACAACCGGGATTCCTGTCTCGCTCGCCGCTCCCTCAGTCCACACCATCTACAACGCCAAACTGAAACTCAAGCGCGCACTCGTCATCGGCGTCTCCCAGTCGGGTGAAGGCGAAGACATCAACCGTGTGCTGGAGAACGCGCGCGGCGGCGGCGCTTGCACAGTCGGGATTACGAACGAAGCGGCCTCGTCAATGACAAAGGTGGTAGATGAAACGCTGCTGATGCACGGCGGGCGTGAGCGTTCCGTCGCGGCGACGAAGACTTACACAGGCCAGATGCTTCTCTTCTACATGCTCGCCGCTGCCCTCGCAGACAGCGGCGCGGCTCCCGCGTATGATGCTATCCCCGAATATGCTGCCCGCGCGCTTGAACGTCAGGCAGCAATCACCGAACTCGTCGAGCGCTACGTCTTCATGGAAAACTGCGTCGTCGTCGGGCGCGGCCTGATCTACGCCAACGCTTATGAGCTGGCGCTCAAGTTGATGGAGACCTGCTACGTCGTGGCCGAGCGGTTTTCGTCCGCAGACTTTCTGCACGGCCCGCTGGCGATGGTCGAGCGACACTTTCCTGTCATTCTCTTCGCTCCGCCGGGCGCGATGCTTCCGGGCGTTAAAGAATTGCTCGAACGCCTGAAGGAACTGCGCGCCGACACACTGGTCATCACCGCAGATGAGGAAGCAGCCCGCGCCTCTTCGCGCGCCATCGTCATGCCGGGAGAGATTGATGAGTTTTTAGCTCCCATTCCCTACATCATCCCGGGGCAGCTCTTCGCCGCACTGCTGGCAAACGCCAAAGGACTAGACCCGGACGCGCCGCGCTCCTTGTCGAAAGTGACGCGCACGCTCTAACCACAGGGACATTCCCCGTATGCAATCGAAAGCAGTTGCTTCTTTATCACCGGATAAGAGTCGCGGGCAATTGCTGCGGATTCTTGGCGTCGGCTTTGGCCTCGCGGTGACGATTGGCGGAACAATCGGGATGGGCATCTTCCGCACGCCCGGAGAGATTGCCGGCTATCTGCCGAACGCATGGCTCTTCATCGGCGTGTGGATCGCGGGCGGAATTTATGCGCTGCTCGGCACGATTTCCGTGGCGGAATTGGGCACGATGATTCCGCGCTCCGGCGGCTTCTACGTCTTCGCTCATCGCGCGCTCGGCGATTACGCGGGCTTCATTGTCGGTTGGAGCGATTGGCTCTCGACGTGCGGAACGCTTGCCGTCATCGCGATGGTCATAGGCGAATACGCGGGTAAACTCGTTCCGGCGCTGGCCGGTCGGGACAAGGCCGTTGCGCTTGCCACCGTCTGCTTCTTCACCTTTCTTCAATGGAAGGGGATTCGGCGAGGCAGCTACACGCAGAATCTCACCAGTTTGCTCAAGGCTGTTGTCTTCATCATCCTGATTGCAGCTTGCTTCATGCTCGGAGGCAGGGGCGCGCGTGAGTCCACCTCGGAGCCGGTGCTGCTTGGCTTGCCGCTGTTGGCCCTGCTGGTCAAGGCGCTGCAAGGGGTGCTTTACACTTACGACGGCTGGTACAGCGTCATCTACTTCGGCGAAGAAGTGCGTAACCCCGACCGCGATGTTCCGCGTTCGATGATCGGGGGCGTGCTGGCTGTCATCCTGATTTACGTGCTGGTCAATCTCGCGCTGCTTTATGTTTTGCCGCTCTCGGAGTTGGCCCGAACAAAACTAGCCACCGGCGCTGCCGCCGAGGAACTCTTTAACACGCGCGGCGAAACGATCATGCTCGTGCTGGCAATCGTCTCGATGCTGAGTACGATTAACGCATATCATTTGACTGCTCCGCGCATCCTGCTCGCCATGAGCCGCGATAACCTCATCTCCGGGCGAGCAGACCGCGTCAACGAAGGCGGGACACCTACAATCACCCTGTTTCTCAGCGCGCTCGCCGCCGCGCTCTTTATCTTGAGCGGCACGTTCGACAAGGTGCTGGCCGTGCTGGCCTTCTTCTTCGTAATAAACTATTCGATTTCGTTCCTCTCGGTTTTCGTGCTGCGCTTCAGAGAGCCGGAAACTCCGCGCCCGTATCGCGCGTGGGGTTATCCCTGGACTACCGGGCTGGCGCTCATCGGCTCAATCGCGTTTCTCATCGGAGCGGTCATCAGCGATATAGAAAACGGCGTCTACGAAAACAGCGTCTATGCGCTTGTCCTGCTGGCAGCAAGCTATCCGGTCTTCCTCTTGCTCAGGTGGATTGGCAAACGAGGCAAAAGACGGGAAGCGTAAAACTCAACTATGAATCAAAAGCTCCGAGTCAGTTTGGAAAGTCCGCAGCACGGCTTTATGTCGCTTCGTTTGAGCAGCGGGAAGGAGAGTTTCGTCGCGGTCGTCTCCCACGCGCCATATGATTCTTTGCGGGATTTGATTGAAGCACTGTCAGGCGTGCTGGCGGGCGACGGCGAAACAATCATTAAGTGGAACAGCGAGCCGGAAGAGTATGATTTCAAACTGGCGGCGAGTGATGACTCCATAAAGCTTGACATCGTTCGTTATCCAGACCATCGCAGATTGGCCGCAGCTTCCAGCACGGTCTTCTCATTTCGCGGGTCTAAGCTGGACGCGTGCTTGCCGTTCTGGAAAGAACTGCGAGATTTACACAGGCGCACCATCCAGGATGAGTTTGATCGTCAATGGCGGCGGGAGTTTCCAGAACGGGAGATGCAGGAGTTGACGAAGCGAGTCCGCGCCCTCAAACGTGAAGTTGAATCAAAAGCGCTCGATAGTGCCGGATAGCTTCTCTCATCGCTAGACAACATTACAGCAATCTTTTAATCTTCTTCTTTCGTTGAAGAGACGGATTTTTCGGCAAGCTCAACTGAGTCTGCGCCAACCAGATTAAAAATTGCGAAAGTGGCGGAATTGGCAGACGCGCCAGACTTAGGATCTGGTACCGAAAGGTGTGGGGGTTCGAGTCCCCCCTTTCGCACCAACAGTTTTAATGACAAATCAATTGTTCAAATAATTTTCGACCAGAGGAAGGATGCCCGTCCGGCTCATTTCCGAAGAGCCGGAGCGGGCTTCAAATTTTATGAAGACTGAAGTGATTGACGTTTCTCCGACGCGCAAGGAGATCAAGATTGAGATTGAAGCTGACACCGTGCGCAACGCCTATGACCGCATCAGTGATCGCTACGCGCAGCAGGCGACCGTGCCGGGATTTCGTCCCGGCCATGCGCCGCGCTCGGTCGTTCGCTCGCGCTTTAAGGATCAGATTCGCAGCGAGGTTTTGCAGGAACTTGTGCCGCAAGCTGTTCAGGAGGCGATTTCCCAGCACTCGCTCAATGCCATCGGCGAACCGGATTTGCATCTGGATAATTCCGAAGGTCTGGGCAAGCTGGGCACCGAGCCTATCTCGCTGCATGTGCATGTAGAAGTTCTGCCCGAAGTCACGCTTGGCGAGTATAAGGGGCTGGAAGCGGCGCGGCGCGTCCGTCCCGTCGCGGATGAAGATGTTGAACGCGTCATCCAGGGCTTGCTAGATAACTCCGCATCTCTACAGCCCGTCGAGGATCGCGGGGCTGAGAGTGGCGACACCGTCACGGTGAACTTTCATGGGAAATTTGTCGAGACGCCCGACGAAGAGGACATCAACGTTGAAGACGTTGACGTAGAACTCGGAGGCGCGGGCGTGCAGCAGGAGTTTACGGATAACCTGCTCGGGGTGAAAGCGGATGAGGCGAAGTCTTTCACGGTTGATTACCCGGAAGATTTCACGTCGAAGGGATTGGCCGGGAAGAAAGTCGATTATACTGCGACGGTGACGGCTGTGCGTCGCAAGGAACTCCCCACGCTGGACGACGAATGGGCGAAGAGTCTGGGCGAAGAGTTTGAGTCGCTTGATAGTTTGCGTGAGAGAGTGCGCGAGGATTTAGTGAAGCGCGCGAGCGCGGAATCCGACAATCGCCTGCGTAGTGAGGTGATGAGGAAACTCGTCGAAGCTCACCCGTTTGAAGTGCCGGAGACTTTGAGCGAGCATCAGGCCAACAATCGTTTGGAATCGGCGGTGCGCGATATGATGGCACGCGGGATTGATCCGCGCGGCCAGGAGATTAACTGGGACGGTGTGCGCGCTCAATTGAAGGCTCAGGCGGAGTTTGATGTGCGTGGCTCGATGCTGCTGGAGATGATCGCCGACCAGGAGAAGATAGAAGCCAGCGAAGAAGAAATCGAAGCTGAGATCAACTCGATTGCTGCAAGTTCGCGTCAAACACCAGAGCAAGTGCGTGCTGCCTTGACAAAGCAGGGAGGCACTACTAGCATCGCCGATAGGTTGCGCAATCGCAAAGCGGTTGACCTGATTGTTGAAAATGCGCGAGTAACGGACGAAGAGTGGCGCGAAGAAAGTCCTGAAGATGAAGCCAGCTCTCCGGAAGTGAATGAAGCAACCTCGGAGCCAGCGGAACAGGAAAGCGAAGAGACGGATGATGAGCCGAAAGCTCAATCTTCTTCGCCGGAAGCCTGATAGCTTGCGCTTCTCTTATCAACTGTTACTTGTCACCTGTCACACATACAAAGGATTCGGAGTTTTACAAATATGCTAGTCCCGATGGTCGTTGAGCAAACGTCGCGTGGCGAACGCGCCTTTGACATTTACTCGCGTCTCTTGAAAGACAACATCATCTTTTTGGGCACGCCGATTGACGACATGGTCGCCAATTTGATCGTCGCCCAGCTTCTCTTTCTCGAAGCCGAAGACCCAGAGAAAGACATCAACCTGTACGTCAATAGTCCCGGCGGTTCGATCACAGCCGGAATGGCAATCTACGACACGATGCAGTTCATCCGGCCTGATGTGACAACCATCTGCGTCGGACAATGCGCTTCGATGGCTGCGCTTCTTTTGACTGCGGGCGCGAAAGGCAAACGCTTTGCCCTCCCGAACTCGCGTATCCTCATCCACCAGCCTTCGGGCGGAACACAGGGCCAGGCCACAGACATTCGCATTCAGGCCGAAGAGATCATCCGCATGCGTGAGTTGACCTCGCACATCATCGCCAAGCATAGCGGACAGTCTTTTGAGACAGTCGAGCGAGATGTCGAGCGCGACCGTATCATGTCAGCCATGCAGGCGAAAGAATACGGCTTGATTGATGAAGTGATCGCACACAGAGAGTAAGGAGTGATAGATGATGGGTGATTGGTTCTAAGAGAAAACGCTCTTACCTATCATCCATCACCCATCACTTATCACTGATTTCCGCGATGATTGCGAAAATGAAAGCACGCAAGTATCGCTGCTCGTTTTGCGGGAGATCGCAGGGCGAGGTTGGACAGATTGTCGCCGGCGCGCCGCAAGCCTCTCATGGCGTGCCGCGCCGGATGGTTGGAAAAAGCGCGTTCATCTGTGATGAATGTGTGATGCGTTGTAACCGAATCATTGCGGGCTTAGAAACGACGACCACGCCCGCGTCTTCTCCCAAATAACCCGAAAGCTCGACCGAATTCAAACGGAGTTCCCCAGAGACGCCTATGGTACGACGAACCGATGACACGCTGCGTTGTTCCTTCTGCGGCAAATCGCAGAACGAAGTCAAGAAGCTCATCGCCGGGCCGACTGTCTACATTTGCAATGAATGTATAGACATCTGCAACGAGATCATCACCGACGATCAGCAGGCGGAATCCGTCGCCACTCGACCGCCGCTGCCAAAGCCCGGCGAGATTAAGAGCTTTCTGGACGAATATGTTATTGGTCAGGAAGAAACGAAGAAACGGCTGGCCGTCGCTGTCTACCAGCACTACAAGCGAATCGAGATGGCGCGTCGCCGCGCGGATGTCGAGATTCAGAAATCGAACATCCTGCTCATCGGCCCGACGGGCACGGGCAAGACCTTACTGGCGCAGACGCTCGCGCGCTTGCTCTCAGTTCCCTTCACCATCGTTGATGCGACGACGTTGACGGAAGCAGGCTACGTCGGCGAAGACGTTGAGAACATCATTCTGAAACTCCTGCAGGCCGCCAACGGAGATGTCGAGCGCGCGCAGCAGGGCATCATCTACATAGACGAAGTTGACAAGATTTGCCGCAAGGACGAGAACCCTTCGATCACGCGCGACGTGTCGGGCGAAGGTGTGCAGCAGGCGCTGCTGAAAATCCTTGAAGGCACGGTCGCCAACGTGCCGCCGCAGGGCGGGCGCAAGCATCCGCATCAGGAATTCTTCCCTGTTGACACCACTAACATACTCTTCATCTGTGGCGGCGCGTTCGTCGGACTGGAAAAGGTTGTCGAACGCCGCCTGCGCAACAAATCTTTGGGCTTCCATGCCGAAGTCAAATCCGGCGGAAACCGTCATGCCGAGGCATTCGCCGCCGTGAAACCTGAAGACCTCGTTCGTTACGGATTGATACCTGAGTTTGTCGGGCGTCTTCCCGTCTGCGGCGTGCTGCATGAGTTGGACGAAGCCGCGCTCATCAAGATTTTGACCGAGCCGAAGAATGCTCTCGTCAAGCAGTATCAGAAAAAGTTCGACTTCGACAACGTCAAGCTCAAATTCACCGACGATGCGCTCAAGTCGGTCGCGCGTCAGGCGGTCGAGCGCAAAGTCGGCGCGCGCGGCCTGATGATGATCCTCGAAGAGTTGCTGCTCGACGCGATGTACACTCTGCCCTCGCAGAAGCGCATCAAGGAGTTCGTCATCACATCTGAGATGGTCGAGCGCCGCCGAGCAATTCCTGGCGAAGGCTTGACGGGCGTTGATGGCGCAGCAGCATAAGAGAAAGAATTGAAAGCAACATAGGATGAGGGATGAAGAGATTTCTTTCATCCCTCATTTTATTTTAAGTATGAAAATTGTATAGTGGCCTTCCACCCGAACTAACAACTTGATGGAAAGAAGGTCAACGAGAAATGAGCGAGGATTACAGTAAAATCAAGCTGCGGGTGAAAACAATCGAAGAGGCTATCCAGATACTTACGCGCATGGCGCTCAGAGCAGACGAGCGCATGGATGATTTCGATGCCTCATTTAACAATCTCACGGTGAAAGTGGAAGCGCTAGTGGATGCTCAAATTCGTCTAGCAGAGGCCCAAATTCGAATTGAAGAAACACTGTCTGCTAAAGTCGAAGCTCTGGTTGCTGCTCAAATACGTACGGAGGAAACGCTCTCTGCTAATATTGAGATTCTGACCGCTACTCAGATTCGCACTGAAGAGTCACTAACGCGGTTGACAGAGGCGCAGGCGAGCACGGATAAACGTCTGAATGCGTTGATTGACATTGTTCGGGAAGACCGGGAAGGCCGTAATGGAAAGTGATAGCGCCTTTGGCAATCTCACTTCACTTTTACCTTTTTACTTTTACCTTTCTAAGGTCTACAATTAGGTTGGTTAACAGGAAGGGCGAGACGGCGTCAATCGGCTCGCCCTTCTTCACAGGCTGAAACACAGGCATAAAGAGTTTAAAGAGAGTTATGGAAGAATATTCAGACCGCACACCCTCAGACCTCGCGCGTTACCCGATGGTGCCGATTCGCGACGTCGTCATTTTTCCTTTTACCAAAGTTGCCTTCAAGATCGGTCGCCCCGGCTCTGTCCGCGCCCTTGAAGAAGCCCTGGCGGGAGACCGCACGATCTTCCTCGCTACGCAGCATGATGCCAGCGTGGATGAGCCCACGCCCGAGCAGATTTACGGCGTCGGCACACTGGGGCGCATCCTGCAATCACAGAAGCAGGAGAACGGGCAGATCAAGGTCGTCGTCGAAGGCCGCGAGCGCGCCACGACCGTGCGCATTGAGAATAACGAGGGGGCTTTCACGGCTCTGATTCGTCGCGCACCTCTTGTCAATGAAGAAGGCCAGCGCGTTGAAGCTCTCGTTCAAAAGATTAATCAGTTAATCGAGCAGCATCTGCGGCTCGCGCCCGACGCACAAACAGACGCCCTACAGACCGCGCTCCGCAATCAAGACCCTTCGCATCTCGCCGATGCCCTGGCTTCGCAGCTTCGCATCTCGGTCGAGGACAAGCAGGGACTGCTGGAAATCTTCTCCACGCAGGCGCGTCTTCAGCGGCTGATAGAATTACTGGAAACCGAGCTTGATAAGCGCCAGCTTGACCGCACGATTCAGACGCGCGTCAAACGACAGATGGAGAAGGCGCAGAAAGAGTATTACCTCAACGAGCAGATCAAGGCGATTCACAAAGAACTCGGCCGCAAAGACGAAAAGGCCGAGCTTGAAGAGTTAAAGAAGAAGATCGAAGAGGCCGGAATGTCGGAAGAGGCGAAGGAGAAGGCCATGCAGGAGTTGCATCGTCTTGAAGCCATGCCGCCGATGTCCGCCGAAGGCACTGTCTCGCGCACCTACATTGACTGGCTCGTCAGCGTGCCCTGGAAACAGAAATCGAAAGAGCTGAAAGACCTCATCAAGGCAGAAGAGGTCTTGAACGAAGATCACTACGGGTTGGAAAAGGTCAAGGATCGCATTCTCGAATACCTGGCCGTCCGCCAACTTGTGAAGAATCCGAAAGGCTCAATTCTCTGCTTTGTCGGCCCGCCGGGAGTCGGTAAGACTTCTCTAGGTAAATCCATCGCTCGCGCGACCAATAGAAAATTCGTCCGCCTCTCACTGGGGGGCGTGCGCGACGAGGCGGAGATTCGCGGGCATCGTCGCACTTATATCGGCGCGCTGCCGGGCCAAATCATCCAGATGTTGAAGAAGGCCGGGACGGTTAATCCGCTCATCCTCCTTGATGAAGTTGATAAGCTCGGCGCGGACTTTCGCGGCGACCCGTCGTCGGCGTTGCTGGAAGTTTTGGACCCTGAGCAGAACAACACTTTTCAGGATCACTATCTAGATGTCGAATATGATCTCTCGCGCGTCTTCTTCATTGCGACGGCAAACGTGCTGCACACGATTCCGCCGCCATTGCAGGATCGTCTTGAGATAATTCGCCTCTCCGGTTACACAGAGCGCGAGAAACTGGAAATCGCCAAGCGTCACCTTGTGCCGAAGCAGGCGGAGACCAACGGCCTCAAGCCTGAGCAGGTCGAGTTCACGGAAGAAGGCTTGCTTGAGATTATCCGCCACTACACGCGCGAGGCTGGTGTTCGCAACACGGAACGCGAGATCGGCTCTTGCATGCGCAAAGTTGCCCGTAAGCTCGTTTCGGAAAATGCGGGCGAAGACTTCAAGGATGTCGTGACGGCTGAGCGCGTGCGCGACATGCTGGGACCGATTAAGTTTCGCCAGCAGGGTATGGCAGCCGAGAGCGAAATCGGACTGGCGACCGGGTTGGCCTGGACAGAAGTTGGCGGCGAAGTCCTGCAAATCGAAGCGACGCTGGTCAAGGGACGCGGCGGTGTCAGGTTGACAGGGAAACTCGGCGACGTGATGCAGGAATCGGCACAGGCCGCGCTGACCTGCATCAAGGCGCGCGCCGAACGGCTTGGCATGAGCCTGGACTTCATCCGCAAACGTGACTTGCATATACATATCCCTGAGGGCGCGATTCCCAAGGATGGGCCATCTGCTGGAATCACGCTGGCGACGGCGATGGCGTCGGCTCTCACACGCGTTCCGGTTCGCAAGAACGTGGCGATGACGGGCGAGATAACGTTGCGCGGGAAAGTGCTTCCCATCGGCGGCGTCAAAGAGAAATTGATGGCCGCGCATCGTTTCGGCATCACGACGCTCATCTTACCGAAGGACAACGAGAAAGATTTAATCGAAGTCCCGGAAGAAGTACGCAACGTGCTCAACATCAATCTCGTTGAGACGATTGATGAGGTGCTTAACTTTGCGCTCGAAGATGCGTGCCCGACTGATGCCGGGGCGGTTGACGAAGCAAAGACACCGCCGCTCTGGTCAACGGATCAACCGTCGCAGGGTGTGCAGACCATCGCCGAGTAAACCTACAGGTAGTGAGGCGGGCGCTTGATTAGTATCTTGCGCCCGCCTCATTGGACGCTTTATTCTTTCACCTCGCTTGGCCGCCTTTTCGAGCGGCAGTAATCAAACTAAAGAGTGTGCCTCATGGCTGGAAGACTCGCTAAAAGCAGTCGGCTACTGCTTCCCGCAAGAGCGCGCTCAAAAGGAGTGGAGATTTCATATGAGCACAAAGCAGGAAGACGCGAACCTGATTCTTAAACTGTATGATCTACGGCGCGAAGAGGTCATGCGGAAAGCACGCCATTGGTATACCATGCAGTTCAATCCCGGCAGCATTCAGGAAATTACCGATGTCCTGATGAGCGACAAGAACGCCTATTACAGGATGGTCACGACCTACTGGGATATGGCGGCGTCTCTCGTCATTCACGGCGCGATTGATGAGCAGATGTTCTCGGATACGAACATGGAGCACGTGGTTGTCTACGCGAAAGTTGAGCCGTTCGTTCCCGAGCTGCGCACGATGTTCGGCTCGCCGAACGTCCTCAAGAACCTCGAAGAGTTGGTAATGCGTAAACCGGACGCCAAAGAGCTCCTCGCGTCACTTCGTGAACGCTTCAAGCAGTGGGCAGCCATGCGCGCAGAAGCAGCGAGCAAGGCGCAAGCAGGTTAAAAACAGTGGTGAGTAATGAGTGATGAGTGATGAGTAAAAGAAAGAAGCTCTAACTCATTACTCATCACTCATTACTCATCACTATGAAAATTATTAGCACCGAATTCCTCAAGAGCGCGTTTGAGGAGGAGCATTGGCCTCGTGATGAAAAGCCGGAGATTGCTTTTCTGGGTCGCTCGAATGTTGGTAAATCGAGCCTGATGAATTCCCTGCTGGGCGTCAAGGGATTGGCGCGCACTTCTTCGACGCCCGGAAGGACGCAGAGCTTAAATTTCTTTCTGATAAATAATCGTTTCCGTTTCGTTGACCTGCCGGGCTATGGTTATGCGCGAGTCCCCAAGTTAATTCGTGCTTCGTGGGGAGATATGGCGACGAACTACCTTGCCAAGCGCAGTCAGCTTGTGCTATCAATTCAAATCGTAGATTCGCGTCACGAACCCACGACATTGGATTTGCAGCTCAATGAGTGGCTTGCTGCTCATCAGAAGCCCCGCATTGTAGTTGCCACGAAATCCGACAAGCTCTCTAATAACGAGTTACGAAAGAATTTCGAGAGAGTTAGGCGTCACCTTGATGCCGAGCGGGTCATAGCCTATTCGGCGACGACCGGGCGAGGACGCGAAGAAGTTTGGCGAGCTATCGAAGAAGCGATAAAAAGCTAGCGGGATGTGGATTTCAGATTGCAGATTATCAAGTGTTTGAGTTATTCTTAAATCCGTTAAACCCCTATATCCGAAATCTACAATCGTTTGAGGCCACGCGACATGCGCGTGCAGCATCATATCGAGGCCCTAATAATTTCTTGAACAGTTGACCGGATTTCCGACACGAGTGAGACAGTTGGGCAGAGTTGCACCTTCATCCGCCTCGCCATTGCTGAAGATGAGGATAGCCCCACACGCGCCTGCCAACTTTGTTCGCGCAAAACCTTTAGAGAGTTCATTCCCGAATCAACCATAACGGCACTAATCAATTGACAACCACACCACCGGCGGCCACTTTGAGCCGTCAGAGAGAAGCACAAACGAGCGGCCATAAAAATGTGGACCGCGCAAGAGAAGAACTGAAATGTCACAACGTACACCACGCACGCGCGCCAGCAGCGCCAGCACCAACAACAATGCCAACAGTGATGACGGCACCGCAGCGACCATCACCGCCACAGCCGAAGCGCCCGAAGAAACCAAAGCTCCGGCTAAAGAAGGAAGGGGCGAGGCAAAGGGCGAAGACATCTTCAATCTGTCTGACTTGAAAGAGATGTCCATCTCCAAGCTCACGCAGATTGCCAAGACGATGGACGTGCCCGGCGCAACCGGCATGCGTAAACAGGAACTTGTCTTCAAGATTCTGGCCGCGCAGACGGAGAAAAGCGGCCTCATCTTCTCCGAAGGCGTCCTTGAAACCTTGCCCGACGGGTTCGGCTTCCTGCGCGCACCGGAATACAACTATCTTCCCGGCCCGGACGACATTTATGTCAGCCCGTCGCAGATTCGCAAATTCGACTTGCGTACCGGGGATACCGTCTCGGGGCAGATTCGCCCGCCCAAAGAAGGCGAGCGCTACTTCGCGCTCATCAAGGTCGAAGCGATCAATTTTGAATCGCCCGGCGAGTCGCGCGACAAGGTCTTTTTCGACAACCTGACCCCGCTCTACCCGGACGAGCAATTAAGAATGGAGACGTTGCAGGAAAACCTTGCAGCGCGCGTGATTGATCTGGTCACTCCCATCGGCAAAGGCCAGCGCGGCCTGATCGTCGCGCCGCCGCGCACCGGCAAGACCATGCTCTTGCAGACCATCGCCAATTCCATTACGCAAAACCATCCGGAAGTGACACTCATCGTCCTGCTCATTGACGAGCGCCCGGAAGAGGTCACGGACATGCAGCGCTCCGTCAATGGCGAAGTCATCTCTTCGACGTTTGACGAGCCGCCGACGCGCCACGTGCAGGTCGCAGACATGGTGATTGAAAAAGCCAAGCGACTGGTCGAGCACAAACGCGATGTCGTCATCCTGCTCGATTCCATCACACGACTGGCGCGAGCACACAACGCGGTCGTTCCGCCTTCGGGAAAGATTCTCTCCGGCGGTATTGACTCAAACGCGCTTCAGCGTCCGAAGCGTTTCTTCGGCGCAGCACGCAACATCGAAGAGGGTGGCAGCTTAACTATTATCGCCACGGCGTTGATTGATACAGGCTCGCGCATGGACGATGTCATCTTTGAAGAGTTCAAAGGCACTGGCAACTGCGAAATTCATCTCGACCGCCGCCTGTCAGATAAGCGTCTCTTCCCTGCCATTGACCTGCAACGCTCAGGCACGCGCAAGGAAGAACTGCTTCTCAGCAAAGAAGATTTGAACCGCGTCTGGGTGATGCGGAGAGTCTTGAACCCGCTCTCGCCCGTCGAGCAGATGGAAGTCGTCCTTGAGCGGCTGGAGAAATCCAAGTCCAACGCCGAATTTCTGGCATCAATGCAAAGCTAAAAGGTTATCAGTTTTCGGTTTTCAGTTTTCAGTTGTTTTACTGAAAACTGAAAACCGTCTGCTGAAAACTGTTTTCTGAGTGTTGACAAACGGGCGCGGCCTTCGCATAGTATCTGACCTAACGCTCTGCTAATTTGTTCTTTTTTGTACGCCCACCAGTCGGGCGCAGTGTGAAGAGTTTTGCGCGTTGCGATACTTTCTTCTGAAGCCGTACCTTTCGCCAAAACGGGCGGGCTGGCAGACGTTGCGGGCGCTCTTCCAAAGGCTTTAAGCGAGTGGGGCGAAGACGCTTCGCTCGTCATGCCGCTTTATGAGCAGATTAAACGGCAGCAGCTTCGAGAACAGATCATTGACAACCTGGATGTGGATTGGCGAGGGCGCATCTATCGCGCTCGCGTCTGGTACTCGGAGGCGGCTGGTGCGCCAGCCTTTCTGATAGACGCGCCGGAGTATTTTGCCAGAAATTCGATCTACGGCTTCCGCGACGACCACGAGCGATTCGCTTTTTTCTGTCGCGCGTCTCTCGCGCTCTTCAAGCGGCTGGGCACGCCGCCCGACATCGTTCACGTCAATGATTGGCCCGGCGGTTTCGCCGCCGCAGAGCTTCGCTCGCGCCGCTCCTATGACCCGTTTTTCGCCAGGACGCGAACGCTCTTTTCAATTCATAATCTCGCTTATCAGGGCGCGTTCGATTCCAATCAACTCTGGATTCTGGGCTTCGGGGATAGAGAGCGCGAGGCGTTTATGGCAGACGGCGCAGCGTCTGCACTGAAAGCAGGTTTGCTGACAAGCGATGCGCTCTCGACCGTCAGCCATCGCTATTCGCTTGAGATTCAACAGCCAGAGCATGGGCACGGTCTTGAATGGATTTTGCAGGCGCGCCGCGATAGGCTCGTCGGCATCACAAACGGCGTTGATTACGATGTCTGGAATCCGGCGACCGACCCGAATCTGCCCGCGCATTTCGACGCGGACAATCTGGAAGGCAAGCGCGCCTGCAAGCTGGAGCTTCTGCGCGGATTCGGATTGCCGGAGGATTTGGATCGTCCCATCATTGCGAACATTTCTCGCCTGACTTCGCAGAAGGGCTACGACCTGATTAAAGAGGCGGGCGGGGCGATTCTGGACACTGGTGCGTACTTCATTGCGCTCGGCTCAGGAGCGAGCGAGTACGAGGATTTCCTGCAAGCGCTGCGCGATCACGCTCCACATCGGGTAGGCGTCTTCAAAGGTTTCAATGAACCGCTCGCGCACCGGATCGAGGCAGGCGCAGATATGTTCCTGATGCCGTCGCTCTTTGAACCGTGTGGGTTGAACCAGATGTACAGCACGCGCTACGGCACTGTGCCGATTGTGCGGGCGACCGGTGGCCTGGACGATACGGTTCAGGATTTCGACCGGGTCAGCGGTGCGGGTAATGGCTTCAAGTTTGGGCCTTACACGGCGGCCGCGATGCTTGATAAAATCTACGAGGCGCTCTACTGTTACGCTGAGCCTGACCTCTGGCGCAGGATTCAACGAAACGGGATGAGCGTTGATAATTCATGGCGAGTCGCCGCGCAAAAGTACATACAACTTTATCGCGCCATGGCTCAAATGTAGATAAGTAGGGGTCAGAGGTCGGAGGTTAGAAAATCAGCTTTTGCTGACCTCCGACCGCTAGCCTCTGCTTCATATGGCTTTCGTCAAGGTAGAAATTAAGGAGAAATGGGTATGAGTGAAAATGTAAGCGAAGTGAGCGACGGTTCTTTTGAAAAGGACGTTCTTCAAGCAGACAAACCTGTCCTGGTAGACTTCTGGGCTGCCTGGTGTGCGCCCTGCCGCATGCTTGCGCCGACGGTCGAAGCGGTGGCTGAGAAGTATTCAAGCTCAGCGCGCGTCGTCAAGCTCAACGTTGACGAGAACCCGTCGGTCTCGCAACGCTATGGTATCAAGGGCATCCCGACGCTGATTCTCTTCAAAGGTGGCAAGGAAGAAGAGCGTGTGGTCGGTGCGACCAGCAAAGAAGCCATCTCACGCATGATTGACAAGCACGTCAGCGCCGCGAGCGCCTGAAGCAAAATGCGCACCTGTGGCGCGAGCGGTTTTCCCCGAAAGACAAACCGCCCATCGCGCCACTTCTTTATTCCAGGGAAACACGCAGTTCTAAAACCAGAGGTTGGAAGCTCGGAGGTCAGAGGTTAGTAAGAGCTGACATCTAGCATCTAGCATCTAACATCTGACTTTATGAAAACTACGCGTCAGAGTCGCCCCCCGCGACACCGCACGTTAGAAGAACGTCTCGCCGCAGCGCGTCGCTCGCGCGCCGTCGAGGATGCCAAGTTTCGCGCTCGTCAGGCGCAAGGCAAGGTTCGTCGTTTCGTCAGCGCCAACTTCCGTAAAGATGAGGTCATCGCATCGCTCGCGCTCCGTCGCGGCGAATGCAATCGCTGCGGGGCTTGCTGCGAGATTCTTTTCAAATGCCCTTTCCTGAAAAAGCACAGCGATGGAACGACCACCTGCGGCGTTTATGAAGACCGTCCCAATCAATGCCGCCTCTTTCCCATCGAAAAGCGCGATCTGGAAGAAGTGCGCGGAAGCTGTAGCTTCTATTTCATAGAGAAGCCAGTCAAATTAGAGAGAGCAAGCTGAGAAACAGTTTTCAGTTTCCGGTTTTCAGTTTTCAGCATTTCGCTGGCGTCTGAAAACTGAAAACTGAAAACTGAAAACTGAAAACTGAAAACTGACTTATGATTATTGTCGTTATCGGCGCGCAATGGGGTGATGAAGGCAAAGGGAAGATCGTTGACCTTTTGGCCGAACACTTCGATGTCGTGGCGCGTTATCAGGGTGGGCACAATGCAGGGCATTCCGTCTATGTCGGAGAGCGCTCGTTTGTCTTGCGCCTGCTGCCGTCTGGCATTGTCCATCCGGGTAAAATTTGTGTGCTCGGCAACGGGATGGTGATTGACCCGAAAGCGTTTTTTGAAGAGGCCGATCAGCTTGCCGAACAGGGCGTCGAAGTCTCGCCCGAGCGTGTGCTCGTCAGTTCACGCGCTCATCTCATACTTCCCTATCACCGCGCGCTCGATCATACGAGCGAGGAACGCCTCGGCAACGAGCGCGTCGGAACGACACTGCGCGGCATCGGTCCGGCCTATGAAGACAAGACCGGGCGTCGCGGCATACGTGTCGCAGACGCTCTTGTGCCGGATGTTTTACGCTCTCGCATCGAGCGCAATCTGGAAGACGCCAATCGCATCATCGTCGCCTATGGCGGCGAAGCGCTCGACCCAGACCAAATCTTCGATGAGACTTCGCGTTATGCCGAACGTCTCGCCCCTTTCATTAAAGACACGACGCATTTCATGAACAAGGCTGCGCGTGAGAATCGTGCGATTCTGATTGAAGGCGCACAGGCTACGCTGCTCGACGTAGACCACGGCACATATCCTTTCGTCACCTCTTCAAGCACGACCGCTGGCGGCGCATCAATCGGCACGGGGCTGGCACCGCATCGCATCACAGGCGTGCTCGGCATCGTCCGCACCTACACGACGCGCGTCGGCGAAGGCCCATTCCCGACCGAGATGCTGGAGGGCGAAGAGGAACTGGGTCAATTGATTCGCGAGCGCGGGCGCGAATATGGCGCAGTCACAAAGCGCCCACGTCGCTGCGGCTGGTTCGACGCTTTCGCCACACGCTACGCGGCGGACATTAACGGCTTCACTTCGGTTGCGCTGACCAAGCTCGACGTGCTGGATGCGCTCGATGAGATTAAAGTCTGCACGGGCTATCGCCTCGACGGGCGGGAGATTGATTCATTCCCGGCAGTCTCTCAAGACCTGCGCCGCGTTGAACCCGTCTACGAGACCTTGCCCGGCTGGAAGACTTCGACTGAAGGCATCACAGAGCTTGACGCCCTACCCGCAGCGGCACGCAACTACGTCGAATTCCTCTCCCGCTCCATCGGCGTCGAAATCGGCCTCATCTCAACCGGGCCTGAGCGCGGGCAAACCATTACCTGCGAAGGTTCAACGCTTGCACAATGGCTTGAAGGCTAGCCTCTGGTTTGGGTGATTGATGATGCTTTCCTAAAGGGAGCCGCGAATTTCTACCCAACCCCTTTTGAATTCCTGACTTTAGTTACCTACAGTTACAGTTCTTCAACCCACGTCTTCGACACTTACGTTGGGTAACGGGTTTTCCTTGCGGCGCTTGCTGATGTTTTTTCGTAACCTTCGGCTTTTCCTTTGCCTTGGTTGTGAGCCATCTTTTAGCATGAGGAACTATGAAGGTAATAGCCCCGAACATAAATGTAACGATGAACGCAACCCTATAGATAAGGTTGATGAATGAAGTAAATCTACGAATAGACCGGGGCATCAATCTACCCTCCGATTCCGAGAAGGTGAAGCTTACGGAGGAACAAGGGGGGCTATCACAATATACGAGAGACTTTATTAAATTGTTCGCCCCCTCTCATATTGGATTGACTTTTAACCAGTGGATCGCATGTTCGAGGCACTCCGCTTGCGACTCACGCAAAGCGCATGTAAAATGCCTTCCACCAAGCATTACGTGGGCCGATAGCTCAGTCGGTAGAGCAACTGGCTTTTAACCAGTGGGTCGCAGGTTCGAGTCCTGCTCGGCTCATAACCCATTTACTTAAGAGACTTACCTAAAACTCATTCCTGATTAGTCACTCATTTGACTAACTGGCTATGAAAGGTAGGTCTTTTATGTTTGCGAATCTCTTTGAACAGTTCCTCAAAGAACGAAGACTGCTCAAAAACATTTCCCCTAAAACTGAGAAGTATTACAGGCAAGCCCTGATTGCTTACGAGCGTTACAGTGGGGAGTCCCTTGACTCACTATCAAGCGGAAAACTGAATAAGTGGGTGGTTGCGATGCTGGAAACTGATATTAAACCAGTGTCATGTAATACCTACATTTCAGCCATGAATGCTTTCTTCAACTGGCTCCTTGAAAATGAGATCATCCCTAAAAGGCTAAAGGCTGATATTCTCAAAATCGAACAGAAGGGCTTTAAAACTCTATCTGAATCTCAGCTATGGCTGATTGCCTACTACAAACCGGAAAATCCTTCTGAGTGGCGTACACACGCTATTACTTCCCTTCTGATTGATACAGGAGTGAGGATTGAAGAAGCTCTAGGACTCTTGGCGGTGAATGTTAATTTCGAGGATGCGCTAATCACCATTAAAGGAAAGGGTGGTAAAGACAGAACTATTCCTATCTCGTTTGAGATGAGAAAACGGCTCTGGACGTACTACCATAAGAAGCGGATCAAGAATCCTTCGCCTTATGTCTTTAACACTCGTACCTGTGGGAGAGTCGAGTATCACAACTTCCGGCGAGACCTATCAATGCTCTGTGAGAAATTGGAGCTAGGAGAAGTCAGAATCCATCCTCATGGGTTTAGACACTTCTACGCTGTTAATTTTTTAAGGAAGGGCGGCGACTTGTTTAGGCTGTCGAAAATCCTTGGGCATACATCTATTCAAACAACGCAAATCTATCTACGGTCTATGGGGATAGAAGCTATGCAGGAGATTCATCAACAGCTTTCACCATTGACGCGGAAATAAAGTTGGTTCGGGCGAACGTACCGTATAAATCTCTGTTCCAAAGGTCTGCGGCGAGGGCTGCGTGATGTTCATTTTCAAACAGGCCAATGAATGTCAGTTTCTTTCCGCAGACTACTTGGGCTATCCACTTTCCTTTTAGCCGACTAACGCCTTTGTAGATTGAGCTTTTATTGAGACTCTTTTTCTTGTTAGCTTGGTTCTGAGACTTAGTACAGACTCGTAAATTGATCCTTCTGTTATCGAGCTTATCACCGTTGATATGATCCGTTTCCATATCATCGGGTGTCTTCATTATCTGCCGGTGCATTAAAATCTTTTTGCCCTTCTCGTGGCGCATAGCATAACGGTCAAAGTGCCAACTCCACTGACTAAGATAATCAAAATCTTCGTCATCTACGATTGTCTGCTTGCCCCTAGTTAGCTCAATGAGTTTCATTGTGTAATAGTTATTTCTGCTCTTGGCTTTTAATAAAACTTAAGTATCGCTCCCACTTTGTTTTTAATGTCTTTGTAACAATCAGAATCAATAACGACTAACTTAATTTTGGGATGATACTTAGCCATACGTTTTATCTTGGTCTTGCTTCTGTTGTCCATATACCCCTTTACTTCATGGTACTCAATACTGTTATCGAGGTTAATAACCTTAAAGTCTGGGCAATAACTTCTAACTCCCCGCCGTATGTTTTCAAACCAAAATGTATCTTCTTCAAACGTCCATGATTTGATTTGTTTCTGCTTTATTAACCAGTCGAGATACAAAGCATAGTTAGCCTCCCAACCGCTTCTGAAATAGAGGTCTTTTCCGTTGATGTCATAGTGTCCGCGTTTTGAATGGGAGTAAGCATTCTCCGTAGGCTTAGTGTAATACCCATATCTTACTAACTTGGTTGCTAATGCCCTTTGACCTCTTCCTGGGGTTGCTTTCCGACCAGTAAGGATTCTTGAATGTTCGGGTCGCTTCTTTCCCCTAAAAGCCGAACCACGTTTGTAATTAGCTATAGGATTAAATTTATATACAGATAAAACTTTTAAATCTGAGGTTTTTTGTCGAATAGAACCCGTACTGCGTTTCAAATATTTAGCAGAAGCAAGCTTACCGATTTTCGGATAGTTTTCTTTAAGCCAAAAGACTTCTTGGTTTGTCCAGTGCTTCTTTTTTCTCTCTCCAGTAATTGTTAATACTTCTTTTATATGGGTGAGGGGTTACTTAGAGGCTGTTCGTTCAATAAACTCTATAAACTTTTTAATATCAGTCGGTAAATCCAACTCATAGGACAGTAGCCTAGATGCGAAATTCTTTACTCCTGCCTCATAACCTTTCTTGTATTCTTCGCTTAAATTATTTGGTTCAACATTCATTGCTTTAATTCTTTTAATAATCTTGTGAGATTAGTTTGTTTTCTAAGAGGTAAATAAGCATTTTAGCTCTAGCGTCTGCTTCGGTATCGGCAGTTTCTTGGCAGTATGCTTCTTTAGTCGTTCCATACGATACGGTAAAGTAGTTCGGGTGGCGGACGCACATAAGTTGTCCAGCCCAAACCTTCCGATAGGTTATATACCAAGGCAACATCTCCCCAAGCTCTGCGACTGTGAAGGCGGAAATCTTTTCTTTCACGTCTGCCGTGTCATACATTGGCTTGGGTTCCATATTGAACTGCGACCAGTCATTAGGCATTAATCGCTCTTGCCCTATACCTTTCCACCAATTAAACTGACTCTCCTGCTTTACCCCCAATTCTTTAAGTTTTTTAGCAAACTTTAGGCTTACTACTTGTTGTTCTGGGTTCATTTGAGTTGCTTTAATAAATTAGTGTACTTACTAATGAAACAAATTTATTTTCAACTTCTTCCACCAACTTTTAGATAACAACTTAATACCTAGTCGCAATCTAAATGCTTCGCAGGATAAACAATCACAAGTGGCTTGGTAGGTATGTGGGAGTGCGCTCATTTGAGTTCTTTTAAAAGTATAGCGTACTTATCAATCATCTGTTTGTAGTCCTGAGTTGTGAATGGTGGAGCGGTGCGGAGAGTATTTAATTGCTGGATGATCTGTGGGCCATACTTGGCTATCAAACGTTCCTTATAGACTTTCACATTTCCATCTAAGAGCCGATTACAATTCACACATTGAACATGAACGTTAAGCTCGGAGAAATAAAGGGCATCACTATTACCTGCCTTTGGGAGATAATGCCCTGCGTCTACCAGTCTGAAGTCTTCATACTTACCGCAAGTGAAACAGTTGGTGAATGCTTTCCAGTCTGCATCCTTTAACCGAATGTATCTGCTAAAGATTTTCCAAAGGTTTTCTTTAAGTTTTGCTCGGGTCTTGTCGCCTATCTGATTGTTGGTTTGTATTCGTCTCTTAATAATTACTTTGGCTAGGTGATAAGCGAGAGCGAGAAGTGAGGCGAAAAGGAAAGCGTTGATTAGGGACAAGACTATTTCTTATTAAGAGCTAACCATAACTTTGCTACTGCTTCTTCGGGGGTTTGGCCGTAGAGTTCTTTGCTTATTCCATTACGCGAGTATGCCCTGAATTTATTGTTAGATTCGTAGGGGTAATGATTTATCCCACCAAAGTTATCTCCCAAAGCAGATATAAGCTCGGAAAGGGTAGGGGCATAAACAGCCGTTGGTTTAAGTAGAGCCTTACTATCGTCATACAAATACCTACCTGGAACTGTAACCATTGGATTTTGCGGAAACCCTGCATCTTTAAGTTGTTTGGCTAATTCGTAAGTCATGTAGTGAGAATTTTAGGTTTAAGTGCAGAAATGAATTGGTCTTTAGAAATACAAGCGGAGCGTTCGTTAAATTCCCCTCCGTTTATATTGGCGTGCTGTGTTGCGTAGTCGAGGGCTTGCTTTAAGGGAAGCATGAGGACTGTATCAATCGGATCATTTAAACAAATGGTGAGAATTGAGGCTTGGGACTTACGGAGAGAGTTTATATCTAAATACAAATTTGAAGTCTGGGCTGCTTTTCTATCCCACTTAACTTCAATCCCATTGTTTACTGGCTGGCCGTAAAGGGTTCCTGTAATCCTCAGATCAAAGCCGGGGTGATAGCCTCTTGGTGTTTCCTGTACGGCGAGATTCCATTTACGGAACATTCCGGCTACATACCGTTGGGCCACTTCTCCTCTAACTCTGGATTTTAGAAAGTGTTTGGTTGGCATCCACGTTGGATTTAATTTTCTTTTTCTCGTAATAGTATTTGTAATACTCAGAACGGGAAGACCGCTTAACAATCATTGGCTTAGATTCTGTGCCGTCATGCCAGCCTCTCTCCCAGCCGCAACTGTAAATAATTACTCCGTGTGTGAGACAGAATCCTAGCTTGTAATGTCCCTCATATTTACCAGAGGTTTTATCAATTTCTACATCACAGCCTTTAGTAATATCTTTGCCTATTTTGTCTGTGTGGTATCTGGGGTGGGCTAATAACTCTTCGATTGTCATTTGTGAGGTTTTTATTTTGGTGCAGACAGGTAGAGAACTTCACTCTACACGGGGTTATTCAAGTACAATTATTACACCCGGCCCGACTACAGGGCTGTGACTTATTCCACCACTATCTGCAATATAATTCTAGCAAGCCTATTAGTTCCGTAAAGGGCAGTTATCCACAGGAACAAACCCCACCCTATTTTCGTTGATTTTCTGTAAGAATTGGTGCATCATTATAGTCAACAGGAGGTGCTAGTGTGAAGACTTTCCTAACCATTCTCTTCAGTGCCATTGCCGCTGCACTTGCGGCGTCGATTGTTACAGTCACTTTACTGTCTAGTAACAACATTGCCATTCAAATCGGCGGATCAGAAAATAAAATCGAGCAGAAAATAGAACAGAAACAACCTGTTCAGCCTCCGACATACCAAACACCTACTCGGCAGCCGTCAACCCCTACGGCTCAGGCCGCACCAGAGACAGAAAACACTATTAATTCTGTTCCCGTTGAGCCTCCTGTTAGTCGAGCCGTCCCCTCGCAACGGCGGCAGTATCAAAGAACCCAGTTTGATGAAGGAGAGTACGAGGAGCCTAATCCTCAACCAGTTTATGTATATCAGCCTCCTCAGGTTCAATCTACCCCTCGTCCTATTTGGGTAAGCGAGCCAGCATTCCAACATGTTGACCAAGGGCAGCGTGAGAGTTATGAAAGTCCAGTAGTTAGGCGTCAGGGTTATTCAAACTCCGGTAGCTCGGCTTACGCTTCTTCCACAGTTGATGGTGGGAGTATGAGTACCAGCACTATGGTAACTGGGAATGGAAGCGCCCGTGCAACTGCGACCAGCAGCAGCGGCACTTCAACCTCTAGTGCTAGCTCTACTGTCACTTATTACCCTCAGGATTAATGCTTAGATACACTCCACCCCTTTACAGAAAATGGTCAAGAATGCCTTTCTTGATAGGTGCTTCTTGTTGCTTACCCCCAGGAACACTGTAATAGTCTACTAACCAACCCAGCGGAAGTTTCTTACGTTTCTTTTGCTTGTGATGGGCTACATGGCAAGGCTCGCACAGCGTTTCTAAATTCTCCTTCCTGTCGTCCCAATGCTTATGGTTTTTATGGTGAACATGAAGTTCGCTTAATCTATCGGGTTTGAATCCGCAACGCTCACATTTCTTCTTAACAAATTGTCTGTAATAAATCCTATTTCGCATTTAGATACAGCTACGCCTTTAACTCTGCTATCAGTACGAGTACCAAAGTTGTCAGGCTTATTATTTATCAGCTTCAATTCGGCGCAGCACTTGAGGTGATCTCCACTGCCCTTGGCGTTCCTGTGAGGGTGGTTTTCATTCGTTCTACGTTACTGGCGGTAGGAGTTGATACCTACATCCTAGTATCTAGCCTTATTTTGGGGCTGCACCAGCAACGCAGAGAGAACGAAACACAGGGCCAAGATTCTCTTATTTATCGTCCAGAGAACCTTAACCGGACGTAAAGCTGAATTGTTTCTTACTTAAGAGAGCTAAGGATAAAAGATTAATTACTTCTCTTATCCGATAGCGGGAGTTGGTTCCGAAGAAGCATTCCGCTTTAACACTATAGGACTATCTTTTAGCTCACCTAAATTAAAAACCACTATCGAGGTAGGTACACTTGGCAGTAAACCTAACCCCAATAGCGGGTCTCAAGTGCCAAGTGATTTAATATTTGATTTGGAAGGTTGCCCAGATTTTAGGGCTATAAGGTAAGTCTAGCAAGCCTATAGAAACTGTCAAGAGGGGGCTGTGGATAACTTTTAGGTAATGAAAACAGTGCAAAAATTTCGTCCAAAATAATGGTTTAAACTTAACTGTAATCAGGAATTGTGGGAAATCCTAGGTGATGAAAAAATTTTACTTTAAGTTTTTTTTAAATGGAGATAGGTAGTCTTACCCGCCTTGCATAGAACTTCTAGGCTGGCGAGTATCCCACTGACTAAAGCAACAACAGTCAGGGTGTCCATGCGTTTATTGTCCGTCTGATCTGAAACGAAGTCAATAATTATTTGGTGGGGTTTTGTGAGTTATCCACAGGGATTGAATGAGTAGAAGGAGAATATCTTTTAGGGGGCCGGATAGAGGTTCTTCGCGTTATCATCAGCATGTCCCGTGCCGATGGCTTCAATTGCTGACCTTCATTTTGAAGAACTGAGTCATTTAATTGACTTTCATATTGTTTCAGGTCAGATTGTTTCAGACCGATATAAAGCAAAGCCACTAATAAAGCCGTTAGGCTTGCTACTCCCTGGTAACTTATTAAGTATTTTCTAGCAAACTTTTTATATACATGAAACGCCACGACTCCCTTCACTAAGGCGTCATTGGTTCTTCGCTTAATCTTACTAACGAAGGTTCTACGGGTTCTTTTAAGTCGAGGATATAACGTGCGGGCTAATTCAAACAGAATGGTGGCTATGAATGAAGTTACAACGCTAAGAATAAAATCCTTCTTCGTCACGCCTCACATTTTCCGTCTGATCTAGTTCTAAGTCAATGTCAACTACGGGCACGGCACTACCTCGAAAGCCGTGACCGGATGGACTTCCCAGGCTGTAGCTCTCCAGATATTACCCTTAGCTTTTATGTTCCTTGCGTTACTTCGATGCTTGTAGTCATAGGTGGGCCAGCCAGTAAATTTCACGCACTTATTAACAATCTGACTCTTGACAGTCGCTAGGTCGCCTAAAGCCTCTTTGAACCGAGGGGTTATTTCTACGATTACATACTTGACTTTCTTATTCCTGTCCGCTTTCTTAGCCACAATATCAATGTGAATATCTTTTATGTCGCTCCTGGCACAGTTACAAGTTTCTCTCGGGGTTCCGTCAATAACGTCAGCTACAAATCCTGTGATTTGAATCGGCGTGTTTGGGTCAAGGTCGGTTTCCTCCTTAGCAGCCATCAAACTTTGAATAGTAATTGAGTGGTCAATGTCCCCGGTTATGTCGTCTCTGTTCTTTAATCGGTTCATTGCCGCTTCCTTTGCAGGAACTTTACCAGTGGGATTATTTGATGTCTTTTTTCGTTTCCCTTCAGGCACGCATCCATCGAACGAAGTTTGTGAGTAGATGGTTACAGGAGTAAATAGTAATGCGAGAACGAAGAAGATTGAGGTAAGTCGTTTCATGAATGAACTCCTTGTCAAGAATTCGCTGTGGGATTTTGTGAGTTATCCTCCCTACTTCTTATCATCATAATGCTCAGACAAATGATCCCGTATCATTTGCATTATGCCAGTAACTTCACTGACGGGCTTTCCTATTTGGTCCAGTATCAGAGTTGCCATAGATGCTTTAGATGGACCGTTCTCAGGTAAGGGTGAGTCTTTTTCTATAGCCTCTCTCACCTGTGGAATCATGGCGGTGGCTTGCCTACCAACTGATTTAGACCAGCCTTCCAATTCGTTCAGTAGTGTCTCTAGCCGTTCGTCTTTCATAGCCCCTCCTAGCTGTTACTGCTGTTTGTCTCTTTCTTCAAATAATTTAGTCACTAGATCATCGGCTTCTTCGTGAGTTAGATTTTGAGCAATGACCGTTCCCAAATCCTGTCTATTGATACTGCCTTGAAATCCTCTCACTTCCCAATTTTTTGCATTAGGATTGTCTCCGCTTCTGCCATACATAACAAATGATTCATAATTGTGCATAAGTTTCTCCTGTGGATAACTTCTCGCACTGTCGCTTACATAAGCCAGATTATACCTCATTGACGGGTTTTACTGCGTTGCTATGATTAAAGAAATAATTAATTCCTGCCCATGACGGGAGAAAGGATTTAATGCTCAAGACCCCCTCACAAATCTCTAAAATAGAGACTACATCTGATGGTGGTATGAAGCTCACAATTCATACTCAAGAGCTTGTTCCCTCAGACAAAGCAGAGCTAATGAATCTGCATAATAAATTAGGCTGGTTAGTCTTTTCTGAGACAGGTATTTCAGAGGAAGACATACCAACTGAACCCATTGAATTTGACGGGCAAAAGACACCTTCCGAACGGCTGCGGAATGTGCTGTTTCGTTTACACGAAAAACAAGGTGGTAAGCCGGAAGACTTTGAAGCCTACAGGCTCCGAATAATGGAAAAATTAATTAATAGCTATAAGTCCAAGCTGGACGATTTAGCAGGATAAATTTATGGCAAAAGGAACAGAAAAGTTAATCACCATAACTAAGATTGGTGAGAAGGATAATAAGTTTTGGATCAAGGATGAAAGCGGAGAATTTTACTCAGGATTTAAACAGTGGAAAGGCTCTAATAATACTGAATGGAATCTACTTCAAAACGGTAATCATGGCGAACCCTTCAATGAGGGAGATCAAGCACTAATCGAATATACGAAAACAGCGGGGACAGATAAAGAAGGTAATGATGTTATTTATAAGAACCTAAAAGCAGTCTATCCTGCTGATACGACTCCCAAGTCAGAAAGATTAGAAAAGCCCCGTATAAGTCAAAATAATGCGTCTGGTGAGGTTTCTAAGGACGATGTCTACTGGGACAATAAAGCCTACAAACAATGCCTATGGGGATACTTTATAGAAATCAAAAAAGGGCAAGAGATAACCGGAACGGATATGGATAATATTTGGAGTGTTTTCAAAGGTATAGAAGAAGATGCCGAAAAGAGATTCAATCCATCTCCTCTTCGTCAAGCTGTAAATAAGTTTGCTCCTCAAGTAACAGACTTACCTACTATCCAGCAAGACGAACCAATACCAGATGAAGAAGTGGAAGGAATACCTTGGTAGCTATTGCAGAGCCAAAAAATATTCTTTCGGACTGCAAGAAATCTTGCTATTATGAGTAGGCACACTACACCTGTGCTGCCGCAATCCTCACGGTAGCTAGAGATTTAAGTTGAGAGCGTACTTAGAAAATCGAAAGTACGTTACTCAGAAACGTTAGAAAAATCTCGGTTATCGGGTCTACCGATGTTTGCGGTTCCTGAACTTCCATTACGGTTGTTGCCGCAGGTGGCGGGGGCGGTGTACTAACCACGCCGTTCTGGATAATGTCCCCGGCGTGTACTGAACACGCCAACAGCACAACTAGCAAGGAGACTCGTAAGGTTTTACGCATTGTTTTGTATCCTTTTTATGGGTTTGAGTTATCGAATGAGCCGCTACATTAAAGAAGGTGTAGCGGTTTTGGTTTCTACGCAAGTATTCTTGCATTTTTCCAGAAAGGCAAGCCTCACATGGATTTAGTTGACGCCAAACTCAGGGAGTTATTCGCTCCTGGTTTGGATAATGAAACTCGTACCCTAATGCGGTGTCGCTTGGCATCCGAGTTTATTCACTCAGGACAATATGAGGCTGCGCTGGAAGCACTCGGGGCGTTGTGGCGCGGGACAGGGGCGAGGCCGGACGTTAAAGGGCTAACTGAGATCACCGCCGCAGAAGTGTTTTTACAGTGCGGGTCTTTATCTGGTTGGTTAGGAACAACTAAACAAGCAGGGGGCGTACAGGATGCGGCCAAAGATTTAATCAGTAAAGCCCGGAGAATCTTTGAAACTCATGGAAAAGAAACAAGAGTTGCGGAAGCGCAATACGAGCTGGCTATTTGTTATTGGAGAACAGGTGCTTTTGATGAGGCAAGGGTAGTCTTACAGGAAGCATTAGAACGCTGTAGCGATGAACAAAAAGCGAAGATATTAATTCGCAGCACGCTCGTAGAAATCAGTGCGGGAAGATACAACGACGCTTTACGGATTCTTGATGTAGCCGAGCCTGTTTTCCTGACAGCTTCGGATGCGATTAAAGGCAAGTGGTACGGTCAAAAAGCTCTAGCTTTACTCAAACTGGCGACAACCGAACAACGTTCTGATTATACGGATAGATCAATCATCGAATTCACCGCTGCTATTTACCATTACGAACAGGCGGGACACGAACGATATTGCGCTACTAATCTAAACAATCTCGCTTTCCTGCTGTACAAACTCAAGCGTTACCAAGAAGCGCACGAACATTTGGAACGCGCCCATACAATCCTATCGAGACTAGGCGATACGGGATTATTAGCTCAAGTAAGCGAAACTCGGGCAAGAGTATTATTAGCTGAAGAACTCTATGCTGAGGCTTTTGTTGCCATACGGTACGCAGTCGGAACTTTGGAACAAGGTGGAGAACAGGCTTTGTTAGCCAATGCGCTAATAGTACAGGCCACCATTGAAGCGAGGCTTCAAGATCACAACCGCTCGCTATCTAGTTTTCACCGTGCCATTGAAATTGCGGAAGATGCTGGGGCGTTGGGAAGTGCCGGACTTGCTTCCCTCTCCATGATAGAAGAACACGGAACACGTTTAACTGATTATGAGCTTTATCGTACCTATCGCAAGGCTGACAGATTACTAGCTTCAAGACAAGACGCCGAAGATGTAGCAAGGCTTCGTTCGTGCGCTCGTATTGTGATGAAAAAGCTGCTTGGTAAGAATCTGCACGATGAGGGTTTTTATTTACCGGATGTGGTATTAGCTTTTGAAGCAAGGTTTGTCGAGCAAGCCTTAGAAGAGGAAAGAGGCAGCGTCACACGAGCGGCAAAGAGGCTTGGCCTGACGCATCAAAGATTTATTTACGTTCTCGATTCAAGACATAGAAAACTCCGCAATAAAAGAACTCCTCCGCAAAGTCATAAAAGCGTCATCCGAAAAAGCAAATAACAAAAAGAACTCGGCATTTGTGAGGTCGGGTTCTTTTGTTGGCTAAGGTAGCCTTTGGCGGGTCTACTTAGCGGTTATCGTGTGGCGAGTAGAGGTAATCGTAAATTTCTTCATGGCCTTTCTCCATGTGCATGTAAGTTTCGGTTTCGGTTGCAACCTCATCTACACACTCAGCATGAATCCAAGCATCTCCGACGCGAATCCAACTATGTGTTAAGGGTTGGTTGCACCAAATACACAAACAGGTCATGGCGCACCTCCTGTTAGAAGGCTTGCGTGTAGGGAGCGAGGAACTTTCCGAGCTTTGCTGTCGCTTGGTATTGCTGCTGTGGTCGTAGTTCCTTGAAAGCGGTGGTGAAGGCGTTTTCAAGACTCCACACCGTTGGTTGTTTGAACTCCTCGAAGCTGGGAGCGACAAAGAATTCACGGTGGACTGCTCTTAGGAGCTTCACAGGTAGTTTGTTCTCCATAAAGCAGCGATAGATGAGACTCTGAGCGTCCGTGCTGTTAAGCGTGTAGCGTCTCTTGTACTCGATGGCTTCCCGTAAGGGTTGCCAGCTTCTTTGTATGCGGTCAACGCCCATAGAAACAGCTTCGACCAGATCAAAGTTTTTCGAGTGCTTGGCGAGGAGCGGTTTGAAATCACCTGAGAGTGCCATGTTGTCGCAAACGAAAACACGGTATCCGGCGACCATTCCGAGCCTCATACTCTTGTCGTTGGCGTTACGAAGTCCGATAGCGAACCTGACGCCTTCATGAGTGGAGTTGAGTTCTAACAGACCGAAGAGTTTCATTCCGTCTCCTGAGACTGCGTATTCATCTCTTTCAATCGAGATATGACGGAACGAAAGAGCTTCTTCTAACTGGTCTATCAGTCGAGAATGAGCGATTGGTTGGAAGGTGTCGGTTGCGACGACTTCAGGGATCAACGCGAGGTCTGTTCTGCTGACTTTTGTAGTCCCTGCGTGGGACATAAGAGTTGCGTTTAACGGGATAGCTTTTTCAGCTTCACCGTTGCTGCCCTTAATTAAGTCTCTGATTCTCTGCACTTTTCTTCTCCTTAGCTATCTTCCCGGCACAACCGGGGTGAAAGGTTTGCTTTTTTACGGTGACTTCCATTCCTTTACGGATGGTTGTTCCGCACAGATGACAGTTCTTTTCTCTAGTGACGCATAGTTCGCGCACTGTCTTTTTTCTCCTTAGTTTGAGCCGTCTAACACGTTGTCGTAGTGAAAAACGGCTGTGTTGACTAGCCACTTGTCCCTCTTTTCGATTGTTAAGGTTTGTCTCAGGGAGACACTCAGCTAAATGAAAAAGGTCGCCCTAAAGCGACTCTCTTTATTTGGGCTGAAGCCTACTTAGTGGCCCGATCTTCACTAAGCAGACCCCAGCCTTCAATCATGAACCCAATTTCAGCTCACGATTGAAGTTGAGGATGCAGAACTTGACAGTTTGTTTTTGTTTTATTTTGGAGTCGGCGGTAGGACTTACACCTACAACTCTTGCCACGTTCGCAAGAAACGGCTAATGCTTTACACCAACTTTTTAGCTTCTATAGATACACCAGCATTTGTATGTAGGTGGCCCTGGTGTTCGGCCACATTCCTTACATCTTTCGGGAGCGGAGTGTTCTTGATAATGTGAGAGGAGGCGGGTACGTGATCCGAAAGTTCTATAACAGATATTACATTTATACTTGCGGCTCATTTTCCAGCATACGGTAGTGACGGTTCGCCCTTACTACTAAAGTAAAAAGTGAAGGCCATACCTGCTAAGAATATAAAATCTTTAGCTTCAATCTTACCTACAAACGTCAAAGCGATGACACCAATAGCCATTAAGATAAAAACTATTTTACTAGCTGATTCGAGAATGTTCATTTATTTGAGGTTAATTGTGGACACTTATTATTTACTACCCAAGGCTGGGTGTTATTACGGGAAGCCATATATTTTATAGCGGCCTTAACATTCGCTTCTGCATCAAACACACTTAGTTTTGCCCTTCCCTCATCAGTACCCATCCAGGTTCCGGTGAGATATTGGAAGATACCCGAAGCAGTAGACCTGCTATTTTCACTGAATTGGTTGTAGCCGGATTCGAGCTTAGCGATACAAAGCGGTACTTCGGCATTGATCCCGTATTGTGTGGAGTAGTCTTTGATGAGTTGGATAACTTCTTCTTTAGTGTAATTCCGTCCACTATATGTCCTAACACTCTGCCTTTGAAGGATAGGGCTAGGGGGTTTAATTGTATCCAGTGGTTTAGTAGGTTGGATTGCATCGTCTTTTATTACTAATGGGCCAGATGTGTAGTCCCGGCTAGATTCTATTTGGGTTTCGACTTTTGGGGTTCCTGCAACTTTTATCGGGTAGAGCCAAGTTGCCAAAGCCAATAGCATTGCTATTGTTGCTTTTCTCAAGCTGCTTCCTATTTCCGCTTGTAGGCTTGCTTGCTATACCTCCACGATTCTCAACGCAAGGATTTCCAGCGGTTATTCTTTACCTTTAGTATGAACTTTCTATTAGTTTTTACAAGGGGAGTTCTTGTGGATAACTTAGTGCTTTTCTAAGAGGGCTTCTAAGGTTCTTTTTGCTATTTGAACATTAGTAGGTGTGGGGTTTTCTAACATCTTATTAGCAAACGATACTTGGAGGTTTATATTTTCTGCATAGCTCCACTGATCTAATATTTCCTTCTTCAACTCATGGATCATTCCTGGCTTTTGAGCAAATATTCCCCCATGTTCTTTATCACCGACTTTGAACTTCTTTGCGTACAGCGAGACGAACGAAGCCAGAGCCTCGGTTACAAACTGCCTGTTATATTTATTCATGTATTAAATCTTTCTGGCCTTAACTTGTGTAGCAATACTGCCGTCGGGGTTTTGTATGAGGCTAGTACCGAACACTGAATTAAGTTCGCCCAAATTAGCTGCTTTATCAACCGATACGAACACTCCGATTTCATTGTCCAAGTTAAGAGTTTTTTTAAACAAAGCCATGCTTGTTCCTTTCAATAAATTATTAATGTTTTGATAGTTGAGTTCGCTAAATGCCCCTTCTCTGTTCTTGAGGTCGTAAAAATACTTGTGTGTCTGGTCTAATCCTGAGCCGTAAGGAGGAGGATTTGCACTTCCTGAGAAGTGATAACAGGAGTGCATTAGTTCATGTTCTGTGTAGTCCACAAAAGCATTAAGAGAAGGATAGATTTCGCTCATATCGTTCTCTCCGCAAGCTACTACTGTCTTGGTTGGGACTTTACCCATATAACCAGATGTTCGAGCTACTAATTTAAATCCGCCTGGGTAGTTGTCTGATAGGTCTTGGTCTCTGATTACCAGAATTGTTGTATGAGCTTGTGGGTCTAACACGTTAGCGTCAAACCATTGTTCATCAATGACTGCTGATCCGTCCGGTAAGACTTTAAAAGGAATAGAACTGAAATTAGAACCTTTAGCAGTGAATGAGAGATTTAACTTGTCACCCGAGTTTAATTTGTACCAGTCGTTTATTGTCTGGAGTTTTGGAGGTAAGGAAGCCCAGAGTCCTCCGTTAATAACTACTGTCGCTTTTATTGTGGTCATGGGTATTTGGGTAGTCCAATTATAGGTTTCCGGGTCTAGTCTTTGACCTTTGTTATTTAAAATCTGAATATGAAGGTGAGGGTAGTCTGTAATTGATCCTGTGTTGCCTGTAATCCCTCCTGGCTGGCCTTCTTTGGCTTGTCCTGACTTGATTGCGTATTTTGATAGGTGAGCTAGTTCAATTCTGTCCCCGTTGTCTCGAATAAGACGTAACCAGTTACCGCCTTCGTCACCCCAGTAAGTTTCTACTTTTCCATCAAAAGGAATAACGAAAGGAACATAATTAGCTTTATAATCAGCAGCACCGCCCAAGCCAGCATTAATGTGAGCCTGAAAGCCTCTTATTAGTTTTCTGTCCTTTAATGGGAACATATTTACCTTTTGACCAAGCTCCACAGCTTATACATTGGTATCTTTGGTACTTGGTTGTTTTATTAATCCCTAATCCTCGTTTTTGTAATTTGCCTCCGCAAGCAGGACAGCCCTCTTTATCAGCAAGCAGAGCTACATTAGGATGATTTTGAATCCAAGGCTTTAGGTGCTGATATATCTGTTCGAGTAAAACTACATCTCGCTTGTTGTAATCAACCATGTGCTTCCAACTCTTTTTATCTCCTCTCATACAGCCTTTCCAGAGATGGAAACCTGTATGAGCTAATTTTCTTCCGTAACCTAAGTGGTTTCCTAGATCATCAAGTTTGTTGGATGTGAAGTTGAAATACCTGCGAGCTACTTTAAGAGTATCTATCGTTTTATAAGGTGAGGGTGGCGGGAGTTTGTAGTAAGCGAATCGAGCGTTGGCTTTTCTTATATCAAAATGGTCTCCATTATGAGCGATTAAAATATCAGCTTCATCAAAGAGATTCCACAACTCTTTAACTAACGCTTTATCATCTTCTGATCCTGGCTTGTAGCTTTTGAAATCAGGAAGAGCATGAGCGAAAACTTTGTTGCCGTCTAACCATTTAGCGGCGAAACAAAGTAGATACCATTCCGCTTTAAAGTCTAATACGTTAGTTTCGTACTTCTCCCAGACCCATCCAAGGGAAGGGGCTGTTTCGAGATCAAACAGAAGTATTTTTGGTTTCACTTTATAAGTGATTAATTACGAACTTCTCCCAGTAACCATACGATTACTGCTACTACGATAAGTATTAAAGCTATTGCTCCAATTGGAGGAGGTAGAAGCGGAACTAAATACTTGTAGATGACTATGAACACTACGATTGCTATAAAGACATTTATTAGTCTTTGCATATGTTTTCCTTTCTTAATTAATTTAAAAACTGAGGGAATCCATTGTGTGTAAGTAGGTAGTAGAACAGCATTACAATAATTGCAATAAGCCCTTTTACAGCCCAATCTCTCCAACCTCTAAATTCATTTGATTTCGTGGTGTTAATTGTATTCAGATTTGTAAGATTGGTACTGATAAGAGCTTGGTTAGCTTCAACCGCTTGCAACCGGGATTCATGGGCAACAACCTTACCGTTGAGCTTGGCAAGTTCTACTGTGGTTTGTTTTGTTGCTTGGGTGTTTAGGGCTAAGTCGGTGTGCATTGCAGACAACTTGTCCATAATGAGAAGGTCGCCCTGTCGTCTTTCTGACATAGTTATGAGGGAAATTAATTAGGTGTGGATAATATATTTGACGGATTTAATAGAAGTGCTAGGGTGAGGATATGTTAATAATTGCTTTTATAATCCTGTTATTATACTTCTGCGTAGTTGGCTTTACTCTGGAGTAGGAACAAATGGAGCGAGTTCATCTGGAATTTCACCTGATTGTAGCTCGGCTTTTATCTTTAGCTTTTTAGCATCGGACAAGCTTTTCATAAATTTAGCAATCCTCAACCTAACTGATGGAGATTCTAAAACTTTTTTAGCAAAGACTGCTGCTATTCCGAATAAAGGTGTTCCAACAAGTGATCCCCCACCAAACCAACCTAAATCACTGATACTAATTTGAGCGCGTGTTGTTGGCCTACCTGCTCTGTCTTTGACAGCTTCCAAAATACTTCGGGAGGTTGAAACATTATTATTCAATTCACCAATATCCACTCCTGAGTTCTTTTTAACTTCTTTTTCAATAAACCCTCGAAGGTCTTTGCGGATATTCGCCAACCCTTCTTTAGCAACCCCTTGGCTGACATCTCCTGTAACTTTATAAAGATTGAAATGGTCGTCCATTAATTCTTTGACTCGTTGAACATCTGCAAGAGTGACTGTCTTTTTCTTCAATAGAGCATTTATTTCAGCACTAGATTTTTGAAGTCCAGGAACATCAGTAATTTGCTTTTGTAATTCATTAAGAGCTTCTGTGTACCTAGGAACCGCCATGACCTTATATGGTGTTGGAACCTTATTTATTTCTGTTCTAACGGTGGCATAATTTTCCTTGTAGAAGTCATCTAAAAGACGGCGGCTAGAATCTACCGTATTGCCTATCAAGTCGTGTTTGGCTACGAAGTCACCAACACTATTTCCAGTTGATCTAGAAATATTTTTTAAGTCTCCTGGTGTTAACTCAAAGGCTCTGGTTATCTGCTCATTAATAATGCTTCCATAGGTAGGCGATATGTCTTTAGCAACATTTTTAGCAACACCAGCAAGTGGCCCTGTATTAATTTTGCCAAGTGATTTGCCTAGCGATACTGTCGGCACTCCTTCTGCTATATGAGAAGCGGATTTAGATAAAGACGAGCCAATTTTAGGCCCAGGAACCACACTAGCGATTGTATTTAAGTTGTTTACACCTTCAACGATTCTTGAGGTGATCTGACCAGGCTTACTGGTAGCAAACTTTTGTACAGCCTCGCTATTGCTAATTTTATCGGTAGTATAATTGATAGCTCGTCCGAGTGTCGGTTTAGTGACAGGCTGTATAGCTGCTGTTATAGGAGAGAAAGCTGTTTCAACCGCACCTGCTCCGAGTCTTAATGAGCCTTCAATAAATTTAAGTGGATTACCTGAGTTAATATCTTTATGGCTTGATTTAATTTTACCGATACCCTGAGTAGCTGCTTCTTTTAATCTCTGAGCAAAATTAGCCTCTTGGGGTTTAGAAACCAAAGCAGCTCCCTCAGTGCCGTATTTCTTTTTAAATTCTTGCTCTGATATTGTTTTCATAACTATGCTTTTTGGGGATTAATGACTCCAAGTATTTTCGATGAATTAAATGGGATAACTCGTCCATAAGATACTTTTTCATTTAATCCGTAATTTGATTCTGCTACTACAAATCCCTGCTTATTTGCCCCAATAATATAGGCAACGTGTCCGGTGTCCTTATTCTCATTTGTGAGTAAAACGCTTCCGGGTTTAGCCTGCGTAATTGGAACACCATAGCGTTTAGCGACTACGGTTTTTTCTGCCAAACTATTCCCCACTCTTGGATAAGAAAGACCAGTTTTTTCAACAACACTTCTGACCCAAACACCACATTGGCCGCCAACACTATCGGGCGGATATGCTTTTGCTAATGGTAAATTTGGAGTTTTGGGATTTCCGTCTACGTTTAGTAAAGGAAGTGGAGCCATTCTTTGGCTCATACCCTTCACTTGGTTGGAAGCTGAGGCGTTACCAGCCTGATTAAAAGGTGATTTATCAAGTAATTGGGTTTTGGTACCGTCACTGTTTGATGACCATATTGATCCATCCGGCATTTGTGTTGCGCCAACATCTTCTGGACTTCCACCTTTTAAAACATAATCCAGCTTGGCAAAGTTACCAATCTTATCCAATTCGGCTTTGAAATCTTTTTTATTAGCTTTATAACCGACAACCTTGCCGTCTTTTTTAACAGCCCAAGAATTAATTTTTGAAGCTGAAGATTGAAGTAATCGCAACTCACCTTCAGACAATGCTCCGAACGTAGCCCCTTGACCTTTTGCTCTAATAAGATTATCGAGAGTCAACTGACCTGTAATTTGTTCGACCTCAGCAATAAAGTTACCTTTAGAATTATTGATGGGATTGGTTAGGCTCCAGCGAGAAATAGCACTTGGACCAACTGCCATAGAGCTATCCAGCTTACCGAATAGATTATTTAATTGTTCGATATTTGATTGTGTCTGTGCGAGTGCCTGTGGGTTAGATTGTCCTGCATTTACCCCAGCTCCTGCAATTGGATTACCTGAACTGTCATAGCGTGTTTGATTTTCACCGAGAGTAAAACCTTCAGGGGTTTTCACGATATTAAAGGTTCCATCAGGGTTCATAGTCGCACCTTCTTTAGCCATGTCTAATGCGAACTTTTCGGCCTCTAGTGGGTCTATGGTTTTTGGATTTTTATACTTAACAGATCCATCGGGATTCAAAATTACAGAACCTTCTGGCAGGGTAATAGGTTTGCCTGTTCCTCTGGCTATAATCTGTCCGCTAGCGTCAACTAAAGTATCTCCTTCATTCAACACTGTCTGAGAGTCTTTTAGGGCTTTTGCATTATCAAGAGCAGCTTTAGCACTAGCTGTTTTGAGTTCACCCTTATAAACATTCGTCAGTTCTTCAGGAGTCATTCGCAAGCTATTAGCTATCTGGGTGAACTGCTCAGGTGCAATGTCTTCAATTTTTAAGCCTTGGGCCAAGAGTGATTTTAATACTGTTGAAGCGTTCTCTTTCTTTCGTTCATCGCCTCCTGAAAGGTATGTAAGGTAGGCGTCGGCTCCTAATTTTTTAGCTTCTTCGCGCTTAGCTATTTCTGTATCTGCTTTAGTCTGCGATTCGGTCATTATCGAAGTAATTTGAGCTTGTCTGCGGGCTTCAATGTCCGAAGTTATTCCTTGGTTATACTGAGTGACCTGTTCTGCTTGCGCTGCTCCTCTGCCAGAATTTAAAGTCCCCGAGCGGGCTTGCATAGCTCGGTTCTGGCCTATTCGTCTTTGGCCTTCGGCCCCTGCTTTAGCAATCAGATTGGTGTAAATCTGATTTGTAGCATCTATCTGAGCTTGGAATTCGGCAAGCTTTTGTTTCCTGATTGCTTCGGTATCAATCGGCTGTTGGCTGGTCTGGTAACGGTCTTGCGAAAGCCGGTCGTACTCAGATACATAGGGAGTGTTTGTACCAAAGCCATTAGCAGCAGTAGGAACTGCGGGTTGTGTTGTTATCTGTGGTACAGGTATGAGATTGCCGTTGTCGTCATAGCCTGATCCATCTTGAAACTTAAATCCTTTGGGCATATATGTTATTTAATTAGTCCTAAATTTTCTTGGAATTTTATCGCCGTAGCCCAATATGTCTTTATCTTTTACTGTGGATACTGAGGCGTAGCCTGTTGAAGTAGTAATGAATTTCAATCGTCTACGATAGAATTTCCCGCTATTGATTTTTAACTCAAGCATGTATGGATAAACTGTGATCTGAGTTCCGCCACCTTCTCCTAATCCTAGACTTCCGACTGTGCGGGGATTGGTGGTGTCAACGTATGCGCCATTTCCGGCAATCGTACCGACAAGAGCAAAAGTATCGCCATCGAGAGACATATAGACCTGAATACTTTGGGTGGATGAAATATCCCCTTCAAGTGTTAGGCGACGAACCCGCTTGTATTCTTCGCTGTTAAGCAAGTCTGCTCCACTCGTCCATTGATTAGTGAAAGAAGTGCTGTAACCATTAAAGACGTTGTAAACATTATCTGTGTCTGAACCTCCGATATATAACAACCCTGCGTTTTTGGCGAGAGTGTCAGCATTAAAGGGTAGTACATCTACTGACTTCCATTTAAGCGAATACAGGAATAAGCGGTCATTAGTGCTTCCTGTTAAGGTTTTTCCGGTAAAGACAATATATTCCCCTATTCCTTCCATCGAACATGAATCCCAATTGTATTTTGAGAAATCAAACTGTGGGGCAAGCTCAACAGGCAAGATTCCTGTTCCAGCTATATTCCGTTCGAGCCTGGTAAGTTTTGGTTGGTCTGGGTTGGCAGTATCCATAAACACAATCCCCTGCCCAGTAGAAATAGAAGCCCTGAAATACGGCATACCAATATTCCGCCTGAACATCGTATTGGTTGCATTGGTGTCATTTGCTGTTAAGGTAAGCTGATAAACCGAACGCTCTTTAATCGAATAATATATTCCTTCAAAATTCTCCACCTTCTGAATGGCATCGCCTCCCTCATCCTGACGAAACACATCACCCTGTCCCGCCTGTCTTGGTGTTGAATAAGAGAAATCAGTAATACCTCCTGACGGAGTTTCAACCTGATAATTCACAATAGTGGATTCAGCGTTTATCGGAGCCTGAGAAAAAGTTGTACTGATGGCTCCTGTAACGTAATTAATTGTCCCAGTGCCTCCGTAGTTACTGGTTAGAGTACCGTTATTATTGTCAATAAAGTATTCGGCCTTAGCGACTTTCCCACCTGATGAGTAGGATTGATAGGCAGTAGTATTAATTGGGATTGTAAAATTATTGGCATCTGTAACTGTGATTTTAGCCATTACTTTATTAAGCTGTTTCATGCTGTAATAACTGTATGTGCCACTGGGAATGTTAGCGAAAGTCGCAACATCTATATGGGTATCATCCGTAATAGCAGTAACCGTATTAACTACGTTCCCAGTTATCGCTATTAAACTTCCGACTTTCAAAGTAGTAGTAAAGCTTGTTCCAACACCAATCATTGTATTTCCTGATTGTTCAACTGTTCCTGCTCCTGCCGTGAAATCGAAGAAATTCGAGAACACTACATAATCGCCTGTAGAAAAACCATGAGCGGTAGCAGTAACTACCCCTTGAGTTGCTTTTGTTACATTAGATACTGTTTTGAGTGTTCCTATCGGGCCATAGGCTTCAACAGCGAGAATATTGCTTGTCGGATTGTAAGGCGTGATAGTTCCTGTAATAGTGGTGCTTGAACCGTTCCCTGTGCCGTAAACTACAAGGCTTTGGCTAATATAGGCTTCTGAATCAATCCATGATAAATACAATGCGCTTTTGTCATTTTCCAGATCCCACATAAACATTCGGGAATCAGAAATTAAAATCTTACCTGGGTGTTTGAAATTAATAGTTTCGTCAGTAAGGTTGAGATAACTTCCAGGGTTAGCCACATTAATTTTATAGAGTCCGTCATAACCCGAAATGAAAACAAAAGATCCGGCTAATGAAGTGTAATTAGCAAAAGTATACTGTGCTGAAGCGGTCAAGCCTGTGATTACATCAACCCAAAGACTTGTAGCTGTGTTGTAGTATTGAATCTTGGTATTTATCTTTCGGTATTGAACTGCTGTACCGTCTGTTTTGTATGCAAAGTGATGGCCTCGTACTGGCCCACCTCCGGCTTCACTTGCGCCAATCAGAGATTTTCCTTTCGAGAACTCAATGAAGGCTCCTTTAGTAATCCAACCTAAAGAATCCGAAGCACCGCCGCGAGGTACAAGCTCTGGATCATTCGGATAATTGACTATCCCATCTTTAAAAATTGCTGTCTTGACTTCCATGTAAATAAGTTAATGCGTAGTCCATCTTCATTCTTTGTAAATAGTCATCGTACTTAGCCATGTTTTCAGCATAGTAAGTCCTTCCTTTAGGTGTCTGATCTGAAATGTAGTAGTCAGTAACCATATCGTGAGAAATCATGTAGTGATATTCACTCGGAAAGATGGGTGAGGTGATTAACGTAAGGTCATTTGGTTGGTAGATATAAAAGAAATCAACTGACTTGGCTTCTGTGGGCTGTTTTGTGAACTGTAAGCGAGAGTTGGCGAGGTCTACATATACTCGTCCGTCATAACCATTATAATTAATGCTGTCCACAATCGAGATCAGGGGGTATTCACTGGCTGATGTACCTATAAAAGCGTTGTATTTACCGTCTACTGGAGCAAATGATTTAAAGTCGGCTGGAAGTGCTATATAAGGCACTGTTGTTGACTGTGTTGCTGTATGACGTTTGATTAAAAACGGCCATCTGCTTTCACTTAAAACCTTCCGATAACTCTTATTGGCTAAAATCAAATCTTCATCACTCGAAAGAGTGGTGTCGTCGTCTACTAACAGATTTTTATGGTCAATTATTTGTTGGGTGGTCATATTTTTATTGATTTATCCCCGCTCCCAGAAGGAGCAGAGGAAACCAATAAGGTTAGGCTGCGATTCTAACGTCTACAAACTGCTTTTTGCGGTCATCAAATACTTTGACTCCATACAAAGCGTCAGTAAGGTAGTTGTCAGTCCGTTGCTTGGGTTCTTCACGAACAGTAACTTTCGGATCCTGCTGCACAACAAGGTCAATAGACTTCTCCTTGCCAGCGTAAGCGTGAACAAAGTTAGAAGACCAAGACCAGTTAGCGGCAGATTCGGATAAGGAAAGTCGCCCAGAGCCTTTGCCAACAATCGTCATGACAGTTGCGCTGGTTGCCGTAGCAGTCAAACGCAAGGTGTCAGTGATGGTTAATCGGTTAGCAGCAGAGAGTTCAACATAAGTTGTCCCTGCACCAGCAGCACCATTAATAGCTGCGGTAAGGTTTGTAATCGAAGCGGCTGCGTTAGCTCCAATCAAGACGTTCCCGGCAGTTGCGCCAAGAGTGGTCTTCATGGTGAATACAACACCGCCAATAGTGACAGTATCGTTATCTGAGAAAGTGCCTGCGGAAAGCAAGGTAGCTTCACCAGTTAAGTTGTTGGATACATAAAGTCCAAAGTTTACCAATGGGCCAGTGTAGCCATTCTTAAATACTGATTCAGCCATGTTGATATTTTTACCAATCAACATCTGCTCGAACATGGACACTGCATACGGGTCAACAACCATAACGGTTCTTCCGCCCCGGATGTTAGCAGCAGCCAAGAGAGCGTTTAACTGAGTAGGAACCTGGGGAGCGTTAGCTGTGGAAAGCGTGATAGCCGTACCGTTTGAAGTGCTTCCGGTTAAGTTTCCGGTGTCGAACGTGTACTGAGCGTTGATGGTCTGATACAACACATCAGCGTCGATATACTGAGCGAGAATGTCGCCAGCTACTCCACCTGCGAACGTACCAGGAGAAAGCGGGCCAGCTTGTAATTTATCCCAGTCATCCAAAGCAAAGTCCACAGCCTTTTGCTGGTCTATAGCCATTGTCTGGTCTGCGTCTGAGATTTGAGGAATAGTGCGGTCTGTGTAACGAGTTACATCACGCACTTTCATGAGGGAAGTGTCAATCTTTGGGCGGTGAACAGTGTCACCGTATTTCAGGTTTGAGCGAAGTTCGGTATTAGCCACTACCATAGCGACTAATTCTTTCGTCAAAACATCCTGATACCGAAGTTGAAACTCCTCATTAAATGTACTTAAAGCCATTTAAGAGAGTTGTTCTATGCCGTTGTTATTTATTACTGTGAGGCTTTAATAGGAGTGATTCTGGTCAAGGAATTTATAATACTTAGCTCTTGCTTCAGGGTCTTTTAGAACCTGAGAGCGTTGTTCTTCGGTCATGGGCTTGGAGAAGTCAACGACTTCACCGCCTTTGTCGGAAGCTGGTCTAGCTTCTTCCATTGTCCCTTTACCTAGAAGATCACCAAATACTTTTTGAGCTATTTCATTGAGTGGTGTTTTGACAAATTGCGGAGTGAAGGCGAGGGCTTTTAACTCCTCTTTCTTTCCTGCGAGTTTAGGAAAGTCTTTGACGACTTTCTCTTGAAACTCTTTATCAAATGCCGCTTCAACTTTAGCTTTCTTCTGTTCCTCTACCATAGTGCCAAATTTGGCCTCTATCTCCCTCGTAGAATCGCTCTTAATAGCTTCTGCGAGTTCGGATATGGTTTGAGGCTCTACGCCCCATTTAGAGGCAATTTCAGAGAGCTTGGCACTACTAGGATTCGCTGCTTTTAGCTGCTCACGAAGCTCCCGAATTTCCGTTTTTAATTTGTCTCTGACTTCTTTATGCGTATGAAGCGGCACGGTGTCGGGTTTCTTTTCCGCTTCTGCATACCGTTCTTGTGGATCAGCCTGGGGCGTTTCCTCTGTGACGGGTTCAGCTTCTTTAGCTACAGGTTCGTTGGGTTTAACCTCCTCAACTGGAGTAGTGATGATTTCTTCATCAGCCATATATTTCCTTTCGGGTGCGTATAGGCGCACTGGTTTTAATGCCGGGAACCGCCCGGTAGGAAGTTTATAGTTCTTCAACTCTACTTAAAGGGTAGTGGGGGAAGCCTAACGGCATGAAAGGCTTCCTTCATCACCTTTTAAGAAGTGATGTTCCTTATTTCGTTATCGAGGATTTCTTGTAAGGATTTCTCACGGTCTTTGGCTGATTGTAAGGTAGTAAGCATATCGAGGCGGGTTTGAAGTTTAAATACAAGAGGGTCTTTTATTTCTTTAAGGATTTCAGTAAGGATTGATACGGCGTCTTCTCTAAGTCCTGTTATTAAAACTTCTCCACCTTCTGATTCAAGGACATTTCTAAGTAACTGTGCTTTGTCTAAATCTTCCGCATAAGCTTTTATGTGGTCATGTTCTGCTGCCTCTGGTATTGCTTTTTCAATTAGGTCTAAATTCTTGCTCATTATCTTTGAGCGGTAAGTCGCCACCTGTTTAATTTAGAAATAAGAAATTACAGTTACAATCCCACTGGCTCCATTACCACCTGCTCCTGAAGTTTGACCATTTTGTGAAGCACCACCCCCACCGCCACCTGCGCCATATTTACCACCATTGCCACCCGTTCCACCTGCTGCGGCAGTTGCAGCACCACCCCCACCGCCACCTGTACCGCCGATAGCATAATTTACAGCTCGGTCATTCCCATTACCACCTGTTCCACCTGGCGCAGTACCAGCGGTTCCCCCTGCTATAACCCCAAACAATGTCCCGACAGAAAAATCTCCGCCAGCGCCGCCAGCGGAACTCACGTCACCAGTACTTATGCCTCCCCCACCTCCACCGCCGCGAGATAGTGTTGTAGTTGTTGAAGTACCGCCCGTACCGCCAGCAGTCGTTGCACCAGCAGCACCAGCACCGCCGCTACCAGCTATAGGGCCTATGCTAGAACTAACCGCACCTCCAGCAGCGCCAGTAGAGTTAGTACCCCCTCCACCGAAAGAACCCCCGAGCGCAACAACCCAACTACCAAACGAAGAATTATTGCCTACAACGCCGGGGTTTCCATTAGTATCATTTGCTGTAATACCTGTTCCACCTGCACCACCCGTACCAACTGTTACGGTTTCCGTAGCACCCAACAAACTTGCCTGAAGTCGAAGGGTTGTCATTCCACCCCCTGCACCACCCCCACCGCCTGAACGTGCGCTAAGAGAAGCTCCTCGCCGTCCAGAACCTCCTCCACCGCCACCACCAATAGCAACAATTTCAACAAACTTTGCATCAGTTGGTTTAGTCCAAGTTCCACTAGAAGTAAAAACTTGAATATCAGCAATGGTTGCTGCTCCCAAATTAGTTCTTGCAGAAGCAGCGGTAGAAGCTCCTGTACCTCCGTCTGCTACGGCAACATCTGTACCGCTCGGCTGATAGACAGTTTCAATCTTGTCATAAACAGCGTTCTTAGTAGGGACTTCAGTTGATCCATTCCAACCTGAACCATAAGCCTCATCTGGTACAGTTACATCTCCTGCAAAACTAGCGGTTGAACCAAAAGTAGCAGCCCCGTCTGCGCCGAAAGTTCCGGCTACATCTAATAAGTAATCTGGGGTGGTATCACCAATGCCCACGCTGCCGCCACTGACAGTAAAGGCTGCGCTATTCTCAAGAGTCAGAGCTACGTTTGAGCTACTAAAGCCCATATACCCTAAACGAGTTGTATCTCCCTTTCTCCAAGAAATATAACCAGTAACATTTGTATCTCCTGAACCCATTTCAAAGTAACCTGTTCCTGCACCTCCATCGAAGCGTACGATAGGAGTGGCGGCAGTACCTCTGACATGAAAAAGATGGGTAGGGCTATTCGTACCGATACCAATGCTCCCGTCAGTATGAATACGCATACGTTCTCCTGCTGGGTAATGAGAGAAAAGAATTGCATTGCCATTGCTTGCGGTAAATCCAAATTGGGTAGCCGAGTAAATCGAGTTAGTTGTGTCGGCTCCATTAATACGAAAACCATTTAGGTCTGTATACCCAACTACTTGTAAAGCCCAATTAGATCCAACATAAGATGCGGAGTTTCTAAAGAAGCCTGTTACGTCTGAGGCTGAGGCACTATCAACGAACAACTTATAGTTAGCTACCGCTGCTGTTCCTACTCCCATACTAGAAAACTGCGGGGTAGCTGCTGTATGAATGTTTTGAGGTAAGCTAAGAGTAGGATTACCCGATACTCCATTACCATTTGTGACTATTACTTGATTGGAAGTACCAGTAATAGTTCGTCCTGTAAATGTATCTGCGGCTGTCTGGGTTAGAAGTCCATTAGTGTTGTAAGCGGCAAGAGAAGTTAAAGTAGTGTCGAGTGACTGCTTGGCGTCAAGAGCGGTTTGTGTGGCTGTTGAAATAGGCTTGTTAGCATCTGAGGTATTATCTACATTCGATAAGCCAACTGCTGATTTATTTAATGTCTGCCAGCTTTTATCACCTCGCCAATATTGTGCAGTTGTTCCGGCTGTAATAGCTCCTTCAGGAGTGAAACCTAAAGCTCCAGTCACATCAGCCGATAATAAAGAAATATCGCCTGTGCGCGTGTTGAAAGACGCAACACCAGCAACGGCGGCTGATGCTGGTTCATAATAATCTAACTTGCCTGTAAATGGATTAAACTTCCAAGCCATTAAGATTTGATAACTGAACTGATTAATTCTTTAGAACTGTCTGTGTAAGTAATGGTTACTGTGGCTACCGGAGTAACACCACCATTCCTATAAGTAAAAACATCTGTCGTGCTAGTATAACTAACATCAATTCGGTCATGGATTGGGATAGAAAGGCCGGGAATTTTAGACAGGGTGGATTCGGTAGCATCCCCACCCATTGTCTGCCAGGGGATATTAATAGCTTCTGAGAGCTTTTTAAGGTCAGCATCAGAAAGCTTTATTGCTACTCGTCCATCTTCAAGCGGAATTTCAAACTTAACAAGTTTTTCAATTCTCTCTAGGCACTTCTCGATAGTCGTAAAGTCATTTTCTACGTTTACTTCAAGAGGCTTTAAATCAACCGCCCTTATTAAATCTTTTAAGAGTTTGACGGTTTCTTTAGAGTCCTGAATAACAGTAGGCGAAGGTACGGTAAAGAGATTCTTGCTGGAAAAAACTTTATTCAGCTTCGTGAGCATCGTTACTGCTTCCTGGTTGATCTTTACTGGCTCTATTCGGTCTACATAGTCTTTAATTCCTATTACTGCGGTCTGAATGTCTTTGGCTCCCCGAACATACGCCACTGTTAAGGCTTCCATGATTGGCTCTAAGCCTTCCATGACCTTAATTTGTTTCTGCGAAGACTTCTCAGCAGCCAAAATCATGGCCTCAACTGAGGTTTCAAGTGTCTGTAAGGGAGACATATTTAAATTAGACGGGGGTAAGCTTGGCTCCATTTTGAGGAGTTAATTGTTCCATTCCTAAGTCATCCATTAGGGCAAGGTTTCCTGCTTTAGCATTAACCTCATTTGCTTTCCTAACTGTGTTTCTAATTACATAAGGTTCAATGGCTTCGATATAAGCGATGATCTTTTGTATCTGTTCGCCTTTTAAGTTCTCACTCTTGTCTCTTAGGTAATCAACCATCTTTTGTTTGTAAGCGACGTTAGCCGCTTCATTAGGCTCAAAGTCTTCATCTGTAATAAGGCGCTGAATATCTCTTGCACACTCGCTCATTAACTCAGCATCCCCGAATTCGTCAACGTCCATTAATCTCTTAATGTCATCTGATTCAAGTCCTGCTATTTCTGCTTCAATTTCAGCTAACACTTTTTGATTAATGATTGGGTTTTGTTTGTTGCTGGCAACATAATTTAATTTGGCTCTCTTGAGGCCAATATCATTCCTGTTCTCTGCATCCGAAGCTGAAATGTAGTAATCAAAACCTGTATCTTCAGGTAAAACCTCAGTCTTGGTGATTTCTTCAACTTCAATCCCATTAGCACCTATCATCTGAATGGCTATCTTAGAGGTTAAGTGTTCTCTGACTGCGTGTTCAAAGAGTTCCATTAAACGGTGATAGAAGATTGCGTATGAGTCGTTAAGAAGTCCTAAACGGTCGGCTATGTTTGCTTGATTACCTTCGTAGATAGCTACCTTGTCTTCGTCACTGATCCCCCTAGATTCTGCTGTTACTCCTGATTCAAGCTGCTGGATTTTGTCTAACTCCTCGTAAACAGTAATCCCGTTTTGGATGGGTTTGGTTTCAAACACCTGTAAGGCTTGGTTGATGTTCGTGTCTTTTTTGAAAGGGATGAGGCCACCCCTTCGTTTATTTAAAAGAGAAGCGTCAACGACTTTATCAATGTCATAACCTTTCATTGGCTCGTTAATATCTTCGTTGTTATCTAACATCTGATTGATAACTTTGGTCTGAGCCATGAAGATTTCACGTACCTGGTCATCTGGCCCCGGCGTCCAGAATTCATCAAGGTCTGGGTCTGTGGCCCATGTACCAAACGGCCACTTATTAGACTCAAAAAAATCTTTGAGTTCTCCAACTCGAATAGCAGTTTTGGCTTGCTCGTTTAAGAGAAGCATGTAACGAGTATCTTCATAGGTAGTAAACCATCGCCAGAATTTATAAAGGTCTGAAGAAGTAGAGTGCCTAGGGGTTCCTATAAGCGCAAAGTAGCGGTTGTCTTTGTTCTTTTGTTCTTCTGCCCTCTCGTCAGTGTTAGAACCTTCATTTAGGAGTTGGTAGCTTTCGGTTCGGAGATACTTACCGTCTTTAATGCCAGCTTTGATTTGTGTGGAGTTTAAATAAATGCCAGTACGTCCCAAGTGTAGGGCGTTTTCAATATCTATCCCTCCTGCACCGGGATCAATTAAAAAGTCATAGGGTGAAATTGGATTAAAATGAAACTTAAAGCCCTTCTCTGACTCGCCATAAGCTTTCAAAAATAGCCCTTCCATATCTGATACCAGACTTCTTACCCATTAAATCCTTGAACTTCCAATTACCATTTGTAGGCTTAGCAGTCTGCTCTAAAAGTGCAGTCATACGCTTAGCTTTCTTCAGGTCTGCTTCTTCGCCTTTAAGGTATTTAAGAGCCGGGAAGTTTCTAATTTTAGAGAGCAGGGTATTTTCAAAACCTTGCATCTTCGGAAGCATTACGTTGGTGTGATGAGGGATGGTCGGAGGCTTCTTACCGAATACTAAATCCTCATTGGCTTGCCATTGTGAAATGCGCCCCTTCTTGTACTTTCGGGCGCGGTCTATTTCGTCTAACGATTGGGTGATTAACTTATCCCGTAATGTTTTGGGTAACACTCATGTTGTGTTCTATGCCGTTTTCTTATTTAATTCGAGCCATAATTTAGCTACTGCTTCTTCAGGGGTATTGTTATCACAGAAAATTACACTGTCTTTCATCCCTACCGCCCTAAACCCATAATCCATTCTGGAAAGTCTTTGAAACCTATCTCCGCACGCTTCTATAAGCTCGAAAAGGGTGGGAAAAGTATCGGTATGGAATTTAGTTCCACAATGACCACAAATATCTTTCTGCGGAAACCCTGCATCTTTAAGTTGTTTGGCTAGTTCATAATTCATATGCCGTTTGTTTAATTATTAAGCTCCAATTGATTCAAATAAGTTCTTATAAGTTTCTTTGGGTAGTTTGTATTCTTCAGGCTCCACTGGCTCTAGCGTACTCATCCCGTATCTGCCAGCGTCCATGCCATTGCTCCATGTATGGTCAGGAACGTTGATAATCTTTCCATCCTTGTCTACCATCCACATGTAGTTCCGATTCTCTTTGATAAGGTTTACTGAGCGTTTGGTTAGCCATATCTTCTTTGACTGGACGAACTGTATGCCTTGGAGAACTGATCCTGCGCCTTTTGGAACCTTGAGGACTGTAACGCCGTAGGCTTTTATCTCATCGTTGGACTTCGGTTCTGCGGAATCAGGGGCAAACAGGCGCTTGGGATTTAGGAGGAGGATGTCAGCTATCTGTTTGTTGGAAAGTCCCTTCTGAAAAGCTATCTCGTCCCAGATATACCCACCATTCCACTTGTAGATGTCCAGTATTGCTGTCGGGTCGTTACTGTAGCCGTAGTCTCCGCCCGTTACCAGGTATTCAGCTTCGTAGGGAACTTCATCAAGAATCGGCCAATTTGGATAAATCTTGCCTTCAACTTCACCCAGTAACCCTTCACCGTAGACTCTCCACCATGATTTGTTATTTCTTCTCTGCTCAATTGATCTAACAATTTGGGGGTCGAGTGCTTCATTATCTTTATAGGTGATTATAAGGTGGTCTATATCATCTCTCTTACCTTCTAGCTCGTAGTACCAGAATTCAGTGGTGGGGTTCCAATCTAAGTAAATGTAATCCTTGGTGCGTACTTCTAGCTGGTCGAATGTTTCATGCGGAATGTTGTTGGCTTCGTTTATGAATAGCCTGTCGCGTCTCGGGCCTCTTACTTTCCCTGGTTGGTCTGCGCTAAAGAATTCAATCTTACTTCCGGTCTCGAACGTGTAAATGAAATCAGATTTATTCCACCTACTATCTTTGAAATACTGGTGGGTTTCCATTATCTGAAGGAAGTCCCGTATTGCTCCCCTCTTCAGGTGGGGCATTGATTCCGACACTACCGAGGTTAGGGTTGGTGTCTTGTCCGACTGCGCCGAGTTTATCAACAATAGGAGTATCGAGATTGTTTTGCTCGCTGATGTCCCTCCCTGAACTGCTCTGATTCTCTTTTGGAGCTTCGCTATTTTGTTGGTTGCCGTTGTGAGTTGGAACATTAAAGGGGGCTAATATTGGTATAGGCTTACCTCCTGATGTGTGATCTACTTTGTCGGTTATGCGGCTTTTGAGTTTGTTGTATTCGTTAATGGCTCTTGCCTTGGTAGATAGGTCGGCGTTCTGAGTAACAAGGAAAGTTAGTTGCTTATCTACAAAGGAATCATTCAATCCTTCCATCTCTAGGATCTCGTTTATTCGAGCGAGGATGTCAGTATTTGTGAGCAGCTTGTGTGCGCTAGACCTAGCTCCGTTATAGGCTCCTGGCTTACTTGTATCTATGTCGTAAGCTTCAATGTATGACTGAACTCCATTACCGAAAAACTCCCTGTCACTAGCATAAAGCTGACAGAAAGCCTCTTGGTTAAGATTTAATTTACGGTGTTCATCGGTCATAGTTTGCTTAGTAAGCCCTCCCTATTTTGGGGAGAGCCTGTAAAGAAACTATTTGTTTTGGGACTCTGAGGAGTCTTCACGTTCTGTTCCAGGCACTGGTCTTACTTCATCAATCATTTGTTTTCCTTTCAATTAATGATTAATCAAAAGTTATTCGGCGTCTTCTAACTCAGGTACTAAGTTCTTATCCTTCTCGCCTTCTGAGGGAACCATAGGCACTTTTTCTCCGACTTCTACGCCTTCAAGATTAGGCTGGGTTTCTTTATCGAGTGGGGTTACTTCGTGCATTGAGGTAACTGATTGTTCGTCGTTCATTTGTTTGTTGTTAATTTTTCTTAGCTAATTGGACTGTGACTTGCGGGATAATTGAATATCCGTACTCATCACATAGAGCGTTGTATTTTTCTATGAACTCTTTTTGTTTTTTCTGCTCCTCAACCATTAGAGCTTGAGCCTTTTCAACCTCTGCCTTGCTAGGCTTCTTAGGTTGGTGGTCTTTGAATAATCCCATGCCGTTTATTTCCTTATTTTATTAATTGTCTTTTTAATTCGATTGCCTAAAGATTTTTCTCTAGCCTCTTCTGCTTCTTGACGTTCTGCTTCCGCTTCTTCATCTAACCTCTGTTCCTCGGCCTGGGCTTCAGGATCAGCTTCAATACCCGCTTTCTCGGCTAGAGTTGCGCTATAAGGGGCCAATTCATACTCGTTGTTCTTAGCGTAAAGCTCTGCGTACTTCTTCCAGTTCTGGCCGTCTGTCACGCCGGAATAAGTTCTAATGACTTTATCGCCGTCTACCACATTGATCTTATTGTTCTCGTAATGAGAAGGGTTGGCTTTGGCTATGACAGTCTCGGCCTTACTACCTACGGTTGGATCATTAGGAATGATTGGATAGATGATGTCTTTTTCATCTACCTTGTCGCCCACTTCTGCCTCTAGTTGGGGGTTTTGAGTTTTCTCTAACTCACTGATTTGATGCTTCATTTGTTGTTTTTTTAATTGTTTAATAATTGATCTCTGCTTTGTAACCACCATAATTTCAGCGGATTTTATGCTGGCCTTATTAGTTGATTATTGAGAATGTGTCGCTAGACCAGTCAGAAATTTTTTAGAAGTTGCCCGAAAGTAAACCGCTCGAATGACTGCTGGTTACAAGCAAGTATGCTAGTCGTTTCTGATTAATTACTTGCAGACAAGGGGCGGTGGGGCGGTGTTGAATGTTTAATGGCTCTGCGTTTAGTTCAAAATTTCTTTGTTTTTGAACTATTTAGACAGGATTCAAAATGCTATACCAGTTTGAGGATTTAGGGCTTGACTATCAGGATTGTGAGGTTTATCTTTCTGCCTGTAAGCGTAAGGAGCCAAGACGCTTATGTCAGGAAAAAATTCCTAGACGGCGTTTCTAACGCATCGGGTCTGCTAAGTAAGTTGCACCTAAGGCGCGACAATTTCCATCATATACACCCGCGTTAGAAACAGATTTGAGGCAGACCCGGAAAGGTGTATATGTCCGTCTCAAATCTTCAGAAGTCTAATCATAAATCTTCGTCCGTTCCCGCTAAACGGGATTTCCCTAAAATTGATAGGTTCTTTAATACCGCTGAACATATTGTTGAGCGCAGCGAAACCTTATTGTCTAAGAGCAAGCCTGCGATAATTAGCCTCTTTCTGCTTCTACATCTCATTATTGATTTAATTGTGGTTCTGATATTCGTACTAAGTAAGTAAACATTAGTGTCGTTATGATAGACTCGCCAATTATTGCTCTATTCTCTGGCAACTAATTGACTATTTTCCACTCTCTAACCATGAAATCGCTGCGTTAATCTTCGCGCGCGGAGTCCAACACCCCTAAACACCTCATAACAAACGACTTAGCGGAAAACCAATTTATCAGAATCTGCATCTATGGTGCTGCCTAGGAGAATGGCTACTATGGAAGAACAGAAAGATTCTGACAGATTTCAGGCTATGGAATGGAGAAGCGCACATGCCTATCCGTGATCCATTCCACGAAATCAAGCGTATTGTCATCGAAATAGCTTCTCTTATTTCCATTCTGGGAATCTGCGGAACTATCGTTTACACAACAATCTCCAAAGCTCCTTATCCGGTACAGATTGCTCTCGTTGTCGCCCTGGTTTTCATCCTCATCTTCCTGCTTATCTGGACGCTCATAAGGAATGTTGAGCCTTGAAATCTAGCCTCTCTATTACTTCGGGTCTTATATTTAAATCTTTCCACAATTCACTTGTTATTCCTCTTATCTCTTTACCTGTTATTTCCTTTATTAGATCATTAACTGGTGGTTGATAATCGGGAAGGGTAGACCAGTCTTCGGGGTTTATATTTAAGCCTATGTAAAAGGTGTTCATCGTAACAAATGATTATCCGAGAGGACTTGGTAAAGCTGTTCTGATAGGCTGTCTAATATCGTGTGATCTAGCTCTGAATTAATAGCGTGTAAGATTTCATGAAATAAAGTTGCTCCCTGGTGGGATTCGGGCAGGTCTGCATTAACTCCTAGCTTGCTTTCTTTCCTAAGCTGAATCCCACAAGTGATTCCTTCAAATACATCCTTGGTGACTACAACATCATACCAGTGCGCTCCAATTTTGAGTTTCTTGGGGATTTTCATTATTTTGCGGCTATTACATACTCTTCGTAGATAACATGGGTGGCAACCTTACCTATTTAATGGCTATTGGACACAATATGTACTTCTGAACCTCACGAATGATACCATTGTCTTTGCTATGACATTTGGGCTATTACATGGATTTCCTGAGCAAAACCACTATTTTCCGTCAATAATTAATCGTTCACCTTAAAGCTAATTTTTTAACTTTTATGTAGACATCGCCTGATTTGCGAGCTACACTGTTTTTAATCTTTGCTTTCAGACATACAGAAACCTTTAAGGAGGATTGTATGTCTGTTCAACTCAATTCTTTTTCCCGCCTCTCTTCCATAATTTCTGGTCTAAAAGTCGTTTTCACTCAAGGGACTGATCTGCTTCACGTCATTAAAGACTTTGTATTCACCCTGGCTTTTGTTCTGTTCGCTATCTACGAATTTTACTGCTTCTTCCGTTACCTGTTTCATCAGTAAGTCTGGTTTTGTGTTTCTTTATTCTTTAATTCCTCTGGTGTAAATCTTAGTTTCGTATTCCACAACTCGGATAAATTCTTCAATCCTTTTTGATAGACCTCTGCTAAATCTTCTTGGGTTTTTGTAGGTTTTCGTTTCATTTGTGAGGAGCTTAGATAAGGGAAAAAGAATTATTTATCGCTTGTCTATGAGGGATTATTGAGTTATCCACTGCTACCCCTATTTACAGATTCGGTAGCCCTGCTACACTGTATATATAACCACTAAAGCTCACTCCGAGCAGAACTCACAAACATATGCCTAAGTACGAACTATATATTCATGCTGAAGTTGAAAGTGCTGATAAAAAAAGTGCTGAAAACTACTTCCGACAAAAACTAGAACAAGACACTCTAATAAGCTACGTTGACTTAATCACCGACTAGCACCTTACTAATCTCTATGAAGAAAAAGAACAAAATACTTAAGCTCTGGAAAACTGGAATGAGCAAGCGAGCAATAGGTCTAAGGGTCGGCGTTCATCGCTCATACGTCCAGAAAATCAATGAACTACCCCGCAGCAAGCTGCGAGGTATCAGAATAGGTTGAGTTGTTCCCGGTGTAGTTGCTTGTATTCGCCACCTTGATTCTGGATGTATTTCTTGATGCTCGTCTCATTGCCATGCTGCCCGACCGTGCTGATGAAGTACCCGGCACTCCAGAATTGTCCGCCCCACAACTGTTTCTTGACTTCCGGGCAAGTGGCGAAGATTTCTCTGGCCGTAATGCTTTTGATGATTTGGACGAGCCGCTTCGGGCTGTAGAGCGGTATGGATTGCACGAGAAAATGCACATGGTCTTCATCTGTCCCAATCTCAAGGAAGGTGATCTCGTATCGCTTGCTAATCGCCAGACAGGTTTCCTTGAGTTTCTCATCCACAGGTGGCGTAAAGACCACCCGCCGATACTTGGCTGGGCAGACGATGTGGTAGAGCAGCACTGAGACATTGTGTCTTTTATGTACGAACCGGCTCACTGCCTAAGTATAGCGCAGCAAGCTTGCGAGGAATTACACCCGTAGAGATTAAACAATCAACCATATGACCTACAAATATTCAAGGAACTATCCAGTAAACAAATATCCTACCAATCCATTCCATTACACCAAACATTCAACTCATTATTCATTCCCTCAGTCATGGAAGCCTTATGCTGTAGTTGGAGCCTCAACTATCGGTGTGATCCTAACTGTTTTTTATCTCTTATCAGCTTTAATGCCGAATGTATGAATAGTGAAAATATGAGTCAATTAAATGTCCAGTACAGTAGTCGAGCGTTATTAGAATATGTATTCAAGTGTTCACTCTGTAAATCTCCACTCTTAATGTATGGGTGCGAGAACCAAGGCTGCAAGAATTATTGGAAATTAAATATCTAAAGCTCTAAGCGGAAATATATAAATGTATGGAGAAACCAACCGAGGAACAATTCAAATTAAGAAAGAATCTGGGCCAGATAGGGCATCTTGTAACGGTCTGCCCTAACTGTGGGATTAATAACTTCTGGACACGCAGGAGAGAAATTAACGGGGATACCTACTATTGGCAGTCTTGCTCAAGCTGTGGGTATAAGGAGAGCTAAATATGAAACCCAGTTATTACAGACGACCTATCCAAGTAGAGCTTAAATATGACGTTTTAGAGGAACAAGATAAAAGGAAGGCTTTTAGAAAAAACGGTATTGAATATTCACATGGTCAGCTTGAAATGGATAAGGCTATCTTTCAAGGCTTACTACCTGAGTTATTAAAGAATCTAGACAAAGGGAAAAACGGGGTCTGAATCCCGCCGACTAGCTAATATCGAATCCCTTAAGTTGAGAGTAATTCATTTAGAAATCATCTCTTTATTTAAGCATAACATGACTTTCTGATCTGTCCAGTTTCAACAAATTAATCTATAAATCAATGAACGAAGCAATTAAATTACAGCATGAAGCCTATGAACTAGCTATCCAAAAGGGTGGATACAATCCTGACCATGAACGGTATAAGTTTTTTGAGACGATTATTTTAGACCCCCTATTTTGGCAAGCACTCGGTAAGGCGTTGGGGTGGGACATCGCAGTATGTGAGCATTGTGGAAAGTGTTGGCGCAGAAAAGAAAAATGCGCTATCTACCAAGAGTTTGGCGGTGTATTAGAACCTTGGCTCTATCACGCTCTCCGCTATTACGAATTAAATCTTACTGGCGGTGATACAGAGAAGTTTTGGAAAAAATTCTTGATCTAACCCAGGAACATTCTCCACTACAAACAAATCAGGTTTCTACTAACTTTAGAAAATAGTGCCGAGAAGTAAGAGAGTAACTCTAATATGAAGGAACCAGTGTCCTAACCCATGTATAAACGAGAACTCAGCTAAGACCGCCTAACCCAGCAAACATATCAATAACCCTGACACGGTGGACACAACTACTTGTTAAAGAGGTGTATGACAAAGGACACAAACTCCTTAATTCCATAGAACAAAAGAGCAGCGAGAGCCAGTATTAACAGCCCTAAAGCCACAATTCTTACCGATATTCGCTCAATCTTTGCAATTCGTTCTTCTACGTCCATAAGACACACCTCACCCTACAAAGGAACAGTCCTTCTCCTTGTAGGAACCTCAAATTTACCCAGGAAACTAACTGGCAACGTCTATGGGAATACGCTAAGGGGAATAGCTCAACGTTACATCATCTTTATCACACATCCGAAAGTCTCTGCAACATCACCCAACCTTGCCATATAAGCGTAAAACCAACTCACATTTAAAAGTCAAGCTAAAACCAAATTTCATCCCTCCATACAGATGCAACTGAATGCAGAATTGGTGTCCAAAGTCAATTTCAAACTATCCCAAGTACCACAAAAGCCACCTAACAAAAAGGTGGCTTTCTTATTGTCTTATGCAGTATGTAGTAAACGAAGATCATTTCAGTGGGGGTACACCTCAATAATCCGCAAAGGGCTTTCCCCCGAGTACCCCAATCTGCAACCAAGTTGTTAACCGGGTTCCGATACTGGCAATTTGGCAGGCTTACCACATACTGCTTCTAAATTATATACAACTAAACAAACTCATGAGAGAAACTTTAACCAAGCCCTGCAATCTTCCCTTAACTGTCAAAAAGTCCCTCTTAAAACCGCACTCCTAGCACTCACATAAGCAAGCCTACAAACCTGATCCGCAACTAGCAAAACGAATCACTAGCAAAACCAAACAAGCACCCCTTACTCAAAAATCTACATACAAAACAGCCCACACATACACACAAACCAAAAACGATAATCTATCGTCCGGCACTCATGCCTTAACGGTTCCACATGGAACCAAATTTACGGATAGATAGCAGAATAGAAACCGAACACCTGACTCCGCAAAACGGATTATGTGACTCGAAGGAACCGCCTAAAGCGGCTATCTATCCTTAGTTCAAAATGGTCTTTATCCGAAACGAAGTGAAGGCCATTGTGCCAAAGGCAAAACTCTTCAAAACTCCCTCTGGTCACACCGTATAAAGATTCATATTCCCTTGATTTAATTGACTGATAGCGTTCTTGAGCGTTCTACCCGTTTGGAATGTAATTGGAAGTGTATTTGGAAAGCGAAACCGTGTCTAAAGCATGGGTTACTCTAGCACTCAAAGCGTCTTTTACAAGCTCTGACTGAAGAACTGCACCGTATTGTTTCCCAACTCCTAGCTCGTCAAAGATTCCTACCATATCCTCTACCCCCTGCTCAGTCGGAAGCGAAAATAGTACATTGAATGGTTTTCTTGTTTTGCGGAACAGGTCTAAATAATGCTTCACCTTGCCCCTCAAAGTATCCTTACCATGATTCCCCATTTCCATTTCAAGATAGTTTATCGAGTCGCTAAAGCGGAATAATCTGTCATGCCGAAAGCCGCTCTTTTGATCCCCTTCACCCTGCCATTCCAAAAGACTATTAGTAATAGCTAAAGACACAAATACATCCCCACAAGCCTTCTCATGCTCATAAAGAGTTGAATGTATTTTCCAGGTGGTTTGAGTAACGCCTAGTTCCTCTAGGACGGCGAGTTGGCGACGTTTGGGGTTAGTAGAGGTCTTGTCTGCGAGGATGCGCCAAAACTTCTCCTTACCTTCCATTTTGACTCCGTATGAGTCAGATTTTAATAGGCCCGCTCTTTCCAGCGTTTTGAGGTTTTTCATCACTCGCTGGTATATCTTCTCCGCGCCTTCGGCGTACTCCTCTGGGTACAGAAGCCTTGCTAGCTGCCGACCCGTTAGGTGGCGCTCCAGATTGAGAGCCGTTAGGATTCTTTTTGGGGAATCGTTCATTGAATGAATCGCTTATTTGTTTTGGTGTTTTGTACCATTCATTTTCATATATCTGTTTTATGTATTGGTCTAATTGTTCTTGGGTTACGTCTACCGGATCAACGTCTAAGATTCTAACAATATGAGCTGCACGCTTCGGCTTTTTAATAACAGCGTATTGCTTCTTCTGGCCTGAGAGAACGTGAGATACATCCCGGTCTGCCAGTTCTCCCCCATAAGCCATTTTAACGAATCTAACCCTGTCTTCTGGGTCAGGAATATAGAAAGCTATTTTTAACTTACATAGCTGATTAATCGCATCTAAAACATCTTCATCTTTGAATTGGCTAAAATATTGGTGTGAGATAGTTACCTTAAAATTAGACTTTCGCTTATAAGAGAGAATTTCTGCGAGATTTTGATTTGCGTATCTTCCTGCTTCGTCAATATAGAGATGATAAGGAACTTCGTATTTTTTACCGTAGCGTTTGTTCCGTTCGATAAGCCTATCCATCGCAAATATAAGTTCATGGATTACGCTAGTTCCAAGCAAGCGAGTATGAAGAGGATCAAACCCAAAGCCACTGTATAAATTGACTAGAATTACCCATTTCTCCGCTATCATCTTGGCGAAATTGATTCCACCTAACCCGCCAAAAATTAACTCAAGAGTTGAATTATAAAAAGGCTCTAATCTGTTAACGGTTGATAGAAAATTCTGCATGGTAAATTGAGTTCTATAAGCACCCTCAATTGTCATCATATCTCTATCGTAAACATCTAAGTTTTCATACAACTGCTCTCTTTGGCTAACATAAGCCTTCTCAGTAAAGTAGATTGAATCTCGAAGCGTAGCTTTAGCTGACCATAAGATACGAAGAATTGCGGGTAGGTATCTGTTAATCCTAGGAGTGTCGGCTGAATCCTTCTGCCCAAACACCGTTTTAACGGCATCCATTACATTAGAAACAGATGCGTTTCTATAAGAGAAGTGGAAAGGATTTATTACCGGAATTTTATTGAACAAACTATGGTGATGAGGGTCTATCAAACAAACTTTCTTATGGCCTACCTCATAACAATAACGGAGAACGTTATACATCGTATCCCCCCGGTCTGAGGGATCAAGGAAACAAACACCTCTACCGTTATCAATGTCATGCCTGATTAATCTTTCGAGTAGCTTAGATTTTCCCTCTCCTGTCGTACCGATTATATGTATGTGTTCTCGTTCTTCTTCACGAATAAAAACGGATTCTTCGCCCTCGCCTAAAGTTAAGATAGGGTAGTTGGACTGAGCGGATTTAACGTACTTTTCAATCGTCTCCGTAATCTTCGGAATCCGACTGTGCTCCTTCAAGCTCTTGAGCGTCCACTTTTTTGGGTAATCCACCTTTGTCATCTATAGCCCTATCTAAGCTGTTAAGGTTTTTGTCGTACCTTTCAAGAAGCCTTAGCCTGTCTTCTGGGTGAATACTTTTGTCATCTAGCATTTCTCGCCTTGCTTTAACCACTGATTCAAATAATTCTGTCAGACCCTTCATTTCCCAATGTCCCTTGATGGCTAGAATCATCGCCGCCCTGAGTTGTAGATTGGTTTCTTTCTCAAGGAACTCCCACTCAATATTTTTTAATCCCTGAGCTTCTAGAATTCTTATTTGAGCTAAGTCTTCCTCAGCTTTTCCGAGAAGATAAGTATTTGTATCCTTTTTTTGCTTGGTCGCTTCTTGAGTAACAACCATGCTGTTTTCGTGGTTAGTAATCTCTGTTTGATCCAAACGTTCTAATCTAGCTGGGGTGGTTTCATATTTAAATATCGTCTCCTTCTCTTCTGCTAAAGCACCTCTAAGATTACCCCGCCGCGCCGAACGCCCACGCTGCCACCAACCGTAAATCGGATTTACATGCTCGGTGTCTATAGAATCCAACACTTGGTTCTTTTGATTAAAATCCGCTTTACTTTTCTTGGTAGAAGTAAGAGCTACCAGAGATAAAATGAAGCAAACCGCAAGACCAAAAATGTAGATGTGTTGTGCTGGTATAACTTTTAGGAATGCAGACAACGAGGAAGCGTCCGGCTTATCAATTGAAGTATTCGGATCATCAATGCCTTGACCAATAGGTTTGCCCGTCAGGGTTTTTGTGTACCTTTTCCCCGGTACGGGTTGACCAGCACCACCGTAGCTGTGGCCTTTTGTGGAATAAAGCAACCCATAAACAGAAGCCAGTCCAATTACCAATCCAACTATCAGAAAACTATTGCGGAGCCATTTAGACATTGTGAGTCCTCTCTGGGACAAGAGGGGTAGACCCAATACGGAATGGTAGCAAACTTTTGCGGAAATAAATAAGTTTTTAAGATGCGGTGTGATAAAATAGCAACTAACTTAGACTAACTGGGACGAGTTCTTAGTCTGCCAATTATGGCTGTAAGTCTTTGTAAATAGGTGATTGGAATAACTTATACACGCTATTCCTTTTAACCAGTGGGTCGCAGGTTCGAGTCCTGCTCGGCTCATCAACGAAATTAGTTACGGGAGGCCACAAGCCTCCCGTTTCCGCTATGAAATACAACCACGCAGGGTGTCCGTGTCGTTATGGATTATAGATTTCAAGTCAACCTCGGCGGGATTATTGATCTCCTTTCCCAGCATATCTACAGCAGCCCGCAAGTCTTTATTCGCGAGCTTCTCCAGAATGCGGTTGATGCCATCACCGCGCGCCTCCACATCGAGCCGACTCATCGAGGAGAGGTATTTATCGAACTGCCCGAAGGCGGCGGCGATGCTCGCCCAGTTCTCATCTTCCGCGATAACGGCGTCGGCTTAACCGAAGAGGAGATTCATCTCTTTCTCGCCACCATCGGCCAGACCTCGAAGCGTGGGGATTTGTCCGAGCAGCGCAGCGATTTCATAGGGCAGTTCGGTATCGGGCTGCTGTCCTGCTTCGTGGTCAGCGAAGAGATTACGGTCGTGACGCGCTCAATAAAAGCTGGAAGCCCTGCGGTCGAGTGGCGCGGTCACGCCGATGGGACATACTCAATCAAAGTTCTTGAGCGCGAAATGGAGCCGGGCACAGAAGTCTTGCTGCGCTGCAAGGCCGGAAGCGAAGAGTATTTCCAGCCGGAGACGGTGCGCAGGCTCGCGCATCATTACGGGAGTTTGCTGCCTTACCCGATTCAGTTGACCGATGCTCACGGCTCGTCTCTCATCAACGACGAAGAGCCGCCCTGGAAGCAGGAGTTCTCCACAGTTCAACTCGAACACGACGCCTATCTTGAATACGGGCGCAAAACTTTCGAGACAGATTTTCTGGACTACATCCCGCTGCAATCATCCGTCGGCGATGTTCGCGGCGCGGCTTTCGTCCTGCCTTATCCGATGAGCCTGGCGGCGAGAAGAACCCATCGCGTGTATCTCAAAAACATGCTGCTCTCGGAAGACGCCGAAGGCTTGCTGCCGGACTGGGCATTTTTCGTCAAGTGCGTAGTCAACGCCAACGACCTCAGACCCACAGCCTCGCGTGAGTCGTTCTACGAAGACGAGGCGCTTACAGAGACGCGCGATTCGCTTGGGCGCTCTCTGCGCAATTATCTGGTGGAGTTGGCGGAGAAAGACTCGAAGCGCTTGAAGAAGCTCATCCAGTTGCACTATCTCTCGATCAAGGCGCTGGCGGCTGAAGACGAAGAGTTTTTCCGAATCTTTGTTAACTGGCTGCCGTTTGAGACGAACATGGGCACGATGACGTTGACCGAGTATCGCCAGGAGAATGAGACCATCCACTACGCTCCGGGGCTGGATCAGTTCAGGCAGGTATCCCGCGTTGCCGCGTCTCAATCGCTGTGCGTGATAAACGCCGCCTATACATATGACCTGCAACTGCTCCTGAAACTTCGTGAGGTCTTCCCCGAAGTGCGCTTTCGTGAAGTTGACGGCAACAGCCTGTCATACACCTTTGAGCACCTGACGCTTGACGAGCAGGATGATATATCGAAGTTCCTCGCCTTCGCCGAAAAAGTCTTGCGCCCCTATAACTGTCTGGTGGAAGTGCGTAAGTTCTCGCCTGAAGATTTGCCAGCGCTTTACACCGCGAGCGAGGAAGCGAGTTTTCGCCGAACGATTGAAAGAACCAAAGAGGTGACGGATTCCTTCTGGTCTTCAGTGCTGGACAATCTGGATGAAGCATTGACGGACGACGCGGACGGGCGGCTCTGCTTCAACTACCGAAACCCTGTCATCAACAAAGTCTGCCGGATGGACGACGAAACGCTCCTTCAATTTTCCATTCAGGTGCTCTACGTGCAGTCGTTGATGCTTGGCCACCGGCCACTCAACTCGAAAGAGATGAAATTGTTCAACGAAGGCTTGATGGGACTCGTCGCGTGGGGTGCCGACCTGATTGTGGATGGCATTCAATGACAGAGATCAACGAATTCGAAATTGACTCAAGCGTGCGAGAACTGATTCGCAGGGCGACGCGTCTCGGCGATGGCGTCGAGAAGATCATGACATTCGAGGAGGCTGTGCGCATCGCCGACACTGGGCATGACGTTGAGCTCCAGTATCAGGCGCGCGAGGGATTGATTGAGGCCGCGTTCTGGGGAGGGGAGACGGAAAAAGCTCTGGTCGCGTATTCATGGTGTCTGGCGCAGTTTGACAATTATCCTGAGAAATTCTCCGAGTGGCTGCTCCTCTGGAGGTACAAGTGGATCGTCAACGTCGTGGTCAATTATCCGCAGATAACCAAAGAGCAAATCTACGAGATGCTCGATGAGATGGAGCGGCGCTACCTGAAGGCCGGTTACGGGTTGCGCGTTGTCTATTATTACCGCTATCGCACTGAGAAGTTTTTCGGCAACAAAGAAGAGGCGCTCATTCACTTTCGTCGTGCGCAGGAAATCTCAAGAGACGACCTGAGCGATTGCGCTGCCTGCGAGATAGACGAGCGGGTCACTTTTCAAGCCTACTGTGGTGAGAACGAGCTTGCGCTCAGTATTGCCGAGCCGATTTTTTCAGGCTTGCACAAGTGCAGGTCTGTGCCCCAGAGGACGTTGGCGAACATTCTGCTACCGCTTGTCCGTCTGGGGCGCTGGGCGGAGGCGCGCGATTATCACACGCGCGGCTATTCGATGATCTCGAACAACGTGATTTACCTTACCTACGTGAGCGATCATCTGCTCTTCCTCGCGCTGTATGGCGACTTTGAGAAGGCCACGCAGCTTCTGGAGTATCACTTTCGCTGGACGGATAAAAACCAGAGCCTGTACGACAAATACACCTTCTATCGTGCGGCGTGGTTTTTACTCGAACTCATGGCCGATTCAGGCGAGCGCACTATCAAGCTGCGCCTGCCAGATTCATTTCCACTTTACCAGTATAGCCAGAATCACCATTATGAGACCTCACGACTGAAGGACTGGTTCGAGAGTCGCGCGCGTGAAATAGGCGAGAAATTTGATAAGCGAGGCGGGACCGATCAGTTTGCCAGAGAACTGGCAGAAACTCCGGCTCTTAAAGAACTGAAGCGTTTATAACCTGACATGAGAGCGTGCAACATGAACCGGGTCGCAATCAGCGCCCCAGCTCAGGGCTTGATGCGCTCAACTTCTATGAGCGCCGAATGACGCCCCTCGCTGATAGCGAGAACGGCCCGTCCGTCGAGACGATAACAGATGGCCTCACCTTGCTGGCGTTCACCGAGTTTGACTATCGCCGGGGATTGCTTCCAGATTCGGTCGAACCTGCCACGTGAATTTTCGGGTAAGCTCGACTCGTAAGCATTGAAATAATCGCACAGAATTAGTTTTGTCCCGTCGGGAGAAATATCGCCTCCCGTAATCATTCCCGGCAATAAACTGGGAACGCGTATGTCGCCGACTTTTTCGAGAGTATTGATTGCTGAAGTGGAAAATGGCGCGGCGAGTTTATAAACAGATGCGGCGGCAGTCGTGTTCCTGGTTTTGGTGATGACATATAAATCGCCGGTTGTCGGATGAACGGCCAGAGCTTCGGCATCGTGTCTTCCGTCAGGATACCTGAGACGAATCGCTTCGGCAGGCTCTGTCTGCTGAGGCTCGATGCGATTAGTGTCGGCGTCCTCAGCCGTGACGATAGGCTCGGCAACGCGATAGACGATAATCTCCCGCCGCTCTTTACCATTATCTCCGATGTCGCCCACATAGAGGTAAGACGTTCCTGCCTGCGGCCCTGGCCCTGCGGCGATGTCCTCCCAGTCCAGGGCATCGGCTCCCATGACGCGCCATGTGCCGTGCTTCCCTCCCGTGCGGTCGAAGGCATAGAGAAACGGTCCATCGCCGGAATCGTTGTGCGTCCAGAAAAGATCGGGGTTGCGACGTGAAGCGACAATGCCGCTGCTTTCGTCTAACGCCTTGTCTTCCAGTTCGCCCAGATGAACGGGCGACCCGTAGACTTTGGAGACCTCGCCCGTTTCGGCAAGCGGTTCATTACGACTAACCTTCGTTGAACCTTCCTGACAGGCGGTCATCAGAGAAATGATGAGGCAAAAGGATAAGGCGATGATAGCTTTCATATTGCTCCGGGCCATGATTGTTTGTCCATTTGCGAATATACAGGAAGTGCGCCGACAATTCATTTGCTCGCCCTCCCGGCGACTCTGCTGCGATTGTTTGATGCAAATTTAACTCAAACCATGCAACGGCACTTTGCCTGGTATCATTGAGTTAAGATAAGCTTCAATCACCTGTTTTATTGCTGGGAGCGGCCAATCGTTTCCTGCCGGAGGATTGAATATGGAAAGACGCGCTCGATTACTTAATCATACTTTCAAGCTGGCTTTATTTTGCGTCACCACGGCGCTGCTCCCGACGCTTGCGCCCGCGCAGATTGCGTCTCCGCAGGATTATCTCGTCTACGTCGTCTCGGAATCGGCGGATAAGGTCAGCGTCGTGCGCTTCGGGCCAAAGGGTGCGAGCGTCGAACGCAATTTTGGAACGGGAGTGATGCCGACAGACGTTGATGGGCCGCATGGGGTCGCCATCTCACCGGACAAGCAGTTTTATTATGTCTCTCTCGGTCACGGCAGACCGTTCGGCTCCGTCTGGAAATATTCGACGAAGGATGACACGGTCATCGGGAAGGTTACGCTCGGACTTTTTCCGGCGACGATGGACGTTTCGCCGGATGGCGAGTTTCTCTATGCCGTCAATTTCAATTTGCACGGCGACATGATTCCCTCTTCGGTGTCGGTCGTGGCAACGCGTCCGATGCTGGAGGTCGCGCGCATCAACACCTGCACGATGCCGCACGGGTCAAGGTTCAACCCGCAGGGAACGAAGCACTACTCTGCGTGCATGATGGACGATATGCTGGTCGAAATCGACACGCGCACACTGAAAGTCTCGCGCCATTTTTTGCTGACCAAAGGTAAAGAGATGGGGATGACGGGAGCGCTGCCTGCGCGCAACGTTCATCAGGGAATGCCGGGCATGGACACAGGGGGACACGGCATGGAGATGCCAAAGCCCGGAGACGTGACCTGCTCACCGACGTGGGCGCAGCCCTCTGCCGACGGCTCTTCCGTCTTCGTGGCCTGCAACAAGTCCAGCGAAATTGTCGAGATTGATAACGCGAACTGGAAAGCCGTGCGCCGCATCCCCGCCGGGGCTGGCGTCTACAATCTGGCCGTGACTAAAAACGGGCGTCTTGTGGCGACGAACAAACGCGATCAATCAATCTCCGTTTTCGACCTGAAGACTGGGCGAGAGCTGGCGCGGCTTCCGACAAAACGAAAGGTGCTTCACGGCGTCACGGTCTCGCCCGATAATCGTTACGCCTTTGTTTCAGTCGAAGGTATCGGCGCAGAACCCGGAACAATCGAGGTCATTGACCTGCAAGCGCTGAAAACCGTCGCCACTGTTGACGTTGACCCGCAGGCCGCCGGAATAGATTTTTTGAAAATGGAAAAAGCGGGAGGAAGCAAGCAGAAGGCAGAAGGCGGAAAGCAGTAGGCAGAAAAGTGCGGAAGGCCGCAGAGGTCATATCTCTTTGCCGCCTTCCGCCTTTTGCCTTCTGCCTTCCGTTTTATCTTCCCGGTTCTGTCGTTGAGCCTGTGTCTGTCCTCGGCTCTCCAAGTTTCATAATCCACAAGCCGCTGTTGATGTCGTTGAAAAAGACAAGGCCTTTGTGCGGCTGAGCGCCCCAGGCGAAGGGTGCGTTTGCGCGAAAGCCGTCTTCGCTTCCCGTCCAGTAACGGGCAATTTCTCTTCCCTGCCGGTAGAGGTCGCCGCGCAGTTCGCCGGAAACATCCAGCACGCGCGCCCCGCCGTTGTAGTAGCCCATGTACAGGATGTCGTTTTCGACCCAGACGTTATGTGAGCCTGCTTCGGGCACGCCGTATTCGGCGACCTTGCGCGGGTGATTGATGTCAGAAACATCTACAACGTGAAGAACGCCGCGCACAGGGATGCGCTTTTTGCCGCTGATGTCGAAGATTTCCGGGAAGACTTCGTCGCCGACGAAGATGTAATTTTTGTAGCGGAAGACGGCGTGCGCGCCTGAAAGCCAGCCGTTTCCATAAAGTTCGTGATAGTTGAAGCGAAGCTGGCTCACGAACTGTGGCTTCTCAGGACTGCCGCCCTTGATACCGCTGCCCACGTCCAGAATCACAAGACCGTCTCTCCAGTAAGCCAGATAAGCCAGCCCGTCTTTGACCTGAACATCGTGGACGTAGCGCCCGCCCTGGATGCCGCCGGTCGTTATGTTTGGGTTTTCGACCTGCCAGCGCGCAACCTCTTTGGGAGCTTTCACGTCTCGGAAATCTATCACGCGCAGGGAGCCTGTCGCGTCGTCAGTCAGATAAACGTAGTGCCCGTCAATGAAGGCACTGTGGACGCCGCCGGTCACGGTTTCTGTATACTCCGAGACGACTTTCGGATGCGCCGGGTCGAAGGTATCCAGAAAGACGATGCCATTCCTGCGGCTCGAAGCTCCCTCGCGCGTGATGACGCCCACTTTGCCATCGGCGCTCACGCTGATGTCGTTCAGTGTGTGCGCGTCAAACTTGAGCGTGTCAGTCAGCTTAGGCTTCGCCGGATCGGAGATGTCGTAAACCAGTAGAGTATCGGAGATGGTAGAGACGTAGGCGAAGTTACCGAAAATCCATTGCTCGGCGGACTGCTCTTTGAGCGGTGCGCGCCCGACCAACGTTAACTCTCGCTCGATGTTTCGCGGCTTGGCGACGATGGTAGCGACCGCCATACTATTGCCGCTCGTCGCCGTGACGACATAAGAGCCGGGACGCTCGGCGACAAAGCCTCCGTCAGGCTCTATCATCGCTCCGTCGCCGCTGACAGCCCAGCGGACCGACGGACTGCGCATCTGACCGCCGCTGTTATCTACCCCCTGCGCGGTGAAACGAATCACATCACCCGTCCGCACGCTCGACGATTTAGGCTCGATTGAAAGACTGCGGATGTTGTTTGGAACGACTTCGACCGAAACCGTATTGTTCGCACTCTCAGCGCTGGCGCGGAGCGTCGCTTTGCCCGGAGCTACGCCGATGACGAAGCCTGCGGCATCCACAATGGCGATTGAAGGCGTCTCGGAAGTCCACGTGATGGCGACATCATTGCGCGGGTCGCCGTTTGAGGTGCGCGGCGTCGCGTTGAGCTTGATACTCCCCCCGGCCATCACCGGCCCGGAGACGGGATCAATCTCTATCCGCGCGAGGCGGGCGGGTTTCACCTTAACTACGGCAAAGGCGGGCTTGCCACCGACAACAGCGATGACCTTGATCTCTCCGGGCTGAAAGAAGGTGACCATGCCGGATTCATCAGCGAAGGCGGAATCAGGCGGCAGCGCCACCCAGTAGGGCGACTTGACCTCGATTGCCTTCCCCGCCTCGTCCTTTGCCGTCACGGTGAAACTCTTTTTCTGCCCGACCTCTGCCTCAGACGTTAGGGGACTGATTTCAACCGATCCGACTTTCGGCCCTTGTGGGCTGGCAGTCGGCTCCTGCGCCAAGGCAACGGGCGCTAATATACAAAGCGCAAGCAGGAAAAGCATTTTGATGGCACACGTATAAATCGTCTTCATAGTTTTCTCCAAATCGAGCGAGTCGGCATTCAGTGGGCTGCCCACGAAGAGCAGAAACCGCGCACAGGTTAGCCGGAATCTAACGCCCTCCGTCGCCTGTGTCAAGAATTAGAACGGGAAAGAATAGACCGAGATTAACAAGATGGCCAGGATATAAGAGTCATTTACGTTGCCAGCCCCGGAGGGGCGATATATCAGTAGCCCAGCACGTCAGTGCTGGGTTCATCGCGCCACAAATTATTGAAGCCCCGGAGGGGCGACATAATATGTCGTCCCTCCGGGGCTTGTGAATTTTAACTTGTGCCTGTTCCCATGACTGACGTCATGGGCTACTGATATTCCGCCCCTGCCGGGGCTGGGTGTCAATGCTGTTTCCCGCTTATCGAACTCACGTTAATCTTGTTAATCCTGTCTATTCCTTTCTCTTCATTCTGCGGCTCGCTTGATTCACTTGCCTTCCCGGCGCACAACTTTTTACTCTCTTCTGTCGTATGATAAACCGATTTGCCTGGTAATCCTCTGAAAAGCTCGACCCGGTTATCAAACTAGTAGAAGATTGGAGAACATTTCTTGATGCGCTACTTCCTCTTAATTTGTGCCTTGCTGACCATGGCTACCGCTACGGCGCGGGCCGACAAGGTCAAAACATCTGAAGACTTGATTCGGGAGATGCAGAAAAAGTATGCCAAGTCCTGGTACAAGACCCTGACGTTCGTGCAGAAGACGAAAGAGTTTCACGAGGACGGCACGAGCAAAGTGACGACGTGGTACGAAGCTTTCTCTGCTCCCGGAAAACTCAGGATTGATTTCGACCCTATCAAAGACGGCAACGGGATACTCTTTGCCAACTTCACGCTCTATAGCTTCAAAGACGGCAAGCAAGCCAACTCTCGCCCCTTCGTGCATCCGCTCCTTCTCTTAGGCTTCGATGTTTACTTTCTGCCTGTCGAAGAAACCATTGCCAAGCTCAAAGACCTGAAGTTCGATCTCTCTGAATTTCGCGAAGACGTGTGGCAGGGACGACCCGTTTATGTGGTCGGCGCGAAGGCTGGAGACTTAAAGTCGCGCCAGTTCTGGATAGACAAAAAAAATCTCTACTTCGTGCGAATGCTTGAGCCCGGCGGCAGGGACAACTCCCTCACGCAGGAAACGCAATTCAATAAATATGGGCGCGTGCAGGGCGGCGGCTGGGTCGCACCCGAAGTAATCTTCATGGTCAATGGCAAAGTAGTTGTCTCCGAAGAATACTCGGAAATTCGCGGCGGCGTTTCGCTGGACGACAAGCTTTTCGACCCGCAGCACTGGCGCGACGCAAAGCATTGGCGCTGAGTCTTCAGGGAAAGCACGAATCTGATGAAAGCTGCTCTTAAACCTCGCGTCAAGATTTGCTGTATCAGCAGTATTGAAGAGGCATGGATGGCTATAAGCTACGGCGCTTCGGCTCTGGGGCTGGTCTCCGAGATGCCGAGCGGCCCCGGTGTGATTTCAGAAGATTTGATTCGGGAGATTGCGGCAATCATTCCTCCCGCCGTCTCATCTTTTCTCTTGACCTGCAAACAGGACGCGGCTTCAATCATCGAGCAACAGAGACAAGCGGGCGTTAATACCATCCAGATTTGCGACCGCCTTGAATCCGGGAGCTATCATGAGCTGCGCGCCGCGCTTCCGGGTATCGCAATCGTCCAGGTCATCCACGTCACCGGGCCGGAGGCGTTGGAGGAAGCAATCAATGTAGCTCCACACGTCAATGGAATCTTGCTGGATTCAGGCAACCAGACGCTCTCCGTTAAAGAACTTGGAGGGACGGGGCGAACGCACGATTGGACATTGAGCCGCAGGATACGCGAAGCAGTGAACGTTCCCATTTTCCTCGCCGGAGGTTTGAAGCCGGACAATATCGCCGAAGCTCTCAGGCAGGTTGAGCCCTTCGGCGTGGACGTATGCAGCGGTGTCCGAAGCAATGGAAAGCTGGACGAAGCGAAGCTCTCGGAATTTTTCAATCATGTAGGACAGGCATTCCTGCCTGTCTAGCGTGCGCCAGCACGCTCATCAATATCCGCTAATCAGTATTCGCGCTCACGCGCTCAATGACAGACAGGAATGTCTGTCCCACTTATGACAGACAGGGATGTCTGTCATAAGTATATTCCAGAACGCCCGTGTGCATCGTCATCTTCCACTCATTTCCGACTTTTGAATAGACTTTACAGACGCGGCCTTGCCAGTGATTTTCGCGGCCTTGGCGGTCAATCCAGAGAGTGTCTATATCCAGAATGGCGAATGCCCCGTCGCCTTCTTTTGAAATCTCGATTTTCCTGATTACCCTCCGGTTATGTGCGAGGCTGTGCGTGTCGAACAATTCCTGCCAGCTGCGTTTCCATCTTTCATAGTCGTACCGGCCTAAGACGAAAATCCAATCAATGGGGTCGTGCGATTGGACTGAAGGCGGCCAGGGCCAGACCATGTCCGGGTGGAAGACGCTAATCAGGAGTTCCGCGTCCTGTGTGTCCCAGGCTCTGGTCTCCCGATTGACAATCTCTTCGATCTCTCCGGTGATGTCGTCCATTTTGTTTTCTCGTCATCTCGCATGAGGAGAGCCTCACGGGATATGATTCCCATGAGGCTCTCCCGCCCGTACTCGCCGCCAAAGCTTCGGCCTCAGAAGGTGAGCTTGAGTCCTAGTTGAAGTTGAAGCGGGTCGCCGACGCCCTGGCGCAGGAAGCCATCGAAGTTGAAGAGGCCGGGCGTGACGAGCGGGTTGATGTTGTTCTCTGTGTTGAAGGTATTGAACATCTCGAAAATCGGGATGAGACGAATACGCTCGCCAAAGCTGAATGGGCGCTGCAAGCGCCAGTCGAACGAGAAGTACTCGTTGTTCTTTCGCAGCGTGTTGCGGTTGGGGCAGCGTGCGGGCCGTGGCGCACGCGGGCGTGAGCGGGCTGCGCCGTTCGCGCCTGGAGGCGCGCGTTGAGATCGAAGCCCCAGGGCAGGTCAAAGTTCGAGTAGAAGTTGAACCGGTGGCGAATGTCGCGGTCTGAAAGTGCGTAGTCAAGCCGAAGGTTATTGAAGTCGAAGGCGCGGTCGGTGAACGGGTCGCGCTCGTTGGAGTCGTCGTCCCGGTCTTTCGCGAACGTGTAGTTCCACTCGAACTGGAAACCGCGACTGTAGCGCTTCCGCATCCCAACCGTAAAAGCCTGATAGAGCGATTTGCCGTTGGCGCTCGTGACCATCGTCTCGCCGAGGAACGGGGCGAAGAATGCCTGTGCGCGCGTAGTCCAGAAAGCGCGTCAGGTGGACGCCCTTCGCGTGTGTGAAATCCAGATAGAGCGACAGGTTCGGGGCGAGTTCCTGCTCGAAGGCGACGTTCGTGGTGTAGATGCGCGGGTTGGCATAGTCGCGGCTGAAGACGCGCACGCCGGAGAAGCACGGGAACGGGTTGGTGACCGCGCCCGCCGTGCAAGGTGTGATGGTCGAAGGCGGCGTCACCACGTTGCGGCCAGACCGGGCCGGGAACGCCCGACGCAATGATTGGCGTGTTTAGAAAGATGGTCTGCTGCTGCACGCCGTTGGTCGTGATTGAGCCGACCTGCGAGAGCATGTTCTGCCGCGCGTTATAAATTCCGTAGCTCGCGCGCAGCACAGACTTGCCCTTGCTCGTGATGTCCCAGGCGAAGCCAAAGCGCGGCTGGAACATCTTCTTCTGGCTGGGCAGCGTGCCGTCGGATGGAAAGCGCGGGTCGTTCAGGAAAGTCCGTAAGCGGTCTCTGACGGCGGCACGACGGGTTCGGGGAAAATTTGCGCCTCCCAGCGCAGGCCGTAGTTGAGCGTAAAGTTCGGCTTGATCTGCCACCTGTCCTGCACAAACAGCGCGAGGTCTTCGTTCTATGATTTCGGAGAACCCGGCGGCGTCAGTCGCAGGCCCGTCGGGCCAGCGCCCTGCAAGTAAAGCAGAAGCGGCCCGCCGTTGGTCGCGCCGCCGGGGCAGGTGGCAGGAGCGGTCACGTAACGTGCCGTTGGAGCAGCCGACGGTGTTCGGCCCGAAGCCACCGGCGAGCGGCGGGCGAGGCGTAGCGCAGGAAGCCCGCGACGCTGTCGAAGATATAGCGTCCCTGGAAGAAGCCGCGGAAGATCTGCGAGTTGAGACTATGAACCCACTCGCCGCCGAATTTTACCGTGTGACGACCAGCGACGATGGAGAAGTTGTCCTTGATCTGCGTGCGCCAGAACGTCTCGTCAACATTGGGCTGCGATGAAGAAGGGATGGCCGAAGCGGAACGTGGTGGCAAAACCCATCGCCGTGTCGGCGGGCACGTTTGACTCGACGGCGGAGCGCGGCCTCTCCTCGCGCCCGTAGGTGAAGTGAAACTCGTTCACCTTCGTCGGCGAGATGGTCGAGAAGAGGTTGGCGTTGAAGGCGTTAATTTTCGACGGCCCTTCGATGCCGTTGGCAGAGTTGCCGTAAGTCGCTACGTCAAACGTCTGGTTCTCGTTCCTTGAGTAATCGAAATTGTGCGAGATGGTGAGCCGGTTGTTCGGGTTCAAGTCCCAGTCCACCTTGCCGAGGATGGCAGAGTTTCTGATGGGGCGCTCAATGGGCAGACCTTCTTCCTGATTGCGCGTCGTGCGGATGAAATTAATCAGGGCGAGGCGCTGGCAATCCGCGTTGCCGTTGATGAGCGCTTCGTTGGCCAGGATGGTCGGAGTCTGTGACCGGACAGGGCGTTGTGCCGATTGGCTCGCTCAGGTTCGCGCGCGTCAGGTTCTCAAAAATCTGCTCAAAGGAGACGAAGAAGAAGGCGTTGTTGTTCTTGATCGGGCCGCCGATGTTGCCGCCGAACTGTTCGCGGTGAAAGTCCGTCAGAGGCTTGCCGTCGGAGGTGTTGGCGGTCAGGGCTTCCAGCCGCTGGAAGTGGAAAAGGCTTCCGTGAAATTCGTTGGTGCCCGACTTGGTGATGACGTTGATGATGCCGCCCGCCGTGCGCCCGAACTCGGCGGACGCGCCCGTCGCGATGACCTGAAACTCCTTGATGGCGTCGAGCGGGATATCTATGGCGGCGCGCTGGCCTCCGGCCTGCTCGCCGAAGAAGCCGTTGTTGTAGTCGCCGCCGTCGAGGCTGACGTTGTTGAAGATGCCGCGCTGCCCTGCGAAGTTGATCTCGTCGCCGTCCGGCCCCTGCACGATAGAGACGTTTGGCGTCAGGGTCAGGAGGTCTTCAAATTTCCTGCCGAGCACGGGCAGATTGCCCACAGCCTTTTCGTTCAGAGTCGTGCTCGATTCCGTTTTGACCGTGTCAATGGTCGGGAGAGACGTAATCGTCACGACCTCGTTCGAGGCCTGAAACCTTCATCTCAGATTAAGTGAGATCGTCTGGCCGACCGTCAGCGGGAAATCCTGCTGGACGAGCGTGGCGAAGCCCTGCTTGGTGACCGTCAGGGTAGTAGCGCCCGGACGGCAATTGCAGGAAGGAGAATCGCCCGTCTTCGTCTGTGCTGGATGTTCTTGACGAGATTTGTGTCCAGATTCTTTGCCTCGACGCTTGCGCCGGGCACAACGGCTCCCGCCGCGTCTGTCACTGTCCCTTGAATCACACCCGTCGTGATTTGCGACTGCGACGGACACGGACGGCTCCCGCCATCGCGATGAACAAACAAAGAACGACCCCCTTGAGCCAGGCTGCGGCTGCTGAAAGTAAGCGACTATGCATGATTTCTCCTGTTTCGGTTTTGGATGGAAGCCTAGAGTCTCAACGGCAGATTGCCGGGCGGCAGAGAGAGAGAGATGCGGCGCTGCTGCATCTCCAGCCCGGCTTTCGTCTTTCTCAAAACCAGATGGAGCTTAACTTGGGCGAGGATAAAGTGTCCCTTGGATAATTGCTTACAAAGATAGTGACGAGTTGGCACATCTTAATGAGACAGGGCTGTCCCTGTCAAGTGATGTGCCATCCGGCTTGCCAATGTAATTCATTACGACTGCCTCATTAAAAGCGGCATCGTCAGCAGAGGGTTCCCCGGTGTCTGGATGTCCACGGCCGCGGTATCGCCCTTGATCCTCTCGTTACTGAATACAGGCATCGGCTTCCGTGCCTCCATGCTGGCGGCCTCGCTGAATAGCTGATCCAGAGTCTTGCCCTCACGTTTCGCAATGTCCTCCATCAGTTGCAGCGACGCGCGTGAAAGGAACCTCTTGACGCCCGCGATGTCCTTTCTCATCCCTGCCTCGTAATAACCTTTCACGGCCTCCGTGGGAGAGAGGCCGGCCGGTTTCGCGGTCAAAGGTGAGGTGTTCGCGGTCGAAGGTGTGTTCGCTGGCGGGGACGCGCTCGCGGGTGCGTTGGTTGCGTTTGTGTTCTCAGGGCTGTTGCCTGTGTTCGAGTCTTTGTTACAACCGGCGGTCAGCGCGAAGAGGGCCAGCGCGAGGGCGAGCGGGGCGGTCGCGTGCGCCCTGCTCGGGAGACGGATTTTGAGATTCATGTTTTACGGTTCCTCACATTGAGTGGGCGGATTACTCATGCGGATTAGGTTTAAGCCAGGTCAGGGCATGTGTCAATGCCGGGCCCGTTAGCCGCCCTGCTCTTCTTCATCGTCGCCCGGCTGGTAACGAGAGGAGGAATCGAGTTGATAATTCCTGCCACAGGGCAAGGCGTCAAAACGCAGATTAACCCGTTCATAGAGCGGGTCGCAGACCTCCGACAGCAGCGGCCCGACCCACAAGGGTGTGCAATCGCCGCCAGCGTAATAGCGAGGCAAGCGCGAGAGCATTTGTCCCCCGCCGCCTTCCCTGTCCTCTGCGCCGAAAATCACACGACCGACGCCGTGAAGCAGCAGTGTGCCCATGCACATCACACACGGCTCAAGCGTGGTGTAGCAGGTCATCTCGCGTGCGCGCGGCCAGAGTGCTTCAGGGACACGCCGCAGAGCTTCGATTTCGGCATGTCGTCCCGGATTGTAATGAGGAGCTAATAACGCGTTTCCGGCTTCAGCACTCATATTGTCGTCCAGTGTGATGACGGCTCCGATGGGCAGATTGCCCATCCTCTCGGCTTCAAGGGCAAGGCTGACTGCGCGACGCAGATGATTGATGTCCTGGTCTGTTGCATTGTGAACTGATTCGGTCAATCAGCAACCCCATCATTTACCGCAATCGCCTGTTTCGTCTACTGCCAGCGGAAGGTTTTAAGCGCAAGGAGGAAACTGACCACACACCACACCAGCAGAGACCAGGACGGCCAGCCAGATAGTCGTGATGTGATGCGCCGTCGTTCATCACTCCACGCAGCGAATCGTTGAGCGCCGTCAGCGGCAGCGCCTTAATGAAAGGCTGTAGAAACTCCGGGAAGCGCGCGGATGAAAAGAACGTGCCTGAAAGCAGCCACATCGGCATCATGACCAGATTCATCAAGCCCGACACGCCTTCGATGGTCTTCGGCCTGGCCGCGACGAGCAAGCCGATTCCGGCAAACGTCATCGCGCCCAGCAGTAGCAGAAACGACATCTCGAAAAAGGAGCCGCGCACCGTAAAGCCAAACGCGAACCACGCAAAAGCGATGACGACCGCGACTTCCAAAACGAGAAAAATGAGACGCGAGAAGACGAAGGAAAGCAGGTAATGAGAGCGCCGCATCGGCGTCGCGGCAAATCGCTTGAGCAGCTTTCGCGTCCGCGCGTTGACGACGGCAAAGCCCACGCCCCAGAGGCCGCTGCCCATCAGGTTCATCCCCAGCAGGCCCGGAATCAGAAAATCTATGTAGCGTGCGCCCGGCTCTGTAAAAGTCTCATCGCTTGCGCGAACGATATCTGTGCGCCCGGCCGCGCGCTGCAAAGCGTCGTCCACCACCATGCGCGCCTGCCGGCTTTCAGGTCGCGTCGGGTCAAAGCGTATAAAGGCGAGAGCGACTGAGACGCGAGAGGAGGTCGGGCTGTGCTCTGCATATTCGCCGCGTCTCCGCGCCGTTCCGGCTCGTTTCGCCTTGAGGGCTGACGACGAGCGCGACTTTACCGCTTCTGAGCGCCTGCGTCGCTTCGGCTGGCGAAAGCAGCAGGACTTCTATGTCGGCTGAGCGTGAAAGCGCTTCCTGAAAGCGCGGTGGAGGCGGCGGCAGTCGCGTCGTTTCGTTCGACGGCTACGCGAATCTTCTCCGGCGCAGTGTTGCGAAAGGCAATGCCCAGCGCGCAGACGAGCAGAATAGGAAAAGCGAAGACCCAGAAGATTACTTCAGGCTCACGCAAAAACTCGCGGATGCGCGCCATCGTCAATTCGACAAGCGGGTGCAGGCGGCGCGCTTCCTGAGATGCACGATTCGCCGTCGAGCCCGTGCCGTCGCCCGGCTCGCTGCTGCTTGCGGGCGTGAGCTTCCGGCGTCTCAACTTCTGAGCTTTTAAGTGCGTCCTGCTTAACTTCGGCCATCGCGTAACATTCTTCCGGTTAAACTTACAAAGACATCTTCGAGCGTCGCCTGGTGCGTCGTCAGCGTCACCAGTTCCACACGCTGGCGTTCAATTTCTGAAAGCAGAGCGGGCAGGGCCGTGCCTATGTCGGAAACAGTCAGCGCATAACCGTTGCTTGACGCGCGCACGCCCCGCACGCCCGCCAGATTTTCCAGGCCCTGCTCGTCCATCTCGCCCCTGACGCTGAACTCCACGATTTGATCCGCGCCGAGTGATTCAATCAATTTCGTAGGCGTGTCGAGCGCGATGACGCGGCCATGATCCATAACGCCCACGCGGTCGCACAAACGCGCGGCCTCTTCCATGTAGTGCGTCGTCAGCACGATTGAGCCGCCGCGAGCGCGAAACTCTTCGACGATATCCCACAACTTCAGACGAGCCTGCGGGTCCAGCCCCGTCGTCGGCTCGTCCAGAAACAGCAACTCCGGATCGCCTGCCAGCGCGCAGGCCAGCGCCAGATCGCTGCTTTTGCCCGCCCGATAATTTCCCCACACGCGCATCGCGCTTCTCTTCCAACTCCACCAGACTGATGATGCTCTCGATGTCACGCCCGCGCGTATAGAAACTGCGAAAGAGCTTGACCGTTTCTTTGACGGTGAGCTTTTCCGTCAGCTGCGTTTCCTGTAACTGGACGCCGAAACGATTCCGCAAAGTGCGGTCTTGTCCTTTGCCCCATTGCGTGCCAAGCACTTCGACCGTGCCGCCGTCAGGCGTCGTCAAGCCCTTCAAAGATCTCGACCGTCGTGGTCTTCCCCGCCCCGTTTGGTCCCAGCAAGCCGAAGCACTCGCCCGTGCGGACTTCCAGATCAATGCCGTCAACCGCCGTCACGTCCGGGTAGCGTTTGACGAGTCCCGCGCAACGCAAAGCGACCTGTTGCGCTGCGGTATTTGAAGCGTTGATGTAGTGCTGCTCATTGTCATCATGGAACGCATACCTTGCCTCAAACCAGCACGCCATTGCAAGCGCCAGGATAATGCTACGCGCTCCAGTTGAAATAATAGCGCGCGGAATGTTACCGTCATGAACCCGTTTTGAATACCGTGATTACTTACGAAAAAGAGCAGGCGCAATCCGTCTTAGACCACAAGCTCCGAGCCATACTTTTCAGAGCTGGCGAAGTTTAACTCGACCAAAGATTTGAAATCGTCGCCGCTCTACGCGAAGCTGCGACCCGAAATCGAAAGAGTGTTGACCAGCGTCGCGCAGGAAGACTTTGCGCCCCCTTTGCCCGCCCAATCTTCTCTTAGCCCATTTATTCGAGCGACCGCGTGGAACATCGAGCGCGGGATTCGATTTGAGAGCATCATGCGCGTCTTGGAAGATCATCCCGTTATTAGCCGTAGCGATATACTTCTGCTCACTGAGCTTGATTACGGCATGGCTCGCACGGATAATCGCTTCATCGCGCGTGAGATTGCCGAAACCTTGAAACTCAACTACGTCTTCTCGCCCTGCTACATCAACATGAACAAAGGCAGCGGCCTTGAAGTTCACACGACGGGCGAGAACACGCAGGCGCTTCACGGCAACGCCATTTTCTCCCGCTATCCGCTTAAGGGAGCGCACCTGCTCGCGCTGCCAAATGGCAAAGACAAGATGAGGGATAACGAGAAGCGCCTCGGTTCTCAGACCGCTGCAATCGCCGACGTGCTGCATCCTTCGGGAACAATTCGACTGGTGAGCCTGCATCTGGACGCACATTCGACACAGCGCCATCGCCACCGGCAGATGAAACTCTTGCTGGATCATCTGGAAACTTTGCGCCCGCAGCTTCCCGTCCTGATAGGCGGCGACTGGAATACTTCGACCTACAATTCGCGCCGCGCCGTTTATACCATCATGGGCTTCTTCCGTCGCGTCATGATGGGTGTGGGCAATGTCATCAGAAACCACTACGTTCATCCTGAGCGATGGTTCGAGCGCGGGCTTTTCAATGAACTGGAGAAGCGCGGTTACGATTATCGAGAGCTGAATGAGCCGGGAGCGGGTACATTTCCCTACGACGTGAAGGATATAGCGGTCAACACGAACATGGGCGACTGGATTCCGAAGTGGTGCTTCTGGTTTCTCACTCGCGCGCTTGAGCCGCATGGGGGGCGCTGCTCGCTCAAACTCGACTGGTTTGCCGGGAAAGGTATCACACCGGATTCAGAAAATCGCCCGCGAGTCATTTACAATTTGAACGATGAAGCCGGGAAACTCTCAGACCACGACGCGATTGTGCTGGACTTCAGTGTAAAAGGAGAATCATGAAAACATCCCTATCATCGGATTCAACCCGCGAGATTTCAAACAAACTCCAAGAGTCCAACCAGGCTTTCGCCAAACGCTATCCCGGCGAGACGGGCAAGCGCCAGCCCGTGCATACAGTTTACGGCGGCGCGCACCTTTTCAAATCCGATTCCGCACCACGCCTCGGCGGACTGGCACGCCGCGCACTCGAACAGTTCGCACCGGATTTTCTGACCTTCGCCAAAGCCATCAATCTTCCCGGCGCAGAGCTGCTGCCAGACTCTATTGATCCTTCCTCCGCCCTGATAGCTCTCCTCTACTCAAATCCGAACGAAGCCCGCCGCGAGAACAAACCATTGTGGCTGGCTTATACCATCTACAATCGCGTCGCGGATAAACTGCGCCGCGAGCCGATTGAAGATTTTCGGATTGATTTCGAGGATGGCTACGGCAATCGCCCTGACGATGAAGAAGACGGGCACGCCGCATCCGCCGCCACAGAAGTTGCCGCCGGGATGAGCAATAAAACGCTCTCGCCTTTTATAGGGATTCGCATCAAGCCTTTGACGGAGGAACTGCGCGAGCGCAGCCTGCGGACATTAGACATCTTTCTGACCACGCTCGTTGAGAAAAGCGGCGGGCAGTTGCCTGACAACTTTGTCGTCACGCTGCCCAAAGTCGTCATGCCCGAACAGGTCACGGCGCTGGCAGACATCTTCGATTTGCTTGAGCCGTCCTTGGGTCTCGCCCCTGATTCCCTCAAAATGGAGATCATGATTGAGACCACGCAGGCCATCATCAACGAGCGTGGGAGTTCTAACCTGCCGCCCATGCTCATTGCGGCACGTGGACGCTGCACCGCAGCGCACTTCGGAACTTACGACTACACGGCAAGCTGCAATATCACCGCCGCGCACCAGCACATGACGCATCCGGCCTGTGATTTCGCACGCCACATGATGCAGGTCGCTTTCGGTGGCACAGGAGTCTGGCTCTCCGACGGCGCAACCAATATCATGCCCGTCGCTCCGCATCGCGTCGTTGAAGGCGGCGCACCGCTCACGACCGAACAGATTGAAGAGAACCTGGCCGTAGTCCACCGCGCATGGAAGCTACACTACGATCATATCCAGCACTCGCTCATCAACGCCTACTATCAGGGCTGGGATTTACACCCCGCACAGCTTCCGACGCGCTACGCAGCCGTCTATGCCTTTTTCCTCGATAGCCTTGAAGCGGCATCGGAGCGGTTAAGTAATTTTGTCGAGAAAGCCGCTAAGGCAACGCTCGTCGGAGATGTTTTTGATGATGCGGCCACCGGGCAGGGACTTCTCAACTATTTCCTGCGCGCCATCAACTGTGGGGCAATTACGGAACAGGAAGCCTTACAATTATCCAGCCTGACTTTGCAGGAACTACGCTCAGGCTCGTTCGTCAAGATTCTGAAGAATCGAACTAAGTAGGACAGGCATTCCTGCCTGTCGTAGCGTGCGCCAGCACGCTGATAGTTTTCGCTAACAGAATATTCGCGCTTGCGCGCTCAATGACAGGCAGGAATGCCTGTCCTACAATGGCAAGCCTCATCATGACCTACTATAAAAGGCATCTACCTCACTGGTTGCCTGAAAGGGCGACGCTCTTTGTTACCTGGAGACTGCATGGCTCTCTGCCATCCAGAGTAGTATCTAGACCGAAAGGAGTAAGTGCTGGCCAGGCTTTTCGTGCGTTCGACCAAGAGTTGGACAAAGCTGCGACCGGGCCACAGTGGCTAAAAGACCCTCGAATTGCTCGGCACGTTGTCAGCGCGCTGTATTTCGGTGATGAGCAGCTTAATCTCTATCAGTTGATCTCTTACGTCGTGATGTCAAATCACGTTCATATCCTCATCCGTCCACAGTCTCCGCTTCACAGAATTACGAAAACTATCAAAGGATTCACCGCCCATGAAGCCAATAGACTCTTAAAGCGAACAGGACGCGCCTTTTGGCAAGATGAGTCTTATGATCATTGGGTTCGTGACGAAATAGAGTTTGGACGCATCGTTAGATACATTGAGCGGAATCCGGTGGCCGCAGGGCTTGTAGATAAAACCGAAGACTGGCCCTGGTCTAGCGCAACTAAGTAGGACAGGCATTCCTGCCTGTCATTGAGCGTATGAGCGCGAATACTTATTAGCGAATATTGATGAGCGTGCTGTTCGCACGCTTTGACAGGCAGGAATGCCTGTCCTACGCCCGTCGAATGAGTTTCGCTGCTCCCCAGCCGAGCAGAATCAGGACCGACAGGATGATCCAGTTGTAACGGCTGCCGTAGGTCGCGTCGTAGTGGTTGCTCATCATCGTAAAGACTGTGGGAACGACGATGAAGGTATTGTGCTTGGAACGAAGCTTGGCGCGTGCTGCTAAGGCAGCGTCGGGTTCGCGCCCTTCTTTAACTGCGGCAATCATCTTGCGCTGCGCGGGCAGGATGCGCATCCAGACGTTGGCGGCCATAATCGTGCCGAACATCGCGCCCATGTGCAGATAAGCCCAGCGCCCACTCAACACATGAGTCAGACCATAAGCCGCACCAACCGCGAGGGCGTAGGCGATGACGGCGAAGAGCATTTCATTCCTGCCAAGCGGCGACTGCACCAGCAGGTCATAAACTAACCAGCCGACGATGAGCGTGCCGACACCAATCATGATGGCTGTAGTTCCTGAGATATCCAGCACGTCCGGGTCTACCATCCCTGTGCCGCCACCCAGATAAACCATCAACGTGAGCAGGAGAAAACCGCTCAGCCATGTCGTCGCCGCTTCCCAGCGAAACCAGTGCAGTTTTTCCGTCCCGGGCTTTTTCTGTTTCTCGACAACGTAGAAGCCCCCGCTGTGAACCATCCAGACTTTAGCTTTACCTTCTTTGTTCTCCCGCTCCTCTTCGGTCATGCGCCCGTCGAGCCAGGTGAAATAGTAGGTCGAGCCGACCCACATGATGGCCGCGAAGACGTGCGTCCAGCGCAAGATGATATTGAGCCAGGTATTCAATTCAGGATTGATTTCCATCAATTAGCTCCCGCGATAAGTGGAATAGCCGAACGGGCTGAGAAGAGCGGAACGTGATAATGCTGCTGCGTATTTTCGACCAGAAACACCACGACGACATGCGGGTAGAAACTTCTCAATCTTCTGCGTCTTGAAATAAACGGTCGTGTCGAAACTCAGACGATAGACGCCCGGCTGCAAATTGAAATCGTCCGGCAACAAATCTCTGAGACGACCGTCCATATCCGTCGCGCCCTTGCCGAGCGCGAGCCAACTTCCGTCTGCCCCCTGTATTTCCAGACGCACGGGCACGCCGCTCGCCGGACGACCTTGCGCTGTGTCCAGTATGTGTGTCGTGATCATCGTCGTAGGACAGGCCTTCCTGCCTGTCGTAGCGTGCGCCAGCACGCTCATCAATATTTAGTCGAACCATATTCGCGCTCGCGCGCTCATGACAGACAGGAATGTCTGTCCTACAAAAGTTTTCCCAATCTCAGGTGTGTGATCTGGCGTTGCTCTTCGGCGGCAACGCGTAGTTCTTTGTCTGCTGTCGTTCTGTAAACGCTCCTTTGAGAATCGAGAGCATCTCGTCGGCGGTCTTGCCGGTCGCGCAGATGATATAGATGTGAGCCGAACTTTCTCTCATACTCGCGTTGGCTTCCGCGAGGGCAAGCCTCGTTTCTTCATCTGCCGCGCTTGTTCCGGCCTGTTCCTGCTCAGACCAACGCTGCGCATCATGCGCCTGCTTGCGTGCCGACTCTTTTTCGCCGATTTTCGGATGACGACTGAAGGCTTCCAGCCAGTCTTCAGCGTCGAGCGTCCACCAGACGGCATCAGCCTTCGCCAACAACTCTTGAAGATCATGAAAGGGGCGCTCCAACGCCATGCGTCGCGCCCAGAGCGTCGAGCCGCAGCATTTCAACAATTCCGCTTCGGCCTCTTCCGGCGAAAGCGCATTCAAACGCTCCAGGCCGTCTTTCAACTTCGCCCCCGCCGATTGTCCCGTAAATTCGCAGGCGACTGACGCCGCCGTCCGGGTAGATGTTGAAGCGCACGTGCGTGACCGCGCCCGTCTTTGCAAGCTCTTCTTCGTAGAAGTGGCGCGTGTGCGCTTGCAGCTTCGTGCGCGGCAAAATTTCCCTCCACGCCAAAGACGAAATAGCGCCTTCGTCTCACAACTTCTGTCCTTCGGCGTCGCACACTTCCAGCGAGCAGGTGTCCGGGTAGTTGCCTTTGAAGTGCGCCGTGTCAACTTCGACTCTTCGAATCATGCCCCTCGTCGCCAGCTTGAATGACGGTCCAATCATAGCCGGGACCACGCCGCCGCTTCGTTTCCCAGCCGTCGCCCATATCCACGCCGCGTCCAGGCATGATGAGATTGTGGCGATGGCCGAAGAACATATCGCTGCACGCCATGACGAGCGCGCCGTTTTCGGCAGCCGCCAGATCAATCTCGCCCCTGCGCGCGAGGGCTTTCCCAGTCGGGCACGACTTCGCCGTAAACTCTCAGCCGCGCCACGCCGCCGTCCGGGAAAATCTTGAAGCGCAGGTGCGTGAAACGCTCTCTCGCTGTGAAATCGCAAACGGATTCTGCGAATCGCCCTGAAGCTGAGAGACGGGCAGAATCTCCGTCCACTCTGTCGCCTCGCCCATCAGCTGCTCGACATCCGGCTGGCCATCAACCGTGCAGGCTTCCAGAGAACACTGCTCCGGATAGTTGCCTCTGAAGAAACTCGTGTCAACGACGACGCCGCTGATAATGCCCGGCAGCCCCAGACGGATGATGCACCAATCGAAGCCGGGCGTGCGACGACGGCGCGACTCCCAGCCGTCCATCCATTTTCCGCGATCCGTGTACTTGCCTTCGATGAAGACAGGCGCGCTCGGCTTTAACAGATTCTCTTTCTCCGCAAAAAATCGTCGTTCGCGTAGAGCACCGCGCCGCCCAGACGTTCCGATGCCAGATCAATCAATTCCGTATAATCGCTCATGCCAACACCTCGCTTTAACATGACTCCCGAAGGTGTTTCCGAAAACTGCCCGCGCTCATAAATCATCTCGCCCCGCAGAAACGTCTGTTCGACCACGCCGCTCAAAGTTTGCCCCGCGTAGGGCGTCAACTTGTGCCTGTGATAAAGCATCGAAGGCTCGACGCGAAACGTCGCCTGCGGATTCCAGATGACAAGGTCTGCGTCATAGCCTGCGGCAATCGCTGCCCTTGCGCTTGTCCAGACCGACGAGACGCGCGGGCGCGCGGCACAGCCATTCGGCGAGATGGTTGATTGAAAAGCCGCGCTCGCGCGCGAGTGTCCACATCACCGGCAGCCGCAATTGCAACGAAGAGATTCCGCCCCACGCCTCCAGAAAATTCCCCGTCCCGAGACATTTCATCCCGGGCGGGCAAGGGCTGTGGTCTGACACGACCATCTCAATCAAGCCTTCGTCGAGCGCGCCCCAGAGTTCTTCGCGGTTCTCGCGCTCGCGCACAGGCGGGCAGCACTTGAACTCCGTTGCGCCGTCTGGAATATCTTCTGCGGCGAAGCAGAGATAATGCGGGCACGTCTCAACGTTAAGGGCAAGCCTTCAGCTCGCGCCTGCCTGAGCGCGGGCAGAGCATCCGACGATGAATGATGAACAATGTGGACGCGTGCGCCCGTCTCGCGGCACAAGCGAATCATCAACGCGACGGCTTCGTTCTCAGCCGCACGTGGACGCGATGCAGAAACGTCGAATACTTACGCGGATCAGCCGGAACGCGGCTGCTCTTCCTTCAGAGCTTCGTCAATCGCTTCTGGAACTTCCGCATGGACGATGAGAACTGCGCCTAATCTCGCCAGTTCCGGCATCGCTTCCCGGAGATCGCCTCCGTCACGTTCGGAAACTCATCAACGCCGGAATGAATCAGGAAACATTTGAAGCCGAGCACGCCCGCATCGAGAAGGCGCGAAGTTCGTCGTGGTTGCCCGGCACGACACCGCCCCAGAACCCGACATCCACAGCGCATTGCCCGTCGCCGCTGCGAGTTTCGTCCTGAAAGTTCCCCAGCGTAGTCGTCGGCGGAATGCTGTTGAGCGGCATCTCGACAATCGTCGTGACGCCGCCTGCCGCCGCCGCCCGCGTCGCCGACCGAAAGCCTTCCCAATCGGTCCGCCCCGGCTCGTTGATATGCACGTGCGTGTCCACGAGTCCCGGCATGAGGACGGAAGTCTCGTCGGCATCCATCACCTCGCACCCCGCGGAATGTCATCATAAGCTCCGACTCTCGCTGATGACGCCTTCATGGATATGAACAGATGCCGCGAGCAATACCGTCAGGCGTGACGACCTCTGACCACGTATGATGAAATCAGGCATGGCGTTCGATTGCGGAATGCGGATTTCGATTGCGGATTTAAGAAGAAGCCGCTTGCGTTTTCAATCCGCATTCCGCAATCCCAAATCCGCAATGGTTACAATCCATCAAAAAGTCTTCCAAAACATTCATGGCGACCTGAAGACGATAGTTCGCGGTCGAGCGAATGTCATCAATCGGTGAAATCTCGCGGGCGAGTGCGGCGCGGGCGGCGCTCACTATCGCGGCATCCACCTTTTGATCTCTTAAAACATCTTCCGTCCCTGAGCACCTGACGACCATTGGCGCGACGCTGCCGAGCGCGATGCGAATGTCTTTGATTTGCTCTCCGTCCAATTGAGCGAGTCCGGCAAAGCAGATTTTAGAGATGGCCTGCGCCTTGCGCGTGCCGACCTTGCGATAGTATTGCCGCCGGGGTTCGACGTGTGCGCGGGAGGCGAATGCTCTTAATCAATTCGTCTGGGCGCATCAACATCTGTTTGTAGCCGGTGTGAAAACCGTTGTAGGGAAGCAGGCGCGAGCCTGTGCGTTGAGACGAGTTCGAGTTGGGCATCGTAAACGAGCAGGGCAGGCGGCGAATCTCCCGCAGGCGAGGCGTTAGCGACGTTGCCGCCGAGCGTGCCGCGATTCTGGATCGCCAGCCCGCCCGTCTCGCTCGCGGCCTGGCACAGCATCGGAAATTCCTGTTGCAGGATTTCGTGTGCCTGCACCTCCGTGTAGGTCGTCAGCGCGCCGAGCGTGACATGTTCGTCCGTCACCTCTATGCCGCGCAGTTCGTCGAGCTGCCAGATGCTGAAGAACTTTCGATGTGCGAGCTTTGCCCGCTTCGAACAGAACCATCAAATCTGTTCCGCCCGCAAAAGGCCTCCAGACGCCCGGCTCGTCCCGAAAGCAGCGCCAGCGCTTCCGCCAAAGGCTCGCGGTCGTTCGCAACTCATACTCTGGAAGATAAGCTCTCATGATTTTATCTCCGTGCTCTGGCAGGCGCGAACGACCGCCTCAAAGATTTTCATATAGCCCGTGCAGCGGCAGAGATTGCCTGCGAGCCCGGTGCGAATCTCGGCTTCGTTCGGGTTGGGCGTGCGTTCCAGAAGATTGACGGCGGCGATGACCATGCCGGGAGTGCAGATGCCGCATTGCGCGCCGCCGCATTCGATAAAGGCTTCCTGCACGGCGTGCAACTGCTCGCCGGTGGCGATGCCTTCGATGGTCTTAATCTCCGTCCCTTCGATTTGCAGGACAGGAACCAGACAACTGTTGACGAGCACGCCGTCAATCAAGACGGAGCAGGCTCCGCACTCGCCTTCGCCGCAGCCTTCTTTCGTGCCCGTCAACCGTAACTCTTCGCGCAGCACGTCGAGCAGCCGCGCCATCGGATAAGCACTGCAAAGTCTGGCTTTCACCGTTGACGGTGCAATTGATTTCGACTTTACGGGAAGCGTCAGCCACGTTCACCTCCCAGATCTTCCATTAACGATTCGGGCATGAGCGGAATGTGATTGATGCTGACGCCCGTCGCGTGTTCGATGGCGTTGAGGATGGCGGCGCAGGGCCGTCCATCGGAAGTTCGCCGATGCCTTTCGCTCCGCCAGGCCCATAGGCGTAAGGGTTCTCTTCAAAGAAGACGCGAATGCGGAGGAATGTCTGCGGCCGTCGGCATGATGTAGTTCGTCATCTGGTTATTAATCATGCGGCCATCTTTCCAGACGACTTTTTCAAAGAGCGTGTAGCCGATGCCCTGCGCCACACCGCCTTCGATCTGTCCGGCGGCCAGCACGGGATGAATCACCGTCCCACTTCCTGCAAGGCGACGAAATCGTCAACGCGCGCTTCGTAGGTCACGGTGTCAACCGTCACTTCGGCCACATAGACAGCCCAGGCATAAGCGCCGTAAGCATCGCCTTCATATTTTTCGTCGTCCCAGTTGATGCCGGGCGGCGCTTTATACTTGCTAAAAGATTTGAGCGCGCCGTGCTGTTCGATGTATCTCCGGCAAGCTTCCTGAAACTCTTCCGTGTGTAATTCTCCTTCAGCAGCCCGGTGCTCACGAGCGTTTGTTTCAAGCCGAGCACGGCGGACTCGACTAGTTTGCCGACAATCATGGTGGTGCGCGACGCGACGGTCGGGCCGCTGTTGGGAACGTTGCCCGTGTCTGGCTTGGCGACTTCGATCGAATCGTAATCGAGATGCAGAGCTTCGGCGGCAATTTGTGCGAAGACAGTGTTCGTGCCCTGCCCAATCTCCGTGCTCGCCGCAAGTATCCGCACGCGCCCTTCGCTCGTGGCTTCCGCGCCGACGACCGATTCCAGATATTTCTCGCCTGAGCCGGTGAAGCCCGCGCCGTGCATGAACGTGGCGAAGCCGATGCCCTTCTTCTGCCGCGAATTTTGGTTCTGCTCCGCGAAACGTTTTTGCTTGGCCTGATAATCGGTCAACTCGAAGGCGCGATTGAGCAGGCCGTCCAGATCAACCTTCTCGTGAATGATTTGACTGGTCGCGGTCGTCTCGCCCTTCCTGTATGAAGTTGCGGCGGCGAAACTCTTCCGGGCTGAGCCCAAGCGTGTGCGCGACTTTGTTCAGGTGGCGTTCGAGCGCGAAGATGCTTTGCGGCGCGCCGAAGCCGCGAAAGGCTCCGTGCGGCGGCATGTTCGTCGCAACGGCGCGACTCTTGATGCGAACGTTCGGGCAAAAGTATGGCCCGGCGGCGTGAATCGTTCCGCGCGACAGCACGACCGCCGAGAGCGTGGCGTAAGCTCCGCCGTCAACGACGAAATCTATCTCCATGCCGAGCAGTTTTCCTTCGCGCGTGACAGCCGTGCGATGCTTCGTCCAGGAAGGATGGCGCTTGGTCGTGGCCGCCATGTCTTCCGCGCGGTCGTAAACAATCTTGACGGGTCGACCGGATTTCCAGGCGAGGAGGGCCGCGTGCCCCGCGATCATCGAAGGATATTCTTCCTTGCCGCCGAAGCCGCCGCCCGTCTCGACCTGCACGACGCGAATTTTGTCTTCCGGCAGATTGAACAATTTCAGCAGCGCCTTGTGAACATAATACGGGCACTGCATCGAACCCCAGACAGTCACGCCGTCTGCGGGGCTGGCAATCGCAATCACGCCGTTGTTCTCGATGTAGAGCTGCTCCTGCGCGCCCGTGCGATATTCGCCTTCGACGATGAAATCGGCGCTGTCCCCAGACTTCGTCCACATTTCCCTTTTCGACGTGGTAAGACTTGAAGACATTATCCTCGCCCCAGATGATCTCTTTCTTGTTGACGGAATCATTCAGCGAGAAGATGGCGGGCAGCTCTTCGATTTCCAGACGAACGTTGCGCCGCGCTTCTTCGAGCAGGTATTTGTCAGGGTGCGCGAGCAGGACGACTGGCTCTTCCGGGTGGTTGATGAACTCGCCGGCAAGATATGGCTGATCCAGCAGGATGAGCGCGACGCAGTTTTCGCCCGGAATGTCTTTCGGCGTCACGATGACGAATTCGTCCCAGGGGATGTCGCCCTCAAAGGTGATGTTCTTGATGCGGCCACGCGCGCTCGCGCTGCGGACGGTCGTGCCGTAGAGCATCTCCGGGAAGTGCAGATCGTCTATATAGCGCGATTGCCCCGTGACTTTATCGCGGCCTTCTTTGCGCGGCACGGGTTGCCCGACGAGTTGCATCTGTTTTTTTCCGTTGTTCAACCGACGAATGAACGTGCGATCGCGTGTGGTGATCGCGTCAAACGTGGCTCGCTCCTGTTCGTCATACTCGATAATGAACGTCTTGAAGACATCGCCTCTGAGCAGCGTCTTCTGGTAGAAAATTTTTCCGTTTCAGTTCCAGAGACGACGAACATATCACGCCTCAGAACTTTGTACGTCACCGTGCGATTCTCCTGAGCCGATTGAAACTCATCTTGCAGACTTTTATCCAGGCGTTTGAGCCGAACGCCGTCAAGCTGGCGCTCCCATCTTTGGAGACGAATTTTTGCCCGTCGCCGTTGGTGGTTCGCCCTGCGGGACGAGAAGTCCGACCGGATAAGCGATGGAGAATGCATAGCGCGCGTTAGAGTAAGTCCGGTACGTCACGCGCTGATTGATAAAAGAATGATTGCGCTGGTTCGATTAATTTCGGGCGGCACGAATGATTGAGAGAAGAATTGCCGGGTTAGCGTTTGAGCCGCACAGCAGCAGGCTCAGAGCGATTGAAAGAGTCAGCGGGGACATCGAAAGAACCGTTCCTCCGGCTTGTTTGGTATTCAAGCTTAGAAAGCGTTCGCCTACTTTACAACGATTTGCCGCAGATTATGAAAACTTCCGTGCGATGAGCATGGAGAATCCTGAAATTTATTCAACCCTCGCACCCTGAATCGGGCGGCTCAGGACATTTCATCGCCACAGATAGAAGCCTGATTTAAAGGCGCATCGCTTGGGGATGAAAACGCCGGACGTATTCTCGATAATCCGCAATCTCACGCATAGCGCGTTCATCGTCTCCAACCAAGAAACTTCCGGGCTATCAACGCAGCAGTTTCAACCGCATCTAATCCGGCTGTCGCGTTCATCCCACCAGGGTGCGCCGCATCAGGCAATCCGTCAGAGTCTGCGCCAGCTCATCACGGAAAGAAAAGAGGACTTCTGCGCCGATTGCGCCGGTCAACGGGCTGAAGGTTTCATGAGCTCGACATCACTGGCCGCAAGCTCCAGCACATCCTTTGCCCGCGTGCCGTAAATTCTGACGAGACGTTCGATGACGGCTTTCGGCAACTGCGCTGTCGGGCCTTGAATTGTTCACCAAACGAAGGCCGTGAAATCTTCAGCCGTCGCGCCCGGCAAAGGCTGTGTGCCGTCGTCAGACAGGCTGTTTTCTTCCGAGTTTTTTGAAGAGCAAGTCCACGGTTTGCTCTGAAAGATTCCGGTACGTGGTCAGCTTCCCGCCGACGATTGAGATGAAGCCATCAAGAGCCGGAGCGTGGTCGCGTATGAAGTGCCGGCGCGTGATGCTCGACGGGTCACTCTGCGTGCGGCAGGGCAGAGGCCGGATGCCTGAGTATGTATAACGGATGGCGTCTCGCGAAGACGTGCCTGCGGAATAACGCGGTTCGTTTCAGTGAGCAGGTAATCAATCTCCGCTTCATCTGCTTGACCTATCCAGATCTCCGTTGTAAGGCAGATCGGTCGTCCCGATGAGATAAGCTTTGTTCCAGGGAATGATGAAGAATGGCCGGCCGTCTGCCTGCGCTTCTACATAAAGCGCATCGGCAGGAGCGCCAGGAAATTCGTCAACGACGAGATGGCTGCCCTTTGTTCCGCAGATCAATTGGGCGATGCGAAGAGGTCGCTGCCCCCAGCACTTCATCCACCCAGGGGCCTGACACGTTCACCGTCAGAGGCGCGCGCACGTGTGGGTGCTGCCATCAAGCAGATCCGTGAACCGGACGCCAAGCACACGGCTCATCTTCCAGGATAAACCTCAACACGCGCGTAAGTTTTGATGGCGGCTCCGTGTTGAAAAGCTGAGAGGGCGTTTTCCAGGACGAGCCGTTCGGCATATTCAATCTGCGCGTCGTAGTAAAGAGCCGCGCCGCGCAAGCCTTCCGGGTTGAGTCCGGGGGCGCGCGGATGGCTTCTTCGCGCGAGAGCATCCGATGACGTTTGAGCGATTTATCGAAGGAGAGCGGGTCGTAAGCGACCATGCCTGCCCTGATGATGAGTTTGCCCGCGCCGGGCTTGCTTGTAGACTGGAATCAGCATCGGCAGGGGTCAGACTAGATGCGGTGCGACGTGCAGCAATCTTTCGCGCTCTCGTAAGAGATTCACGAACCAGCCCAAGTTCGCCATGCTCAAGATATCGCAGCCCGCCGTGAATCAGCCGCGTTGACCAGCTTGTCGTTCCAGAGGCCAGGTCTCCCTTATCCAGCAGGAGAACTTTCAGGCCGCGCATCGCCGCATCGCGCGCAATGCCTGCGCCGTTGATGCCTGCGCCGATGACGATCACGTCGAATGTTTGCTGTTCGGTGTCAGGTGGATAACATTTCACCATTATTTGATGTGGAACGAAGCAGAATATGGAGTCAGGAGTCACGAATGTCAGACATAGTAAGGCGCAGAGAGGATCACGGATTCTGACTTCTGACTCCTGACTTCTGTATTTTCTGACTCCTGCTCTTCAATGCTCCTCCCAATCTTTCGCCCTCTCGACAGCTTTGAGCCAACGACCGTGCAGCCGCTCCCTCTCCGCTTCGTTCATCTGCGGCTCGTAACGACGCGCAGCTTTCCATTTCGCGTCCAGCTCTTCCCTGCTCTTCCAGAACCCTACAGCCAAACCTGCCAGGTATGCCGCGCCAAGAGAGGTCGTCTCCGTTATCAACGGCACTTCGACCGGAACATTGAGGATGTCCGACTGAAACTGCATCAGAAAACTGTTCGAGACTGCGCCTCCGTCTGCTCGAATCTCTTTCAAGCTAATCCCGGATGCTCGCTCCATCGCCTCCACGACATCGCGCGTCTGGTAGCACATGCTCTCAAGCGCTGCTCGCGCTAGATGCGCCCGGGTCGTCCCACGCGTGATGCCGGTAATCGTGCCGCGAGCATAAGCGTCCCAGTGCGGCGCACCCAATCCCACCAGAGCCGGAACAAAATAGACTCCGCCGTTGGACTCCACAGACTTCGCCAGCACTTCGGTCTCCCCGGCAGATTTGATAATTCCCAATCCGTCGCGCAGCCACTGCACGGCAGCACCCGTGATGAAAATCGCGCCCTCTAAAGCATACTCGACGGGCTCGTCGCCGATGCCCCAGGCAATCGTCGTCAGCAACCCTTCCCTGCTCTCGACAGCCTCTCGCCCCGTGTTCAGCAGAATGAATGAGCCCGTGCCGTAAGTATTCTTCGCTAAGCCTTCGCCGTAACAAGCCTGCCCGAAGAGCGCCGCCTGCTGATCGCCCGCGATGCCGGCGACCGCGATGCTTTCTCCGAAGAAAGCCCCAGGGTCTGTGTAGCCGTAAACATAAGCTGACGGCTTAACGTCCGGCAGGGTTGCTTCCGGCACGCCTAAGATTTCCAGCAACTCTTTGTCCCAGCAGAGGTCTTGGATGTTGTACATCAATGTGCGCGAGGCGTTCGAGTAGTCCGTGATGTGCGTTCGTCCTCCGGTCAGCTTCCAGACAAGCCAGGAGTCAATCGTCCCGAAAGCAATCTCGCCATTTTCCGCGCGCTGCCGTAGACCATCAGTGTTTTCCAGCAGCCACTTCACTTTCGTTCCTGAGAAATAGGCGTCAACGACGAGGCCCGTCTTTTGTCTGAAGAGGTCTTCAAGCCCCTGCGCTTTCAGCTCATCGCAGATTCCAGCCGTGCGGCGATCCTGCCAGACGATTGCTCTGCCGATGGCCTCCCCCGTCTTGCTATCCCACAACACGCTCGTCTCGCGCTGGTTGGTGATGCCGATGGCTTTGATTTCAGATGTCCGAATCTTCGCCTTTGCGAGAGCTTTGGAAACGAGATTGATGCTGATTGTCCAGATTTCTTCGGCGTCATGCTCAACCCATCCGGGTTTCGGGTAGTGCTGTGTGAACTCCGAATAGACTTGGCTTTGATATTCGCGTCGTGGTCGAAGATGAGAACTTTCGTGCCCGTCGTTCCCTGGTCAATTGCCAGAATGTATCCGCTCATCATCAGAATCCTCTGTAGCAACCCCGGAGGGGCGACATAACAGTAGCCCATGACGTTAGTCATGGGAAGAGACAGAAATTTAATTCGACAAGCCCCGGAGGGGCGACATATGATGTCGCCTTTTCAGGGCTTAAATCAATTGTAATGGTGTGAACCCATGCACTGACGTTCGGGGCTACTGTTATTTTGCCCCTCCGGGGCTGCCAATATATACCCGCAACTTTTACTAAGGAGGAACAATGTGAAAAGCACGCGGCGCAGTTTAGCAGTTCTGTTTCTTCTGGCAATCCTTTCTGCCTTTCTACAAGCACAGCAGGGGCCGCCTAAAGAAGCTGGGCCATTTCGCCAGCCCGATCTCGTAGAGATTATCGGACTCGACCCGACAATTCGCCTCGACATTCGCTACGCCACCAAAAATAATTTTCTGGGTCGTGCCGTCTACAAGCAGGCACGCGCCTTTCTCCAACGTCCGGCGGCTGAAGCGCTCGTGCGCGTTAACGCATGCTCTCAGACAGCAGGGCTACGGGCTCGTCGTCTTCGACGGCTATCGTCCCTGGGCTGTGACGAAAATTTTCTGGGACACCACGCCCGCAAATAAACGCGCGTTCGTCGCTGATCCGAGCAAGGGTTCGCGCCACAATCGCGGCTGCGCGGTGGATTTGACGATGTTCGAGCTCAAGTCTGGCCAGCAGGTCACGATGCCGAGCGAATATGACGAGATGACGTGAGCGCTCACACATCAACTATCAATGCGCCACGCCGGAAGCGCGCCGCCTGCGCGACATGCTTGAGAGCCGCGATGGAAGCCGAAGGCTTCACCGTTTACGAGCCGGAATGGTGGCACTACGATTACAAAGACTGGCGCCAGTATCCGATTCTCAACATCAGCTTCAAAGAGATTGCCCGCACAACTCAGTCTTCGCGATAAAAGGTACTTGCGCCTCGGTTTTCGCGGTAGAATAGCTCGCCACACAACTTAGAGAGACCAACTCGTTGTTGAAACATAGCGATTGTGTCCGCTCGTATAAACAACAAACAGGAGGTGGCCGCGATGTACTGCCCTCGTTGCGCTGCACAAAATCTCGACGACGTAAAGTTTTGTCGTGCTTGCGGAACAAACCTTGAAACGGTCGCCCTCGCGCTTTCCGACCAACATCATCTCGCTCAGCCGAGCAAGGATATTGACGAGGAACCGGAGACTGAAAAGAGCTGGTTGGAAAAGCGGCGCGAAGGGATGGACGGCATCGTTAAGGGAACAGGGTTGATGGGAGCGTCGCTCTTAATAGGTGTCGCTCTGGGTTTGTTCAGTAACGCAGCAGATTGGATCATCATCTGGGCCGGGCTTGCCGGATGGATGGCGTGCTGGGGGGTCATCTCGCTGGTCTCAGGCATCGGCGCTCTTGCGGAGTCCAGATTCATGCGGCGTCAATTGGAGCAAACAACTGGCGGGGCTGCCACTCCGACAACTCAACCGTTACCGGCTGGCAGTCAGATAGCGCTTCCTGAGACATCCGATACTTCCAGGCTAACGCCCCCATCAAGCGTCACCGAGCAGACGACAAAGCCTCTGAACAAGCAGCACCACCAAACGTCGAAACAGGTGGGTTGAGCAAGTAATGGGCGTCTTTACTGGCGGTTATTAGTAGATTGACTCTGTGTTAGATTCCTTTCTTATAAGCTATGGCTGAAATACGCATCGAACAGATTCTCATTGATTGAAAGCCAGAATCTAACAACTCATTGAACAGGGCACATTGAGAGCATACCTTTTGTGATCGTCTTCCCTGATAATGTTGAAGGTTGTTCGCAAGGGGCATGTTAATCCCGCTGTTAGACATCATCCACGGTTGAATATTGTGGGGCCAAATATGCAAATAAATCTCACGACTCTCATGCTATTCATTGCTCTCTTTCTTCATGGCTGTAACTTAGAGAAGGATAAGGTTGCCGCCATAGCAGCAAAACCGCAGGCTCAGTCCAACACTCAAAGCGATGCCGGGAAAGCAGAAGAGAAGGATAAGATCAAATATACGAGAGAGTTGGTGATGAAGAAAGTCAAAGATGTGTTTCCTAAAGAGGACGTCTCGAAGATCATGAGCATTTTAGATCAATACGGTGTTGAGTCTTACGAACAAGAGCGTGAGCGTGTCCAGATAGCTATTCTGAAGTTAAGCGAGGGTGAGGTGAAAGAGTTAGAAGAAGGCGTGAAAGTAGCCAGGCAGGATTATCGTGATGTCCTCGCTTACGCAGAATATCCGCTGGAGATGAAAGAGGAAGCGTGGACGCTGGATGAACAGAAGGCGAAGGAGATCAGGGAGAAAGATAGAAAACAGTATCTTGAATGGTTAAATCGAAAGCATAAATAAATGATGGCGACTGACGATGCTACGCAGCGGAGAGTGACGGTAGAGGAAGCGATGGCTCGTCTGCCGGGGCCGGAGGGTAAACGCTTCGCCACAGTTTTGGAGCATGGCAGTTTGAGTGTAGAGATTTATGCTCCGCGCGGCACAGACCCGCAGCAGCCCCATACTCGTGATGAAGCCTATATCGTCGTGCGGGGCAGCGGTGAGTTTATCAATGGCGAGAGCCGCGAAGCATTCACGCCGGGAGATTTCCTGTTTGTTCCGGCGGGAGTCGAGCACCGGTTTATAAACTTTACGGATGACCTTATTGTGTGGGTGATCTTCTACGGCCCCGAAGGCGGAGAGGCCAGGACCGAATAGCCAGCCTTTACTTAGCAGGCATAGCTTCGATTCTTTCAAGCACTTGCCGAAACTGCTCCGGCGGCAGACGGACGTAGCCGTGAAATGGGTTATCGAGAGCGACGATCAGAAAGAGGATAAAGGCAATCTCTCCCGCCAGAGCAGCGGTCATCAAGGCTTGCGACCTGATGCTCTTCACGCCGAAGAAGTAGGTGAAGGCGATCATTATCAGCCCACCGCCCCACAGAAGAACTTGAATGACCACCGGAATGTCGTCTGCGCTGGCATGTATGCGAAGCCTGCGGCTGTCGCTCATCTCGTTCAAACGATCAAGCGACTCGGCATAGAGAGCGTTTTCGCGGTTTGTCTGCGGATCAACCTCTCTGTAAATCAGCCACAAATTATCTATCGCCGCCTGCGTTTTCTGGCTCGCCAGCCCACGCGACATCGTTTCCCATTCATCGTCAATCACCGATCTCGCGTAGCCACGAAGTCCTTCCAGCATCCGTTGCTGCGCCGGAGCGGAAAAGCCCTGCGCCATCCTCGACAGGTCGTTCAGTTGATTCGCTTCCCTCTGGACGTTGGTCTTGGCATCCCCGAATTGACCCCAGACGACGACCACGACAAACGCCAGCAGGACAGCATAGATCGCGCCCAGCACCCCGATGATAAAGCCTGCAACCTCGTGTTGCGTTTCGGGGACCGGCAACGGAACCCTGCGCCGCACCAGGCGCAAGCCCAGATGCGCCAGCAGCACACTCGCTCCGACAATCACCAAGCCCAGCAGCAACGTTTGCATACTTATCCTAAAAAAGCGTCAGAGAAGAAATAGACAGGATTAACAAGATGGACAAGATAAGAAAGACAACATCAAGCTTTGTTGACTTGTCTGGTCTTCTTAATCTTGATAATCCTGTTAATCCTGTCCATTTCTTCCCGGTTTTCTTTGCGACTCTAACTGCTAAAGAGCACTCGCTCTTTACAGATGATATTTTTCGGATCGTAAGCTGGCTGCCACCACTTAACTTTCGCGTCGCTTCCCTGAAGGCAAAGCGGGCTTGAGGAGGTCGCTCCTTTCATGTTCGCGCGAAAGTGATAGTGATCCACCAGACGGATAGCTTCAATCCCATAGGCCGAGGCGACTTCTGCGTCGTAGATCGCCAGCAGATTATCGCCGTTTTGCATCTCGCCGCCGGACGCGAGATTCGAAGAGCCGGTGAAGACCACCGGATTATCGCCGTTAAAGTCCACGACGACGAACTTGTCGTGAATCACAATGCCTGAGCCGCCGCTGTACTCGGCCTGAAACGGCGGCGGGACTTTACCCTTTAAATAGCCGAACGGGACGATAAGGCCGTCCGACTGTCCGGGCCGATAAACCTTGATGCCGCCGCTCGTCTGCGTCATGCCGTAGGAGAAAATCTTTTTCCCCGGCAGGGCCTTGAGGTCGTCCATGACGCCGCCGCCCCCGCCAAGTTGCATCACGGCGAAGAGGACAGAGCTTTTGGCTTTCTGAATCGCGTCGGCCACCTTATCCAGAGAAACGCTGCCAGTCTTGTGCGGAGAGAAGCAGACGGAGAGCTTAGGCAATCCGTTGACAGAAACATCATGCCAGCCTTTAGCGATGTCCGAGCTTTTGAACTTCGCCGGATCCGTGAACGCTTGATCGAAAGCCTGCCCGTAAAGCTCAGCCGTTGTCGGGTCATCAAAGACCAGGATGTTGTTCGCCTGAACGTATAGCCCGCGCACGGAGAAGTTTGCCGAACCGGTCAGGACCTTGACGGCCTTTCCATTCTTCTTCTGAATCATCACCTTGTTGTGCGCGAAGCGTTGAAAGTGTCCCTGCTTGACGTTGTTGGCTCCAGCGGATTTGACGAGCAATTTGTGCGCGTCAATCTCCAGCGCGCCCTTCTTTGTGTGCAGCGGCGCGTTGTCCAGAAAGGCGCGCAGGCGGATACCCAGCTTCTGCATCGCACGCACAAAATCCGGCTCATCCAGATCATAGGCGAAGAGGTCTACGGTCACGCTCTTGTCCGTCAGACACTCATTAACGAAATCAAAGACCATCTTGCGCGCGTGAGACCCCAGCCATTCATATTGCTGGCAATATGGTTTCGTATCGTAATCCAGCGTTTTCTTCGCGGGTCGGATGGGTTTATTTTTGAAAAGGTCTGTATAAGCCTGCGACGATAGATAGCCGCGCGTGTAGCCGAAATCAAATGCCCCGACTTTACGCGGCTCAATCTCAAGCGAAACGTCAACGGTCGGGCCGGGGGTCAACTTGTCGCCCTTATCAAAGTACATCGCGGTCACATCGTAGCGGAAATCTCCGGGCTGCATCTCTTCAGGGATGTCAATCCAACGAAACTTTTGAAAAGGAGCTTCGCTCGACGGATGCCCTTCCATCTCTTCCGCCTTTGTGTCAGTTGTCACGGTGCTGGCAAAGCCGAGCCTGTTAGGAAGGTAGATTGACTTGCCATCCGGCGCAGTGCGTTTGATTGCGAAACCTGCCAGGTTTTTTGTCTTTCCTTTATCTACATTGAAGGCCAGCATGGCTGAACCGACGCCGCGATATACTTTGACGGTCAGGCCATTTTTCGTCGCCGAAGTGTGAAGCCCCTGAGTTGTCTTTGTAGCTTTCTTTGCTTTAGCCATTACAAACTATCTCCTTCGATAGGTGAGACTCTGAATTAACCTTTTGATGAAAAGCGCCCTGACCGGACAAGCTGTTGAGTAGGCCAACAAGATCGAGACTCTCGTCAGCAGGAAAGCCAGAGAAAAGCAAAAAGACGATATTCCGGCTCTTCGGAGATGTCAACCGGATTGTTATGAAGCAGATATCCAGAGCGCGCTCGCTTTCGTTCGCAAGCTTTTCCTAACAGTTGACCGCGGCTCTTTACCTTCGCTTAACCGGGAAAAGGAATTTCAGCATCGGCCCGACTCTCTTAGCCCAGGCGCGCTCGTTATGCTCCGCGCCCTCGGCCTCGAAATATTTTAAGTTCACGCCTTGCTTCCATCCTTTGGCAAGGAGCGCATCACGCAGCGCCCGCGTGTCCTTCGTCGTCACTTCGTTTGACCCCTGATTGCCGCCTTCTTTGGTTCCGATGTCGAGCCAGATGCGTAAAGAGGGCGCTTTGGTCAGAGCTTCCACTTCACGCAAAATCATCTTGCTGTCCCACCACACGGAGGGCGAGACGACCGCCACCCGGCCAAACGTCTGCGGGTATTTGAGCGCCAGATGGAGCGACACCAGCCCGCCGAGAGATGAGCCGCCCAGCCCTGTGTTTTTCGCGTCCGGCAACGTGCGGTACTCGGCGTCTATAAACGGCTTGAGTTCCTCGACGAGCATCTGACCATACAGGTCTGCCTTGCCGCCCATGTCGTGCGCGGCGTCGCGCGTCGGAGTGTATTCATCCACACGCTCTCTGCCTGTGTTGTAGATGCCGACGATGATGACAGGCGCAATCGCTCTTGCTTTGATTAATGCCTGCGCGGTTTCGTCAACCTGCCACTCCGCGCCCTTGATGAACGAGGTCGCGCCGTCAAACAAATTCTGCCCGTCGTGCAGGTAGAAGACAGGGTAACGCTGCTTCGTGTTTGTCTTGTAGCCCGGCGGCAAGTAGACGAGAATGTCTCGGTCAGTCGGCAGGAATTTCGAATGGAAACTCTTGTGAGTGCGAAACTCGCCGGAGAGCGTATGCTGTTCCTGTCTGGCGTTGGAAGACCATGACACGCTGGCCGCGATACAGATTAGAGTCAGGGCTGCGAGGGGTAACGATGCTCTATACATTCAGGCTCCTTTAAGAAAGATTCCGGGAGTTCGTCTTTGTCCGGCAAATGAAACCGGATGATACCATAGAGCATTTCACCACTTGCACCATATTCAAGATTGAATGCAGGGTCTATATCAACCTCGACAATGAAACTCTACTGAGCAGGAAAGACCCGTTGCAGCTTACGCAAGAGAGGTGTAATTTAAGCACCGACACGCTCAAGGGAAATCGGTTTCAATTCCGGCAGATAAAGCGAGGCAGCCTCACTATCGGACTTGCAGACGCGGGCTGCATCCGAGTCACTATATATCTTCACCCGGTCGGCGTTGCCCAATGCTCACTTTGGTGCGAACCGACTGAGACCGAAAGAGAGGACATCATGGCTTGGGATCCAGCAAAGTTTAAGAAAGACCTGGCAGCAAAAATAGACGCATTCGACAAAGCGGGAACCGCTGCGCTCTGCCAGCAATTTATCACCCATATTTCGCAGAGCGCCGTCCCTTATCCAGCCGATGAAGCCGGACGCATTCTCAAGCTCCTCCGCAAAAAGCGCATGTTCAGGTTGATGCGAACGGTGGCGAGCGAGCTGATTATGTCAGGGCAGGATGCTGTGGAAGTGCGCCGCCTGTATGTTCAAGGCTTGATAGATCAGGGACACATGGCTGCTGCTCTGAGCGTCCTTGATGGCCTCATCATGGATACTCAAAACAATCCAGTTGAAAATGCGGAAGCGCGTGGGCTAAAAGGGCGACTGTATAAACAACTCTACGTTAAGGCGAAGGATGCTGCCACTGAGCGCAACAAACTGAGCCTGGAGCGCGCCGTGCGCTCGTATTTTGAGGTTTACGAATCCGCCCCCGAAGTTTATCTCTGGCATGGCATCAACGTCGTCGCGCTGTTGCTCCGCGCCCGCCATGATAATTTACCGCTGGAAGGTTTCCCCATTCCCGAACAGTTAGCCCGCGACATTCTGACAGTCATCGAGAAGAAGGACGAAAATTCAAAGGCCGAATACTGGGACTTCGCGACTGCTTCCGAAGCCTGCGTTGCGCTCAACAAGCCCGAGGACGCAGTCTCATGGCTTGGCAAATACCTCAAGGCTAATTACGCCGACGCTTTTGAGTTGGCCAGCACGCTCAGGCAGTTTGAAGAAATCTGGCAACTCGACATGACTTCCGAGATCGGTAAGCTCATGCTACCGACTCTGCGCGCAGAGTTGCTGAAACGCGAAGGCGGGGAGTTGGAAATCAGCGTCCAGAATTTGCGCCCGAAAAATCAGGAGCCACCTCCCGACAAGCAGAATTATGAGAAGGTGTTCGGCGCTGATTCCTTCCAAACTTATGAGTGGTATAAAGTCGGCGAAGCCAGATGCCGCGCGGTCGCACGAATCGGTCGCGTAGCATCACAGGGGCATGGCACAGGCTTTTTGATTAAAGGCTCGGAGTTAAACAAGAATTTCGGCAGCGATCTGGTGTTGATTACCAACGCGCATGTCGTCAGCGATGATCCACAGGTCATTACCAAATACGGCTCGCTTCTACCGAATGAGGCGGTCATAACGTTCGAGGCGCTCGGCTCGAAAAAATACAAAGCTCTTAAGCTGTTGTGGACTTCTCCGCCGCACGAGTTGGACACAACTGTCCTACAGATGGATCAAGCTGTTGACAAACCGGACATCTACCCGCTGGCCGAAGTCCTGCCGATTGTCGAACCGTCGGCACGTGTCTATATCATCGGGCATCCGGCGGGCGGAACTTTATCTTTCTCGCTTCAGGACAACGCGCTGCTCGCCCATAAAGACCCGCCCGGCAAAGTCCACTATCGAACCCCGACCGTTGGCGGAAGTTCCGGCAGCCCTGTCTTTAATCGAAACTGGGATTTGATCGCTCTTCATCACAGTGGAGACACGGTCATGCCGAAGCTCGACGGGACGGGAACGTATCAGGCCAACGAGGGAATCTGGATTAGAGCGATCATCAAAGCAATCGAAGCATCCGCACCGCCCAAGCTGAGTAATACCTCGAAGAAGTCAGCGCAGAAAGCTACGAAGAAAGCGGCGAAGAAACCTGCGAAGAAGGCTAAAGGAAAAAGAAAGAATCCGTAGGATTTGAGAGGAGTATCAAAGATGGCGGCAACCCTTGTCCCGCAAGGCCCAAAAGGAAATTTTCTGCTCGGCGTGATGCTGGAATTTAATCGCGATTCGCTGGCCTTTCTCGAAAGATTAGCCCGCGATTATGGAGACGTTGTTCGCACGCGGTTCTTTTATGTCCCCGCTTATTTTCTTTATCATCCAGACCACATCGAATACGTGCTGGCGACTAATAGCCGCAATTTCATCAAGCCGCTCTCTTTTCGCACCCCCTTTTTCAACAGGCTGGTCGGCAACGGGCTGCTGACGAGCGAGGGTGAATTCTGGCGACGCCAGCGCCGTCTGGCTCAGCCCGCGTTCCACCGCGAGCGCATCAGCGCCTACGCGCGCATCATGGTGAGAGACACCGAAGAGATGCTCGCCACCTGGCGTGATGGCGAGATACGCGACACACACCGCGATATGATGCGCCTGACGATGGAAGTTGTGACGCACACTCTCTTCAACGCCAACGTCTCGGACGACGCGGACAAGGTTGCACGGTCACTCAGTATCCTCGTCGAGCCATTTAGTTCTCAGGCTACGCTCAAGTGGATTCTGGATAACCGTCTGCCGACGCCCACTAATCGTCGCTTTCATAAAGTGGCGGCGCAGTTGGACGAAGTAATCTATCGCATCATTGGCCAGCGGCGTGCTGGCAATGGTCAGGATCAGGGCGACCTGCTCTCTATGCTGCTGCAAGCGCACGACGAAGACGGCAGCCAGATGACCGACAAACAGCTGCGCGATGAAGTCATCACATTGTTTCTGGCAGGACAGGAGACGACGGCGCTGACGCTCGTCTGGGCATGGTATCTCCTCGCGCTGCACCCGGAAGCCGAAGAGACGCTCTGGCAGGAACTCGATGAAGTGCTGCAAGGGCGTGCGCCCGAAGCAGCGGATGTGCCTCAGTTAAAATTCACCGAGATGATTGCGAAGGAATCCATGCGGCTTTACCCGCCCGCTTACGTTGTTGGCCGCGAAGCCGTCAATGAATGCGAAATCGGCGGGTACCTTGTCCCGCCGCGCACGCAGGTCTTCATGCCGACGTGGGTGGTGCATCGTGATCCGCGCTTCTTTGAGGAGCCTGATAAATTCAAGCCTGAACGCTGGACGCCTGAGTTCATCAGCAATCTGCCAAAGTATGCCTACTTCCCTTTCGGCGGCGGGCCGCGCGTCTGCATCGGCAATACCTTTGCGATGATGGAAATCGTGCTGCTGCTGGCGACCATCGCGCAGAAGTTCCGCCTCAACCTCGTCTCCAAACATCCGGTCGAGCTGCAACCCGCAATGTCGCTGCGTCCTCGCAACGGCATCAGGATGAAAATCAAGCAGAGGTAGGAGACGGGTAAACAGTACATGGTTAATGGTAAATGAACGAACGGTCTACTTCTATTTAACGCCAGTTCGACGTAAAAGGAGTCCGCGCTTCCAGCCCCGGCAGGGGCGGAATAACAGTAGCCCAGCACGTCAGTGCTGGGTTCACAGCCAGCACAAATTTTTAAGCCCCGGAGGGGCGACATAATATGTCGCCCCTCCGGGGCTGAGACATTTATTCGATGCCTGTTCCCATGACTTACGTCATGGGCTACTGTTATTCCGCCCCTCCGGGGCTATGGCTCGACGCCGTTCCCCTACTTATCTCGAACTCAGGTTATTTATGACTCACGATTGACGATTTACGCTCCTTTTCCCTTTACCTTTTCATCTTTGCCTTTTACGATGCTGCGCATGGCTCGCAAAGAATCTAAAGCGGCTGACGCTCAATCTGTCAAAGAAACAGCTTCGGAAAAGCCCCGGATGGGGCCGCCCAAAACGGTCTGGCGTGAATATTTCGAGTCCGCCATCTATACCGCCATGATGTTCGTCTTCTTCATCACCTTCATCGGGCGAACGGTGGGCGTGCCGATCGGCTCGATGCAGAACACCATTAACATCGGCGACCATTTCCTGATTAATAAATTCATCTTCGCGCCGGGCTCGCATCCCTTCTTCCTGCCGCAGCGCGACATCAGGCGGGGCGACATCATCGTCTTCAAGTATCCGGGCGACAACGACAATCCGGGGCGCGACGCAGCGAGCGGCGTCACTCCCTACACAGACTATTTCATCAAACGCGTCATCGGCCTGCCGGGTGAGACCATCGAGATACGCGGCGCAACGGTCCTGATTAACAATCAACCGCTGCCCGAACATCGTATTAAGACCGAACCCGGCATCAACGGCAAAGCGCCTCTCAACATCCTTGAAGACCCGCCGCGCCAGAGCAGCGAGCTACCTTACAATGTTTACTACAGCGAGAAGACACTCGCCGTCACACCGAACAATCCCGAAAGACCGCCCGACATCTTTCACTACGGTGTCGAGAAACCCTACCTGATTCCGCCTAACAACTATTTCGTGATGGGTGATAATCGCGACGACAGCGCCGACAGCCGCGCCTGGGGAACTGTCCAGGCTGACCTGGTGATCGGGCGCGCGCTTTTCGTCTTCTGGTCAAAAGACGAGAGCCAGCCCTACAACAATTTCCTGATAGACTTTTTCAAGAACACGCGTTGGAGCAGAACCGGCACGATGATTAAGTAAAGCTCACGAGCTGAGCTCTTCCATCTCTGCCTCAAGCGCGCCGAGAGTTCGTTGCAGCATCTGGCGATGTGCGGGGCGGGTCGCCTGTTCGAGTTGTGTGAGAGTGCGTGCGCGTGACAGCCTGAGCGATTCAAGACGCTCCATACGGGCTCGGTCTTCGGGTGACAATTCATCGAGCGATGCTTGCCTGAGCGCGCGCTCATCTGCCTCTTCTATCTGGTCAGCGACCGCTTTGCTCTCCCAACCTCTTGCCATGACTCGCCCTCCTTCTTGCTTCTCAAAATACCTGCTCAGGCCGTAAAGCTCAATCTCTAAACTCATGGCTAGAGTTCACGCTTGAGCGTGCTTGGCCCAAACAGCCTAAAGACTGCGCTCTCAGCGGCAGGGGACAGAAAAGTTATGTTTGGATGAGGCGAATGAAACAGCCTGCGTGTATTTACGAGGGATGAATTTCGTTAAGGAAAGCTTGATCGAAGCTGAGCCGGAGCGCGTTTTTGCCTTTCACGAATTGCCGGATGCGCTCGCGCGGCTGACTCCGCCATGGGAATCTGCGCGCGTGATTCAATCTCCGCCGGATTTGCGCGTCGGCTCAACTGCGATTATCGAGACGCGCATCCTCGGCTTCATCCCGGCGCGCTGGGTGGCGAAGCACACAGCTTATGATCCGCCGCGTATGTTTGAGGATGTGCAGACGAGCGGCCCATTTCGCTCGTGGCGTCATCGCCACATCGTCAAACCGCACGAGCGAGGGGCTGTGCTGCGCGATGAGATTGAATACGAGCCGCCCTTGTGGTTTATCGGGCGACTCGTTGCGCCACTGCTGATCGTTCCCCGCCTGCAACGTCTCTTCGATTATCGCCACCGGGTGACGCGAGAATGGGCAGAAAAGCAATGATGAGGGCGGCAGAGGGATGAGGGATGAAGAAAAGCGCCTGCCTTTCATTCATCCCTCAGCACTCCGCCCTCATCCTTACTTAATCATCGTACCGGTTCTGTCCCAGCGTGTGTTTCTGAAGAAGTCCAGGAAGAAGTTTCCGCTTGTCGGCGCGCTTTCGTCGTAAGACCAGTAGACGAACATGGCACGTCCGACGACAAACTCGCGCGGCACGAAGCCCCAGATACGACTGTCTGCACTGTTGTTCCGGTTGTCGCCCATCACAAAGTAGTGGTCTTTGGGAACGATCTCGTCGAACCCGCTTTCGAGAGTTCGATTGGTGCTGTAATAGACCGAATACAACTCGCTCTCTTTTTTAGGCGGCGCGTTCGGATCGACTTCGAGCGGCTTATTGTTCTCTAATTCAGGCGTCAACCGCTCATCTTCGTGATCCTTTGCCGGGAGGCGATGTTCCGGCAACTCCTGATTGTTGATGAAGACGCGCTCACCCTCTATTTTGACGTGATCGCCGGGCAGACCGATGACCCGCTTGACGTAGTTGGTCTTGAAGGGAAGATTGTCAGGTCTTCTATCGCCTTCAGGATTATTCGGGTCGCCGGGATATTTGAAGACGACGATGTCGCCGCGCTTAATCTCGCGCTGCGGCAAAAATGGAAGCGGGGTGCCGGGAGCAAAGATGAACTTGTTGACGAGCAGGTGATCGCCAATGGTGATGGTGTTTTGCATCGAGCCGGTCGGAACTTTGACGGCCTGGACGATAAACGTCATCCCGAAAAGCGCCATGATGACCGTGACGACAGCCGATTCAAAATACTCGCGCCAGACGGTCTTGGGTGGCCCCTGCGTTTTGCGCTCGACCTCCGCTGGCTTTTGCTCAAAACCATTGCCGCCCGCCCGCGACACCTGCACATGCACGCGCGGCTCAATTCTCGGCGCGGCTACCGGCTCGGCAATCCCTGTGTTCGTCGAATCATCGTTCATAAAAACATCCTAAAGAAGGTGTCCACGACGGTCAAGCGGGGAAATAGTAATCAGTAATCAGTAATCAGTGGTCAGCTAAAAGCAAAACGCTTTCGCTCTTACTGACTGCTGATTACTGATTACTGATTACTTCCAGAGCGAGGCGGGCGGCGACTGTCTCGGCGGCTTTGATGGTGCGCCCTTCGGCGCGGACCGAGCCTCCGTTCCAACTCAGCTCGACATGAAACATGCGACGATGGGGCGGCCCCTTCGCTTCGATGACGTTGTATTGCGGAGCGGTATGCTGCTCCGCCTGAAGCTTCTCCTGTAACATCGTCTTGAAATCCGCCGCCGCCGCTGCCTCCGGGTCTACTCGTTCCAGTTCATCGCCCAGCGCGTGATGAATAAAATCCGTTGCCGCCGTGAGTCCTCCGTCCAGAAAAATCGCCGCCAGCACGGCTTCAAAAGCATCTGCCAGCAGAGCGCGCTTGCGCCGCCCGCCGCTCTTCTCTTCACCCACCCCGACGCGCATGAACTGCCCGATGCCCAAACGTTCTGAGGCTTTGGCAAGCGTTGGCGCGCTGACCAGGCGATGCTTCATGCGCGACAACTCGCCTTCGGTCACGTCCGGGTAAGATTGAAAGAGGTAATCGGCGACAACCAGTCCGAGAACGGAATCGCCGACGAACTCAAACGCCTCGTTGTGTAAGCGTCGTGCCTCTTCTTCCTTGCCGGGCGCAACCTGCTCGTGCGCCCACGAGCGATGTGTGACGGCACGTTTCAGGAAAGCGCTGTCGGTGAAACTGTAGGCGAGAATTTTTTCGAGTTCGTCGAGGTCTGGAGCGTTGGCTTTGGGTTTCTTCACGATGAGGGCGATTCTAGCAAAAGCCGGGCGCAACGTCGAAATTGACTTTGCGCCCGGCTTTTGACTGACTTGCTCGAAGGAGAGAAACGTGCGAAGGGTTTAGCCTCGTTTGCGGCTGCTGTGTGCGCGCTTGGGCGCTGTCTTCGTGCTGGAAGTCTTGCCAGCAGTCGGCTGCGTGGTCGCCGGAGCTTTGCCGTTCGGCTGTGTCGTCGTCGAAGCCGGTGTCGTTGAAGTGCCGCTCGGCTGCGAAGGCGCGGTGGTCGAAGACGGAGTGGTCGTCGGCGTCATCGGCGCGACAGGCTCGCCCGGTTTCGGAAGCGGCTTGGACGTGATACCCGCGATCAATTCATTAAGACCAGCGTCGGAACCGTTCCTGATACTTGTAATAGTTCGTCAAGGTCTCCATCCAGGCAGCCCTTGCCTTATCATACTGCGCCGCATTGGTGGCAGCCTTGCTGTAGGCGATGGCGCGAGCCAGAGCATCAATCATGTGATCAAGACCTGGTCGGCCTTTGCCTTGAGATCAATGCAGGCTTGAGTCTTAGCTTGCTCTTCCGTCTTGCAATTGTTGTTGAATTGCGTCGCTAAGTTCTTGTATTCGGTAGTTTCATAGGCGTCAGCCAGGAAGATGTACGTTTGCGGATCCTTCTTCGAAGGGCCTTCAAACTGCGCCGCCTTGATGAAGTAGGGCATGGCCTCGGAAGGCGAAGTTCTCAGGAGAAAGCCGAGTGAATAATTGAGACCACCTAAAATCACATCCTTATTCGCAATCGGCACGTTCGGCTGGAAGGTCTTGCCTGACTCAATCAACTGGATCGTCTTCTTGGCGTAGTTGATGGTGTCGGCATTATTGGCTTCGTTCCCGCCGGTCGCAGCGAGCAAGCCAGCCTGTGACAACTCGAAAAGAATGGGCAGATCGTCGGGCGAATCCGTCAAGACCTGTCGGCTCAAGGCAAACGCCTCATTGGTTTTCTTATCCTTGAGGTTTTGGAGAAGCTGATTCCGGCGCGCTATCTTCTCGTATGAGTCCACCCAGCGCTTGATGTATTTAATATACTGATCGTCAGGGCCGTCTTTAGCCTCATACTTCGCCAGATATTCTTTGCCAGCTTCGAATGCGACAGCGGGATTGCCTGGCGATGACTTTGTCGGAACGTTATCGGTGAACTTTTTGTACGCGGCATTCTTCGCTTCGGTATCATCCTGGCTCGCCGGTGTTGCAGTTGTAGTGGACGGTGTGGTCTGCGCCAACGCCGGTAACGCGAGCGTCGCCACGAGCGCAGCAAATACTAACAATCGAATCAGCTTTTTCATTGGTCGCAATCCTCCAAGCAATTTTCGTCTGCAAGTCTTTTCAAATCTTAGGGGGTGAGAGCGTGCCGCGAAATTGGCGTCGCGCTCTTTCAGATGCGTGTTTTATAGCATTCGGTTGCCGAACTCAAGCGGCACACGCACCCATCCGAAAGGAGAGAAACCTGGGCGCATCCGTGTCAGGCGAAACTAAATGCGATACGTAATCATCCTGCAACAATCCGTCGCCTGTCAAGGCAAAAGACAAAAGTAAAAAAGGTCAAAGGAAAGTGGGAGCCATTATTTAACACAAACTGGCTTCCGCTTTCCTTTGACCTTTTACCTTTATACTTTTGCCTTATTTTTTACGGCTTGGTCGGGTGTACCCGGCGCGGCCTCTGCCTGTCCTGCTGGCCTGATGTCTGCCCGCTGCCGGTCGTGCCGGGCTGTGTCGTGACTTCCGCCGGCCTGGACTGCGGCACGGTCATAATCACGCTCTTGACACCGTTGCTGTTGGTGGGCGCTCCAGCGGCAGCGTCGTCCGCCAAACCGTCCTCACTCATTTCCGCAGCCGCTTCTTCCCTGTCCTCATCGCTAAGTGCGGCTGCCGCATTCGGATTGATTTTCGGGCGCGGCGCAAGCGGCGCGCTGGCATAGGGCGTAGCGTCCTTGCCAGGGCCGAAACGATGCCTGAGCGATTTGTAAATCTGCCCGGCGACATAAGCCGGAGTGTGACCGCGCCCATCCGAGCCTTTTGCTATGACGACGATGGCGAGTTGAGGGTTCTGGACGGGAGCATATGAAGTGAAAAGGCCGAGCCACGATCTATCTGAGCCAATGCACGTCCCGGTCTTTCCGGCAATCGTCTGGAGCGGGTCAAAAGCTCTCTTGCCGGAACCATAGTTGACCGAACCGATCATGCCGGGAACGAGCCGCTGCAAAGCTTCCTGCGGAATGTTTAGCTTGCGGCGGACGACTCGCTTGAACTGAGCATCTTCCTGCGGCGTGCGCGGCAGGTGCGGGACAAGCAGGTTGCCGCCGTTGCCGATGGCCGAGACGAGCGTTGCCAGTTGAATCGGCGTGACCTCGAAATCGTCTCCGTGCGAGCACATGTGATTCACCGCGTAGCCGGACTTGAAAAGCGGCACGCGTCCCGGCGACTCGTTGGCGTGGTTGATTCCGGTCCGCTCACCCAGCCCCAACTCGCGCGAGTAAGTGATGAGACGTTCAAACCCGACGCGCCCTCCAACATTCTGGAAGTAGCCGTTGTTGGAATATGCCATCGCGTCCGTCAGGTCAATCGCATAGCGCCGGTCTGAGACAGAGACGGTCTGCACGGGATCAATTATCTTCTCCGTCAAACCCGCCAGCCCCGTCATCAGCTTAATCGTCGAACAGGGCTTGAACCCTTTCCTCAGCGCCCACTCCTGATTGACGACCGTGTAAACGCGCCCCGTCTTCGGGTCCATGACGACGACCGTGCCAGCGCGGTGTCCCAGAGCAGCGACGGCTGCGCGGCGCACCTCCAGGTCTTCGCCCGTCGTGTCATCTCTGGCAATGTTCGCCATCGCCTCGTCGCGTCTCGCCGCCTCAATCGCGCGGGCGCGGGCGATTGCCGCCTGACGCGCAATCTCCGCTCGCCTTCTCGCCTCAGCGATTTCACGCCGCCGCTGCTCTGCATAACGGCGAGCTTCCAATTGTCGCTCGCGTTTTGAAAGAGCGCGCCCTCCGCGCCTGTCCGTCTCTTTCTTCGCAGCGCGCAATTCCCTAGCAGAACTCCGGCTGTCGCGTCGCTTGTCAACGCGTGACTCTTTAGCTGTTAACCGACCACGACTCTTATCCGCACGGGCTTTTTGGTTGCGCGCCGATTCGCGCGACTTTTTATCGTTGCGCGAAGCTTGGGCTTTTGCAGCCGGACGTTTGTCTTTGGCGGATTTAGCAGGGCGTTTATCTTTAGCCCAGGAAGTGCCGGTGGAAATAAGCGTGATGAAGAGAAGAAAGCTGAGCGCAAAACGCGCGGGGGACAGGGTACGCTGGGTTTGGGTCATTGACTGGTCCTCGCAGTTAAAAAAATCTCTAGGGGTTAACCTCGCGAGTTAGGGTCTCGAACGCGAACACGAACGAATGCCTAACGTTGACGTTACTTAAATTTTCTCCGGCGCGTCTTCTAGCTTTTCGGCGTCCGGCGTCAAGTTAAAGATAAATTTTGAAGTGTCGAGCTTCTTCAAAACGCTCCTTCAACAGTTTTAGGTTCTTTGCGACCTTCGCACTTTACGGGTGAGGTGGGAGAATTCCCTTTTTGAGCGGCCTCTGGGGAGTTTGCGTTGAGACCGCCACGAACTATAACATCTGAAGTGGTTGAGGGCAACAAAAAATAAAGCGCGCTGATATGGTCTATAATGGGGGGTGATGTCTCCCGCCAGTAAGCTGATAAAGAGGTCGCGGGACGCGTCAACTTAGCGCGCCATTGTTCGACTGACGAGAAAGTATGAAAGCTCTACGGTTCACTTCAAGTTTTCGCGGGCGGCTGCTGCTGGTGCTGACCGCTTTGCTAGCCCTGACGCTTGGCACACAGTACCTCTTGAATTTGCGCGCCGCGAGAAATGGCAGACGCATGCGAGAAATGCAGGAGCAAGCGTTAATCGCCGGAGTATCACTCGGAGTTAAAGGTGTCTCAGATAAGCCTCGTCTCGTCGAATTAATCAGTCTTCAAAACAATCCGCTCCTTGATCCGCAAACGAGTCGTGTTGCCAACATCATTATTGTGAACAACGAGTGGGATATTGTGGACAGCCTTGACCTTGAACTCCTGAAGGTCAATGGAGAATACACGAAGCGCAAGCTGCAAGACATCACAACGCTGCCGCCTGTGATGAATCGCAATTACCTGCCGCCAGAGGATCGGGCGCGATTCCCAAACAACACTGAAAATCAAACCGCAGGTGCTCCCGCAGAATCACACGCTGTGCCCGTTGAGACGGAGAAAGGCCGCTGGTACGTCATCGTCGTTCTCAGGTCGTTCAGAGACCCTTTGAGCTTCTGGAGTAACCAGGCGGTTCGCCCGCTCGTTTACACGCTGCCCGTCTTACTGGTAGCGATACTCGGCGTCATGTTTCTGGTCTGGCGTTTCACGCGCCCGATTACAGATTTATCAAACGCAGCTCGGCGAGTGGCCGCTGGTGATTTTGATTTCCGCGTTCCGGCGGCAGACCGCGCGGATGAGATGGGACAACTGGCCTCGCGCTTTAACGAGATGATTTCCCGTCTCAGCCACACGCGCGAGCTTGAAACGCAACTCAATCAAGCCGAGCAATCTGCTGTCGTGGGTCGTCTGGCCTCGGCCATCGCGCATGAAATCAGAAACCCGCTTAACTACATCAACCTGACGCTCGACCATCTCCGCACGAAATTTGCGCCCGAAGATGAAAAGAAGCGCGAAACTTTCGAGCGCCTGGCGCAGCAACTCAAGGTGGAAGTGGCTCGCATCAATACGCGCATTTCGGAGTTTTTGAACTACTCGCGTCCTTCACCGCTGGAATTGCGCCCGCTCGATTTGCGCGCGGAGGCAGAAGACGCGCTGCGGATGGTTGAAGTGAAAGCCGCCGAAAGCGGGATTGAAACGCGCGTCGAGCAAACGAATGATGTTCCACCCGTGATCGGCGATGCCGAAGCGCTGCGCTCCGTCTTCACCAATCTAATCATCAATGGCATGCAGGCGATTGACGGAGATGGAGGCAAGCTGACAATCAGCATCTCATCCGAAAACTCCGGGCACAGCGCCCGCATAGAGATAACCGATACGGGACGCGGCATCGCTCCCGATGACATCTCTAAAGTTTTCGAGCCGTATTTTTCAACCAAAGACACGGGCACGGGACTCGGCCTCGCCATCGTCAAAAAAGCCATAGACGATCACGGCGGCACGATTTCCGTTAAATCAAAAGAGGGCACGGGAACGACGTTTACCATTACTTTACCGACATCGGCGGCAAGCGCGAGCGATAAAGTCACAAGCGGCGAGTGACAAGCCGGTGACGAGCATTTATTCTGTCAACTATTATTAATCAGCTAAGTGATGAGGAGATGTGAATGGCGCGGAAGACCATACTTGTAGTTGATGACGAAAAGTCGCAACGTGAAATTCTGGAAATGATTCTGTCAAGCGAGGGCTATGATGTGACGACCGCCTCAAGCGGGGAGGCGGCGCTCAAGTTTGCCAAAGAACGCCGCTTCGATCTGGCGCTGACCGATCTGAAGATGACGGGCATGGACGGCATAGAGCTTTTGCAGCACCTGCTCGCGCAGGACTCAAGCATCATCGTCATCCTCCTGACGGCGCACGGTTCGATTGATTCCGCGAAAGATGCTCTCAGGCGCGGCGCGTTCGACTACCTGCAAAAGCCTTACGACCGGGACACGCTGCTTGAGACCATTCGCCGGGCGCTCAAACGCCTCGACGCACTGGACGTTGAAATCGTCTCGGCATCGCCGGAGATGGAAGCCGTCAAGAAGATGATTCTGAAAGTTGCGCGCTCAAGCTCGCCCGTGCTGATACGGGGCGAGTCGGGCACGGGCAAGGAATTGATTGCCCGCTCGATACACAATCAATCTCCGCGCGCAGCCGAAATGTTTCAGGCCGTCAACTGCGCGGCAATCAACGAGAATCTGCTTGAATCCGAGCTCTTCGGTCACGAGAAAGGCTCTTTCACGGGTGCGCACGCCGAGAAGAAAGGTCTTTTCGAGGTCGCGGATCGCGGCACGCTCTTTCTGGACGAGATTGGCGAGTTAGACATCGGAATGCAGGCTAAACTCCTGCGCGCACTTCAGGAGCGTGAGATTCGCCGCGTCGGTGGAACGCGCACGATGAAGGTGGACGTGCGCGTCGTCGCCGCCACGAATCGTGACTTGCGCGCGATGGTCGCCGACGGCAGATTCAGAGACGATCTCTATTATCGAATCAACGTCTTGTCGGTTGACGTGCCGCCGCTGCGCGAGCGGCGCGATGACATCCCCGTTCTGATTGACTACTTCTTGAAGAAGCACACCCGCAACACCTCGCGGCTGGTGCGCGGGCTGACGCCTGAGACCCGGCAGATGATGCTGGATTACAGTTGGCCCGGCAACGTGCGCCAACTGGAATCGGCCATTGAGCGCGCGATTTTGCTTTGCGAGGGCGACCTCATCACGGTCGAGGACTTACCGCTCGAAGTCAGACAGGAAGCGCGTCCCGCTGCCGAGGGAGCTTTCAAGCTGCCTGCCGAAGGTATCTCGTTTGAGGATGTCGAGCGCAGCTTGATTATTCAGGCGATGGAGCAGACGGATTACAACATCACCAAGTCTGCCAAACTTCTCGGCCTGACTTTCCGCACGCTCCAATACCGCCTCGAAAAATTCGGCATCAAAAAGGGCGACGCGCAAGGCAAAGAGGAAGAGGAAGGGTAAAAGCAGAATTCAGGAGGCAGAATCCAGAAGACAGAATGAAAGGCTGCAAACGCTTCTGTTTTTATTCTGACTCCTGAATTCTGGCTTCTGGATTCTGCTTTTAGTTATGTCCATGCTTTCCATTCTTGGACTGGCATTCGGCGCGGCGTGGTCGTCAGGCATCAATCTGTATGCGACGGTTGCGGCGCTGGGTTTGATGCAGCATTATCAGTGGGCGCAGTTGCCGGGCGGGCTGCATGTTCTGGATAACTGGATTGTCATCGGCGTCGCGCTCTTTATGTACGCGATTGAGTTTGTCGCCGATAAGATTCCGCTCGTTGATACTTTGTGGGATGCGGTTCATACGTTCATACGTGTTCCGGCGGGAGCAATCGTCGCGGGTGCGGCAACATCGGAGTTGAACCCGACGGTGCAGGTCGTTGCGTTACTTCTGGGCGGCGGGCTGGCGCTGTCAACGCACGGGACAAAGGCGACGGCGCGGGCTGCGGTTAATACCAGCCCTGAGCCGTTCTCGAATTGGACGCTTTCGATTCTCGAAGATGTCATCACCATTGGCGCGGCTGTGCTGGCTGTTCTCCACCCCGTCGTGATGCTCGTGGTGATCTTAATTTTCCTGCTGCTGCTCGCATGGATTCTCCCAAAAGTCTTGCGACGATTGCGGCGCATGGTTGTGGCGGCGCGCAATTTCTTTCGAGGACGCCCGCTGGCCGAAATTTCACGTAACTAATCTGACTATGACTCAAAAACACTTACTCATCATTTACTGCCTGTTCGCTCTTTTCCTTTCCGCCTGCTCTCAAACAGAACCCTCGCACACAGGCACGGCTTCTTCAAACACGCCCACCGCTGCAAACGGTTCGACTCCCGGCGAGACAACAACCAAAACTCCACCCGCCGATGTGGTGCGCGCGCAGCCAGCGACCGTCGAGATAAAAGCCGGGGCTTCAGCCGAGGCGTCCATCAAGTTGACGATTGCCAGCGGCTATCACATCAACGCCAACCCGCCGTCGTTCTCTTACCTGAAAGCGACGGAGTTGAATGTCGAGCCGAGCGGAGGCATCACGCCGGGCAAGCCCGTTTACCCGTCCTCCGTCACCAGAAAGTTCGCTTTCTCCAAAGACCCGCTGGCGGTCTACGAAGGCGAGACGGAGATCAAACTTCCTTTGAGCGCAGCAGCCGACGCGCAGAAGGGGGCGCAGACGCTCAAAGGCAAGCTGCGGATTCAAGCGTGCGATGAAGAGGCGTGCTACCCGCCGCGCACCATTGAGACTTCGATCCCGGTGACGGTTAAGTAGGACGTGTTACCCAGGGTGAGTATTTGGACTATCGCTTCAATCCTGTTGCTGATTGCGGCTGCCGTTTTTTTACTGCGTGAGAATTACGATGCGGCGTTTGTTTTGGCGGCGCTCGGAGCAATCGCATGGATTCTCAATTACCGATTCCAGATTCGCGGAAAGATCAAGGAAGAGACAGAGACAACCGAAGATGAACGGGACGCCTCTGATGAAGATGAAGATGAAGAATAAGAGATGTTCAATCCTGCTCGCGGCCTGTGCGCTTCTTCTTGTCGCATCGCTGCCCGCACGCGCTTTGTCCGTTCCGCCATCTGATGAAACAGAAGTTCGCAATGTGGCGCAGACGGTTTTTGAGCAACTGAAGGCGGGACGCTACGGTGAGCTTTACGATGTGCTGCCTGCCGCTTCGCGGTCGCGCCTCTCGCGCGAGCGTTTCGTTGACATGCTGCGTCGTTCGAGCGGCACGTACAAACTCGACCGCATGGAGATTGGCGCGGTGCGCGTCTCAGGAGACATCGCAGTGGTTGACACAGTGATGTACGGCAGCGTCGAGCGCCCCATTCAGGCTGAAGGAAAGATTGTGGCGCAGCAATACCTGGTGCGTGAAGAAGGAAGGTGGCGCGTGGCGACGGGCGATCGCGCGACCGTCAGGCGTTTCCTGGCCACGAACCCGGGCTTTGCTAAAAGATTTCCCATCAGAGACCCGCGCGTCTACGTTAAGCGTGACGGTCACTGGATAGATTTATCGAGCACATTGAAGGCAGCATCGCAGAGGCGTGCAAATTAGAAAGCCTATCTAAACCACAAAAGCACAAAGCCACTAAGGAATTAAGTTTTCTCTTAGTGGCTTTGTGCATTGGTGGTGAATGTTGGCGGCTAATTTGAAAGCAAGTCCGCGAACGAAAGCTGCGCGCTTTCGACTTCCATATCCTCAACAGTGCGCCGAGAGTGTTTTGCGCCATCCAGCGCGGCGCGCACGGCCTTCAGATGAAAGCGAATGATGTGGGGCGTGATGCGAACTGAGGGGATGCGCCCCTTTTGCGCGAGGCGGCGCACGGTTGTCTCGCTCACCTGTAGGATGGCGGCAAGCTGCCGCGCAGTCAAAAACTCTTCGCGCGACTTCATTGATGGGGGTGTTGCATCGTCCATCGAAAATCACCCCGCGCCCGCGCTATTTCGGCGGGCGCTGAATCGTGAAAGCGACGCGATAGCTCATGGCGCCGTCTATTTCCACATCTTTCGACTGTGCTTCTGCGCCCTCGCGCTTGACTGTGAGGCGATACATAGCCTTGTCAGGCGAGAGTCGAAAAACTGCCTGCCCGCTTTCATTGGTCAGCCGCCCGTCAATCTTTTTCGGCATCCCGCCTGAATCGAGCCGCGCCAGTTCAATACGGACGCCGGGAATGCTCAGGCCGTTTTCGTCGAAGACGCTGCTCCAGAGCCGGGCAACGGAGGCGACATTGGTTGTCAGAATCAAACGGTCTGGAAGCTGTTTCGTCTTCCCTGCCTTGACCTGAATGCCTTCAAGCGCGCCCGCGCTCAAGCCTTCCTTGTGAAACGTCAATCCGTAGAAACCGGGAGCGAGACCTGTAACTTGAAATTCGCCTTTGCTATCCGTCACGGTGTGCATCACTTCGCGCTCATTCTGCCGCACGCTGACGGCGACATTCGCAGACGGCCCTTCTCCTTTAACCCTGACCTTACCCTTGATGCCGCCCGTGCTGCTGTCCTGCGCGAACGCTGCGCCCGCAGCCAGTAAAATGACAGCGAACAACGCGGCAGTCGTTTTCAATCTACTCATAACTTCTCTTTTCAATATTAGCAATGGTTTTCCTGTAAGCGCGCGCCGGGCTGTGGCGCGCATTATAGCATGTGCCGGGGGAGTTGCGCGCCAGCCATCTCTGCCTGAAGCAGTTTGATTGATGCGTGACATTGCACTTTCTGTTGCCCGATTGACTACTACCTGATTAACGCATTTCATCTTCGCCGGAAGCGTAGCCTTCGATGAACGGCTGTGAGCGGGGCGGCCATGATGTTACAATCCGGCTCAAGACGAGTTACAGCAAAGGATGAACGCTCGTCTCATCACCTTCAATTCGGTTTCCGGCGTTTATGTTCCCTTCAAGCGCATCGCTAAGAATTGCCCCCGGTGGCTGGCTACGCCCGGCGCGAATCGGCCTTTTTTTCTTGCCTGCTCGTCAATGGCACGCTCATTTCGTCGCCCTGTATCGCGCAGAACGTTCCAACGCAGGAACAGCAGCGTCCGCGCCGCGCACTTCCTCCGCCAGAGCAGGACGACCCCGACGAAGTCCTGCGGATTGAAACTGATCTGGTGACGGTGGACGCGACGGTGACAGACGCTGCGGGGCTGCCCGTCAAAAATCTGCGCGTCGAAGATTTCAAGCTCTACGAAGACGACGTTGAGCGCCCCATCGCTTTCTACAATGTCGAGAAGCGGAGCGGCCAGCAGCGTCCCGTCGCCATCGTCTTTGCGCTGGATGTCTCAGGCAGCATGACCGTCGAGGAGATGGAACGGCTGCAAAGCGCGATGAACATTTTTTCCAAACGGCTGGCGGTTGATCGCTCCTCGCTCTTTGCCGTGATGACCTTCGGGATGAACGTCAAGACGCTTCAGAATTTCACGAGCGACCAGCAGAAGCTCGAACGCGCTTTCGCGCGCCTGCCCAATGAGCCGAACGGACTTTCGACACACACCTACGACGCGGTTGACGATGCCGTTCGCCTGCTCGTCCGTCAAGCGCCGCGCACGCGCGAGCGCCGGTTGATGAAGCGCGCGGTCATCGTTGTGACGGACGGTTTTCCCGTCGGCGATACGGTCTCGGCGCGTACGGTGATCGAGCGCGCCAACGCTGCGGACGTGAGCGTTTACACCGTCACGCTGCCATCATTCTCAAGGATGCTGGTTTCGACTGAGCGTCAACCGCTGCCGACGCCGCTGGATGTCAGCGGGCTGGCCGAGAAGACCGGAGGGTCGAACGTCTATGCGAACGAAAGGGATTTCGGGCCGCTCTTTCGCGCTCTGGCCGAAGATGTCACCTCGGCTTACGTGCTGGCTTTCTATCCGCCTGAAGAAAAACGCCGCGACGGACGCTTCCACACCATTCGCATAGAAGCGCCGCGCGGCCTCACCGTTCGCCAGAGTCGCCCGGGATATAAGAACAGTGGTCAGTAGTCAGTGGTCAGTTAAAGACAAAAGCACGAACGCTGCGTCTCGCTCTTGTTCTTGACTGACCACTGACCCCTGTCTTTCAGAAATCTTCTTCTTCGTCGTCGTCGTCAGCCAAATCGTCTTCTTCGACGATGTCCAACTCGACAGGATCGAGTCCGACGACTTGCAGTTCAGTCCCGCACTCTTCGCACGCGACTACATCGTCTTTTTCCGCGTCCGTATCAACGTGGACATCCGCATCGCATTCAGGGCATGTTCCGGTCGGCACTTTATTTCTCCCTTAGTGTTGATGATGACGTAGAGGCAGACCCTTTCGGTGGGGGAAACCTCCACATGCTTTTTGTAGTTGAGCCGCCGACAATCTAACCGCGCGCGCCGGATTTTGCAACAATCTTTTTTAGACAAGAGCCGACAGCACAATATTCATCTGAATGACCGAAAGCTTACAGAGAAAGACAGAAGGGCGCAGGCAAAAAGCTGTCGGCAGAAAACGTTGTAGATTTCGGCCTTATTTAAGCCGCAACCACCGTATGAATGGCTCGAATGCGGGCGATTATTTGCGGAAGTTCCTGTGAGGTGCAAACAGGCAAACGACTCAGAAGGTCGCTTTCGGCGGAGGTCTGAGACCAGGACGCAAACCGCTCGCGCGCCGTTGCAACATCGCCCGGCTGGTCGTCAAACAAATAGATAGCTGAGGTTTTCGCCAGCGCACGCCGCGCCGAAGGCTTGATCTTACCGCCAGATGAACGCGCGGCCATCAAAGCAAAATCCACGTCCTTGTATTTCAGAAAGCTCGTGCCTTCTATGAAGACGCCTTCCGCCTGCACACGATCGAGAGCGCGCTTGAGACCCTCTTCGACCTGATTGTCGGTCACAATCACCCAGTGAACGTTGGCAGCTCCCGCATCCCAGTAGCGCCCTGTGTCTTTGCCGGGCGTGTAAGTCTCTGCGCGACCCGAACGAATGACAGGCTCTTCGCTCAAGAGATGGCTGACACAGCAGGCGTGCGGGTCTTTGCCACACGAACGATAGTGCCCGCGCGTAATCTTGATGGCCTCCCATCCGGGGAAAGCCCGCAGCAACTCGCACAGAAGCGTCGTCTTACCCGCATCCGATGAGAACCCGCTGATGGCAACAGTAGTCGGAGTCATAATGGCTTTCATGCATTGTACAAAATCGGGCTTTATGCTACTACCGGAGGCTAACATCTGGAAACCTTCAGCGAAAGGCATTGACCATGTTTCGGCAATCATCACGTCTCAGTCTGGTATTCCTACTTCTCCTGCTCGCCCCCCTCTCGCAGTTTGCATTCGCGCAGGAAACCGACGCCCGTCTCAAAGCGATTGACGAGTATGCGCAGAAGGCCATGCGAGAGTGGAGCGTTCCGGGCTTTGCCATCGCAGTTGTCAAAGACGACAAAGTGATCTTCGCCAGAGGCTACGGAGTGCGGGAAATGGCCAAGCCCGCTCCCGTTGACGAACGCACGCTTTTTGCCATCGCTTCCAATTCAAAAGCCTTCACAGCCGCCGCGCTCGGCATCCTCGTTGACGAAGGAAAGCTCAAATGGGACGACCCCGTGACGAAGTATCTGCCGGAGTTTCAACTCTCCGACCCATACGTCACGCGTGAGCTGACGATACGTGATTTGCTCAGCCATCGCAGCGGCCTCGCCACCTTCAGCGGCGACTTGCTCTGGTACGAAAGCATCTACGACCGCAAAGAACTCCTGCGTCGCATACGATACCTCAAGCCGACTTCGAGTTTCAGAAGCCGGTTCGGCTATCAGAACATCCTGTTTGCTGCCGCCGGAGAAGTGGTCTCCGCCGTGACTGGCAAAAGCTGGGATGAGTTTGTCAGGGAGCGTTTCTTCAACCCGCTGGGAATGGCCTCAACTGTGACGAGCATCAGAGCATTCAAAGCCGGAGGTAACATAGCAACACCGCATAACGAGGTGGACGGCAAGGTTCGCGTCATCAACTACCACCTGATTGACAGCGTCGCCCCGGCGGGGGGCATCAATTCCAATGTTGCCGAGATGGCCGAGTGGCTCAGACTTCAGCTTGGCCGGGGAAAGTATAGCGGCAAACAAATCTTCAGCCCGGCTGTCTCCCGCGAGATGTGGACGCCGCACCTGAGCTTTCCCATCAGCGAAGAGGGTGAGAAATTTCTTCCTACGCGCCATTTCTACGCCTACGGCCTCGGCTGGTTTTTGTACGACTATCATGGGCGCAAAGTGGTCTCTCATGGCGGGGATCTTGACGGGATGGTCTCTCAGGTTGGCTTGATTCCAGAAGAGAATCTGGGCGTGGTGGTCTTGAGTAATAGCGAAACCGTGCTGCCCTCCAGTCTGGTGAATAGAGTCTTCGATCTCTACCTCGGCGTGCCGCTTCGCGACTGGAGCGCAGAGTTTCTGGCGCAAAGGAAGGCTTCCATGGAAGCTAGGAAAGACGACGAGAAGAAACTCGAAGCGGCGCGGGCTAAGAATACTCAGCCGTCGCTTCCCTTAGAAAGATACGCCGGGAGCTACGCGGGAGAGATGTACGGCGAGGCTAAGATTATGGAAGAGAATGGCAAGCTGGTTCTCCGGCTCATCCCTTCGCCAAATTTCGTCGGCGACCTTGAGCACTGGCAATACGATACCTTCCGCGTCAAGTGGCGCTCGTCAATCGTCTACCCGTTTCCCAAAGGCTTCGTCACCTTCACCCTCAACGCTCGCGGTCAGGTAGACGAGATGAAGATTGACGTGCCGAACCCGGACTTCGACTTTAAGGAGTTGGAATTCAAGCGCGCGCAGGAGTCAGTAAAAAAGTGATGAATGAAATGGCGCTGAATCAGGGACGCCCCTCGTCGCTCAGAGGAGGCGGTTGTCCCAACAAACGCAGCATATCCGGCCTGTCTTTAACCAGCAGATACAGCACGCTGCGTAATCGGCTCATTTCAGTTTCAAGCTGATCGAGCCGCGCCCGAAGCGCCCGCTCAATAGAGTCAAGCCGCAAATGTATCTGCTCTATATCGCCGCGCACAGCAGTAATCTCAACTTCCAGCTTGGTCGAAAGCCGATCCTCAAGCTGCATGAGGTCGCTCTTTGTCGCCATCTGGTCGCGCATGGTCTCGACCGTGGTGGCAATGAAGTTAATGAGGTGATTATTTTCAGGCTCTTGGTCGCTCATTTCTGCTCCTATGGTAACACACGTCGGCCAATCCCCGTCAGTTTGGCTAACGTGCTTTTGATAGTTAAGACGGCACACTTCCGGCTGTCCGGCGCGCAACGCCGGAGCGGTAATGACCGCGAGTTCGCTCCAAACCTTACCGCGCAGCAAATGCAGAGAGCGCGTCTAGTCGCTTCTGTGCTTCCGCCGTTTCAGGACTACGCGGATAGCGTCGAATAATCTCCCGCCAACTCGCGCCGTCATAATGAAACTGTTTGGTCGCGCGGTCGAAGATAAAAGTAATGCCCTGCCTTCGGTAGCGGTCAAGCCCGTTGTAGTTGAGGAAGTAGCTGAAGACTGGAGCACCGCCCGCCGCCATCTCTTTCTCGTCCAGACGCCTGACGGCATCGCGCGACAATCTTCCGGCAGCCCGCTCCGCAGCCTCTCCATAAAGCATCAGCACTGTCGGACGCAGAGGCGACCTCTGAAACATATCCAGAAAGATACGCGCTCGAACGATACGGTCGAAATCCTCGGAGGTCTGAATCAGCCGCAACAGGCGTTCGTCATCGCGCTTGCGCACTGTTGAGACGACCGCCTCGCTCTGTATCCAGCCTCCCGTTCTTTTCGTCACCCCGACACGATAAAACGTTACACCGTCGGGCGTTTGCCTGGCTCCGCGAATTGCGACCATGCGCCCACGACCCATTCTCTGCAACAGGGTCGCCGTAAAGTCTGGCGCATCGCGCAGCGCCGCGAGCCTTTCGTCAACGACGACGGCTCGCTGCCCGCCTTCGGGCGCACGCCGCTGCTGCGCCGGGGTTTGTGTAGTCAAAAAGATGAGGCAGATGATAAACGCTGCCGAGGTGAAGGCTCTGTTGATTTGTGAGGAATGAAGACACACTCCTTTGTCTCCTTTCAGCAAGGTGAGGTTGATGGAGGCGACATACTCGCCCGCTCGCGCGCTCCGTTTGTGAAGTTTAACGAAGCATGCGGCGACGAGTCGCAGGTGACACGGATGACAGTTTCACGCGGGCTTCAGCGGCGAGGATTCTACTCTTCACGCCAGCGTGATGGAAATGACAGATGGCGATGGCGAGCGCGTCGGCTGCGTCGTGAGGTTCCGGCACGCTTTTGAGCGAAAGCAGCACGCGCACCATCTCTTGAACCTGATGTTTTTCGGCGTTGCCGTAGCCGACAACCGTCTGCTTGATGAGTCGCGGGCTATACTCGCCAATCTCCAACCCGGCGCGCTCGGCTGCCAGCAACACGACGCCGCGCACCTGTCCGAGTTTGAGAGCGACCTTGACGTTCGTCGCGTAAAAAGCCTCTTCCACAGAGCAAACGTCCGGCTTGTGCCGCGCGATTAGAGCCTCAATGCCATCGCTGATTTTCAACAGTCGCGCTGAAAAGCGCTCGCGCGGCGGAGCCTTGATTGTGCCGTATTCGACAAGGGTGTAGCGCCGCGCCTCACCCTCGACTACGCCCCAGCCGGTCGTCTCACTACCCGGATCAATTCCTAAAACGCGCACGAAATTTTATTCAGACCTTCGCCAGAGTGTTGACGAACTATCAAGGTTATCCTGCTATCTTCGACATCAATCGTCTGTCACAGACTGTAACATACCAGTCAAGTCTGATGACTTATTATTTGAGTTCTCTTACTAATCAGGAATGTAGAGCAGGAACTCTGGATTGTCAGGCATGGGAGTTGAAACCCAATTGACTCCGTTACTGAAAGTGGAGTCGTATTTCATGACCAGATTCTTTGTTCGGATAGCGACATGAAAGTTGCCCTGACTATCAAATGCCATTCCTGAAACCGACTTGCCTGCGGGCAAAGCAGGAGAAAACTCCACGGGAGTGAAAACCCACACCGGCGCGTTCGGATCATAGGGATTGGGCACAGGACTCGACAGCACCTGATCGCCTGCGCCGACATAGATTGTGCCATTGTTTATCAACAAGTGAACCGGAGAATTCAATGGATTGCTGCTTCTGAGAAGTTGTCCCGTGTGTGGGTCGTAGAGGCGAACCAGACCGGCTGGCTCATCCGCGACGAAGAGCAGCGGAACGGTGTCGTTGTTATCAGTGAGATCATACAGGGCCACGTCGCGCACAGAGTTCTGCACCTTGTTACTCTTGGTATCTATCTCGACACTGAGGCCGCCCAACTCCTTCGCCACTTTCTGAACATTCTTGGTCTGCGTCGCCTTCGGCAAGTCACTCTTGGATGAAGCCACCAGCGTTGCCTGTAAGAACGTGCCTGACGGATAAAGAGCCGTTAAATAGGATGCGACCGCCCCTGCGCTGGCGCTCTGGCCATTGGAGGCGACGAGGAAAGCGGCAACCACGTTCGTATTCTGGTTAGACACGTAGCAGTTTCCCTGCCCGTCGAACGCGAGCGCGAACGGGTGGTCAATGGAATTCGCGTCCGTCGGCGTGATGAAATTGCTCAACTTCTTGTAACTCGTCTCCGACCCCTGATAACAATAGACCTTGCTCTCCTTTTTACCGCCATCCACCACATAGAGGTATCCCGTACCCGATTCCAGATAGATGCCGCGCAGTTCGTCTCCATCTTCATCAAGGACATTCGGATTATTGGGGTTGAGCAGGTTGCCGTCGTCATCGTAGGCATAGACGTTGCTGATCGTCTGATGAAAGGTGACAAAGAACATGTGAAGTATCCTTTCATGAGGAAAGGCAGGGATTAGGAGTCAGAAGACAGAAGGTAGGGCTCAGAAGAAAAGCAAATCTGTTGAATCGGTGGCTGCCCTTTATCTTCTGACTTCTGACTTTTGACTTCTGTCTCCTGCTTTTTACGCCCCTGCCATATCCTCTTCGCTGATGTCGAAGTTGGCCGAGACCTTTTGCACGTCGTCGTTATCTTCCAGAGCTTCCATCAGCTTGAGCATCTGCTTGGCCTCGTTGCCTTCGAGTTTTTTGTACTCTTTCGGAACCATCTCGACTTCGGCGACTTCAGGTTCAAGGCCAGCTTTTTTGACAGCTTCAAGCACAGTGTCGAAATCGCCGGGCGCGGTGATGATCTCGAAGTTTTCTTCGTCATCTCGCAGGTCTTCTGCACCCGCGTCGGTCACGATCTCGAACAACTCATCTTCCGATTTTGCCTGCTTGCCAACGACGATGTATCCCTTCTTCTCGAATATCCAGCCGACTGCGCCCGCCGTAGCCAAGTTGCCACCGTTTTTTGAGAAAATATGTCGAATCTCCGCGACCGTGCGGTTGCGATTGTCCGTCATCGACTCCACCATCACGGCCACGCCTCCCGGCCCATAGCCCTCGTAAGTGATCTCCTCATACGTGACGCCCTCTTCAGCGCCCGTGCCCCGGCGGATGGCGCGGTCAATCGTATCGTTGGGCATATTCGCACCCTTAGCGTCGGAGACGGCTTTACGCAGGCGCGCGTTGGCGTCCACGTCGCCGCCGCCCGTGCGCGCCGAGACCTGAATTTCTTTAATCAGCTTCGTGAAAAGTTTGCCGCGCTTGGCATCGAGCGCGCCTTTCTTATGTTTAATGGTATGCCACTTAGAGTGTCCAGACATCGAGCCAGATTCCTTCGGTATGAGATTTTATGATTTGCGGAAAGGAAATATATGAGAAACGGGGGGAAAGGACAAGTGATGATTAATGAGTGATGAGTGAAAACCCGTTCTTACTCATCACCCATCACTCATTACTCATCACTGTTTTTAGTTGACTTGGCCGTAAGGCGTGAGTTGTTCTGCCACCTTGCTCTTGTCGCCGACGACGACGAGCGTCATCTTGTCGCCGAGCAGATAAGTTTGCGCGATACGCTGAATGTCCTTGGGCGTGATGGCGATGACCTTCTGCACGTAAGTGGTCAGGTACTTGTCATCCAGTCCGTGAAGATCAACGAACGCGAGTTGGTTAATCACACCCTGCCGCGAAGAGTTTTGCAGGACGAAAATCCCCGCCAGGTAATTTTTGATTCCCTGCAACTCTTCTTCGGTCGGCGGCTCTTTTTGCAGGCGCTCTATCTCAAAGAAGATTTCCTTGAGCGACGGCCCCGTGACGGCTGTCGTCACGTCGGCCACCTGCACCCAGTAGGCATCACGAAAGCGCGTCGAAAGCGAGCTATTCGGCGAATAGGTATAGCCCTTGGCCTCGCGTATGTTCGAGGTGATGCGCGAGGCAAACGAGCCTCCGAGCAGAGCGTTGGTGACTTGCAGCGCGACATAATCTGGATTGCCCGGATAGACGACGGGCAGACCGAGATAGATGGTTGACTGCGCCGCACCCGGACGATCTATCAGGTTGATGTTGCGCGCCGCGATGGGCTTCGGAATATTTTCAACGGGCGCTCCTCCGCTTGTCCATCCATCGAAAGCCTGTGTGATGGCCTTCTTCATCGCGGCGGCGTCGAACCGCCCGGCGACATAGAGAGTCGTGCGCGCCGCGCCGAAGTTATCCTTGTAAAACTTCTGCACGTCCTCAATCGTGTAGCGATTAACCATCTCTTCGGTCGGGAAGACGCGGCCATAAGGATGATTTGGATAAAGCAACTGGCGGAAACGCTCGTTGGCCACAGGGCCGGGCTGCGTTTTGGAAATCGTGAGCTGTCGCAGGCGATCATTCTTCATGCGCGCCAGTTCCGATGACGGCATGAGCGGACGCTGAAGTACGTCTGCGATTAGCCCGACCAACTCAGGGCCAAACTCCGAGAGGACATCGCCGTTCACGGTCGTTTGATCCGCGCCGACGCCGATGTTGAGTTGGCCGCCCATGCGCGCCGCATCCTGCGCCAGTTGTTCGCCGCTGCGGGTCGAAGTTCCCTCTTTCAACATGGTGCCGGTGATATTCGCCAGCCAGATTTGCTCTGCGCTTTCGTTCAAGTTTCCGGCGCGAACGACGGCGCTGACCGTCACTTTCGGGATAGTGCCGTAGGGCACGAGGGTAACGCGCATCCCATTCTTCAGCGTAAAGGTCTGTTTTGGCGGAAGCGTAAAAGCTTTCGGCGCTCCCCCTTCGGGCGGTTTCTGTTTCTGCTGTTCCTGAGCCAGTAGCGTGACGGGCCCGGAGATTAGTCCCACGACGAGGACGAAAACAATCATTAAATGTTTCTTCATCTTGAATTCTCCATCTCTTCAAAAAAGAGAAAAACGGCCCCGGCTACTTGGCAGCGGCAGGCTCAATCGTGAGAACGGTGCGATTGGTCTTACGCAGATACTCGCGGGCCGTTCGTTGCATCAATTCGGGCGTCACCTTGCGAAACTCCGCTTCGAGCGTGTTAATGCGTTCCGGCTTATCGTCGAACAACGCAAAGCTCGAGAGCAGGTCTGCGCGACCGAAGCCGTTGAAGGTCGCCAGCGAATCGTAGAAGTTGGAGCGCAGTTTGACGAGCGCGCGATCCAGCATCTTCTGGTCAATGGGCTTCGCCTGGACGCCCTCCACTACGCTGTCAACGGCTGCCAGTATCTCGTCTGCCGTCTTACCGTTGTCGTGGAAGAGATAGCCCATCCAGAGCATCGGGCCGTTGTAGTTGTACATGTTGCCGAGCAGATTGATTCCACCGGGAACGCCCGCAGCAAAGCCGCGCTTCTTGACCAACTCCTGATAGAGCAGGCTGTCCTCGCCCTGTAGCAGAACCTGGTCTAAGAGTCCCATGGCGTAATATTCGGGCGTGTTGCGCTCCGGCATGTGGTAAGCGAAAGCGAGCGCGGGACGCTTGGCGAGCGGGTCTTTCTTGACGGAGCGCTTCTCCTGCTCCTGTTTCGGCTCGACCAGATCGGGCGTCGCGGGCTGCTTGACCGCCGGAATGTTCGTGAAATACTTTTCGATCAACTTGCGAGCCTGAGCGACATCGAAATCTCCGACCAACGTCAGCACGGCGTTATTCGGCGCATAGTAGGTTTTGAAGAAATCCTGCACATCCTTGAGCGTCGCGGCTTCCAAATCTTTTAGCTCCCCGTAAAAGTTGTGCGCGTTGTACCAGTTGGTGTTGGCGTACTGCGGCATGTCTAACCAGGGGAAGCCGCCGTAGGGCTGGTTGATGACATTGACTTTCACCTCGTTGCTGACCACGCCCTGCTGGTTTGTCAAATTCTCCTGCGTGATAGCGAGGCCGCGCATGCGGTCTGCTTCAGCCCAGAGCGCCATCTCAAGTTTGTGCGCGGGCATAATCTCGAAATAGTTGGTGAAGTCAAAACGTGTTGAGCCGTTCATGACGCCCCCGTTCTGCTGCACCATCTTGATGAATTCCATTTTGCCCAGGTTCTGCGAGCCTTGAAACATCATGTGCTCGAAGAGATGTGCAAAGCCTGTGCGGTCTTTCGGCTCGATGCGAAAACCGATCTTATAGTAAACGGCGACGGCGACGGTCGGCGCGGTCGGGTCGGGCGAAAGCACGACTTTCAGACCGTTCGGGAGCTTAAAGTAAGTGACGGGCACGCTGAAACTCTCCGCGGGCAAGGCAAATGCCTGCTGGAAGGCGGAGAGCGCGAGCAAGACGCCCAGTGTCAGTGAAACTAACCGGCGAAAGTGAATCTTCATAGAACCTCCGTAGCGTGTGATAAAGCAGAGGGGAAAGTCCCTGCCTCTTTGACCAGGGGCCAGCAGCCCAACCTAAAACCACGTTAATTTGTTAATGGCGTGAAAATCTTCGGACACAGGGAAACGCGCCGCTTCCATCCCTTATGCGCTGCGGCTTTTGGAAACTCTGAGTTTCGAGTTTGACGAAAGACGATTCCGCAACGTGAAGAGGATAGAGCCGCGCAATTTCGCTACACATTCCTCTACGTCGGCAGAAGCGACTGAGTTCCATCGTTTCAGGGTAATAGTGACGGGTGCTGGATGAGAGGAAACAGCATTTCTCTTATCGCCTGTCACCCATCACTTATCACGGCTCTTTTCTTCCCCGCGTGCGAGATTTTCCAACTGTTTTCGCGCTGCGCCTCTGGCACGAATGTGTTTGACCTTTGACGCGTGGCCGCTCGTTATCTCTACGTTGCGTGCCGGAACATCAAGGGCGTGCGCCAGAACGCGCACGAGTTCTTCGTTAGCCGCTCCGTCAACGGGCGGCGCAGCGAGGCGGACGCGCAAACTCCCGTCATGTTCTCCCACCACAGAACTGCGCGAGGCGCGCGGCACAACTCGCACGGCAAAACGGAGCGCGCCGTCCTGCTCCAAACATCGAATCAACAGAGCTTTCCCTCCAGCCGCGAGAGTCAAACTTGGCCTTAGCGAATGAGCGTTCCGCCAATCGCCTCTTGAAACAGGCGAATCAGCAGCAACACGACGATGGGCGAAATGTCGAACATCCCAAGCGGCGGAATGATGCGTCGAAAAGGGCCAAGCACCGGCTCGGTCACTTTAATCAAAAAACGCAGGACACGATTAACGGGACTCGCGCCCCACGAAAAAACTATACGCATGAAGATAAAAAGCGAGAGCAGCGAGAGCGCGCCGAACAGCACCCATCCGATGAGGGAGACGATAGCTCCACTATCCAGGCTCAGGATGACGCCGGTAATAGTCATCAGGAAAGTTCTGACCAGTTCCAGCGCGAAGTAACCCAACAGAATCGTGATGAGAATCGTGCCGATGGGAGCGATTTTCGGGTCGAGTCCGGCTCTCGCCAATCCGCGTCGCACAGGATCAACCAGCGGATCGCTGAAGCGCCGCACCAGCAGCGCAGGCTTGCTGAATGGATTGGCATCTGTGTAATTCAACAAGAGCCGCAAAAGCATCAGCACAATGACGGTGATAATTATCGCCACCACGCCGTACCAGATAAACAAATAAATTGATGAGATGAGAGACATAAAAAAGTTATCTCTGAATTTGATAGCCCAGATGAAAGCGCGGGAGAGCAACTTTTGATTTACTACCCGTTGCCTGTCGTCACGGGCTGCCGCTCTCCGAAGATGGCCGTCCCGACGCGGACAAACGTCGCGCCCTCTTCTATCGCCACTTCATAATCATGGCTCATGCCCATCGAAAGCTCGCCCCGCCCTGCACCGAAAACTCCGCGCGCGCTCAAAGCATCACGCATTTCGCGCAGGCGACGAAAAAAGGGTCGCACCAGCTCCCTGTCTTCAAAAAACGGTGGCAACGTCATTAATCCCGTCAAACGCAGTCGCCGAGACGCAACGACCACCTCGACCAGTTTCGGCAATTCGTCTTCGCTCACCCCCGACTTGGTCGCCTCACTCCCAAGATCAACCTGAATCAGCACGGGCAAAACGTCGCGTCCCGCCTCCTCGCACAATCGGTCCAGACGACGGGCGAGCGAAGCCGAATCCAGAGAATGAATCACGTCAAAGAGCGCGACAGCGCGGCGAGCTTTATTTGCCTGAAGATGACCGATGAGATGCCAGCGCGTGCTCTGCTGCCCCAGTTCAGCGATCTTCCCATCCGCTTCCTGCACACGGTTTTCGCCCAGATCGCTCGCGCCTGCACGGATTGCTCGCCGCACAACTTCGGGCGGATGCGTTTTGCTGACGGCGATCAACTTGATTTCCGCCGCATCGCGCCCGCAGTTTCTCGCGCTCTCGTCAATCCGGCGGCGCACCTCCGCCAAACGTTCACGTAATTCATCGGAGGCGGGCACTGCTGTTTCGTCCATTATTTTCCGGCAACTAAAATGTGGCCAACTATAACAATCACGCCAGCCTGCTCGCAACCGCCTCAGAAGCTCAAGCTCAATCGCAATTCACACTGGCAGCTAATCCGGAGCGGAATTCTCAGAGAGCGTTTGAGGATGTGCCAAAGGTTTTGGGAGGCTTGCTTGACACGTTTCCACCTCAGTCCGTAATATTCAAATCGAACCAGTTAATGAGCGGATGTGGCGAAACTGGCAGACGCGCAGGTCTCAGAAGCCTGTGGTAGCGATACCGTGGTGGTTCAAATCCACTCATCCGCATGAAATCTTCCTTAAATTCTTATCTTCAGAGGCGAGTTATGTAACTAACTCGCCTCTTTTTGCGTCTTAACCTGTAACAAGCGGGCCATTAAATTCGTTTAAATAATACAGGGAAGGCCCAGCCGGAACTCTGTGGACATCAGGGCCAGAAGTTTTTTCCTCGTGCGCGCTCTTTTTTTTACGGAACTTTTTCCTCCGGCAAACGAATAAATAATTGCCACAACAACTAGCTTGGTGGTGTTTTCAATTCAAAGGGGGCCATCCATGAGCAGGAACGCGACAGCCTTAAAACCTTCCACACCGAGTCGGCAAGTGGGGCGCTTGCGCTCTCTCACACCACGCGCAGGGTTCAAACCCGAACCGCCTCAACTCACAACCAGAGTCCAGGGGCTGAAAGATTTGGTGCTGAGCTTACTGAAAGAAGCGCAGGCCCTTGAGGGCGACGTGTTGATGTCTGAATTGGTGATGCCGCAAGGCGCTCGCCAGATGGACATCGAGAACGGGATTAAGCTCGACGACGCTGTGCGCCAATATGAATCGAGTATTATCCGGCAAGCGCTCCTCATCACGGGCGGCAACCAGGCAAGGGCGGCGCGGATGCTCGGGGTCAAACCCAACACGCTCAATTACAAGGTCAAACTTTATAATCTCTAATAGCTTGTAAGCTCAATTCACAGCATCGGAAAAGTTCTCTGTTGATCTCGCCTCCTGCGAATCAGCGACAATCAACGGCTGTTCGTCAAAGAGCGTCGAATTGACGAGCGTCTGCACCCAGTATTGACCGGCAACGGGAAAAGTCACGTTGACGAAGAAACTGATGTTGTCGGCGAAGCCCCCCGGCGCAATCTCGAATGGCGAAGGCTGCGAAACGACGACGGGGCGCTGCTTGTCCGGCGTCAGGATTCTCACTTCCGATAAATGCTTGCCCTCACCCTTCCAGTGATTGACGACCGCGAACTTAATCAAAGACACGGGCACCTGCTGCACCATGATGTTCTGAAATACACCCATCAATGAGAGTTTATTCCCGACTTCCAGTCTCACGTCATCACAAAAGAGTGTGTAAACGAGTTCGAGTTTGGTTTTCTGTTCTGTTTGGCTCATCCTGTCTCCTGTTTATGAATATCGAATAGGACATTCCAGCTTCGAGACTGAAATCTTATCCTGTGAAATGGCATCTTACTAATCTGGTTGAGCAGCTCTTTAAGCGCCGCTTCGTCTATCACACGCAGGCCAAGCTCCTGCGCCTTGTCCAGTTTCGACCCGGCGTCTTCGCCTGCGACGACGTAATCCGTTTTCTTGCTGACCGTTGAGGTGACGCGCCCGCCGCGCGCTTCGATCATGGCGCGTGCTTCGTCGCGCGTCAGGCTTTCCAGTTTTCCCGTCAGGACAAATTGCTTGCCAGCGAACGCTTCATCTCGCGCGCCGCTCGCGCTTTCCCTCAATTTCCGTTCGCACGCCCGCCTCTCGCAGGCGCTCGCACAGGTACACATTGCCCGCATCGTCAAACCAATCGCGCACACTCTGGGCGACGGTCATGCCAATCTCGTGAATGTCGTCTAGCTCTTCGACAGTCGCCTTGCTCAAGCGTTCGAGCGAGCGAAAATGGCGCGCGAGAATTCCTGCGGTGCGCTCGCCCACGTGACGAATCCCGAGACCGTAGACCAAATGAGACAGATCGCGCGTCTTGCTCGCCTCAATCTGCGCCATCAGGTTCGCCGCAGACTTTTCCGCCATCCGCTCAAGCGCCGCCACCTCTTCAAGCTGAAGCCTGTAAAGGTCGCCGACATCACTTACCATCTTCTTTTCGACAAGCTGCTCGACGAGCTGCTCGCCCAAACCTTCTATCCGCATCGCGCGGCGCGAAGCGAAATGCAGCAGCCGCGCTTTGAACTGCGCCGCACAATCGGCCGCCACACAACGCGAGACCACTTCGCCTTCTGGCCGCGAAATCACTCCACCGCACACCGGGCACTTCTTCGGCATCCGAAACCGCTTCTCACTCCAGTGCGGCGCGACTCAATCACTTTCAAGACCTTCGGAATGATCTCGCCGCTCTTTTCAATCAAGACCCAGTCGCCTTCGCGCACATCCAGCCGCCTGATCTCATCCTCGTTATGCAAGGTCGCGCGGGCGACGGTCGTGCCGGCGAGCTGCACCGGCTCAAGATTGGCGACAGGCGTCAGCGCGCCCGTGCGCCCGACCTGCACGACGATGGAGAGCACCTGCGTCGTCGCCTGTCTTGCCGGATATTTATAGGCGATGGCCCAGCGCGGCGCTTTCGTCGTCGCGCCGAACTCTTCCTGCAGCGCCGTCGAATTGACCTTCACCACCACGCCGTCAATCTCGTAGCCCAGCTCGTCTCGCTTCAGCTCCATCTGGTTACAGAACTCAATCACTTCATCAATCGAAGCGCACAGCTCACGATTTTCGTTGACGTGAAAGCCCGCGCTTTCGAGCCACTTAAGCGCGTCCCAATGCGTACTGAAAGGTTTGCGCTCGCCCGCAATCACGTCGTAAGCGAACATATCCAGGCGACGGGCGGCGACGATTTCGGGTCAAGCTGGCGAATCGTTCCGGCGGCGGCATTGCGCGGATTGGCAAAGCGCGCCATGCCTGCTTCCTCGCGCTCGCTGTTAATTTTTTCAAAGACGCTTCTGGACAGATAAGCTTCGCCGCGCACTTCGATTTCAGCCCCGGTCTTTTTATCTCCGGTTTTGAGCTTGAGCGGGATGCTGCGAATCGTGCGCGCGTTTTGCGTCACGTCTTCGCCGACGCGCCCGTCGCCGCGCGTCACGCCGCGCACGAGCACGCCTGTCTTCGTAGTGAAGCGAGATTGAAAGCCCGTCAATCTTCAACTCCGCGACGTAATCGAAGTTGCGCCCGTCGCTAAGGCGTTGGCAGCGCTCATCGAAGGCGCGCAGATCTTCTATGTTGTAGCTGTTGTCGAGCGAGAGCATCGGGTGGCGATGCACGTATTCATTGAAGCCTTCCGCCGGGCGGCCGCCAACGCGCTGCGTCGGGCTGTCGGGCGTGACGAGTTCGGGGTGCTCGGTTTCGAGTTGTTGAAGGCGAGCGAGCAGATCATCGTATTCAGCGTCGGAGATTTCCGGGTTGGCGTGAACGTAGTAAAGCTCTTCGTGGCGGCGAAGCTCATCACGCAGACCCTCAATTTCGCGCTCCGTTGTTTGGACGTTGGTCGTCAACTTCCCTCTCACCTTTATTGTATTTAGTTGAAGATTAGCCTTCTCATCATAACCGAATAGGCAAAGATGGCAAGCCGACTATGAACCTCATCTTATTAAAAGTTTGAGATTGTGGCAGAGCCGCATATGAAGGCTTCGGACTTTGAGATTAGTTTCTGGAGAGGACGAGCGCAGTTGAGCTTTTATGGCCGCTGCTTTTGAGTGGCGCGCTTGTTGACCCAGATGATGAATGACGCGCCCGAAGAACTTGACGCTTTGCAGGAAATCTTCGAGGCGGATGTTTTCGTCCGGGCCGTGCGGGTTCGAGCCGGCGTAGCTCGTGCCGAAGGAGACGACCGCCATGGGAGGATCGCTCGCGCCGCAGATTGCGCCCACAGGGCCGCTCGCCGGATTAAGCGGGTAGACGACCGGCGGTTCTCCGTAAACTTCCACCGCAGCTTCAATCGCGGCGCGAGAAACGGTTGACTGTGGTGATGATTTGATGACGGGCGCGCTGCCGAGTTCGATGATCTCCACATCCTTGAAACCGCGCACGTCCAGATGCTCGCGCAGAAGATTGACGACCACTTCGGGCGTCAGGTCCGGGACGAGGCGGAAATCCAGCCGCGCCATCGCGTGGCTCGGCAGTACCGTCTTCGCCCCCGCATCGGTGTGGCCTGTTTGAATTCCGCAGATGGTGCAGGTCGGCCCGAAGATGTGCTCTTTGACAAGCGTGCTGCCGCGCATTCCGCGCACCCAGTGGCTGATGCGAAATTCCTGCTTGAGACCGGCCTCGTCCAGTTGAATCTCTTTGAGGGCTTCCGTATCTTCCGGCGTGATGGGCGCGAGGTGCGACGAAAACCCGTCAATTGTGATGACGCCCTTTGGCGAGGTGATGGTCGAAAGCGCCTGCACAAGCCGCCACGCGGGGTTGGGCACAATCGCGCCCCACTTTGAATGCAAATCTGTGCGCGCACCGTGAACGCGAAGCTCTATGAAAGTGATTCCCTTAAAGCCCAGACTGATGACGAAGCGTTCCTGCGTGTCCTTGTTGCCTTCTTCCCAGATGCACCCTTCCGCTTCGAGCAATTCCCTGTTCTCGCTGGTGAAGCGATAGAGGCTGGGGCTGCCGATGCCTGCTTCGCCCTCGACGATGAAGCGCAGGCAGACGGGCAGCTTGCCGAAGGTCTTCTGGTAGGCTTCGACCGCCGCGAGACGCGCGACCAGATCGCCCTTGCTGTTGGCCGCGCCGCGCGAATAGAGCTTGCCGTCAGAAATGGTCGCGGCAAACGGCCCCGTTGACCAGCTCGTTAGTTGACCGACGGGCGCGACATCGTAATGGCCGTAGACCAGGTAGCAGTGTTGTCCGGCTCCGCACTCGCCAAAGATAATGGGATAGCCGCTGCCGAGCTTGAAGACGCGCGTGCCCGCGCCGGAGCGCTGCATCAACTTTTCGATGGCTTCGGCCATCGCGCGCATCCCCGTCCCGCGCGCCGCCACAGACGGCATCCTGCAAATAGTTTGCAGGCGCTCCGTAAAGGCGCGCGCATGGCGCTCAACATAACGATCGAAACGGGTGAAAGGCATAAGCTCAACTGACGATGAACGATGGACGATGGACGATAAAAGCAAGAGCGTTTTTCTTAGCCATCGTCTATGGTCTATCGTTCATCGTCGCTCTTAAAGAGCAAATAACGTGGGTGCGCTTTGTCGCGCTGGAAACCGGCGCAGATTAATCCGGCGGCGAAAGCTGCTTCAAATTCGGCGCGGACGCGTAGTTGCTCGCGGCGCGCAGCGGCTGCGTCGTGGCTAAGGAGCGAAGGCCAGTCCGAGGGGATTTCGATGGTCGCTGCGGGAGTGGAGTCCGTGGCGGGAGCACGGCCATCGGCCAGCAGTTCGACTCTTCTTGAATCGAGTTGCCAGTCGGCGAAGAGACGGTCGCTGTCAATGTGGATGCTCTCGTCTGTCTCGTGGGGCATCGTGATGTAATCCGTGCCATAGAAATTCACTCCGTAGGAGCGCACGGTGACGCCGAGGCGATTGAGATTAAAATGTGCGTTGCGCGCCTGCATCGGGTCCCACGTCCACTTGATAAAGTTTCTTCCTTCAGAAAGCGCACGCGCCCGCTGCGCCCACTTCAATTTTGCGCCGACACCTTTGTTCTGATAATCCTTAGCGACCGCCATCATGTGCGAATAACCGATGACTTCATTTTCGCCGCGCACGGCGATCATGTGATGAACGAAACCAACCATCTCATCCTGTGCGAAAGCTCCAAGGGTCCATCCGCCCGCGCGCCGTGTGACTATCAGGTGACGGCGCGGCGAGATTTCCATGTCGGGCAGCGCAAAGGCTTCGCGTTGAAGTCGAATGCACTGGTCGTATTCCGCCATCGTCGTGCAATCGCGGATTTCGATGGCGGCCTGCGAGTCTTCGGCTTGAGCTGTTTTTTGCTCTGACATAAAAGCATCGTAAATCGTGAATCGTAAATCGTAAATAGAGAAAAGCCGTTTTCATCCATTTACGATTCACGATTCACGATTTATGAGAGTTTTATCTTTCTTCCGTTGGCCTGATGGGGAGTTCGATGACTACTCTGAGACCCTGTGCCTTCGGGCTTTCCAGTTTCACAGTTCCACCCAACACGTCTATGAGGCGGCGTGAAATGGCGAGGCCGAGCTCGTTCATGTTGGTGGCGTTCTCGCTCGGCACGTCAATGTCTACCGGCTCGAAAATGCTGGACATATCCTGAATGCTCGCGCCTTTGTCCTCGATAATGATTTGAAATTGAGACGGGGTGCGGCTTTCGGCATGGACGCGAATAGATTCCCCTTCGTTGCTACGGCTGATGGCATAGGCGAAGAAATTGTAAAGCACCTGCCGGAGTTTTCCTTCATCGGAGACGATGGAAGGAAGGTTCGCTTCAGCGTCGCAGTCAATCGTGACATTCTGTTTCTGTGCCAGCCGCCCGACCGCCGCGCACGATTCGCGCAACGTCTCGCGCAGGGAAAATTCGTGCAGGAAAAGCTCTGATTGCCCCGCTTCGAGGCGGGAGAGGTCTACCAACTGCGTCAGGCGCGTTTTCAGTTGCAGCCCTGAAGCCTGAATCTTTTCGCAGAAGTGGCGCTGGTCACCCGTTAAGGTTTCATGGTCGAGCATAATCTCTGCGAAGCCGAGCATTGAGGTTAAAGGTGTTCTGAGTTCGTGCGTCATGCGTGACATAAAGAGCGAACGATAATGCGCGACGTGGCGCAGCTCGCGGTTGGCTTCTTCTATCGCCTGACTGTGCTGCCGCAATTCTTCGACAAGATGCTCGATGCGTTGATTCTGCTCGCGCAAAGCTACGGCGCGGCGGGCGTTGCCGATACCGATGACGACCGGCGCGGCGATGAAGCGAAGACCACTCAGAGCTGCCCGCAGACGCTCGGGAAAGACCGTGATGGCGACGAGCGCGCCAACCAGCATGCCGCGCGCGTGAATCGGCACGGCCACACCCGCGTGCAAGCCCGTCGCTTCGAGTGTGCGACGCAAATCCCGCTCGCTTTCGCTTTCTGCTTCGTCGCCATTTTCGTCCACCCCAGCCTGTAACTCGTCTCCCTTTAACTCGACGACGGCGGCAAATTTCTCGCCGACCGCGCGCGCCTTCGCTTCGTCAAAATGTTCATGCGAATGGATGGCGGTTTCGCGCAGGTGGCCGTCCTCGTCGCGCAGGTAAATGACGATGCAGCACAAATCCCAATGGCGCAGGATCATGCTTGAAAAGGCTTCGCAAACCCCTGACGGGGTGCTGATGATGTCCGGCGAGAGGGTCTGCGTGTAGAAGAGGTCAACAATCTCCGCGCTCAGAGAGTGAAACTCTCTGAGCCGTGCGTCAATCGAGTTATCCTCTTCTGCGGCTATGGCTGTAGACACATTTTCAGTAATTAATTCGCTCATATCCCGTAAAAAAATGGAGTGCCCACGCTTGTCGGGCAAGCGAAGGGGACCGCATGGTTTCTCTGTATCTTTGTTAGCCGTAACTATAGTGCGCGGATTATCGAAGTGTCAAAGGGCAAGATAGCGCCAGTTTTCAGTTTCCAGTTTTCAGTTTTCAGTTAAAAGCAAAGCAGGGACGCTGCCCATCGCTCATTCTTTACTGAAAACTGAAAACTGGAAACTGACCACTGATTTCTCCCCACTGTTCTTTTGCCGTGCGCGTGCGTTATGATGCCGATAGGATGAATCGAGCGTCTCGCTGCTTGATTTGCTTGGGGAATATAGAGGCGCGCCGCTCGTTTCAGAACTTGAGCGCATGGCTGGCCAACTACAGAGACACCCACTGACAGAACTTCTACGCGAAATCTCTGCCGCCGAGCTTTCAGGCGCATTGCGGCTGACGCGTGAGCAAGCCAGGACGGTTATCTATTTCGACGCTGGCGAAATCATCTACGCAGCATCCAACCTGCGGGCCTTTCGTCTGAACGAGTCCATGCGCCGCTGGAACATTTTGCCTGAGCATCAGTTTGCGGGAGTTCGAGAGAAAACATCTGACCTGGAAGTCGGCGCGGCGTTAATTGCCTCGGGAGCATTGAACCGGGAAAAGCTCGATGCGTTGATGTCGCGGCAGGTGTCTGAACTGCTTTGCCATCTGCTGCTGTGGACGGAGGGCGATTGGGATTTCGACCCGCGCGTGCGACTTGCCGAAGACGTTCGCGTGTCGATCAAGTCAGAGAAACTCCTGATGGAGAGCGCCCGCCGCCTGCCAGTCGAATTCGTTGCGGAAAGATTTACGAATAAGAGCGAGAAACTCTTTCCTGAATCTCCGGCGACTGACGAGCTTGATCTTCTGCCGACCGAAGCTTTCGTGCTGACGCGCGTTGACGCGGCTCTGAGCATCAATGAATTACTGACCGTCGGCGGGCTCCCGGAAGCCGAGACGTTGCACATCGTTTATGCGCTCGCGCTCGGAGGATTCCTGCGCCGCGAAAATTGGCCGCAGGCGCTCTCTGCTCAAGAGATAGCGAGGGCGCGCGCCGTCAAAGCTACTCCGGCAAAAGATGCTGCGCCTGTTGAAGCAGAGTCAAAGAGTGAGCCACAGAGTCCGGCGGTGACGCAGGCGACCATTGCGGTCGAAGAGCAGCGCGACGCGCAAAGTGAGATAGAGGCGCTGTTTGCCAGGATTCGCAGTACGACGGATTACTACCAGACGCTCGGTGTTCGTCGGAGCGCGAATACCGGTGACATCAAGCACGCCTATTATGCGCTCGCCAAGCGCTTTCATCCTGACCGCTTTCGCAGGGGCGCTGACGCGGCACAGTTGGCGCGCATCGAGTCAGCTTTCGCGCAGATTGCCCAGGCTTACGAAACACTCAAGAGCAATCAGTCGCGCGCCCCGTATGATCTCAAGCTGCTCAAGCAGGAGGAAACCGAGCGCACAACGAGAGCAACAGCGGCGGCCAAACAGGCTGAGATAAATCTCAAGGCGGGCACGCGACCAGCGAGCAGCAAGGCTCCGAATACTGCTAACATGCCGCCGACGGCGCGACAGGCTGAAGAGGTATTTCAGCAGGGATTGTCTGCCTTGCAACAGGGCAATCGCGCATCGGCAATCGCGGCACTCGCTGAAGCCGCGCGCCTTGCTCCGACCGAGCCGCGTTATCGCGCGCACTTCGGCCACGCCATGATCAGCGAGCAACGCTTGCGCCGCAGCGCGGAAGCTGAACTCAAAGCGGCCATCGCGCTCGATGCAAAGAATGCTTCTTATCAAGTGATGCTCGCAGAGCTTTACAGTGAACTTGGATTGATCCGACGAGCGCATACTGAACTGGAGCGCGCCCTCTTGATTGATCCACAGAACGACGCCGCGCGTCGGTTGCGCGACAAGCTGAAAGGGAAAAGCTAGTGGTCAGTGGTCGGTGGTCGGTGGACAGTAAGAACAAGCGCTAAGCAGCGCTCGTGCTTTTGCTTTAAACTGACCACTGACCACCGGCCACTGACCACTGCCAGCTACTTATGTCCATCAACCTTGATTTTTCGGAGAACGAGCGCATCACGGGCGAGGCGTTTATGCGTCTGGCGACGGCGGCGGATGAGTTTGAAGGGTATGCTAATCCGCATGCGGCCAGGATTGCGAAGTTGGCCGATGCGCTGGCTAAGCAGTTTCACCTGGCGCAGCAGGACCGCGCCTCGCTCAAGCTGGCGGCGCTCGCCCACGATCTGGGCGAAGTCGCAATGGAGCGCGATTACATCAGGCGCAAGGACGCGTTGACGGAAGACGAGCGGCTCGACCTTGCGCGTCATCCGGTGATTGGCGAGCAGGAAGCGGCTCGCGCAGGCGCGGATCGCGGTGCGCAGCTACTGGTGCGCTGGCATCAGGAATGGTGGAACGGCGGCGGCTACCCGGACGCCCTGCGTTGTGAACAGATTCCGCTCGGCGCGCGCATTCTCCGCGTCGCAGACGCTTACAGTGCGCTGACGGATGCTCGCCCCTTTCGTCCCGCTCACACAGAAGAAGAAGCGCGCAGGTATTTGACAGAGTGGGCGGGTCTTGAATTCGACCCGCGCGTTGTGCGTGCCTTTCTCTCACTTCCACAGATTCCCGAACTCAAATCCTATGCGAAAGGAACTCTGGACGTTGAAGTCCTGAATCTGAAATCGGAGACAAACGATTCTTTGTCTCTTGTCTCCAGACTCCAGACTCCAGACTCCAGACCTGTATGAGCACAATTCCGAACGGGTGGCTCGCTTTCGAGTTGGGCGTGCTGCGTCGTCTCAAGTTCAAATCAATCAGCATGGCCTTCACGGGCGAGCCTGACCTCGGCGTGTATCTCAAACGCTGGGGCGCGCGCGTGGCGACGAATGATCTGGCTCAGTGGTCGGCGACGAAGGCCGCCGCCTTTGTCGAGAACAACACAGAGCAATTATCGGAAGCAGATGTCTCGCTCATCCTAGAAGATGCTTACGTGCCGCGACACAAGCTGGACAATCCGGCGCTCAGGAAATGGTTCAACGAAACCGACGCATGGTGGTTTGACAATGTGCGGCGGAATATCGAAAAGCTCGAATCCCCCACCGAACGCGTGCTGGCGCTCAGTTACGGCATGACAATCGGCGACTACGCGCTCTCTTTTGATGAGGAGACGCGCGAGTTTCGTCAGCCGCTTTCGCAGGTCTTTCGCCGCTCATGGCAATCGCAACTCCCGCCCGTCAACAACTCACAACGCAACACGAGCGATAACCGCGAGGCGCGTGACTTCATCGCCGAGCAGCACACGAATCTTCTTTATCTTCGACTGCCGCGTCCGAGAAGTCTGCACGAGCAGCGCCGGAATACATTTTCTGCGTGGCGCGAAGAATGGCTGCGAGGCGGAGACGAATTCTGGGCTGAATTCGAGAAGGCCAAAGACGGACGCCTCGGCACGAGCGTCGTCACCAAGCAACAATACCTGCGCTTCGTGGAAGATTTGCTTCAGGTCGCCCTGCACCTCCCCGCCTGGGCCATCGCTCACGCGGAAGACGGCTTCATCCCCACCAGCGATCTGGTCGAAACCATCAACCGCGTCCGCAAAGTGGAGACCGTTTACTCAAAAGACTTCTCCGAACTAACGGGCTTGCGCGCAACGATCATTACAGCGTAACAGTTTTCAGTTTTCGGTTTTCAGTTTTGAGTAAAAAGCAGGTTGCTTGTCTCTGAAAACTGAAAACCCAAAACTGAAAACTGCTTCCTATCCCCTTCCCTTCACTATCACCAGCGTTTGATCGTCATCTCTTTCGCGTGCGCCCGACCAGGCATCTACTTCCGCGAAAATACCGTCGCGCAAGTCATGAGCTGACAACTGGCGGCGCTCGACGGCAAATTGCGTGAGGCGCTCTTCGCCGTATTCCTCTCCAATCTCGTTTTCGGCTTCGCTGATGCCATCCGAGAAGATGAGCAACACATCACCCGGCGCGAGCGCTGCGCCAGCCTCTTCATATGTCGCCCACTCAAACGCTCCGACCATCATCCCGCCCGTCGTCAGGCGCTCAACGCTGCCATCCGTGCGGATAAGAACGGGAGCGTTGTGTCCGGCGTTAGCGTAGCGAAACTGCCGCGTGCGATCTTCATAGAGAGCGAGGAACAAAGTAGCGAAGCGGTTGGATTCGGTGCTGAGGCAGAGTTGGCGATTGATATTGGTCATCTTGCGCGCAACCGCGCCGTTAATCTCAGCCGCTGCGACGACGTGCGTGAGCAATTGACCGCCACCGTCAGCGCCAGCTTCGGTAGACGCTGCTGTGGCGCGCTCCGCCACCTCCATTCGCTCGGCGGTAATGGTGGTCTGCGCGCGCAGGGAAGCTTGCAGGTTCGACATGACGAGCGAGGCCGACACACCTTTGCCGGACACGTCGCCGAGCGCGAGCACGACGAGGCCGGGCGCGACTTCGATGTAATCGTAGTAGTCGCCCGCGACGCCGCGCGCCGCGCGACACTCGGCGGAAATCTCAACCGTCAAGAGAGGAGGAACACTGCGCGGGAAAAGCTGTGCCTGCACTTCGGCTGCGATTTCGACCTCGCGTTCCAAGCGCTCGCGCTCGACGCGTTCCTCCAGCAGCACTTCGATGTTCGCAGACATATCATTGAAAGCTACGGCGAGTTCTCCGAGTTGATCCTGCGAGCGAACATGCACGCGATGAGAGAAATCGCCCTGCTTGATAAACTCGACGGCGCGATAGAGTTTATGCACTGTGCCGGTGACGGCGCGCGTCATCCAGACAGCGGCAATCAGCGCCAGCAATTCCAGCACGAGAAAAGCTATGCTGGTGTACCACAAAGCCCAGCGCCAGAGTTCACCCGGCTCGCCGTGTCCCCAAAACTGTTTACTCGCCAGCGCCCAGGACCAATCGAACACAAAACTCAAATGCTCGCTCGCTTCGCCGCTGGCCCAGCTGGTTGATGGCAGCATGACCACGTAAAACGATTCGCCCACTTGCTCGCCAAACTGATCTTTGCGAAACATATTTTCGACATCTCGCTCGCGTGCGGGGTCTTCGCTATTCTGGCTGCCACCGGGATCATCGTTTCGCTGGTTTCCATAGCCCAACCTTGAATCCATCCGGCTGCTATCCGTATTCAATGCTCTGTAGACGAAGAACGGGCGAACGTAGATGCCCGTCGTTTCGCGGTATTGCTGAACGAGAGCGCGGCTCACTGGCACAACCAGCAGCAGCGCGAACGGGCGATTCCCCGCTGCACCACGAGTGAAAGCCCGCAATGACGGAGAGCCGAAATTCTCTTCTGGTTTTGTCGGCGCGGTGAAAGCTAATCCGCTCCACTCGGCGCGCCCGCGCAACCACTCCGGCAAACGATAGCCCACCGACGGCGATTCTTCCCCGACGCCGCGCGTGCTCTCATCATCGAGAATGCTGATGAATTGCGCCGAGCCTTTGTGACCGATTAATACCGCGTCTTCGCCCGCTGCCCCGCGCCACAGCGCCACACGCGCTCCCGGCAGCGACGCGCGCAGCAGCGCCGCTCGCTCGTCGAGCCAGGTCTGAATGCTGCGGTCATCTGCGTTCGGCGGCAGACGCGCGAAGGCTTCTGCGAGACCGCGCACACTTGATTGAGTCTGCCGCTCGGTCGCATTGACCTGCGCGGTGATGATACGCGCCATCCCCTGCCCCGACCCGCCGAAAGCTGAAACGAGGCCGAGCAGCGTTAACAGGATGATCGGCGTCAACCCGACGAAGAGATAGGTAATGACCAGACGACGACGAACGCGCCAGAGAAGTTTTCTCTTCAACCAGCGGAGCGCCTTCACGCCATAATAGAGACCCGTCAAACAGACGGCACAGAAGGTAAGGTATCCGAAGAATGAGCCGAGGAAACTTTGACGGAATGCCTGAGAGTCACCGAAGAGCAGCCAGACGACGAGCAGCATGCTTGAGACAATCGCCACAGGCGGCATCACGCGCCGCAGCCACAATTGCACCTGCGCCAACACCTGACTGAACCTGCCGCGCTGTCCCTCAATCTGCTTCTGCATAGTTGCTCAAGCTTACGAATCGAACAAATCAAAGTCAGTGGGTAAAGATGAAAGGTTCAGTGTTAGAAGTCAATCTCCGCGAGTTGTTGTCTTTTCATAAAACGGCTGGCTACATTTCTCTGACAGAGAATCTTGAATGTCTCTCAAGCGGCGGTTTCACCACAGAGACACAGAGAACACAGAGGGGGCACGGAGTAAGTCAAGACTCCGTGCTTCCTCCGTGTCCTCTGTACCTCTGTGGTGAACACTGTTCTACCGACATTCAATGACGGACGACCACTCCGCTCGCCTCCACCGACACGCTTTCCTTCATTACGAAAGAAGACGCGCGCCTGTTTCATCCGGCGGAAGCCAGCAGGACTTCCTTTTCATCATCCTGCTTCTGCGCCTGTTCCATCTCCGCAGGCATACGCAATTTGCCGAGAGCAAACAGCATGAGCCACAGGAGACCCGGCGCTGCCGACAGCAATCCTGAGATAACTGTCAGCGTGCGTGGGCTGATCGAGTGCAGCGACCAGGCAGCGAAGATCGTCGAGATGCTCATCACGAGGACTTCCGCTGCGCGGTCGGTCGTGATGACGCGCCCGCGCAGGTTGTCGGGTATCAGGCGCATCAACAAAGTCTCCTGCACCGCATACTCCATGCCGATGATGAAGCGTGACAGGAACATCATCAAGCCTGCCAGCCAGAGCGTCGGCATTACCCCGGCGACAGCGAAGATGACGCCGTGCGCGAACAACATCCAGCCTATGAATTTGGACGTTAGCCCGTGCATCTCGACGTGCGTGCCGACACGCCGGGCGCACAGCATCCCGACGAACACGCCAGCGCCCACAGTCGCATAGAGCGCCGCGACACCGGCATCGCCTTCGAGTCCGCCCTGCCCGGCGAAGACCACGCCGCCCAGCCGGTCGTAAATCAGGTTGCACGCGCCGCCACCCGTTGCCCACAACACATTGACGCCGATGATGGCCGCAACCAGAGGATAACGCGCGATGTATTTCCAGCCATCCTGCAAATCAGTCCAGAAGCGCGGACGTTTCTTCTTTGTCTCACGAGTTTCCACCGCACGCTCGCCAATTTCGTCAACGCTCTCTTCCCTCATCTCTCTTTCAGGGATGAGCCAGATTGAGTAGGCCGAGACGATGAACGAAACCGCATTGATGATGAAAGCCGTCTTGTAACCGAAGCGAGCGGAGGCCCACCCGCCCAGCGCTGCGCCGAGCGACATCAACAGGAAGCGCGAAGAGAACATCAGAGCGTTTCCGGCCAGCAAGCCCTGTCCGCCCGCGATGTTCGGCAGCGCCCCGTTCTTGGCCGCTTCAAAGAAGGCTGTCAGCAGCGAGGCCGCCACCGAACAAACGTAAGCGATCCACAAATCCTCCGGCCCGTCCACCAGCAGGAAGCCGAGCGCGACGATTCCGCGCGCCACGTCCGACACGATCATCACGGTGCGCCGCGACCAGCGATCAGCAAGCGCTCCCGCGAACGGCGCAAACAGCGCGAATGGCGCAAACCGGGCAACGAGCATGATGGCCGTCGCGTCCGGCGCGGCAATAGAAACGGCGCGCACCAATCCCAGCCCGGCAATGAAGTTGAACCAGTTGCCGAGTTCGGACACCACCTGTCCAGACCACAACCGCCTGAACGAGCGATTGCCCCGCAGTAATTGCATGTAAGTTAATGTAGTCATAACTCACCTCTTGGGAGGTCGGGGGTCAGTGGTAGGGGGACGGTAAAACCAAGACCTCTTCATTCCCGCTCACTGTTTTATCCCTGCCCCCGGTCCCCAATAAGAAGAGCCGCCGGATTCTCATCCAAGCGGCTCGCAGCCTTCTCAACAACTTTGAGGAACGTTTCATCCACCAGTAAACTTCGGTGGCCGTTTCTCTATAAAGGCTGCGACGCCTTCACTGAAATCTTTTGTTTGACCTGACTCGATTTGCGCCTTGTGTTCCAGCTCAAGCTGCGCGTTACAATCGTTTGTGGCGCTCTCGTCCAGCAGGCTCTTGATTTTTGCGAGCGCTGCGGTCGGGGCGCTGGCGAGACGACTGGCTAGATTAAGCGCCTCCGCCATCAACTCACCGTCGGCGACCATCCGGTTAATCATTCCCATCTCCGCCGCTCGCCTGGCATCAACCATCTCGCCCGTCATCAAAAGCTCGGTCGCGCGCTTCCATCCGACGAGGCGCGGCAGAATGAATGTTCCGCCGCAGTCAGGCGTCAAGCCGATTTTGATGAACGCCTGATTGAACTGCGCGCTCTCGGCTGCCAGCACTAAATCGCACGCGAGAGCGAAGTTGCAACCGCCTCCGGTCGCCATCCCATTGACGGCGGCGATAACGGGCACAGGCGTTTCCCTAATCAGCCTGATGCAATCATGGATCAGCGTGAGCGGCTCATCGAAGAAGGCTTGAAGTCGCCCTTCTTTCTCAGCCATCTCGCGCATCTCGCGCAAATCGCCGCCCGCGCAGAACGCGCGCCCCGCCCCGGTCAGGACAATCGCCCGCGCGCCACCTTCGCGCGCTTCATTCATCGCGCTGCGAAACTCATGCCCCATCGCGACCGTCAACGCATTGAGCGCTGCCGGGCGATTGAGCGTGATGACGGCGGTGGCGTCACGCATCTCCAGTTGGACGGTTTCGTAACTCATCTTCAAACGCTAATCTGACACCGGGCAAGCCAACTTACTCGCCGGGAAGTGTCAGGCTTGATTCAAACTACAGTCTTAATTATTCGAGCGAGCGAGGCTGATTTTGCTTCGTGTAATGATTGAAGAAAAAGCCTCCCGGCTTGCTCAAGATGTCTACAACGTTAGCCTATACGGAAGAAACGCCGCGTTTGTTCGCGCTCTCTTTAATTTCTTACTGCGCGCGGCTGGCGGCAAAGCATTCGCCGCACAGTACAGGTCTTCCGCTCGAAGGCTTGAAGGGCACGTTGTCGGTTTTGCCGCACTGGTCGCAGGTGATTTCAAAGCGCTGGCGTTCGCCGCCCCCTGCACCTCGTCCTCCGCCACCGAAATTGGCCCGACGGCTATCGCGGCAAGCCTTACAACGCTTCGGCTGGCTCAGATTTCTCTCCGTGTAATACTCCTGCTCACGTTCGGTGAATGGGAACTGTGCGCCGCACTCGGCGCAAGTGATCTCTACGTCTGGCATGTTTGCTTCTCCCTGTGGAAAGCCTTGCGCGAGGATTTGAGGCTTTCCTCTTTGTCTAAGGGCCTGGCGCTCGTCCGTTGGAATCCGTTTCCTGACTGTGACCGCCATCGAGCGCGGACGATCAGCAGTTCTTTTGCTCTCGAAATGCTCCGACACGACATTTCACATCCCGAAGCCTTTTAAGCAACACGGAGTTTACCGCAAGGGCTGCCGTAGTGTACAGAGTTAATTGTCTATTCCTTCATCAGTTCACTGACGTGCGCGCGCACAGTTCCGCCCAGTGTGCCGAGATTGTAGCCGCCTTCGAGACAGGAGATGATGCGCCCGTTGCAGGCATTGGCAGCCCACTGCTTGACCGTGCGTGTCATCTGCCTGAAATCTTCATCGGTCAACAATAATTGTCCCAGTGGGTCTGCCTCGTGTGCGTCAAAACCTGCCGAGATGAAGATGAGGTCGGGCTTGAACTTTGCGCCTATCTCTTCGAGCGCCGCGTCTAACATACTTCTCTGCTCTGCTGCGCGCGTGGCGGCGCGCACGGGGATGTTCAAAGTGTAGCCGCGCCCGCGCCCCACTCCCGTCTCGCCGCGCGCTCCGCTTCCCGGATACCATGGATACTGGTGCATGGAGAAGAAGAAGACGGAAGGATCGTCGTAAAAGATTCCCTGTGTGCCGTTGCCGTGATGCACGTCCCAGTCAACAACGGCGACGCGCTCGATCTCAGGATAACGAGCTTGCGCGTAACGCGCACCGATGGCGACGTTATTGAAGAGACAGAAGCCCATCGCTCGCTCTGCCGTCGCGTGATGTCCGGGCGGGCGCACGGGGAGAAAAGCGTTCACAGCTTCACCCTGCATCAACGCATCCACAGCCCGGCACACCCCGCCAGCCGCATTGAGCGCAGCGTCCAGCGAGCGCATCGAGACCACTGTGTCCGAATCCAGGTAGCCCGTGCCTTCGCTCACCGCGCGCTCGACTGCTTTGTAGTGCTGAGGCGTGTGACACGCCTGCACCAACCCGCGCGGTGCGGCGCTCGCCTGTAACTCCAGAAGCTCAGGCCACAGCTTCACGTCTCCACGCAAAGCCTCCATCACGACCGTGTAACGCTCAGGTCTTTCGGGATGACCCTCGCCCGTCTCATGCTCTTTGTAAATGGGATGATGAACAATTGCCGTCGTCATAAAGAGGATTATGCGAGGCCACTGGCAAACAGGTCAACAGCGGGTCAAGCAGAAGACAGGAGGCAGGAGGCAGAATGAAGAGGGAGCAACCGCTTAGCTTTATTCTATCTGTTGACTCCTGCCTTCTGTTTCCATTGCATACGGTCGAAGGTCAAGATGATGCGTTTGCCTTTAGCAAGTGAATGGAGAAAAGTGAAGAAATTGGCGATTTTCCCTGTTCCGACCTTCGTTTAGTCTCTGGCTGTGCGCGGAATACCATTTGCTAAAGCGACTAGGTGGAGAAGTTCGCTAAGATCAAACCTCGCGGATTGACAACAATTTTTTTAAGGGTCAGGAGACGAATATATGTCCTACGATGAAGAACAACATAAAAGAAGCCGCGTGGTGATTGAGACGCCGACCGCGCGCCGCGAGGTAGTGCAAACGGTGACGGCGCGCGCACCTGAGCGGCGCGGAGTCTCAACCGGCGTCGTGGCCGCGCTGGTCATCGGCGCGGTGGCTCTGGTCACAATACTCTTCCTGTTTATTTTGAACAGGCAGAACAACGCCACGGAAGTTACGGCCAATGTGTCAACGACGGCAACGCCCCTTCCGCAGCAACCCGTGATTATTCAGCAGGCCACACCCCTCCCACAGACACCTATCATTATTCAACAACCGGCGGCGACAACCACACAGCCTCCGATTATTATCGAACAGCCCGCACCTGCAACCGCTGCGCCCGCGACGACGACGAGCGGTAATGATGATGCAACGGTTCAATCGGCGATTGATAAAAAGATGGCCGAGGATGCCACGCTCTCAACGGTCGGCGTTAGCGTCAGCGTGAGTAACGGCAAAGCCACTTTGAGCGGAACTGTAGACACACAAGCCCTAAAGAACCAGGTCGAGAGGCTGGTCAAATCCGTCAAAGGCGTGAGAACCGTTGACAGTCAGATTGTCGTGTCCGGCGGCTGAAATCTTAACCGCACGTTTTTTTAGTCAGAAGCACACGGGACGCGCCCGTCTCGCAAGACGCGCGGGCGCGTTCTTTCTTTTCCGCGAGTCTTTACGGTGTGCGCCGGACCAAAGCATCTGAGGCTGAAATTATCTGCCGGACTTTTTAGCTTTGCGCGGAGAGCTTTTCCCTGATTTCTTCGCTCCGCCTTTTGAGCGCGAAACCGTGACCGTGACTCTCCCTGCGTCCAAACGAAAGACCATGTAATCGCCCGGACGACCACCCATTTCCCTGACAAGCGGCGATGGAATTTTACCGCGAATGACACCCGCATCGTTTGCCAGTCTGGCTCGGTATTCAGTCGGTTCTTTCTTTGCCATTGTACAACCTCCTTCAGTAGATAAAGCGGTTGGATTTCCCTGGCGCGAACCGTTTTGTCCTTCGAGGTGTTCCTTGCTCTCAATATCCTTCCGTGTGCTGGCGTAGCCATTCATCCAGCTCATCTTCGGTCGGCTCGCGCTTCAACTCTTCACGCAAACGCTCCCGCACATACTCTCGCTCGCTTTGAGCAGCATCATCGAGCGGAGCAGCTGCATCATCCGGCTCGTTCTCTTCTTCCGATGCGGCATTGGATAGATTGAAAGCCGCCTCGCCGTTGTTCTGATAGATTCCCAGGCCGGAAGAAACGTCCATCCTTTGGTGTGGCGTAAGCATGAAGCCGTAGTTCCCTCTGAAAGATGAATAAGCCTGCTTATGCTGAAGCATTATTTCCCCTCCTCTTGGCTCGTGTTCTGTAAATGACGCCTGAACGAAAAGTGACTTGTGTGAGGTCGCTTGCCCTTTTCACATGGGGGCGACGTGAATTTCGCCTGTCAACATTGAGGTAACGATGGCGAGGCTTGCCTCTTCACCTTGAATTACAAGACGGCGGTTGCTCTCGCTTGCATAAAAGCTGATTTCCGTAATCAGACAGCCGCGAGGCGCAGGCGTGAGGCGCGCGAGATTCTCTGCATCAGAGCCATCATCGTGTAGCGCCTGTACGTCGGCGCGTAACTCTGCTTTGGCATCTTCGTCCAGCTCAAGCTCGGAGACTGCCATTGATTGAGGAACAAGTCCCATCTCGCCATCTACAAAGATCATCCAGATAAAGCCTATGTCCAGGAGCAGGTGCGCCGACTGGTCAAACTCGAAGTAGCCCAGCACGGTTGTTCCAATGACGTGCGCGATGACGTGGTCCTGGTGCGTGCTGGTCTCATGTGGCTCCCAATCGGAGGACATATTACCTGTAGCGAGGGTGAGAGTTTCCGCTGCGCCTATCCTTTACGCAACTCATTAATCACATGCGTGAGCACGTTTCGCTCCATCACAGACAAGCTAACGAAGCGCAAGCCGAAGCCCAGAGTCGGGTGATGATGAACGACTTCGCCGCGCAGAGGCATTCGGCCTCCGGTTGGTAATTGAATCTCAAAATGAACCTCTTCGCCGATAGCGACCTGCGCGAGCGACTCCATGTAGCATCCACCCAGACTGATGTCGCTGATGCGCGCCTCATGCTTACCTGAAAGGCTCTCCCAGTGTACTTCGAGCGGCAGCGAATAGCGCTCATCGAATCTGGTATACTTCCGCATCGCTTTCCTTCACCTTCTGCCGCATGAGTCGCAGCAAGAAGGCTATCAAAAGATGAAGCAGAGATCATACTTTTCGCCGGGCAAATCTATGTACAGCTTATGCTCGTCGGCATCAATCTTGATGATGTCCTGACAAATCAGAACGAACACGCGCTTGCAGCCTCGGAGCGCGGAGCCTTCCGCGAACTTTAAGGTCAAAGAAGTCGGAGTCGAGACATAAGTGCCGGCGAGCGTCTCAGGAACGACCAACGTTAAGCCCTCGCCGGTTGAAAGTTCCTGCTTTCGTCCCTTGTTGAAGAAATCTCCCTGTGCTGTGCCGCGCGGCGCGAATTTAACGTCACCGCGCCCGCCCAGCTTCTTCCACTCGGATTTCTCCATAGACAAGCCGAAAGCCTCAAACATCTCGACCATCGGGATGGTAAACTTCCCGCCCTGATGCTCGGTCGAAACCCTGCGGATTAATCCAAGGACGGGCGTTTTGAGTTCCGGGCGCGGCAAGCATTCGACAAGCATCACGTTCCCCTTGTGCTTTTGATTTTCGCTCGGACAAGCAGATGCGCGCGCATAGTACACTCACGGGCAATTGCGCGCAAGAGAAGTTTTAGCATGATTGGTCTAACTATTACGCTTTGATTGATTGAGAAGAAAATATCAGGTCGCACAGTTTTCCTTTGCTGGATTACTTATCCGCGTCCCCGTTCTCACTTTCTCTCCTCGCCCTCTTGTATTCTTTGATGCTCTCATCTACCTCCCCGACCCACTCGTCGGCCACAACAAGCAATGCCGCAGAATATTCTCGCAGGCCCTTTTCAATTTCTCCAAGAATCGGGGCTACGCTCTCACGTCTCACAAACCTCAAAAGGATGTCGTTGAGCACATTTGCCTGTTCCTGACTCCGCTCCGTGTTAAGGTCTTCGCGGTCGAGCTTATAAATCTTGATGGAAATTTCCCCCTTTTTGCTTTTGTGGGTGACTGTCCCAAGGGGCGTCCCTTTAACCGGTGGAGCGAACTTCAGGTCATCCTCGTCAGGGTAGTCATCATATGGATTGAGCAATAAAGGATTTTCCTTGTCTAGATTCTCATCATGTCTGTAGATGTAGCTATCCGCGTCAACCGGGAAGTTATTCATCTTCGCCCCCCCCCTGTTGCATCTCTCACAACTCGGAAACAGGTTTCTCAGGTGATACGCCAGCCAGTAATACCCCTTATGCTGAGCATTCCCCGTGACCCCCTTCTTCGGGCGATAGTGCTCAACGTCGCCGAAAGCAATATGGCTGAACTTTGATTCACAATAAGCGCATTTACGGTTGAACAGCTTAATGAGATAGTCCTTAACCTCACCCCAGATGGCCGGTTTGAAATCGTATGGCTCTTCTTTTAAGTAAGCCTCGATTACCTTCTGAGTCTCTTTAGTCGCCTTGACCTTCCAATTTTTGTACCACTCGTTCTCTGGAATGTCGTCCGGCTCCTTGAAGTCTACGTGTCTCATTGAGGTCTCCGTGAGCGTGTGATAGTTTCCTGGAGTTGTACTTTTACCTCTGCGATAAGCTGCTCCTTTTCCTCTAATGGCATAGAGTCAATTTTCTGCCGGAGTGAATCTTGAATCAGTTCGTATGCCACGCGAGCTTCTTTCCGCTCAGCGGGTGAGGGCAGGGCTATCTTGAGCTTGTCTGCGGCTTTATCCAGTTCTTCTTTTTCAGGCTTCGATAGATTGTCGCGAGCTGACAATTCCGTGTACCGCTTTATCAACTCCTGAGTCTCCAAGTCACGTGAGCTGGTGAGTCCAAACAACTCACTCGTGAGGACTTGATCGGCTCGCCCCTGCGCCATTTCCGGCTCCACTTCAATCTGCTGCGGTCTCCCCTCCTCGTTTCTGATAAACCGAAACAACTGCTCAGCAGGCATGCCTGTGACGATTAGAGGTGAGTGCGTTGTGGCGATGAATTGTGCATTCGGGAACGTGTTCTTGAGATGACCGACGAGTGCCTGCTGCCACGCCGGATGCATGTGGGCATCTATTTCATCCATCAATACCAGCGCGTAAGCCTTTGTCGGCTCCTCATCTTTCTCATAGACCTCGTAGAAGCGCTGCATCAGAACGCCGACCCAACTGATAAGCGAGATGACGCCCTGGCTCGCCGCCTCGATAGGGATGTCCCCGTCTTTCCCCGCTTCGACGCGAACCTTCCTCGTTTGCTTGTCCACCCCTTTATACTTGATTGTGAGAGGATGGCTCATCTTGTTTATAACGTCGAACAGGTCGTGAATGAGCTTTTGATATCGAACGCCCGCACCCTTTCTTTCCTCCTCACTTCTACTCCTCTGGTAGTCTATGCTGACGATCCACTGTTTGAGCTTATCGAGTCTCGGGTCGGTGTCCCCTTTCACCAAAGGGAGGATGTCTTCAGGCGTGGATCTTGACTTGCCCAACGCTTCAGTGTCGGGTTTGGGCCGCTCCCAGCTTGTTGTTCGTAGAGGTGGGAAACCTACGGCCAGCCATCCCTCAGCGACGAGTGGACGAGATGTCTCAGTAATGACTTCGGCCTCATCCTCCTTCTTAACCAGTTTCGTCTCGTAAACAGTGTCGCGATCAGTCTTGAGCACAATTGATGCATCGCTCTTGCCAGACTTGATGATGCGCCCGGCATAGGGCTGTGCCCGCTCGCCGCAGAGCGCGATCCCGATGGCCTTAAGGATGCTTGACTTGCCGACCGCGTTGTCACCCAGCAGGATGTTCCACTGCGGGTTGAACTCCATTACCAAGTCGTCAAACGGCCCTATGTTTCTCAAGGTCACGGACTTTAAACGCGTCGTCTCGTGGCTGCTCCCGCGTAACTTCTTGGCCTGCGTAGTGACTTCTTCGGCGAGCTTGCGCAGAAACTCTTTGACTTCTCGAAAGTCGGGGCTGGAGCTGTAAGGCAAAACCTTAATGCCGTATCGCCTTCCCAAGAACTCCGCCTTCACGCGCCATGCGTTACCAGTGACCGCGACGAAAGCCCAGTGTTTTGTCGAGATGTCGCTTGGCAACGCGATGCCTTTCAGATAAGTTTCGATTCCCTCAAGACTCGACCCGACGAACAGGAGCGTCCTAGAACGGAACAAAGTTCCCATAAACTGCGAAAACTCGCGGTTGCCGCTCATCGCTTCTTCGTACTGAGCCGGAGCAACCATTACGGTCTCGGGGTGGTCAAGCGTTCCGTAAAGCTTCAATAAGAAGAACTCGCGTTTCGTTAGCGCGTCTAAAAGCTCTTCAGTATCCTGCGGGGTGTTTACGCGAGGAAGGCGTCGCGCGTAGCTGCGTTCGAGCAGGTTATCGAAGTTTGTCGTCAGGATAGCGGAGAAATTAATCTCATCTAGTAAGAGATAAGCCTCCGGGAGTGCTTTATAACTATTGAAGACTTGCTGTAGGTAGTCGTACAACACCGGGAGGCTCTTCTTTGACTTCACGGCGCTGACGATGGCGTCGGCCACCTTGTCTGCATCGCCTGCGTCAATGGCATTTCGGAAGGACTCTACGCTGGTGGCCTCCATGAACTCTTTCTCTTTTGCCCAGTCGAGCAAGCCGCGCACGAAAGGCTGCCACGTCACGAGGCCCGCCTGAGCGCCCAATCCCGCCCCCGCGTACAGCACACAGTTGTTGGAAGCGCAGGATTGAACCAGTTCAGGCGGCAAATCTTTAAGCTCGAACGTCTCTTCCGGCTTCGTCGGGCCGCTTGCTGGAATGATTTGCTGGACAGGTTTAATTCCCCACAACCTTCGGGAAAGGAGGATAGATGGCGGAAGGAGCAGCAGAAGCCCCCAGGCCACAAGTATTATTTTACCGAGCAAGTTCAGCCCCTTGCTTTCCTCAAAGGAGAGGAGCGAAGTGGTTCCGCTATCACCTAGTCCCGCCATAATGTCGTACACAATCTGATTTGAGTTTATTGCGAAGTGCTGGACGGACTTGGGCGTGTCTACGAAGAGCCGCGCCCCTTCATCCTGAGAAAGCAGATAGAGACCGGGAAAATCTCCTCCGACGACCACTTTGTCGTTGCCGTAGAACGCCAGTGCTCTTACCGGCCCGGGCGCTTGAAGCCGGGCTTTAACGTCTCCTTCCATATCGCTGATAACCACTTCAGAGGTGCCGTTTGCTAGGGCGATCCTCCCGCTACCGGACATGGCGGGCACAAATACACCGGAGGCTGCCGGATCAGTCGAATACCGCTGTGGCCTAATCTTTACAGGGGAAGCAGCGAGGTCGACAGTAACAAAAGCCGAATCTTTGTATGACACCGCTACGAGATATTTCTCGAAGACCCATAATTTTTCAGGTTCTTTGAGTTTCGTCAGGAAATTGCCCTCAACGTAATGACCATTCCGAGAACGCAACTCAATGTTGCCATCGCAACACAAAATCGCCAGCCGTCCATCTTCAGTGAAGGCAAGATCTTCAACTTCGGGAGTTTGACCGGTCGGGTTCATTGTCAATTGAGGATCTAAGGCAATTGGTTCAGACACGCCAGACTGGTCGCCGAAGATTAAATAGCCCTTGAAGTATTTAGCTACTGCCGAACCGTCACGTCGCGTAGCATAAGGAGACTCATCCCATTCCAACTCTTGTTGGAGATCGCTGTTCCTTGACTGTCCCTGCTGAGAAGGGTTCGTCGGTTGAGTTATCTTCTTTGAGACCACTTCGTACCAGTCATGCAAATCAAGCGAGATAGTCCCATTAGTAGACCGCCAAATAACTATGTCATGGTTTTGAGATCTTCCTCCCTGCCGACTTCCGATCACCTCTCCCTTTGGAGAGAACCAAAGATTGTGCCAGTACCCTGTGCTAGTGGTGACGGGAGTCGTCTTGATCTGCGGGATGATGCCGAACTGCAAGAGGCTTAGTGCAGTAATGACGCTGATGAACAGTGACCACCAGACTAACTTCTGCCACAAAGGTAGAGCGCGTAAATAGGCCGCAATGCTAGAAAACAGCCATTTACAGGCCCTCAAAATTTTAGACATGGAAACTCTCTCCGCTGCGAAATGCTCATGCTAAGGATGCAGCTCGAATGAAAGGTAAGTGAGTGTCAATAACGCTAACGGTCGGCGGGCGTATTCTACCGAATACTGCGCGCCCGGCGCAACATTACTTCTGAGGTAAGAGGAACGGTCCGGAGGAAGAGAGAATGCCCTGGATTCATCTGTAAACCCAGGGCATTCTTCGTAGCTTTCGGGGTGAAACCGTCTTGACTGCGAATCTACGGGGGTAGCTTACTTACACTTTGAGTAGCCACAGTCGCGGCAGAAATCACAGCCGGAGGCGTGCTCTAGCTGACCGTGACATTCGGGGCAAGTGCCGATCATATTGGACATCATGCTGCCGCTCGCGCCCAGGCTGGCGGCTTGAGCCTTACCTGCGGCGCGCGCCGAATCGGGCTGCCCTTGCAAACGACGATTGATTAACATGATGCACTCGGCCACTGCCTGTTCCGGTGAAGTTAACAGGCGCTCGTTGAACCAGACGGAGTGTGTGCCCGTGACCTTGTTCAAGCTGTGCGCTACTTCAGCGGCATCAAAGCCACCGCGCAGCATCTTTGAAGCCAGCAATCCGACGCCGCCTGAGATCGGCCCTGTCGCGAACACTTCCTGAATCATCGAATCGTCGTGATTGACCGTGACATAAAGGTTCTGCCCATCAAACGGTATCTGCCACGTCGCGCCGCGAAGCTCGCGCGGGCGCTCAATGCGAATCGCTTTTACACCCGTTTCTTTTGCGGCACTGATCGGAGCGATGTGCGCGGCGTCGGCATGGCTCGCCGGTGGTTCGTCGAGTATTTCCGCCATCGCTTCCGGGTTGCAAGCCAGTTCGCCTTTCTCTTCCTGTTTCATCGAAGTCAGAACCTGATTCTCGCGCGAGCCGTCGCGGTAGTAGCTGACGGCCTTGCATCCGAGCTGTCGCGCCAGACGATATAGCTCGTCCACCGATTCCACGGTGTCGTTGACCGCGCCGTTGCAGGTCTTCGAGACCGAATTATCTACATTGCGCTGCGCGGCGGCGAGAACATGGACATGCTGCTGCGCGCTGATCGACATCGCGGAAATGAAATAAGAAGGAAGCTCGTGCTCGTGCTCTGTGACGTAGGCTGCCGCCGCGTTAATTGAATCCTGATCTGTCTGGTCAACCTCGACTCCGAGAACGCGAGCTGCGAGCGTGTGAACGTAGGTGCGCGTTCCCAGTGTATCCTGTCGCACATAAGCCCAGGAGAAGTTAGGCTCGACACCGCTTGATGTTTCTGCGACAAGCGAGATCGTGCCGGTCGGCGCAATGGTCGTCACTTCGTAGTTGCGCGGAGTGAGCGGGATATCCTGGGAAATACCAAGCTGGTTGTAAATAAAGTCGGCGTAGGCTTCCCTGTTCGGCTCAAGCTCAGGAAAGACTCCGCGCTCGGCTCCGAGCCGCAGAGATTCCATCCACGCTTCACGCCGCACAAAGCCCATCACCTCGTCCATCAAATCAATGGATTGCGGCGAACCATAAGTAACCTTCAGACTCAGACACAGGTCCGCAAATCCCATGATGCCAAGACCGACAGGGCGCGTCCGCTTCACCGTGTCGTCAATCTCCGGCAGCGGCCACGTACAGGTGTCAATCACGTTGTCGAGGAATCGGGTGCTCAGGTGCGTAGCCTCACGCAGACGATCCCAATCAATGCGGTTCACCGGATCGTAGAACTTCGCCAGATCAATTGAGCCTAGATTGCACGAGTTAGAGAAGTGCAGAAACTGCTCGCCGCACGGATTGCACGAATAGATCGGCCCCATTGATTCCATCATGTGGTTGTGCCGATTCACTTCATCAATAAAGGCCACGCCCGGCTCAGCATACTTATGAGCCGAAGCAACGATGCGATTCCAGATGTCCGGCGCGTAGACCATACCGGGGCGGGGTGGTTCTTCCCTGACAGAGTTTGAAAGATCGGCAGACTCATAGGTCGCTTTATCACGGAAGGTCACGGTCGAGCCATCAGGTCGGCGATACACAGCGTAGTCTCCACCGACAACGGGATCGTAGATCGCATCAGTCCAGGGCTCGCCGTCGAACTCAAGCTGGAACCAATCATTGTTTTCTACGGCTTCAAGAAATTTGTCCGTCACGTTGACGGAGATATTGAAGTTCGTCAGGCTATGCTGATCGTTCTTCGCGTGGATAAAGCGCAAGACATCAGGATGCGTGACACGCATCATCCCCATGTTTGCGCCGCGCCTGACACCACCCTGCTTCACCACATCCGTCACCTGATTGACGATGTTCATAAAGGAGACCGGCCCCGAGGCAACTCCGCGCGTGGTGCTGACCATCGCTCCGGCTGGCCGCAGGAACTCATAGGTCATCCCCGTGCCACCACCGGTTTGATGAATCGTCGCGGCGGCCTTCGCATGCTCCATGATTCCCGAAATTGAATCGGGCACTTTCAGCACGAAGCACGCGGCGAGTTGCCCGGTTGACTTGCCTGCATTAACCAGACACGGCGTGTTGGGGATAAACTCGCGGTCGAGCATAATCCGCGTCATAGCAGAGTAGAATTCATCACGTTGCTGCGGGTCGGTCTCGGCAACCGAGACGTGCCCGACGACCCGCCTCACAATATCCGGCCATTCCTCTATGGGCTGCCCCTGAGTATCTTTAAGTGAGTAGCGCTTACTGACGACGCGCCCCGCATTCAAACCGAGGGGATGGCGCTGGCGCTGTTTCGCAGGGGCGGTGGCGGCGGAAGCTAAATTCTGATCGGAGGTGTTCGGGTCAATTACCGTGCTCATCTGCTATGCCTTTCCCGCGCCAATAAGTGCGCGAGGCTCTTGTTCAAAAAAGATTCGGCACGGGGAAATTCTTTGCGTGCCGCTTGCTAATATTGTAGTGCGGATACTGCGGTTGGCCTAATTCGGAGCGATAAAAGTCCACGTAGAGCGAGGTTGCAGGACCCTCCGTCGCTCCACTTTTTACCCTCCCCGACCCAAGCGGAGCGGACTATACATTTTTATCCGGGCGATGTCAATATATTGTGGCTATCTTTTTTTTCAGTGCAATAGAGTGTGTAAGCTGAGAAGTTACCTCAACATCCAAAAGCCCTTCTTCAGCATCAAAATAGCGCCTCAAACGGCTTTGGGAAAGTTTGCATCTTGCCCGGTCAGGCATTTTGAGTGTGTGGAGGCAGGAGACGACGCGGACTTGTCTGAGACATGGCACGAAAGGCAAAATAATTACCGTCTCATTTTCGTAAAGTTTGGATTTTAAGATTTGCCTCAGGGCGAAAAGAAAGTCGAGCAGGGGAGATTGGAAAACGGAAAAGAATTACAGGATACACTCGTTCACGGAACAGCAGCTGATGGAACAGTTCGTTGTATGGCAGCGGTCACAACAAACCTCGTGGCAGAGGCCGCGCGAAGACATGACCTGTGGCCCACTGTCGCGGCGGCTCTCGGTCGCACATTGACGGGCACGCTGCTTTTGGCGTCGAGCCTGAAGGAACTTGACCGTTTGACTTTACAGATTGTCAGCGATGGGCCAATCGGCGGCATCACAGCGGAAGCCAACGCGCATGGACAGGTGCGCGGGTACGTGCGAAATCCTGAAGCCCATGCGCCGTACAACGAGCACGGCAAGTTTGATGTCAGCGCAGTTGTCGGCAAAGGTATGTTCTACGTGACGCGCGAGTCAGGTTACGACGTTGGGCTTTATCGTGACCCGTATCGTGGTTCAGTACCGCTCGTCTCAGGAGAGATTGCGGAAGACTTAGCTTACTACCTGACGAAGTCTGAGCAGATTCCCTCAGCCGTCATGCTCGGTGTTCACCTGTTACCGGATGCCCCGTATGTCTCGGCGTCGGGTGGACTGATGATCCAGATGATGCCGGGCGCAGACGAACACACAATCAACACTATCGAAGCCTCCGTCAATCAAATGCCACAGGCGACAATGATGATCCGCGAAGGTGCGCGTCCCATTGATTTGCTGCGCGCCGCACTCGGAGACTTAGAGCTTGAGGTGCTGGATGAACAGCCAGTGAGCTTCAATTGCCCCTGCTCTTACGAGCGTGCGCTCTCGATGATCTCGTCTATTGATCGCGCTGAATTGGAATCCATGCTGCGGGAAGACCGGGGCGCAGTCATGACCTGCCATTTCTGCAACGAGACCTACAGGCTGGATGAAGCAGAGTTAATGAAAGTGATAAGTGATGGGTGATAAGAGAGATTTTGTTCTTTCTTATCACCTATCACTCATCATCTTATTTCGTTGATGGTGTGTTGGAGAGCAGCAGGTCGTAGTTGCCGATGTCGCGGTTGTGGCTATCGAGCGCGCCGAAGGTGACGGAAGTCTCTTCGAGCATTTGCCTGGTCATCGCGATGGAATCGCTGAGTTGCTCGAAGTCGAGCGCGGAGACTCTTTCGGGCGTCGGGAGCGTGACGACCTGATCGTTGACCAGACCGAAAAAGTTTTCGATTGACTGCAACTGTCCTTCGACCAGTTTGACGGAGCGTTCCAGATCATTGAAAGCGGCGATGCGGCGTTTCAGGATTTCGACGTTGGCCTGCTGGACGCGCCTTGAGCGGTCGTCGGGTGCGCCCTCGACGGAGCGTTCGGCCTGCGTTAGTTGATTCTGGACAGCCTGCCGGTTGATCGAGCGCAGGTGACTTTTGCGACGACGATAAATGTCCAGCAGATCAACGAAATCTTCCCAGCGTTGATCCAGACTCAGGATGTTGGAAGGAATCTCTTTCGAGCCGGTGAATTTCCGGTAGTTCGAATAGATGGTGTTCTTCATCCAGCGCAGGTACTCGACAGCCTCACGCTCGCGCGGGTCGAAGCCTTTGATAAAATCTTCGCGCTGACGCTCGCGCAGCTTACGCTGCTGATCTTTCCTGCGCTTATCAACTAAACGACGATAGAGTGAACTGGCAGGCACGGTGATTAAATAAAGTCCTTCTGCGCCGAGGGCTGCACCAAGGGGAATGATTGAGCCTGTGTAAGCGGCTGCAACAGCAAACCCGGCCATCCCCCAGAAATTAACAGGCTCTTTGAGAGCTTCTTTCAAGTACTGAAGATTGATCTTCGATAAATCTGCCATGACCGTTGATTAATACAATTGGAATGTCTGCTCCATGATGACGCCCGGCACGTTTTCGTTTTGCGATCATACGGAGCTGCCCTTGTTATTCTTTACTCCCGGCACCTTCCTGAAGCACCCCGCTGCTACCAACACCTGTGCCGGTTTCACCCTGAGCCGGTAAGGCTCCGGGCTGCGAGGTCCCGCTCGGCAGCAAGCCCATCTCGCGCTTGTAATCGAGCAGCTTGTCCTGTAGCTGCATGTCCATCGCTTCGCGCTCAATCTCCTGCATCTGTGAATCAACGCTGGCTGCGCCAAGCTGCATCTTCGCTTCGGCGGAAGCGGCGCGGCGGTCAATTCGCTCGCGCATCTCGTTGAAGGTCGAAGCATCGTCGCCGAGATTGAACGTCTCCATCGTCTGCGCCAACTGCTCTTGCAGTTTCGCCTGCTTCGACTGGTTAATCAATTGCATCGCTTCAGCCGAGCGTTTCTGCATCTGGAGCACGTAGTTGTCGCGCGCCTTGACCGCCTGCTTCGATGCCAGCGTGGCGTGTTCGAGTTGCTGGGAGGTTTTCGTTAGATCAACCTGCGCCTGTTGAAGCTGGCCGATGTAGGCTGTGGCGATGTCATCGCGTCCCATTTTAACGGAGGCTTTAATCTTCGAGTCGAGCTCGACGACCTGCGATTCGAGCCGCTCCCGATTCTTGGCCAGGAGCTTTTCGGTCGCCATCACCTGCGCGACAGAGTTGTTTAGTTCCGGCACGCGGTCGCGCATATCGCGAATCGTTTGCTGAAGGATACGTTCGGGGTCTTCCGTCTTCTCGACGATTCCGCCGAACATCGCGCGCAGTGAGCGCTTAAATCTCATCCAGAGTCCCATCTTTCCTCAACACCTCCAGCTCTTCAAGTTGAGCGTGTCTGTTAGAGCTTCAAATCTGCGCCCCGGGCCGTCCTCCGAAGTGACGCCCCTGATTGTACGACCATTCGCCTGACACGGTTGCATTTTCTCAAGTCTCTGCAACGGAGTATAGCAGGAGTCGCGCACGCGCCGCCAGAAGAACGGGGCTCAGTGGTCAGTGGTCAGTGGTCGGTGGCCAGTTAAAGCCTCTCCATGCAACATCGTGGCTTTTAACTGTTAAAGGTCAAGACTGCCGACATCCAATTACTGACCACTAGCCACTGACTACTGACCACTGAATTGCCCTATATCACGCCGGTAATGCATGCCATCCCAGTGAATATCGTTTACCGCGCCGTAGCATCGCCCAAGCGCGCTGTCTAAACTCTCGGCGGCGGCTGTCACACCAAGCACACGCCCGCCGGAGGTGAGCCAATCGCCTGAGGCGGAACGGGACGTTCCGGCGTGGAAGAGTCTGACGCCTTCGTGCTGCGCGGCCCGATCAAGACCTTCGATGCGCGCCCCGGCTTCGGGTCTCGAAGGATAGCCACGCGAAGCCAGAACCACGCAGGCGGAAGATTCGTTTGACCAGCGGACAGGCAATTTGCCCAGCCCGCTACGAACCACAGCCTCGAACACGTCGATCAAATCCGTCTGCAATCGAACGAGAATAGCCTGAGCTTCGGGGTCGCCGAAGCGGACGTTGTATTCGAGCACGCGCGGGCCATCCGCCGTCAGCATTAGGCCGATGAAGAGAATCCCGCGAAAGGGGAAGCCTTCGGCTCGCGCTCCTTCCAGCGTCGGCTCAACCGCTTCGCGCACGACCCGATGGAGCGTCTCTTCATCCAGCACAGAAGCGTCTGTAATAGCTCCCATCCCGCCGGTGTTCGGCCCCGTATCATTCTCACCGACACGCTTGTGATCGCGCGCGGCTGGCATCAAAGCGTAGTCGCGCCCATCAGCGAAAAGTAGCAGCGAGGCTTCGCGCCCTTCGAGAGCTTCTTCAATCACGATGCGCTTGGCAGCTGCGGCTTCGACCAGCCGACCTTCCATCAACACATTGACTGCGCTGGAAGCTTCGGACCGTGAGCGTGCGACGATGACCCCCTTACCTGCGGCGAGGCCGTCGGCCTTGATGACAACCGAAGCATCTTCACCGCCGAATTCGCCGCTATCCAGAATTCGCTGCGCATCCGGGACCGAAGTTGCGATTCTGTAATGCGCGGTCGGCACATGGTGGTGTGCCATGAAATCTTTGGCGAAAGCCTTGCTTGACTCCAGCCGTGCAGCGGCGCGGCTTGCTCCCGCGATTGCCAGTCCGCGCCGTTCAAACTCGTCAACAACTCCGACGGCGAGCGGCGCTTCGCTGCCGACGATGGTCAGGTCAATCTTCTTCTCTTCCGCAAATCGAGCCAGCGAGGAAACGTCTGTGGCGCTGATGTCTACGCGTTCGGCGAGTTGGGCGATACCTGCGTTGCCGGGCGCACAAAAAAGAGTGGAGACTGCGGCTCGCGCTTTTCTGAAGCGCCCACAGGAGCGCATGCTCGCGTCCGCCTGAACCGATAACGAGGATGTTCATCTATGTGGTTTCTCTTGGCTGCTCTTCAAAGTTCGGGTGAACGTAGCGTGCGGGATGCTGGCACGACGCGTTGAGACTGTCAAGATGCTGCCGGGACAGACAACCCTGAGGCGACACTTAGACCATAGCACAATGCCGCCCAGCCCTTGACACAATTTTGTGATAGTTATACCTTGCATGCATCGCGGGCCATCGCTTGCAGTTCCCGACGGCAAAGCAACCGCCTGATATGAAGCCAGAGTGCGGCAGATAGCTTGCTTGCTCAAGATCGAATCTGCCGAGCGCGCCCCTCCGGGATTTGAAATACCTCGCCCGACTTGAAGAGATCGTCCAGGATGCAAGATGAGCCAACCTGCTATCTGAAGCCCGGCGACCCAAAGCTTTATTGAGTTGTGCGCTCCCACACGGAGCGCGACCGTAGCAGTTATTTGTTCTTAAAAAATTCGCGGCTTCCTCGCTAGCGTGCTTTAACAAGCTGGTCGCTCGTCGGGTGCTCTCCTTCCCCGTTCCGCTCGACTGGCTGACGCACATCAATGGGGGTTACACGTCATGTCACAAACTCAGACCACAGATAGTTCAAACGGGAAGTGGAGTCATTCGGAGACAGAATTCGACGACCGCCCGATCAAGTGTGTTGACTGCGGAGATGATTTCATCTGGACGGCTGGCGAGCAGGTCTTCTTTCACGACAAAGGTCTGAAGAACGAACCCAAGCGATGCAAACCGTGCAAGCAGGCCAAGAACGAACGGCTCGCAGCGATTGCCGCCGCGCAAGCCTCCGGCGTTCGCCAGCGGATTGAGGTCTCTGTTCAATGCGCGCAATGCGGCCAACAGACCACAGTGCCCTTTTATCCCTCACAAGGCCGTCCCGTCTACTGTCGCTCCTGCTTTCTCGCAGGCCACAGCCAGGACAGTGCCACAGCATAAAAAAGCGATGAGTGATTAGTAATGCGTTAAAGGCTCTTACTCATCGCTCATTACTCAGCACTCATCACTTTTCTTCACCGTTCGAGGTGATAAGGAACGCTTGTCACCACGACTCCTCTTTTGAAAAGCAATGAGCCTTTGAGCAGCAGTGAGCTTTGGTTGTGTAGCAGGTGCTGCCACCATTTGGCCGGAATGAATTCGGGGACGACGACCGTTATCATATCGTCGTCGCGCTCATCCTCCACCCGCGCTATGTAACGGAGTAGCGGTCGGGTCAACTCACGATAAGGTGAAGGCAGCACGGTCAGCTTGATGCCGGTTCCCCATTGCTCCCACTTCTCGCGCAGTTTCAAAGTCGCCTCTTCATCAAAATCCACGTAAACCGCGATCACGTTGTCCGGCGCGATTGACCTGGCATATTGCAGCGCATTGATCACCCCGCGATGAATGCCTGAAATGGGCACGATTACCGTATGCTTGATATTGTGCAAATGCTCCAGGCCTTCGGTTGAAAGCTGCCGCGCCACCATCGAGTAATGTTTATGGATGGCGAGAAACATGAGGACGAGCAGCGGAATGACTACCACGACGATCCACGCTCCGTGAATGAACTTGGTAGCGATGAAGACGCAGAGAACGATAAAAGTGGCGATTGCTCCGACGGCGTTGATGACGATTGATTTTTTCCAGTGAGAAGGCGCTGTCACTTCGTCTGTGACGAAGGCAGACTTTCGCGTCTCGGCAGCAGCCAATTCAACATCCGGCAAAGGCTCTGCATCATCCTCTCCGCTAAACAGAGGCCGGGCTTTTGGCTCGACGCTCGCTTCAAACATCTTCGCGTCACCCTTCGCGCGCTCTTTCAGCCAGTGTCTGACCATCCCCGCCTGCGATAGCGTAAATGAGAGAAAGACGCCCACTGCATAGAGCGGAATCAAACGGCTCGTATCTCCGCCAAAGGTAATGACCAGAATGGACGAGAAGATTGCAAGGATGACGATGCCGTTTGAGAAGACCAGTTTGTCGCCTCGATTGGCAAACTGGCGCGGCAGAAATCTATCTCGCGCTAGCAGTGACGAAAGACGCGGAAAGTCTGCAAACGAAGTGTTGGCGGCAAGCACCAGGATGGCAGCCGTCGCTGCCTGCACCACGTAATAAAACCAGCTCATCGGGCCGGTGAACATGATGCGCGCGAACTGCGAGATGACGGTTTCGCTTTGCTTCGGATGCACTCCGTAAAGGTAGGCCATGATGCTCGTGCCGAGAAACATCGTCGTCAAAAGTATGGCCATGACGACTAATGTCCGCGAAGCGTTTTTAGCTTCGGGCTTCTTGAAGGCCGGAACGCCGTTGGAGATCGCCTCAATTCCTGTCAACGCAGCGCAGCCGTTTGAGAAAGCGCCGAGTAGCAGAAAGAGCGTCAGCGGTTGCGGGCTATAGCCTTCGGCTGTCTTTAACTCTTCGGAGGTTGGGACCGGAGCAGCGCCGCCATACATATAGTAATGAAAGATGCCGTAGCCAATCATGAACAGGAAGCTGACAAGGAAGATGTAGGTCGGGGTGGCGAATAAGGCGCCCGACTCGCGCACGCCGCGAAGGTTGGCGATGGCGATAAAGACAATGAAGATTAAGCACAATGCGACCTTGTGCTCGTCAAGCCATGCGAGGCGCGTTCCCTGCACGGCTGACGTGATTGCCGCCACACCAGCCGCAATCGAAACCGAAACGGTCAGCACATAGTCAACAAGCAGCGCTGCGCCCGCCACCAATCCCGGCGTAGTGCCCAGATTTTCTTTGGCGACGATATATGCGCCGCCGCCCGACGGGTAGGCGTGGATGGTTTGCCGGTAGCTGGTGGCAACGATGGCAAGCAGCGTGGCGATGCCAATGGAGATCGGCACGACATACTGAAACGACATCCCGTGCGTCGCGACGGCAGCGACTGCCAGCACGAGTAGAATTTCTTCAGTCGCGTAAGCGGTTGAAGAAAGCGCGTCCGAAGAGAAAACTGCCAGCGCCGTCTTTTTCGTCAGACGCTCATGCTCTGCTTCATCTGTCCTGAGGGCTTTGCCGACGAATAGACGCTTGAGTGCTGTAGCCATCCTGTTTAGCGGCGAGAGTCTTCAATCAATTGAACTTGAAAACCCGACTCACCTTTTCCTCTCCAAAAGATCGAGACAGTGCGCGCCTAATACAAAGAGAGGGATGGCAAGCAAAAAGAAGATAGTTCCATATTTCCTCAGAAAGAGCTCCGTCGTTCCAGATTTAGCGAACCAGTTGATGACCGTAAATAACGCGCCTATGGCGATGGTGATGAGGCCGCTGACGAATCCAAACAGAGCGCCAAGTGCCTGCCATGTCCATCTCTGTCTTTTTTTTACTGGTGAGAATGGTCGGAGATTAAGCTGCCTCGCGTTTCGCGTCCACCTTGCTGAAAAATCTTGCCTCATTACCTTTTTCCTTTGCCGTTTGCGCACGACAAAGGGGCGCTGTAAGCACACGGCTTCCGCGCCCCTCTAAAAATTTCGGTCGTGGCAGTGCCCTTCCCCTTTAGCCTACGAGGTTAGCTGACGGGCTTGGACAGAAGAAGTGTCCGACGTGAAACTGTGAGCATTCCGCTCCGCTCTCACGATTCGCCCCGTGTCCCGCCCGATTCGCGCGAGGACGTTGGTTCCCCCGTGTTGCCCATTCGGCCAGGCAACTTCGGCAGACAAATTGTCAACCATTAAATGATACGACTCTGCGCATAAGGAAGGTGTAAAAGGTTCATAAAAACTTCGTAAAGACTGAGGTGAGGAGGCGCGTATCAGATTACGCTCCCGGATCGAAGCGATAGCCTATCCAGGGTTCTGTCAGAATGTAGCGGGGCGAAGCTGTGCCAGGCTCAATCTTCTTTCGTAATTGACCGATGAAGACCCGCAGGTATTCGGTCTGTTCGACAGATTCACCACCCCAGATGGCGGCAAGCAATGTGCGGTGCGTTAAAACTTTTCCAGGATGGCGGAGCAGATAGGCCAGCAGGTCATACTCTTTAGGAGTCAGATGTACTTCACGACCACTCACGTTGACGCTGCGACTTTCAAGGTCAATACGGAAATCTCCTACTTCCAGAATGGTTAAAGCTCCATTCTCACCTTGTAGCTCCGGCGCTCGCCTGAGCGCAGCACGGATGCGTGCCAACAGTTCATCCATGCCGAACGGCTTCATCACGTAGTCGTCAGCACCGGCATCAAGCGCTTCAACTTTGATTCGCTCCTCGCCCCTGACGGAAAGGACGATAATCGGAAGTTGCGAGACCAGGCGCAATTTTCGACACAACTCCAGCCCGTCCATATTCGGCATCGAGAGGTCAGTGACCACTAAATCCGGAGTCCAATCATTGAAGGTCTCAAGCGCGGATTCACCATCGGCTGCGACGTGAACATCGTAGCCATGCGTTATCAAGCCCCGGCGCAACACACGCGTAATCTGCGGTTCGTCATCAACGACAAGAATGCGCCGCTTTTCGTTCATCATTAGAATCCACGTCGCTCACCCACCAACATGGACGGTCGGACGCTGCGTCGGATCATCCTCAGCCTGTCGCAGCACCTCGTGGGTCACAGGAGCAGTGTCGCCCTCGCCGAAGGCTATGTACTTGAGAAGATATGCGAGCGGATTACCTTCGCTCCAGCCGAAATAGATATGCGGGAGCTTTCCTGTCTGATCGCGCAGATGCAGCAGAAAAGCGGCGATGGCGTTTGGCACGACAGGGCTTTCAGCGCGCAGCACACGATAGCCGTCAACGTGATCGCCCGTCACACGCAGGACACCTGCAAACTCCGAAGCGTCGCCGAGACTGACCTCGAAGAAGATAATCGGCTCGGCTGGCGGAATATGATTATCATCGCGCTTCTCCCGCTCCTTCTGGCGATACTCGTCCGCGTCGCCGCGATCACAGCGATTGGCGATGATGCGAATCGTGCCCTTGCTCGCCTCGCTGATAATCATTTGCGCCGTTTCGTCCAACTCGACCTTTTCAACACGCAACTCGGTCGAACGCCATACTCTCGAAACAAGCGAGGTCAGAACAATCGCGCCGATGAAGAACGAAGCAATCTTGATGCCCTCCGGTCGCTCGATGATGTTGAGGATGGTCGTGTAACCGAAGACCAGCGCGATAGCCAGGTAGGCCCACCATTTGCCGCCCTTGCGCCACGCAGAGATGGTGACGGCCACAGCCGCTGAACTCATCAGCACCAGCACGCCGGTCGCGTAAGCGCCGCCCTGCGCCTCGACGTTGGCCTTGAAGATGATGGTGACGGCAAAGGCGATGAGCGTGAAGACGATGACGAGCGGGCGCGTCGCCTTTGCCCAGTCAGGAGCCATCCCGTAGCGCGGCAGGTAGCGTGGGACGATGTTCAGGAGTCCGGCCATCGCCGACGCGCCCGCAAACCAGAGGATGAGAATCGTGCTGATGTCATAACCCGTGCCGAAGTAGTCACCAAAATACGAGTGCGCCAGATAAGAAAGCGCGCGACCGCTCGCTTCCCCTCCCTCTTTGAATTTGTCAGGCTCGATGAGAATTGTTGTCACGAAGCTGCTGGCAATCAAGAGCACGCTCATAATCAACGCAGCCGAGCGGAGCAGTTTGCGCGTGTTGCGTATCCGGCCCTCCAGAAGAGCCTGCGCGCTTGGCGGAGGCGCTCTGCGCCCTGTGCGCGTCGAGTGAATAGAGTCCAAATCCTCATCGGTCAACGCCCGGTCGCCTTTCACAAGCGGCATCACAGCCACGCCGGTTTCAAACCCCGACAATCCCAGCGCGAGCTTCGGAAACAAAAGCAGAGCCACCCCAATCATCAGCAGCGGGTTGCCATTAACATTCGGATAGATTGACAGAGCGTTCTTCCACTGAGCGAAGTGCCCCGGCTCGGTCAGCAGGTGATACGCCCCCATACCGATGACGATCAGATTCAGCAGCAGGTAAACGCCGACCAAAACAACCGCGATGCCGATGGCCTCTTTGAAGCCCTTGAGGAAGACCGCACCGAGAATGGCGATCAATCCGAGCGTGATCCAGACGGGATGATTGAGGAACGGCAGATGTTCCTCGACAAACGGATTTTCGATGACGTGGGCGGTGGCATCGGCTGCCGAGAGCGTGATGGTGATAATGAAGTCAGTCGCCACGAAGCCGAGCAGGACGAGGACAAAGAGCTTGCCCTTCCAGCGCGAGAGGAGGCTGGCGAGCATCGAGATGGAGCCTTCGCCGTGTGGGCTTTCAGCGGCAACCTGCCTGTAGATAGGAAGCGCCCCAAAGAGCGTTAACAAGACCAGAACCAGCGTGGCAATCGGTGAGAGCGCTCCAGCCGCAATGAAGGCGATGCCGGGTTGATAGCCGAGAGTTGAGAAATAATCAACGCCGGTCAGGCACATTACCTTCCACCAGGGATGCTGGTGATGCTGCCCCTCGCCCTCGTGCGGCCCTTCTGTTTCCTCAACAGTTCCAAACATCCATCGCTTAAAGCGACTTTGCGGTCTTTTTTGTGAATCCCCCATTGTGGTCAATCGCCTTCGCCGGTTTTGCCACGCGCACGACAAAGGGCGTGGAGCACAAAGCTCCACGCCCTTGGGAAAATAGCTCGCGGTGGCTTGGCCCTTCCATGAAGCCTGCGAGGTTAGCTGACGGGCTTGGACTGGAAGTGTCCTACGTGAAAACCGCGATTAAAGCAGCGGCCTCATGATGCGCCCCGTGTCCTGCTCTTTGAACAGGACGTTGGTTCCCCCGCGCTACTCGTCCAAACGCATCTTGCAGCGTCGCGAGTAACTTCGGCAGACAAATTTTCAACGTCGCGATACTACGCCTGTACATTCTACAAATCAACTTGAAGGGGGCGACCTCCGAAGTAAGTAGAAATCCTCGGCCTCTTTCAACCGCCGACGTGAACGGTAGGTCGCCTCTCCGGGTCTTTCTCCGCTTGGCGCAAGACCTCGTGCGTGGTTGGGGCGGTATCACCTTCGCCGAAGGCGACGTACTTGAAGAGGTACGCGAGCGGATTACCCTCGCTCCAACCGAAATAGATGTGCGGCAGCTTGCCAGTCTTGTTGCGCAGGTGCAGCAGAAAAGCGGCAATCGCATTCGGCACTGCCGGGCTTTCCGCTCGCAGCACCCGATAGCCGTTGACGTGGTCACCCATCACACGCAACACGCCTGCAAACTCCGAAGCGTCGCTGGGACTAACTTCGAAGAAGATGATCGGCTCGCCCGACGGGATGTGATTATCCTCGCGCTTCTCTTTCTCTTTCCACTCATACTCGCTGGCATCGCCGCGATCACAACGATTAGCGATGATGCGAATCGTGCCCTTGCTCGCCTCGCTGATAATCATTTGCGCCGTTTCGTCCAACTCGACCTTTTCAACGCGTAACTCAGTCGTGCGCCACACCCTTGAGACAAGAGAGGCGAAAACGATGACGCCGATGAAGAACGAGGCGATCTTAATGCCTTCCGGCTGCTCGATAATGTTGGTGATGGTCGTGTAGATGAAAACCAGTGAGATCAACAGAAAAGCCCACCGGATTTTTTCTCTTTGTCGCCAGGCCGAGAGCGTGACAGCGATGGCCGCCGAACTCATCAGAGCCAGCACACCGGTCGCATACGCTCCACCTTGCGCCTCGACATCAGCTTTGAAAAGAATCGTGACGGCGAAGCAAACGAGGGTGAGGACAAGCGTCAGCGGACGAACAGCCCGTGCCCAATCGGGAGCCATGCCATAGCGTGGCAAGTAGCGCGGAATGATGTTCAGGAGACCGGCCAGCGCCGACGAGCCTGCAAACCAGAGAATAGAGATCGTGCTCAAGTCGTAAATCGTTCCGAAGACATCGCCGAAATAATGGTGCGCCAGATAGGCCAGGGCACGCCCGCTCGCTTCACCCGCCTCTTGAGTCCCTGTCTCTGGACGAAACTCTTCCGCTGGAATCAGAAGTGTGGTCACAATGCTGCTGGAGATGAGCAGCACGCACATAATCAGCGCGGCGGTCTTGAGCAACTTGCGCGTGTTGCGTATGCGCCCCTCCAGCAGGGCTTCTGCACTGGGCTTGGGTTTGCGGTGTGCGCTGCGAGTCTCGTGAATGGACTCAAGCTCTTCATCTGTTAAAGACCTGTCGCCTTTCACGAGCGGCATCACGACCACCCCGGTCTCGAATCCTGAGAGGCCGAGCGCCAGCTTTGGAAAGACAATGAGCGCCGCGCCAATCATCATCAGCGGATTGCTGTAGCCCTGCTGAAACAGCGTATTCTTCCAGTCCGTTATTTTTTGTGGGTTTATCACTATCTGATAAAAGCCAACGCAGATAACGATGAGATTCAACGTGATATAGAGGGCCACGGCAAGACCGCGATGCCGATGGCCTCTTTAAAGCCTTTGAGAAAGACTGCGCCGAGGGCTGCAATCAAAAACAGGCTGACAGCGATACGATGGTGAAGGAAGCTCGGCGCGAAGGGATTGTCGGCGATGTGAACTGCGGCGTCGGCAGCCGAAAGCGTGATGGTGATAATAAAGCTGGTCGCGGCGAATCCGGGCAGGCACAGCACGAACAGCTTGCCTTTCCAGCGCGAGAGAAATTTCTCGAGCATTGAGATCGAGCCATCGCCGTGTGGGCTTTCGGCGGCGACTCGGTTGTACATAGGCAGCGCGCCGAACAGGGTCAACAGCACCAGGATCAAGGTGGCGATGGGAGAGAGAGCGCCTGCGGCAACAATTGCGATGCCGGGTTGATAGCCGAGAGTTGAGAAATAATCAACGCCGGTCAGGCACATCACCTTCCACCAGGGATGCTGGTGATGCTGCCCCTCTTGCTCGTGAGGTCCCTCGGGTTCCTTAACGCCCTTAAATAACCAGAGCTTGAATCGTCTCTTTGAACTTTTTTTCAAAATTGACATAGTGACCACTCGCAATTGCTGCGGCGAGGCGCAAGGGAGCGCCAGCCTTCACGACATGGGGGCTAGTACTCCACCAGAATGCGAAGCACACCGCTCACGAGTCCCAGAGAACAACGAGCGGGTCAAACGAAGTTTCAGTTTGAAGAACGAAGATAATATTGCATCACGCGCCCGCACTTCTCCAACATGAATAACGCCTCGGCGCGCCGCATCGCATTGTACGCCCATCGTCTCTACCGTCAAGCACATTTAAGCTCTTTGGAGGCGCAAACGCAGGATTTTCGTGAATTAATTTTGACCTGAAAAAATAAGCGGGCGGAGGTCTCCCACAACCCCCGCCCTAAGGCCACGTGTCCTCACCCCACGCGACCACTACGCCTAACGGGGAGTCAGGCGCAACAAGATTATGCACAACTCAAGAAAAAGTTTCAACCACCTGATGAGACACTATCAACACCTATATCAGCCGTATCAATGGGGGCTATAAGCATATCAAATTCCGCTTCGGCGCTCGTCTCCAACGCGTCAATTGTCAGGCCGCCAACGATGTAGGCGACTTCGCCCGAGAGCGATTGCAGGCGCAGGCTATAGTCACCAGACTTAGCATCGGCGCTGACCGAAATATCGAAACTGATGACGGAAAGCTGGTTGCCGAAGTCCGCATCCGCCACGCTTGCCGGGTCGACTACGATGAAGGGAGAGGTGGTGGTAATCCCGTTTTTTGAGAGCTGGCTGAGGCTAATGCCTTCGCCCGCGATGAAGATTCGATAGACGCCTGCGGGCGCGAGCGGAACGGCGATGGTCGAAAGCTGACGGTTGATTCCGATGAAGGATGGATTGAGCAAAGCTGATGAACCGGAAAGCTGAGCGTTGAGCTGGCGAGTTGCGCCTGCCGCGATCCGTACTCTCCCGATCTCTTCCGTGCTGAACGAAAGTTGCTGGTTGAGAGCCAGCCCGACGTATGCGCCGCGCTGCGAAGCAATCTCGGAGGCGAAGACAGCGCCGCCGAGTGGCTGCGCAAAGACGCGATAGTTTCCCGGCAATAAGCCTTCGATGCGGTACGATCCGTTCGCCAGAGTAATATTGCTGGCGCTGACACGGCCTGTGGCAACTTCTTCCGCCCAGACGTTCGCGCCGAAGACCGGCGCACCGCTGCTGAAATTAATTATTCCGGCAATCGCGCCGCGCACACCCGACCCCAGACGCGCCCCGTAGATTGCGCGCACGCCCGCCCGGTCGTCTTCTGATAAACTGCGCTGCGAGGTAGAAGACAAGTTGTAAATTCCATTCTTGCCCTGTCGCGGCTGCATGGTCGCGCCGAGCACCGCAGAGTGTTCAAGTCCGAGCAGGTGGCCGACCTCGTGCGTGAAAGTCGCTTCCAGGTCGTATGTGCCGGGAGTTCCATCAGAGGAGAAAAATTGGCCGGGATTTAAAACGATGTCCGCTTCGGCAATGCTGCCTCCGACGGTCGAGAAAATGCGCGTGCGCCCCGGCATCTCTGCGCCTGCCCCGTTAAAGGGCGCGGCGTTCTCCGCCGTGTGCGCGACGGTAATCAAACTCACGCCATCACCGCGTGTTCCCGGCGCGCTGATAGATTGCACATCCGATGAAATTAATTGAAAACGAATGTTGGCTACTTCTCTCCAGTGATTGAGCGCACGCCGTGCAGCGCCGACGACATCGCTGCCCGTCTTGATGTTCTGCTGCGGCGCAGAGAGCGAAGACGAGAGTGCAATCGTGATGGTGTTGTTGGGCCACCTGACCTGAGTAGAAGTGGAGGCGTCTGTAAACTGGAGCGTGTAAGAGCGCACGTGTACCGCCGACAGCATAACTGTCGCTAGCAAAAAGAGAGCAGTAGCCGGACGGCGCATGAGAATCTCAGAGGGTTTGGGGAGAAAGAAACAGTGAACTGAATCTGCTGGTCACAGTGCCTAAGAATCGTTTGGCTTAATTGACCCCAACGGAGTCTTTGTGCCTGCCCGGAAAATCCCTCCGGGAAGCAACCGAAGATACCATACATTCGTCCAACTTTGTCCCGAAAAATGCCCGCGCTGCATCAAACGAGTACGGGCGCGCACACATTGACAGCCTGTTTAAGCTCCATTTTCGACGGTATGCTGATTGATTAGCTGGGTAGGATTTATGTTTTGGAGGTTTGATTCCAGAGATGAGTAGTGAAGCCGTTTCGCAAAGCGAGATAGTCAGGAAGAATACCGCCGCCATCGCCGAGATGCAGCGTAAGATTACGGAAGCGCGCACCATCGGAGGCCGCATCGCAGATGGCATCACCGACTTCACGGGCTCGATGGTGTTCGTCTATGTTCACGTCATCTGGTTCGCGGTGTGGATGCTGCTCAACGTCGGCCTGATACACATTCCCCACATCAGCGAGTTTGACCCCTTCCCCTTCCAATTGCTGACGATGGTTGTCTCGCTGGAGGCGATCTTCCTTTCGACCTTTCTGCTGATTTCCCAGAACCGGCTGGCCTGCGCGAGCGAGAAGCGCGCCGAACTTGACTTGCAGGTCAACCTGCTGGCCGAGCAGAAAGCGACAAAAGTTTTGGAGATGCTCGACCAGATCACTGAACAACTGGATCGGGTGGGCAGCCGCTTTAACTTTAAGCCTGACCCTGAAGTCAAGGCGCTCAAAGTTTCGCCTGAGCCTCAGGAAGTGCTGCAAGTTATCGAAGAAACTGTAAAGGATGACTCAAAGGAAACAAAGAAGCTCGGCAAGGATGTTGAAGATATTACGGATGAAGTGGAAGCTGTCCACAAAGAGGTGAAGCGCACCAGCGGGAAACTAGACGAAGTAGCCGAAGACGTGGAAGAGATCAAACAGGAGGTGAAAGGGTTCACAGGCCAGTATGAGCGGCTGTCGCTCAAGTAGCCTGCGAGCACTTTCCTTCTCTCTGCGATGTTTCTCTTTTAATTGAGCAAGACCGCTACAAGGACTGGCGCTCAAGAACGCCCGTTTATTTACTTCTCGGCCTCTGACTTTTCTTCGCCCCGCGCCAATCAGAGGGAGCAGCCGCCACGGTGGAAGACGGCACGGTTGCCGGAAGGCCACTGCCGATTGATGCCGAATCATCGCCGAGCGAAGCCTCATCAACACCCGGACGCCCACCGCCCAGATCTGCAAATGCGACGATGAGCAGCAGCGTCGTCAAGCCCAGGGTTGCCAGCACGTAAAGCCAATCGGCCTTCTCTTTGTAAAGCAGGGTGATAATGAGAGCCGATAGTCCAACAACCCATCCAAGTGTAATCAGGCGACTGTTTCTCTTGTTGCGCTTCGCATCTGCTCGCGTCATTCGTTGACTCATGTTTACCTTCTTCTAAAAAAGATTATTTCACTTAAATAAGATGCCCGATAATTTACCACACGGGAGCGTCAGAGGGCGAAGAGGCAGAAGGGGCGAGCAGAGTCTCCAACCTCAAATAAGAAGAGGTTGGCTTGCACGGCCAACCTCTTCTCCTGACTCTCTACCCGTCAGTCTAGTAAATGACCCTGTAATTGAACGCTTGGATCGGGGCAGACATTAGTCCACCGAGACTGCCTGTGGCAGTGCTCGTCACGAGTCTCAACAGACTCTTCAGACTGAAATCAGAATCTTTCGGTACTTCGATCACGTCGTAAGGCAGCAGTGCTATATCCTCTGCTTTCTTCTTTTTGATTAAGCCGAGATCAACTCGCATAATCTCCGGCTCCGCAACGCCTGGCTTTTTCCTGAGGATGCGAACGTCGTTAGACCTGCCCTCTGGTCTGACTCCGCCGACCATTGCCACAGCCACGCTCAACGTCATCCCCTCGCGCAGCAGCACCGCCTGTGGAGCGCCCACATAGCCCGTAATATAGACAGGCTTCGCGTCCATCACGTTGATGATGTCGCCCGGACGAATGACCGGATTGGATTCGGGCTTGCCTTCCAGAAGGTCAGAGAGTTTATAAAGTCGGATGGTGTTTACGCCCAGGTTATCGGCTGTGTACAGCGGCTCGACCACTTCATCCGGCTCAGGGCACATCACCGGCTCGGTATGCAGAACGTGAATGTCACCGTTGGCGCGTTCGGTCGGGCCTCCCGAAGCGGCAATCAACTCATTGAGCCGCACGCGGCGTTGCATTTGAACTCGCGTCGGAGCGAGAACCGCGCCGAGGACAGTCGCCGGAGGTCGGCTGTTGCGCCCCGTGATGCGCACGCTGATTTGCGGATTTTTGAGAAACTTGGAATAGGCAGCGATGATCTCTTTCTGCACTTCCTTCTCTGTGCGACACTGGGCGCTGATCGGCTTCTCGATGAAAGGCAGAGCGGACAGCTTACCCTCGGCATCAACCTCTCCAACCCAGTTCAAATCCGGTTGGCCGAAGACTCTCACATCCAGCGTGTCGCCGGGGCCAAGCAGGTATTTCTTGACGCCCTGAGTGTCAACAGAGGAAGCCTGCATCACAGACGCGCCCTGCGTCGCTGACTCGCCTCCCCCGGCTCTCTCCTGCGCCCGAAGCGCTGGTGGAGCAACAAGACAGAAGGCTGCGAGTAAGAGAATGTATATCCTGGCTTTCATTTTTGTATCCTCAGAAAATTTCCTGCTTAGCGAAATGGCCGGTGAAGGCTGCAAAGTTCGAGATGCGCGCGCGTCGCTAAAGGCTGCCTTCGGAAACACACGGTCTTTCCCTTGAAGTCAGTGCGCCGCCAGCCCTATCTCTGACTCTTCTCAGCTTCGCCTGAGACCCGATTTCTCTTTTTCCTGCTGCCGTGCTTGGGCACCGTACCGGGAAGGGCAAACCCCTTGAAAAGCAGGTTGCAACTATCGCACAAAAGATTGTAGATGCCAAACATTCGGAGCAGGATTGGCGTCGGCTTATAGCCACGCCGAATCCGTGAGCTTTTACATTTAGGACAGCGTTGCCCGATCATGTGTTCCCCTTGCGAGAGCGTTTTTTAGGTTCGTGTGGTGTCGGGGTAACTGTCATTCTGCTCGTTTTTAGTCGTGCGCGCAACATCTCAATCTCGCGTCCGATGAGTTCTGCCGATTCGACGCGCGTTTCTTCCTTCATGTTCTCGCGTGAAAGATAGAAGAGGGCGTCGCGGTAACGGTCAATGGCGCGGGCGTAATGTCCTTTGAAAGCCGCGCGCTCGGCCAACTCCACCCAGTGCGAAACCTTCACCGAAGCGATAAACTCGCGCACGGCCAACTCCGACTCATGCAGCTCCGCTTCTTCAGGATAGAGCTTGAGCGCCGATTCTATCACGTCGAGCGCGCGCATCGCCGTTTCTACTTTATCCGAGACGCGCACTCGCTGCTGAGCTTCATGGGTCAGCGAGCGGGACGCACCGCGCGCCCAGTTTAACAGATGGTGGCGAGCAAGCGAGCGGGCGCGCTCCTGTCCGGCGCGCAAAGCGACCCGGCTTTCATTTCCCACTGCCACATTTCGTAAACTGTCGTCCGCGCCTTCCAGATACTCCTGACACGCCAGATAGGCTTCCATGTGCGCTTCGGGCAGAGACCCCGGAGCATTCGCCTCCGCGCTCTGTTGCTGAAGCGCGCGAAGCCTTGTCGAGTTAGAATCTACAGACCGATTTCTCCGGCTGCTGCTACTGCTGCGCCCTTTTCCCTCGCTTACCGGCTGTTCGCGCCGGTCGTGTTCGAGGATGTAGCGTGACCAGGCTCTTCGCATTACAACTTCGCGCGCGGCGACGGCGACCAGCATCACCACACTTGCCGCCAGCCCAGCCGGAACCCAGGGCGATTCGTCGCCGCTGCTGTTGAGCATCCACCACAGGATGAAAAAGAGCGCGGCGGCTGTCGCGCCCGAAGCCAGCATGTAGCCGGAGGCCGAAGGCATTCTGGCGCGCGTTGTACGCTGCGACGCCTGAGAGGCGACGCTCGTCCTCAAGCGCGAGCGCGCTCTTCCGGCAAAAGCCTGATTGGCTGAATTGCTTCGCAAACTGCTTTTCTCCACAATAACCGGGGGCAAAACAAAGATGAATGGAACATCATAGTCGGACTTTTCGGCTTCATCTGTCAATATGCTGTCACTCAATGGTTGATGTAGTAGCATGGGGTAAATTGACGAGGTAGTTCGTCTGTAGAACGTGGAAAGAATCTAAAAGGAGTCTAGGATGGAGAAAGAGTTGGAGGGGAAAGTCGCTATCGTGACGGGGGCGACATCGGGGATTGGACGCGCAACGGCGCTGCGTTTCGCGGAAGCGGGCGCGCGCGTGGCCATCGTCGGTCGCAACGCGCAGGCTCTTAACGTAGTGGCCGGGGAGATTCAGGTCGCAGGAAGCGAAGCGTTGGCGATTCGCGCGGACGTGACGGTTCAGCCCATCGCCCGGCGCATCGTCGCGCAGACCATCGAGCAGTTCGGCGGGCTGGACGTGCTGGTCAACGCGGCGGGACATCTTGTCTCCGGGACAATCGAAGATACAACGCTGGCGACGTGGGATGCGATGATTAATGTCAACCTGCGCGCCGTTTTCAATTTGATGCAACAGGTCGTGCCGCATCTCGCGGAGCGCAAAGGCAACATCGTCAACGTGTCGAGCGTCACGGGACTGCGTGCCTTTCCGGGCGTGCTCGCCTACTGTGTCTCGAAAGCCGGGCTGGATCAACTGACGCGTTGCGCCGCGCTGGAGCTTGCGCCGAAAGGCGTGCGCGTTAACGCCGTCAATCCCGGCGTCGTCGTCACGGAAATTCACAAGCGCGGCGGAATGAGTCCGAAGGAATACAAGGCATTTCTTGAACATTCGGAAAAGACACACCCGATTGGGCGGGTCGGTCAGGCATACGAAGTCGCGGAACTGATTTTATATCTGGCCTCAGAGCGCGCCGCCTGGATTACCGGAGCAACCTATTCAATTGACGGAGGACGGGCACAAACCTGTGCGAGATAAGAATTCACCATAGAGGCACAGAGACACGGAGCGAAGAAGATAGGAAGCAGCAGGCAGCAGGCAGCAAACAACAAGTCTACGGCCTTCCGCTTTCTGCCTACTGTCTTCCTTCCCGCTGTGTCTCTGTTCCTCTGTGATGATAATCAGCAGATTAAGCTAGAAGTGAGGGAGCGAATCTGGCTATACTGACGTGGCCTTTAGAACGAGCCTAAGGTAAAGGAGTTTTGCGCGCCTTGAGTAACATGAACAAATGCCGGCACTGCGGCGCCTTCGTTCCCATCGAGAAGGCTTTTTGTCCGAATTGCAGCGAGCCGATTGAGCCGGAAGAAGCTCCCAATCGCGCCGCTTCATCCAGCAGCGATATGATGGCGACCATGCGCGACGACCCGGAGCAGTATCGTGAGTTGCTGGAAATGCTGAAGAAGAAGAAGACGGCGGCTGCCGTTGCAGAAGCGCCCCCCACTACGCCCGACCCCGCTCTCGCAGCGCCCCCGGCTGTCAGCTATGGCGCTCCGCAGGTCGCCCCTTACGTTGCGCCGCCTGCGAAAAATAAAAGCAACCTCGTCCTCATTATCAGCGTGATCTCTATCTTGATTCTGGTTGTCGCTCTTCTCCTGATCTTTAAGGTAATTTGAGGCGGACTTTGTAACCTTATGAGCAACTACGGCGGCGCGTATCCCCCGGCGGGCTACTTGCTCAGGCCAAGGGCCAACAGCCAGGCCATCAAATGGACGCTGGTCACGACAGGGATTTTCTTTGCGCTGCTGGCGGGATTCCTCACGCTCCACGTCATCGGCTTCGCCACCGAGCCAGCCGCGCTGATGATCGGCATCATCTTCGCCACGCTGCCCGTTCCCATCTACATCCTGTTGATTCTCTGGATTGATCGCTTTGAATCCGAGCCGTTATGGATGCTGGCGACGGCGTTTTTCTGGGGAGTGACGTTCGCCGCGTTCATCGCCATAGTCATTAACTCGCTGGCCGCCAAACTAATCTCAGATGCTTACGGCCCATACACCGGCAGATTCTACGCGCTGGTCGTCTCCGCCCCCATCGTCGAAGAGTTCTCGAAGGGGATTGTGCTATTCGCTCTCTTCGCGTGGAAGAAGGATGAGTTTGACGGCATCCTCGACGGCATCGTCTACGCAGGAATGGTTGGACTTGGTTTCGCCATGATGGAAAACTTCAAATATTACGGCGAAGCGGCCATGATGGGCGGAGACCGCCTGACAGGGCTTTTCATCCTGCGCGGCGCAATCTCGCCCTTTGCTCATCCGCTCTTCACAGCTATGACGGGCATCGGGCTGGGCTGGGCCTGTCAAACGCATAGCAAGGCGATTAAGGCTACCATGCCCGTGCTGGGACTCTTGACGGCGATGCTTCTGCATTTTTTCTGGAATCGCTCGGCGCTCTCAGGCGCGGCGGCCTTCTTTATAGTCTATGGCCTCGTGATGGTTCCGATCTTCGCCGGGGCAATCGTTGCCATTATCTTCGCCCTGCGCCGCGAGGGGCGCATCGTGAGTTATCATCTCTGGAACGATTGCCAGCGCGGGCTGTTTACGCCTGAAGAGTATTACCGTTTGTGCAGTGTGCGTGGACGGATGGGCGCATCTTTCAAAGCTCTGACGAGCGGCGGCTTTCAGTTGTGGCGCGCCCGGATGAGATTTAACCAGATGGCAAGCGAGCTGGCTTTTCATCGCAGCCGCGTCCATCGCGGGATGCTCGCAGACCCCAGCACGGCTGTTGAGCGCGAGATGGCTTACGTGCAGCACCTCGCGGAGCTACGCAGGCGGCTTGGCCCGTTCTAAACATTTGGCTAAAGATTAAGCAAAACTTGCTCGCGCGCTTTGCGCGGAATGGCTTATACTGAGGCGGTTCTTGGAGCAGAGACACGTCAACCGCACTGATTACGTGAAAATTCAACTCTTACCCAGCACGTTCGACGAACAGGGGCGCGCCCGACAGGAGCAGCGCCTGACATGCTATTTGATTGACGATAGCGTGGCCATTGACGCCGGGAGCATCGGACTGTCTGTCTCCGACGAGCAGCGCAAGAGTGTGCGCAACATCATCGTGACGCACCCGCACATGGATCACATCGCATCGTTGCCGATCTATATTGACGACCTCTTCGGCTTTCTCAAAACTCCGATCCGCATCCACGCCACCCAGGAAGTCATCGAACTGCTGGAGCGCGACATCTTCAACTGGACGGTCTATCCGCGCTTCTCGGAACTCAGAAACCAGCACGGGCCGGTGATGGAATACGTGCCATTCCGTGTGGGCGTCGAATTCGAGGTCGCGCACCTGCGGGTCACAGCCGTCAACGTCAACCATATCGTCCCGACCGTCGGCATGATTGTGACTGACGGCAAAAAGACCATCGCTTTTAGTTCCGATACGGCGGAGACGGAAGATTTCTGGAAACTCGTCAACAGCACGCCGCACCTTGATGCTCTCTTGATCGAAGCCTCGTTTCCGAATTCGATGGCGAAACTCGCCGAAGACTCGCGCCACTTCACACCCGAATCGCTCAAGCATGAGCTCCGCAAGCTCGATCATAACGGCATAGACATTCTCACAGTTCATCTCAAACCCGCTTACCGTGAGAAGGTAGTGCAGGAATTAAAGGCGCTCGGCATTCCCAGACTTGAAATTATGGAGACCGGGCATACTTACGAGTGGTGAGGTGAGAAGGTCAGGATAAGAAAAGTAAGGCCGCTTTCCATCAAGGAAAGCGGCCTTAAAATTTGCGCGGCTCAAAGCGCCTCTGCTTGCGCCATGTGCGCTTTGTTTTATTGTCCTAGCAGAGCGGGTCGAGTTTGACGCTGATGGTCGGCAGCCCGCTCATTGCTCTCTCAGCATTAATCTCCGTGTAGTTCTTCCATTCTTCCGGCACTTTATCCTCCGGGAAAATCGCTTCGACGGGGCATTCCGGCACGCACGCATCGCAGTCAATGCACGTCTCGGGATGAATCACCAGCATATCGTCATCGAGATGAAACGCCTCTACGGGGCATACCAGAGCGCAGTCTGTGTAACGGCAATTCACACACGGCTCCGCGACTACGTAGACCATACAATTTATCTCCTCCGCAGGTTCTCTTGCAGTGGCCGCGACCTACTGGCAGGGCTCTCCCAAATGTCTTCTTAGCCGAGCGATTCAAAGGCTACCACAGCGAATATTAAGTCCGCGCCTATATTAAGCACGAACGCGCGAGATTGAAAAGAAAAAAGTGGGCGGTAGGCAGTGGGCAGTGGGCAGCAAAGACAAAAGAGAAAAGGCAGTAAAGACTCTCTCGTCTCTACTGCCTTCTTGATTTTACTGCCTACTGCCTACTGCCCACTGCTTTCTCCCCAGGCGGGCGTCGGCTTGTCGTCGGTGAAGTCGTAAAACTCAAGGTCTGTGCTCTTGAACATCTTGGTCAGAAGAATTATCTGCCCGGTGTGCATGGAAAAGTGCTCGACGACGTGAAAGATGGCTTCCAGCATCACGACGTCGTTGCCCTGAATCCGGCGCTCTTCAAGCAGGAGCGAAGGATCGAGGGAAGCGAGCGTATCGTCAACTTCGGAGAGCGCTTGCCTGACAAGCGCCAGCAACTCCGCGCGCGGAATGACTGCTCGCTCGTCAAACTCCTGCTGGCGCACGCGAGCGTCCGATGCGCCGCCGATGCCGCTGACAATCCACTGCCGCACGTTCCCCGCCAGATGCAAGAGCAGATTGCCGATGCTATTGGATTCGGGGTTCGCCCGCCACCAGACCTCTTCGTCGCTCAGTTTTTCAAGGCATCGCTCAATCTTCGGCAGATAGTCTCCGCTCAGATAGCTCCTTGCTTGCGCGATAAATGTTTGGGCAACGTCGTTCATAGTTAGAATCCTCAGGGTGATTCGGATGCTAAGTTCTGAGATGCGTCTGTGTCAACGCCCCGGCGGAGCATTCTTTGAACTGCTCAGGCGTGAACCACGAAATAACGCGAAACCGCGGAATAACACAGAACTGCACGAATCAATTTTAGCGTGGTTTCGCTCTCTACTACGTTTTATTCATCGAAGTGCTTCCAGATGAAAAAGGTGGGAAGGTTCTTTGAACTTTGGTTTCCAGGTGGGCGGAAATTTTGCCGGGAACTTCTCAAAAGCAGAAGGACGACCTTAGCAAGATCGCCCTTCGAGTTATCGCCGATTACTCTTTTACGTCAATGTCCGAGCCAAATGGTGCAACCCTTTAGCTCCGGTTGTGGGAAAAGTTTTACGCCTCGTTCGGTTGCGCTGCCGGCTCCGGGAAGAGGTTTTGGATGTTCTGGATAGCGCGTGAAGTCTCCGTGCGACGCTTCTGCTGAAACTCGTTCACCCAGTTTGTCACTGTGCCGACCATTTCACGTGCGGTCTCCTGCGCTGTTTTCCTGGCGTTTTGAGGCTTTTCGCTCTCAACTTGCTGGCGATTGCGATCTTCGCGTTTGATTATCTTTATCGGGGTTTTCTTAGTCATGCTGACCTTACTTTCTTTCTGTACGATTGCTTTTGCTTTCTCTCTTTAACGAATTTCGTGTCTCAGAGTTCAATTATTATTCGATTGAACGTCTGGCTGCGATCTTTCTTGCAAACGTGAGGCCATAATTTTTAATACTACCGCTCAAGCCCGTCACTTCCTGTCTGAGACACCCTATTAGACGCCCGTGCGCGCAATATGGATGGATATTTTTTGAGTATAGAACTAAGGGCGACAGCAGCTGACGGCTAGACTGTGGCTTTATTGCGTACATTTCCATTTACGGGCTTGTCTGATTTCGGACAACCGGATTGATTGCCCCATCTCGCTTCAAAAGTCAGGCCCAAAACTTTGCAGAACGCCAAAGCACCGGACTCGTTCCCGCGCTTTGCCAAGCCGATTGAGGAGGCGAGACCTCGCGCCAGATTTCCTCTCAACTGCGCAAGCTCAACAAATCTCATAGTTGCCGACAAAAGTGTCGTTCCCATCTGAAACTACTCGCGCTGCTTCAACGCTGGCATATGCGTTGCCCTAACGCCTGCTGCCATGAAATTGAGCGAAGCCATCACTATTTACCTTGCTGCCGGTGCATCCTTCGGCGCTTACAGCCTTCTCCGCGAACAAACGACCGCGAGCCGCTTTCATACTTTTATGCGCGCTACACGCGCGGCGATTCTCTGGCCGCTCGCGGCGGCAAAGATTCTCCGGCCACGTCGAGGCCCCGGCGAAGGTAGGCCAGCCGGGACAATTAACGAGTTGGCGAGCGCGCAGTTCGTCGAGAGGATCGGGCAAGCCAAACGCAAACTGCTGGCGTCTCTCTACAGATTGGTTGAATTACTGAATCTTTCATCCGGCGACGAGCGTGAAAAGATGGAGAGTGCGTCTCGCACAGTTCGTGAAGCTGTCGAGAAGTATATGGAACTGACGATGGCTGCGGCGGCGGCTAACCCTGACGCTCCACCAACCGAGCGCGAGATGGAGCTTTTCCGCGTCGCCGGACGCAGGGGCGAAGACCTTCTGCTCGCGGGGCGCTGCGTCCACAGGCGTAACGCCTCGCGTCTCATCGCGCACCAAGCACGCGCGCGCACAGAGCTATTACACGCGCTGGCCGAAATCAGAGAACTCGTCGGTGAGGTAACTGCGCTCGTGAGCGTCGTCGCGGCGCGTCAACTGAGTGTTGAGACCCTGAGATTTTACGCCTGTGCCTTCGATCTGCTCTCGCTTCTGGAAGACGAAAGCGCGGCCATCATCATTGCTCGCCTGCTCGATGCAGAATGTACGCGCCTGCGGCGTCTGGAAGCTCTCAGCCGGAACGACAGTAAGACAACAAAGGAAGAACCATGCACGAGACACAAACCCCAAGCGGCTTTCGTCAGCCCCTTGCCAACGAGAACCATGACTCAAGGCTGAACTGGCTGCTGGCGGAAAACGAGCGGGAAGCCAGTTATCACAATCTCTTCCGCAATGTGCTTGAAGAGGAGCAAATGCTGCTGATGCATCGTCCGGTTACGACACAGCAGGCATTCGCACGGTTTGGCCTTCTGCTCGGCACGCTTCCGCCAGCCGCAATCTTCATCAAACTCTTTGGCAGCGCAGAAGCTCTCTCTTTTCCACGCCCGGATGTGCTACTTCTCATAGTTATGAATGCAATCTGCTGTCTGGCAGGAAGATATTTGGGTTCGAAACTGAGTCGCATGGTGATAGCAGTCGAGCGTGATTCCTGGAGCTTGATGCTTATCGAGTCGCTGATTATCGGGTTTATCTGGGCATTAGGCGCAGGCGCGGCGGGTGGTTTTCTCGTCTATGGAATCGGCGCACTATTCGGGGCTGCATGTGCGATTCCGGTCGGTGCGCTGGGTTTTGGGCTATTTGTCCCACTTCACCGTCTGCTCGCGCGCGGTGGTATGATTGACGCGCGCCACTTCTGGCCGCTCGCGTGCGGAGTCGTCATGGTCATCTCCGCGCTGATTCTCGGAATGTAAAGAAGTAATCAGTAGTCAGTAATCAGCTATCAGCTAAATGCTTTTACTGATAACTGACTACTGATTACTGATTACTGCCCTATGCTTCTCGCTCTTCTCCTGCTGTCGCTTTTCCTGATCGTGATGCTCGGCTTCTACGTCTTCGTGGCCGCGCCGCGCAGCCGCACGCACCAGACGTTTGCGGCCTTCGTCGCCTGTCTCGCCCTGTGGACGATCAAGGACATTGTGCTGTGGGGGTTTTACGCGCGCGAGGGGTCAATTCATTGGTGGGCAAGCGCGAGTTTCATCCTCTCGCTCTTTCTGCAATACACGCTCGTCGTCTTCGCCTGGGTCTTTCCCGAAGACAAGCCTGTGCCGTGGAAGCGCGCGCTCGTCATCTTCGCCCCCGGCGCGGTGCTGATTCCAGCGGTGCTGGCCGGGTGGATGTGGGAGACGGTAGGCTTCGTCGGCTCAGAGTTTAAGATTAAGCTGACGCCGCTCGCCTACGCCTTCGGCCTTTACGCTTATGGCGTGATGGGCTACGGATTCTTCCTGCTCTACACGAAATACCGACGCTATCGCGGCCAACTTTGGGGCAAGCAAACGGGCGCAATCCTGTGGGCGCTCGTCATCACGGTCTCGCTCAACACGCTCGCCAACAATCTGCTCCCGCTCTTTTCCGTCTACTCGTTTTTGAAAGTCGGCTCAATCTTCGTCGTCCCCGGCGTGCTGGTCTTCGCCTACGCCATCTCTAACTTCAAGCTCTTCTCGCTTTCTACCGCGCTTGACCAGTTCAGACTCTTCCCCGTCGCCTACAAGGTTGCGCTCTCGATTGCGGCGGTCGCCATCCTGAGCTTTCTGCTGCTGCAAATCCCGATTGTCTGGTGGAGTTTCAGCGACGGAACAAGCGTTGAAGCGTGGCGGCGCTATCTGGTCTTCAGCGTCGTGACTGCGCTCGTGCCCAATTTGATTCTGGTCGCGCTGATTATCCGCACGATTTCGCGCCCCGTGCGCCGCCTGACGGAAGCGGCGGTCGAAGTGGCGGGCGGAGCTTACGGCACCGAGGTCGCCATTGAAAGCAATGACGAGATGGGTTTGCTCGCCGCATCTTTTAACGAGATGAGCCGCAAGATGGCCGCAGACATAGAACAACTACGAGAGCTAAACGAACATTTAATCCGCACGGAAAAGCTCGCTGCCGCCGGAACACTCGCCGCCGGAGTCGCGCACGAAGTCAATAACCCGCTGGCTGCTATCTCCTCGCTTATCCAGATTCTGCAAACGCGCTCCGCCTCGGACCCGGAGACGAGTGAGATGTTGCGTCTCATCTCCTCGCAGATTGCGCGCATCACGCAGGTCTTGCGCGATATGATGGATTTCGCGCGCACGCGTGCGCCCGAGCGAGCGCCGCTCGACATCAACCAGATAGTTGAAGCCAGCCTGCGCCTCGCCAGCTTCGACAAAAATTTCCAACGCCTGCGCCTGACGACCACAACTGACGCTGACGCACCCCTAATCAACGCCGACCGGAATCAACTTCAGCAGGTCTTTCTCAATCTCCTACTCAACGCGCGGGACGCCATGCCTGACGGCGGCGAGATTAACGTGGAGACTCGCTATGACGCGCTCGCGGACGAAATCATCGTTGAGGTCAGAGACACGGGCACTGGCATTGCGCCCGAACACCGCACGCACCTCTTCGACCCGTTCTTTACGACCAAGCCCGCAGGCACAGGCACGGGGCTTGGATTGGCCGTCTGCTACGGCATCATCACGGCGCACGATGGACGCATTGAGATTACGTCCAACTACGGGCGCGGCACATGCGTCCGCGTCGCGCTTCCCGTGTTGCAGCGCATGACGACGACGTTGTGAGGCGTGACAACGACGTTGCGGGACGTGGAAACGTCGTTGCGATGTGTGCTAATGGCGTTGCGGCTGGACGTAACGCCATTGCAGCCCAACGCAACGTCGTTACCATCCATCGCAACGACGTTCGCACGGCTGGTAACGCCATTCCGGTGAGGCGGAACGACGTTACGTTGCGACGTAATGGCGTTCCGTTGCGTGGGAACGTCGTTCCGCCTCACGGGAATGGCATAATGACCGGAGATTAGCTTCCTGCGAGCAAGAGGAGCTTATTTTGCACCTGACGCCTTCCCTTTGCGCCTCCGGCGTGAAACTTTCTTTTGATACAATCTGACTTCGCATGAAAACATCACCCTCCATCCTAATCGCCGAAGACGAAGACCTGATGCGCGCCATCCTGACGCGCCTTTTGGAAGAGGCTGGCTACCGCGTCATCGCCGTCCCGAACGCCGAGGAAGCTCTTGAGCGTTTCGCCGCCGAAGAAATCGCCGTGACGCTCACCGACATTCGCATGACGGGAATGGATGGACTCGCGCTGCTAGACCACATTAAGAGTATTGACGCGGAAGCGCTCGTCATCGTGATGACCGCTTACTCCTCCGTTGATTCGGCGGTCGCCGCACTTCGCAAAGGCGCTTATGATTACGTCACCAAACCTTTCGTTAACGAAGACCTGCTGCAATCGGTCAAGAACGCCCTGCGCCAGCGTGAGCTATTCCGCGAGAACCGCAGCCTGCGCCGCGAGCTTGACCGTCGCTACAGTTTTTCCGAAATCATCGGCACATCCCCCGCCCTGCAATCGGTCTTTCGCCTCGTCGAAAAAGTCGCCGCCACCTCCACCAGTATTCTGATTCAGGGCGAGAGCGGCACGGGCAAGGAATTAATCGCCCGCGCCATTCATCACAATAGCCCCCGCGCGGAGCGTCCCTTCGTCGCCGTCAACTGCGGCGCGATTCCCGAAACCTTGCTCGAAAGCGAACTCTTCGGCCACACAAAGGGCGCGTTCACCGGCGCTGTCACAAACAAGCTCGGCCTCTTCCGCTCGGCAGAAGGCGGCACAGTCTTTCTGGACGAAGTTGGCGAGATTACCGCAGCGATGCAGGTCCGCCTGCTCCGTGCCTTGCAGGAACATGAGGTCGTGCCCCTCGGCTCAAGCGCCGCCATCTCGTTTGACGCTCGAATCATCTGCGCCACCAATCGTGAGCTGGAAAAAGAAGTTGCGGAAGGACGTTTTCGTGAGGACTTATTCTATCGTCTCAACGTCATAGAGATTTACCTGCCCCCTCTGCGGGAACGGCGCGAAGACATCCCGCTCCTCACCCGCAGCTTCATCACACGCACCGCGCACGAACAGCAGCGCGACGAGAAACCCATCGAATCAGCGGCCATGTCCGCGCTGATCAACTATCCGTGGCCCGGCAACATCCGCGAGCTACAAAACGCGATAGAGCGCGCCTTCACCCTGAGCAATGACGAAATTGACCTCGACAGCCTGCCCCCGCGCGTGCGCGACGCCGCCAGCCCCGCGCCCATGCGTGACCCGGACGGACTGCGCCCCACCCTTGAAGAGATTGAGCGCCGCCACATCTTCGAGACGATGGCCTCCGTCAATCAAGACAAAGCCCGCGCCGCCAACATCCTCGGCATTGATCTTTCGACGCTGTATCGAAAATTGAAACGTTACGACGCGGTGTGAAAAGCGGGGATGAAGCAGGAAGGCGGAGGGATGAAAGAAAGGTAATACAATCAAGGTAATCTTCTTAATGTGAGTTCGACATAAGAGAAATGGTATCCACCAACCCCGGAGGGGTGGCATATCAGTAGCCCAGCACGTCAGTGCTGGGTTCACAGCCGTCACAAATAAAGCCCCGGAGGGGCGACATAATATGCCGCCCCTCCGGGGCTTGTTAATTCAATCATTGGTCTTATTCCCATGACTCACGTCATGGGCTACTGATATTCCGCCCCTGCCGGGGCTGGCAACGTTAATCCCTCGTATGCCGAACCCTCGTATGTTGAATTCACGTTTCTCACATCGTGTTGCACTTCTTCGAGGCTTAAGGCTTTTCGGGTGAAGGCTTCTTCATAATTTCCACGACGAGCGGCACGGCAATCGTCCGCTGGCCGCTTTTAGTTTGCAGAGTTTGAGGAACTGTCTTTGAGGGCTTGCGCTCGAAGAAGGCGATGACGGCGAAGCCTGCTGCTCCTTTGCCTTTGCACTTGTCCACACCGATGGAGTGTGCGCCGAGTCGCCTCAGAGAATCGGAGTGCTGCTGGCGGGCTAAGTTCGCTTCTTTTTCGCTGGCCACGACAATCACCTTTCCGCCCGTGTTCGTCATCTGGTAACGAGCTTGACACCCAGGGCGCTCAGCACCGCGCCAATCGGATTAAAGATGCTGCTGCCGCTACTCTCGCCCTGTGCGGCAGAGCCGGAGAAATGCAGGCCGACCGCCCTGCCCGATGCCTTATCAATCACGAGCGAGCCTGAATCGCCCGGCTCTGTGTAGCGCGTGCAGAGTACCTGGTCAATGAATCCGACAACGCCGACTCCTTGATAGGTAAGCGTGGTGCGGAAATTCACGTCCAGCACTTCTCCGCTCGTCCTACCAGACGTGCGGCCAAATTTCGTGATCTTCATCCCGCGTTTTGCCTTGATAACGCCTTTCGGCAGGCCGAGTACCTTAATCCCCGTTTTAATGTCCGCCATCCGGCTCTCAAGGGGCGCGGCAATCGCGCAATCCACCCGGTTGACGAATTCGCCGCCGAGTTTAAACTGGATGAAGTCTGCCAGCTTCCCGACTAAATCCCCGGGCTTCTTGCCGCCATCATATTTTCCCGGATAAATAATATCGTCACCCTTTTTCGCTTTGCCGCTATTGGCCAGCACATGGCTGTTGCTGAGCATCATCAGTTGCGTGCCACGCTTGACGAAAGCTCCGAGCGTGCCCCCCAGTGACCTGATGTGGCCGACGCTGTTACCCGGCTGCACGGGGTTGCGAACCACATACAGTTCGGGGCGTGGGCGACCGATGACTTTGACATCCGTCGTAATCGCATGCGGGCCGCTGACAGCTTCAGGGAGAGTCGCGGGCACAGCTTCGTCTGCGCGCAGCTTATTGAGCGGCACTTTCTTTTCCACATAGAAAGTCAGAGCCAACTGGCCAGTCCACTTGCCATACGACTCCTTTTCACTGATGCCGACAGCGACCACGTTCTTCGAGTTAACGATGCGCCTGAGGTTGTGAGTATGATCGTCTCCGCCCACTGAGAGCGCTGCGAGTTCGACGTGGGGAGCGATCGTCAACAGGTCTAACGCACGCAGGAGAGATTTTTCCGTGGCCATAGAGGGTCTCCAAAAGCAAGGATGAGGGCGGAGGGATGAGGGATGAGGGAAAGAAGGCAGAAGGCACAAAGCAGTAAGCAGCACGCATTAGAAGTTACGGCTTCCAGCCTTCTGCCTTCCGCCTACTGCTTTGTGCCTTCTCTTCCTTTCATCCCTCATCCCTCATCCCAGCCTTTCAGTGGTTAGCATTCCATTCCTTCGGGATGAACTCGACGGCGATCACCTCACCGTCCGTCTGCCCGCCGGTATTCTTCGCCGGACGGTAGGTCAAAAGAACCGGGGTGACCTGTGGGCGCGGGCCGCACGTCACCTGCCCCCTGACATCTGCCGTGTAGGTGACAAATCTGATGTTATTGAGCGAGTCGTTGCGAAACCGAAGCATGCGCGCACCACTTTCGATGACAAGCACGACGCCTTCGTCCTCGCACTCGATGCGAACGAGCAGTCCGCATACCTGCTCGCCGGAAAACCTCAGCTTCTTCAACTGTGGCCCCGGTTGCGGCGCGTCGCATGGCTGAAGAACGCCGGGCGGGGTCTCGTCTCTGGCAGCCTTCTCGGCAATTTTCTCGTTCAAGGCTTTGACGCGGGCGAGATATTCCTCACGGGTCGCAACCGACGCGAGAAGCTGCTGCGCCTGAGAGTGTATCTGCGCGCTGGTGCTACTGAGGATGAGTGGATTAAGAACGTTGCGCGCAGTGTCGAACTCCTCGCGCCTGAGATGAACTTGAGCCAGCAGCAGCGCATACTCCTGCCTGCGGGGCGAAAGGCTAATGGCCTGCTTGAGCAATGCGATTGACTCGTCCAACTGCTCGTCTCTCACCAGATTGATGAAAGCCAGCAGGCGATAGGCTTCGGTAAATTTTGGGGCCAGCTCAATCGCCTTTTTCAACTCCGCGCGCATCCGCTCAGCATCCTCCGCCCGGTAATAGCCCTCGACGAAGTTATCCGACGCCATCCCTTCACGGCTCAGCACGTAGGCGTAGTAGTAATGCACCAGATAGTTCCCGGATTCCAGACTGGCGCGTTCCAGATGCTTCTTCGCATCATCAATACGGTTTTGCCGCATGTGCAGCACACCGAGCGAGGCGTGCGCCGTCGCCAGGTTTGGGTCGAGCGCGACAGCCCTTTGGAGGTGACCGGCAGCCTCGTCGAGCCGGTTGGTGTGCAGCAGCAGATCGCCCAGATAGAACTGCGCTTCGGCTTCCCCGAGCGGCGTGCTTCGCATGAGTGGGTCAAGTTCCAGACGTTTCTCGAAAGTAATTATCTGACGTGGGTAGTTATTAAAGCGGATGTAGGCGCGCAACTCAGTTTCGAGAGTCGCAAAGTCTGTCTGGAAAGCCTGCCGGAAAGCGTTCTCGACGGTCATCCCCTTGGCCAGCAGTTCGAGATAGGTTGAAAGCTGGAGGCGACGCTGCCCGCTTAACAGGTAATGCACGAGTGCCCACGACTGCGCGTATAAGATTTTCCGCTTGTCCGGCTCCTTGTAGTACGGGGAACTATCATCCACGTTCAAGAGTTGCTCAAGAGAAAGAAGCTCGCGCTCGCGCAAGGTCTGGGCGCGATTGCTGGGGGGAGTGCCGAGCGTCACCTTTTTGTTGCCGTCAGAGATTTCAAACGTGCTGTAGTATTCGGCCAATCCTTCGTTGAACCAGAGAGGCGCGTTGCCGAAACTGTTGCGGACGAGCAGATGCACGTATTCGTGAAAGGCCAGCGTGTCTGGCCTGCGCACATGTTTGCGGTCAACGGAGAACGTGATGTAATTAACGTCCGGGCTGGATTGAAAGAAGCCCGCGACTCCGGCGGGCTGCCCGCTAAAGAGCGGCTCAAACGGCGTGTAAGCCGCATCGTCTTTGAAAACGATGACGGTCAAAGGTACAGATGAATCGAAATGCTCTACGGGAAGAAGGCGCAAGAATGCTTCACGGAACTGTTCGAGCCGCGCCGCGACCTTGCGGATGTCGCGCTCACGGGCGTTACCTACCAGCAGGAAGTTTTTGGATTGAACGCTCGTCCATTCATCCTCTTTATCACGCGCGCGCGCGGGCGCAGCCAGCAAAAGACAGAGAGCCATTGCCAGGGGGAAGATAAAACGTTTGACTGATTGGCTGTACATTCGCGCTGCGACTTGCAAACTCTGGAGCGTCCCGAAGCCGGCGAGGGTCGTCCGCATTCCCGGTGTGCGTGGGATTGTACAGCACGAATAAAGGTTGCTCAATACGAATGCGGAACTATCCGATTGGGGATTCCGGATTGCGGAATAGAAATCCGTTAATTCGTTTTCCATTCCAGATTCCGCAATCCCAAATCCGCAATCCTTAACATCCGTGTGCCATGCCGATGAGCAGGATGAGGTGCTTGCCGTCAGGGCTGGCGCTGAGGCTGAAGACGCTCAACCCGTTGCCCGTATCCGCGCCCTTTCGTCTGTCCGGGCGATCAATGACGAGCCGTTTCTGAATGCGGTTATTATCATTGAGCTTGAAGAGCAGCGTACCGTCTTCGTTGACCGCGTAGCGTTTGCCGCCCGCTTCGGCCACGAAATCGATTCCGGGTTCGGCTAACATGCGTCTACCGTTGCTGATCCAGAATTTTTGCGAGTGCCCCTGCATTTCATCTTCGCCCCCTATCCAAACACTGAGCAACACGGAATCGCCTATCAGGTTTCCCTGTGAAAAATATGCCCAACCATCCGTCGAAGCCTGGCTTTGCAACTCACGCACCTGCTGCCCCGTCCGCGTGTCAATCACCGGGATTGTGCCTGAATCCGGCTGCTTGATGTATAGCTCAGAGCCGTCTCTATTCAGGATATAATCACCCCTTCCGGGTGACGAATTAGCGTTGTCGAGCGTGAAAGTATTTCGCACCTTCAACGTCGCAAGATCAATCACGTCCATCACTGAGTCCCTCCCGCTCTCCTCGCGCATTCTTAATGCGGTGAGACCGTCAGGCGAGATGATGAGCGGATGATTTCCATCACTCTCAAATTCCGTCCGCGTGTTGGACGAACCCTCTTCACCGATGCGAAGCAAACTAATTCGACCGCTTCCAGAATTGGCCGACGGGTAAAAGGTCGCGTAGAGCGCGCCGTCGGCAGGCCCGTAAAAGAGCGTCCCGAAGAAATTATCGTTGGCGGAAGTCAGGCTGCGCTTGAGTTTGTAATCGCTGGTTTGAACTTCGTAGGCGAGTCGCCCGACGCCATCGTTCCCGCTGGAAAAGATTGCCCGTGAACTATCCGGCGAGAATTTGACGGATGAGAGTTCTTCGCTCAGAGGCACGCGCGAGACGACCGCGCCGGTCTCCGCATCCAGCACAATGGCGGTCATGTTCGGCACGACCGACGCCCACGTCGTCCATCCCTCATAGTCGCGCTCCCTCACATGCCCGCCATTGTTCACGCCGTCATTACTCGTGAACCTGACGCGCAGGAAGTCGCGCGTCCCATCCAGAATCAGCGCCATGTCGTAATCACTCACCTTGAGCTTTGCCGTGATGGGCGCACTCGCGTCCGCGCTTTCGCGCAAGATGACGGTCGTCGTGTTGGCATAACCACTCATCGGCTCGACAGGCCCGAACTTGATTGACTCGCTAAACTCATCCTCGGGCAACCCGGAATCAGGCTGAGCGATTGTCTGGCTGACCGGCGTCTCTTCGATAGCCTGAACGGGCTGTTCGGGAATTGATTTCTTTTGAGCGAGAATGTGATAGGTGGATGATCCTAAACCGAGACAAAGAGCAAAGACGGTGTATCGCGTGATCCAGCGCATGATATTTGTTCCTTCTGTGAGTGGCATTGTCTGCCTGACGACTCCTTACAGCTTATGCTGTTCGCTACAGAAACCATTCTCGATGAAGAAAGCAAGGCGTGACCACGCGCGCAGCAACACTACCCCGGCAGGAAACCCGCGCGACGAGACTGCGTTTGCACGCAGAAGCTGACTGTGGGCAACCACAATCCAAATATTAAGATGAAAGGCAGGGTGAGAGGGATTCAGCAAAGACGAAAAGACCGGTGGCAGAGGAGCCTCTGCCACCGGTCTTTTCTATGTCAGGCGAAAACTGGCGGCTCGTGCCCGTCAGGCTTTCATGTCTGCCGCCATCTTTTGAGCCTTCGTTCGGATGAAGGCATAATTCAAAGCTGGCAGTGAATTGAAATTGGCAGCCTTCGTGCAGAATTCCTTCGCTTTCGCGTTGTCGCCTTTGCCTTGATAAGCCTGGCACAAGCGATAGAAGTTCTGGGGGTTTTGCTGCCCGGTTTGCTGCAATTCTGCGATGGCTTTGTCGTAATCCTTTTCCGCCAGAGCAATCATGCCTGCGAGTTGGTGAGATTGTCTCACCTGCGCCGGGTTCTTTGACGCCTCGGCCCCCTTGCGGAATTCTTCAGCCTCCGTCTTGGCCGTCGCGTTGTCTTTCATGCCCAGCGCAACAGTAGCCAGGTTGAAGTGGTGAAAGCGTTTTGTGTTGTCCTTAATCTCCTGCGAGAGACTGGAGCTTTCGGTCATCTTGAGGAGGCGGTCGAACTGCGCCTTTGCTTCCGCGTACTTCCCCATCTCAAGGAGAATTGCCCCTTTGGTTTGAAGATCACCCGTCATTGCCGCGACATCGTTGATCTTCTCGCCCAGTGCGTACTGCTTGTCCATATCCGCCACCGCTTTATCCAGTTTGCCGCTGTCAACATCAACGACAGTCTGAGCGAAGAGCGCAGTCCGGCGTTCACCATCGTTTCGCGCCTTGTCAGTCATTTTCTGTAGCTCGGCTGTAGCTTCGTCAGGCTTGCCCATGTACAGCAGGTCGGCGGCCATCGCGAAGTGAGAATTAACGAAGTTGGAATCAATGGAGAGAGCCTTGCGGTATTGAGCAATCGAGTCGTCGAACCTGCCCATCTTCAGCAGCAGTTCGCCATATGAGTCGTAGGGGTTCGGGTCGTTAGGTATCAACTCGATGTATTTCTTGAACGCTTGCTCGGCGTTTGCGTAATCAACGTTTTGCCGGTAGGCATAGCCGAGGATGTTAAAGGCGGTCGAGTAGTTCGGGTTCAACTCGGTCGCTTTCTTGTAATGCTCGATGGCCTTCGGGTAATCCTGCTGACCAAAGTAGTAACCGCCGAGAGTGAAATGCGCCCGTTCGTCATTGGGATAGGCGGCTACGAGCTTGTCAAGATATTCCTTCTGTTTCGCCACATTGGCATTGGCTCCCGCTTCATTGGCAAGGATGAGCAGCCTCTCTCCTTCCGAAGCTTTGTCCGCCAGGCTCACCGCCCTTTTCAGGTGATCGAAGAATTCCTTTGCGGTCGGAGAAGAATTGGCACGGGCCAATTCCGCTGACGCGAAATTCGGATCGAGCGAGATGGCTTTATCAAAATGTTGTAGGGAGTCCTGGATAAGTAGTCTTTCAGCGAGGTCACGCCCTTGCAGGAACTCCTTTTTCGCTTCCTCCGACGCGGTGGTGACGGGGAGCTTTCCGCTAGCCGGCGAAGTAGTAGACGAAGTTGCAGCGGTCGGGGATTTACCCTCGTCGCTCGCCGTGGCACAACCCGTCAACATTGCAACACTGAGCGCAACGATTGCAGCCAACAAGTAACCTGTAGAACTGATACGACGCATCGGACATCTCCTTTGAGTAGGTGGTTAAGCTGATGACTCGCAATGGGGAGTAGATTGCGGCACGAGCTTTCAAAGCGAGGTCGGTCAAACACTGGTCGGCTTTCCCATCTGGGAAAGAAGAGACGCTTTAGTTAGCGCCCCGGAAAATGCCTGTGTTTTAGCATCCTAAAATTTGAATTATTTCCTGAAAAGTGGAACTCATGTCCCCCAGTCCCTGCTGGCATTCATCAATGGAGGAACTTTGAAGTCTGATAAGCCATATAACGAGAGAGTCAAAGAATAAGTTCACTGAAGTTGAGCAGGACGAAGCAGTAGACAAGTCACCGGCAACGAGCTTCCTTTTTAGAATTTCTTTCCATCGCTTTAACCCTACAACCTTTTACCTTTTTACTTTTGACTTTCATTCCTCTCGCGGGCTACCATGCCTTTTCCTTAGATTATCAAGCGTTGACGCTCTTTTATATTTGTAATCTTTGCGGGTTAAGAAACTTGATGCCGACGGGTACGACCGAGAACATTATTGAGCTTGTTGGTAACACTCCGCTGCTACACCTCGCGCGTTTTGCCCGACCGCCGCTCGCGGACATCTATGCCAAACTCGAATATTTCAATCCGGGTGGAAGCGTTAAAGATCGTGCTGCGCTGGGGATGATTCTCGACGCCGAAGCGCGTGGCGTTCTCAGGCCCGGCTCAACCATCATCGAGCCGACCGCCGGAAACACAGGGATCGGATTAGCCCTGATTGGCGTGGCTCGCGGCTATCGCGTTATTCTCTGCGTCCCCGAAGGCTACTCGCGCGAGAAGATGAAAATTATGGAAGCCCTCGGCGGAGAAATCGAATACGTCACCGAAGAAGCGGGAATGCAAGGCGCAATCGAACTCGCGCGTGAGATTGCCGCCAAGACTGGGGATAGTTTCATCCCGCAGCAATTTGAGAATCCTTCTAATCCGCTTTATCACGAAGAGACGACCGGACGCGAGATTATCGAGCAGATGGAAGGGCGCATTGACGCCCTTGTCATCGGCGCAGGAACAGCCGGAACGTTCACGGGTGTGGCTCGCGCCATCAAGAAAATCAACGCGGAGGTTCTCTGCGTTCTGGTCGAACCGGAAGGCTCAATCTTAGGCGGCGGACAGCCGGGCGAGCACAAAGTTGAAGGCATCGGCCAGGCGCAATTCATTCCGAAGAATTGCGAGCTTGACCTGGCTGACGAGGTTATGATGATTTACGATGACGAGGCTTTCGCCACCGTCCGCAAACTGGCGGAGACAGAAGGCGTGCTCGGCGGAGGCTCATCGGGAGCAGCGGCAGCAGCCGCTTATCGCATCGCCGAACGCATCGGTAGCGGCAAACGCATCGTCACACTCTTTCCCGACGGCGCAGAACGCTACATGAGCCAGGGAATATTTGATTAGTTTTCAGTTTCTAGTTTTCAGTTTTAAGCACGAACGAGTTGCTTCTTCTGAAAACTGAAAACTGAAAACCGGAAACTGAGTTTTATGGGATTCGCAACAACAGCTATTCATGCCGGACAGGAGGCCGACCCGACGACGGGTTCGGTCACTGTTCCGATTTATCAGACTTCGACATACGCGCAGGAGGGACTCGGCAAGCATAAGGGCTACGAGTATGCGCGCACGCAGAACCCGACGCGGGCAGCGCTTGAGCAGAACATCGCCGCGCTTGAAGGAGCGCGTTTCGGTTATGCTTTCGCTTCCGGGATGGCAGCGATTGACGCCACGATGCGACTCATCAAAGCGGGCGAGCATGTCATCGTCTCCGATAACACCTACGGCGGCACGTTTCGCCTCTTCAACAAAATTCTGGCCAACTACAATATCGAGTTCGACTTTGTTGACACCTCGGAGATAACAAACGTCGAAGCGGCGATTAAAGAGAACACGAAGATGATCTTCGTCGAAACGCCGACCAACCCCGTAATGATCCTGACAGACCTGCAAGCCATCTCCGACCTGGCGCACGCGTCGGGGGCGCGCGTGGTCTGCGATAACACCTTTATGTCGCCTTACCTGCAACGACCCATTGAGTTCGGTGTTGACATTGTGGTGCATTCCACGACTAAATACCTGAACGGTCATTCTGATGGGATAGGCGGCATCGCCGTTTTGAACGGCGAAGAGGATGCCAATTGGCTCAGTTTCGTGCAGAATAGCGCGGGAGCAATTCTTTCGCCTTTTGATTCCTGGCTCGTCCTGCGCGGAACCAAGACGCTGGCACTCAGGATGGAGCAGCACGACCGTTCCGGGCGTGCGGTGGCGGCCTTTTTGGAAGAGCATCCGAAGGTGCAGAAGATTTACTATCCGGGGTCGCTCTCGCATCGCCAGCACGATTTGGCGAAACGACAGCAAAAGGGATTTGGCGGGATGGTGGCTTTTGATGTCGGCTCGCTTGAGGCTGCGCGCACCGTGCTGGAATCTGTTAAGCTGTGTACGCTTGCAGAAAGCCTCGGCGGTGTGGAAACTCTGATTTCGCATCCGGCGACAATGACGCACGCATCCGTCCTGCCGGAAACGCGCGAACGGCTTGGCATCACCGATGGCCTCGTGCGTATCTCGGTCGGCATCGAAGATACTGAAGATATTATTACGGATTTAGACCAAGCACTGAAGAAAGTTTAAAGTTGCGAGTTTCAGGTTTCGAGTTAAGACGGAACCTGAAACTCGTAACTCGAAACCCGAAACTCATGTTCATAGAGCTTCACGCGAAATCCGACGTTGGTCGTGTACGGCGTGGGAACGAAGACAACTTCCTGATCCTCGATTTGACGTTGGGACGGGCCTGGACTGGCTCGGACGGCGCGGAAATGCCTGATGGGTTGGGCCAATTCGAGCTTGGGGAAAAGGGCGTTGTGCTGGTCGTCTCTGACGGGATGGGCGGCGCGCTCGCTGGCGATGTGGCGAGCCGCATGGCTGTCGAAACCGTCCGCGAGATGCTCGTCGGCAGTGAGGCGGAAGAACAAGAGGCAGAGGGCGACGCAGAGAAAGACCTCGTTGATTATCTGCGCCATGCCACCGTTTATGCCAATCTGGCGATTCATCACCGGAGCCAGGAAGACACGCGCTGCGCCGGGATGGGCGCGACCTTCACGGGAGCAGCCATCAAAGGCGACATGCTTGACCTGGTTCAAGTCGGAGACAGCCGCGCGTATGTGATTCGCGGCGAGCAGGTCAAACTTGCGACCAAAGACCAATCACTCGTGCAGCAGCTCGTGGATGTCGGGCAGATTAGCGAATCCGAAGCCGAAACGCATATGTTTCGCAACGTCATCCTTCAGGCGCTCGGCGCGCAAAGCGAATTGACGCCCGTCACAGGAAGACTACGCATCCGGCGCGGCGACATTCTTCTGCTTTGCAGCGATGGGCTATCCGGGAAGCTGCGCGCGGAAGATATTCGCCGCATCATCCAGGATTCCAAAGATGATCTGGCCGCAGCCTGCAACATGCTCGTCGAAGAGGCCAACGAGCGCGGCGGCGAAGACAACATCACAGTTGTGCTGGCGCATTTCGCGGGCGACGATCTTCAGGAAGCGAAGTCTGAACGAATCACCATCGAGCTGCCGCCGATGGAAGAAGATGCCACCCTTGGCGATACCGAACCGCCGACTGAGCCACCGACTCAACCTGCGTGACGCCCCAGTTAAATCTTCAGCGAAACAATTGACAACTCCGGCTTCCCGCCATTAACATCCGGCGCGTTCAAATATTTGTAGGCTACATCCGAAAAGTCGCTTTGGCGTCTTTGTCTGCTCGACAAGGAGACGCATCTCAACCGCCGCATTAATCTGGGCAAATAATTATCACCCCGAGCGTCATTTCTGGGTTGACCATTAACGGACTGAATTACGCGTTATAGATAGGGACTGCTCAATTCCAAGGCTTTTATCATTTTCGTCGGGTTGTTTCTGAAAAACCCATAACCCCCCGGAGCGCGACACGTGAAGACGAGCAGTGTGAAGTTGCGCGCGGACAGATGATGAGGAGAAATCGAACACCATGCTTCGACATTTAATGAAAAGAAAACTGATCGTTTTAGCGGCTTGCTGTCTGGCAGTAGCGATGCTGGCGCTCCCCGTTACCACGCAAAACACCAAGGCCGATGATCTGTCAGGCCGTGAATTGCTCAGCGTCACGCGCGTCGCGCACGGCGGCGGCGAGTATGCCGGGCTTCAATACGTGACGGCTCGCGCCGAAGGCTTCGTCAACGCCGGGGCTTTCGCTTCTGCGGGCGCGACCGCGCTGACCGGCGCAGTCGAGGTCAAGGTCGGTCTCGCCGATTATCAGGACAGGGACATGCGACGCCGCCTCGACATCAGCCCGATGGGCGCGATGGCGGCGCTCGGCGGTGGGCCGACATTCCTTGTCTATACGGGATCACAGGGCGGCGGTATGCTGCTGGGCAACGAGATTCGAGTCAGCGAGATTGCGGCTTCGCGCCAGTGGGCGATGATGGGCTTTGCCACGCTCAATCGCGCCATCGAAGGCCAGCTCATCACGAACCGTCAACCCGACCAGGGCAACAACTATGTCGTCGAAGTCAGGTTCACCGCCGACGACAACGTTCGCTACTGGATCAACAAGAGCACCTTCCTGATTGACAAGGTCGTGACGCGCTACCGGAGCCAGGTGATGATCGAGGAAGACCGCTCAGATTACCGCAAGGTGAGCTGTATGACGCTTCCCTTCCGCATCGTCACGCGCCTGCGCGGCCAGCGTCTCGCCGACCTGACCATCAGCAGCTACGACCTGCAAACGGTTGTGCCCAACGCGCGCTTCACGATGACGGCAACACCGTAAGAAATGCAAAATTAATAAACAGCGGCATCGCTAACGCGCCGCACGCTGACTTCGCGGGCGAGGTATTGACCCCGCCCTTGACCAAAGGGAACATTGTTCCCTCTGGACTCCCTTATTTTCTATCGGCGACCCCGCAGCGAGCTGACGGGGAATTTCAGATTAAAAGTGCAAAAGTGAGGACGAAGAGCAAATCTTCCATCCTCACTTTTGCATTTTTAATTTTGCATTTTTAATTTCTTATTCGTCCAGCGCTCTCTGTCGCCAGTCAGGCCCGCCCTGCCCGACGCGCCGGACGTAAAGACTAGAACCCTGCACGCGTTCGACCGTGACGCGCTCCCCGGCTTCAAGCGGCTCTTCGCCTTCCACTGGATACGCCGTCCACGTCGAACCGAAAACTTTCACAGCCCCTTCATTGAGCGAACCCTCGCTTGACGAGATGACTATACCGACTTTTCCGGGCAGCGCATCAACGCCGCTCTTCAAATCGCTGCCGTCACGCTCGCGCGAGAAGTAATTGACAAAGATGGTGCGCGAAGCAGCGGTCAGCGCAATCGAAACGAGCGCAAAGATGAGAAATTGCAGGGAAAGGCTCGTGATACCCAGAAGTCCGGCGAATGCGGCGGTGAGCGCCCCGATGCCGAACCACAGCAGGACGAAGCCGGGCGTGAAAATCTCCGCGACGATCAGAATCACGCCCAGCACCGTCCACAAAATCCATGTCCAGGAAGCATCCATCTTCTTTTTCGGACGATGGACAATGGACGATAGGCAAACGAAAGACGCTTTGCTTTTGCCCATCGTCTATGGTCTATCGTCCATCGTCTATCATCCCTTAAACATATTTTTCATGACGAACCAGATGTTTGCCGGGCGCTCTGCCAGTCGCCGCATGAAATAAGGATACCAGTGCTTTCCATACGGTACATAGACGCGCATGTTGTAGCCGTCTTTCGCCAGTTTCACTTGAAGATCGCGGCGGACTCCGTAGAGCATCTGAAATTCAAAAGCCTCTTTGCCGATGCCTTCACGCTGGGCATAGTCAATGGTCGCCTCAATCATCTTCGGGTCGTGCGTGGCGATGCCGTGATAGACGCCTGACGAAAGCAGCGTCTTCATCACGCGCACGTAGTTGTCGTCCGTGTCCTTCTTGTCGGGAAACGCGACTTCGGGCGGCTCGTTGTAAGCGCCTTTGCAGATGCGTATGCGCGCGGGGATTTTCAAGATGTCCTGCACATCATCGTAGGTTCGACGCAGGTACGATTGCAACACGATGCCGACATCATTTAAGCCAAACTCCGAGCGCAGACGCTTAAAAATATCTATCGTCACCTGCGTCACATGCGAGGCTTCCATGTCTACGCGAACGAAGTTGCCGCGTCGCGCTGCGTCTTCGACGATGCGGCGCGCATTTTTATAAGCAAGCTCAGGATCAATTTCGAGTCCGAACTGCGTCAGCTTGATGGAAACGTTCGAGCGGATGCCGGTGTCGTCAATGCGAGAGAGAATCTGTAGATACTCGCGCACCTCTTCTTCGGTTTCTGTGGCTGAAGCGACGGATTCGTTGAGGTGGTCGAAGGAGGCCGTGCATCCTTTATTGTTAATCTCACGGATGGCAGCGATGGCTTCTTCGATGTCTTCGCCCGCGACAAAGCGGTGCGTCATCTTCTTGAAGAAGCTAAAGCGCGTTGCAAAATCCTTCAAGCCCTCGTGCCGGGATAAATAGAGCAGCGCGTTTCTCGTAACCATAAAAGAAGTGATGAGTGATGAGTGATGAGTGATGAGTAAAAGCCAGAGTACTTCACAACTCACTGCTTATCATCTATCGCTTTACCTTTCGCCGATGATTTAAGTGGGAATAGCCGTCAGCATAAGTGATGCCGCAGTCTGCGCGCAAGCGCCGTCACTCGTTAGGGGTGTTCAGCCCGATCTCTTTTTGAACGGGACGTAAAGCGTCAATGACGAAACGGATGTGTTCGTCCAACTCGACGCCTAGTTCCTCGACGCCTTGCCGAATGTCGTCGCGGTTGACGGTTCGCGCAAAGGCTTTATCCTTTAGCTTCTTTTTTACTGAGGAGACTTCCAAATCATCAAGGCTGCGCGACGGGCGTACGAGCGCGCAGGCGACTAAAAACCCGCACAATTCGTCGGTCGCAAAGAGCGCCTGCGCCATCACGGTGTCGCGCGGGACACCCGTGTAAGTCGCATGCCCCATAATCGCGCGGATGATGTGGTCAGGATAGCCGCGCCCGCACATGATGTTTGCCCCCTTGAAAGGATGCTCGTCGGCGCTCGGAAACATCTCGTAATCGAAATCGTGCATCAGCCCCACGATTCCCCACTCGTCCACGTCCGCCTCAGCCCCGCCATACCGCACGGCGCACGCGCGCATCGCAGCCTCGACCGCCAGCGCATGCTTCCGCAGGCTATCACCCTTCGTGTACTCGCACAGCAAATCCCAGGCTTCTTTTCTGTCAGGCATATAACCACAGTTACGAGTTATGAGTTACGAGTTACGAGTTACGAGCAAGAAGAAGACAAGCGAACAAGTGCGTGTTCCTGTTTTAACTTGTCACCCATCGCCAATCACTGCTTTAAGATTTCCCGCGAGATGACTATTCGTTGAATCTCGCTTGTTCCTTCGTAGATGGTGGTGACGCGGGCGTCGCGGTACATGCGCTCGACCGCGTAGTCACGCGAGTAGCCGTTGCCGCCGTGAATCTGCACGGCGTCGGCGCAGACACGGTTGGCGGTTTCCGAAGCGTAGAGTTTCGCCATCGCGGCGTAGAAACCGGCCTGTTTGTGCCCGGCGTCCTTCATCGCGGCGGCGCGCAAGGTGAGCAGGCGCGAGGCAGCGGTTTCCGTCGCCATGTTGGCGAGCTTGAATTGAATCGCCTGAAATTCTGCAATCGGCTGACCAAATGCCTGCCGCTCCTTCGCGTATTTCGTCGCTTCATCCAGCGCACCCTGAGCGATTCCGGTTGAGAGTGCGCCGATGCCTATGCGCCCGTTGTCGAGACTATTGAAAGCGACGCGCTTTCCCTGCCCCTCGCCTCCCAGCACGTTTGCGGCGGGCACGCGTACATCCACAAAACTCATCTCGGCAGTCTGCGAGGCTCGCTGCCCCATCTTATGCTCGATGGACGAGACGGTCAGACCGGGCGTGTCGCCTTCGACGATGAAGGCAGTCACCTTGCTCTTATCCTCTTCGCGCTCGGTCACGGCCATGACGATGTACGTTTGCGCCTCGCCGCCGCTTGTCACCCATGACTTCGTGCCGTTGATGACATAAGAATCACCATCACGAACGGCGCGCGTGCGAAGGTTGGTGGCGTCTGAACCGGCCTGCGGCTCTGAGAGACAGAACGCTCCTAAAGTTTCGCCGCGAGCCAGCGGCACAAGATACTTGTGTTTCTGCTCATCGGTTCCGAAACTCAAAATCGGGTAGCAGCAGACGGAATTTGTGACGCCGACGATGACGCAGACGGAAGCATCGGCGCGTGCGATCTCTTCGAGCGCGAGAGCATAGGCGACCGTATCGAAGCCTGCGCCGCCCCACTCTTCGGGGATAATCATGCCCATCAGCCCAAGCTCTGCCAAACCCTTCAACTGCTCGCGCGGGAAACGTGATTGCTCATCGTACTCATGCGCTCGCGGCGCAATCTCGCCCGCCACAAACTCTCTGACGGATGCCTGCACCATGCGCTGCTCTTCTGTTAGCTCAAAATCCACTGCTCGCCTCTTTCCTCAATTTTTTGGGTTGAAACTAGCACGGGAGAGAAAACTGAACAAGTGCGTAAGAGGTTTAGTAGTCTCCTGAATCAAACTGATAATTATGCTTCACTCTCTAGTTTCACGCTAACAGAACGTCCACTATCGTGGACAGACACCTGGAGTGGATGTCCTCTTTGGTTCACAGCCAGCCAGCGCCGGGTCAGGGATAACAGTACTCAATTCATTGAATTCTTCAGCAAGACTATCGGTTCTGTTGTCAGGTTAAAAATGGCATAGCGATTGCTCAAAGTAATAAGAGAATTTACGAACGTGAAGCCACGTAGATTTGCAATCCTCGCAACAACTCTACGAACTGCTTAACATCCCCTAAATAGCCCAGAATCGTTGGAGGATCAAAGATGGCAACAATGAAACAAAACGCAAGTAACGAAAAGGTAACGCCCAAAGCCCTCGGGAACGCTAAAGGAGACCTCTCGCTAAAAAATCTAACGGGCAAGTGGAATGCCTGCGACAAGACTCAAGGAGTGGTGCGCGTCGTGCTCGGCACTAAAGGAAGCACGTTGACCGTGCAGGTATTCGGCAACTGCGTGCCGACGCCCTGCGACTGGGGTGTCGTCGCGGGCATCGCTTACGGCGAGAGCGTCGTGGCGACGGAGGCTATCGCCTTTACCGCCGTTTATGATTCCGGCTTTAAGGATGTCATCGTGACGGGACTCCTCGACAATGGCACCTTGATAGTGGAGACCTTCAACAAATTCAAAGATGGCAGCGGTCGTGCTAATTACTACAGCCGGGCATATCTCTGCCGGTCGTAGACAGCACCCGTGTTCAATTAACCCGTACTGGGACGCCTCCCCCCTAGCACACGCCGGTTCGGGTTTGAGCTTCGCGAGTGATTTCGCGTGTCTTCTGAGAACTGAAGGACAGGCGCTGAATGTAACTGACAAAGTGGTTGCCGGATACGGATTGCGACCACATCACAAGAGCGGCGGGTGCTGAAAAGCTACCCGCCGCTTTTGCTTTGGCTGGCCAAATGAAAACTGAACCAGTATCCAGCACCGGCACAAAAGTTTAAATTATGATCTATCGGAGTATATGATTTGAGACGATTATGGATTAAGATTGCCGGGCCGAAAATCTCTACTATCCTTTGAAAGCTTGTTCATGGTTTGAATAACCCTATGAAAGAGATAGCAACTCCTGAACCCGTTCCGGGCGACATCGCACAAGATACCTCCGGTTTGTTTGGACATCCCAAAGGGCTAACCACACTTTTCTTTACTGAGCTATGGGAACGCTTCAGCTATTACGGCATGCGCGCCATTCTGGTGCTTTATATGGTCGCGCCTCCAGAGAATGGCGGTCTCGGCTTTGGAGCCGAACAGGCAACCTCGCTGTACGGCTCATATACGATGTTCGTCTACCTGACGAACCTGCCGGGCGGTTTGATTGCGGATCGCATTCTGGGCGCACGGCTGGCTGTGTTTCTGGGAGGTATCATCATTGCCTGCGGTCACTTCTCGATGGTCTTCCAGTCGCTCACGTTTTTCTATCTGGGATTGACCTTGATTGCGATTGGCACTGGGCTGCTCAAGCCGAACATCAGCACGATGGTCGGCAGTCTTTACGGTGAAAACGACCCGCGTCGTGAAAGCGGTTTTTCCATCTTTTACTTCGGCATCAATTTAGGCGCAGTCCTCGCTCCCCTGACCTGCGGCTTTCTGGCAGAGAGTAAGATGTTCAAGAATTTTCTTTCGTCTATGGGATTCAATCCGGCTTCGAGCTGGCACTGGGCTTTCGGCGCGGCAGGCGTCGGAATGGTCATAGGCTTAATTGTCTTTCTCGTACACCGGCAAAGACTGGCGCATGTCGGAGGGGTAACGAGGAAGAGCAAAGACGCGCCGGATTTCGTTCCCAACCGGCCACTAACGAAGGATGAGTGGAAGCGCGTCGGAGCAATTTTCATCTTCTTTCTGTTCACAATTCTTTTCTGGGCGGCGTACGAGCAGAAGGGCGGGAGTCTCAATCTCTTCGCCAAGACGCTCGTTGATAGACAGGTTGGCGGGAGTGAATTCCCCGCCAGTTGGATGCAATCTCTGACGGCGACCTTTGTGCTCATCCTCGCTCCGCTCTTCGCCTACCTTTGGATTCGTCTGGGCAAGCGGCAGCCTTCCAGCCCCATCAAATTCACCTTCGGCCTTCTCTTCATCGGCTTAGGGTATTTGTTGATGGTTCCCGCCTCGATGCTCACAGCTTACGGCAAGATCAGCCCGCTGTGGCTGGTCGGTCTCTACTTCCTTGAGGTGGTCGGTGAGATGTTCCTGAGTCCGGTGGGGTTAAGCACGGTGACGAAACTTGCTCCCGCGAAACTTCTTGGGATCATGATGGGCGTGTGGTTTCTCGCCGCTGCGCTCGGCAACAAGCTCGCGGGCTATCTCGGAGGCTTCTTCGATCCCGGCAACTCCGGCGCGCTGGTGAAGCTCTACGGCGGAATCGCCGTTGGCCTGCTCATCTCCGCCGGAGTCCTGGCGCTGCTGACCCCGAGAATCAGGAAACTGATGGGCAAGGTGCATTAAAGCGGCAGGAGACCAGGGTTCATCATTAATCAAAAGTTAATAAAAAACGGGGCGTTGCTTGAAAGGCAACGCCCCAACACAGGAAGGAATAGGAACGCACTATACTCTTCGTCCGCTAACGTTCACAAGTTCTTTTTGGGAGACAGGCAAGTTGCAGGCAAAAGCCTGTTAAAAGGCGCGATTTCGATATAAGCGGAAAGGAAGCGTGGCGGAAAACAGTCAACGACTCCCGGCCAGCCGAGTTAGGATAGAAGAGTATGAACCAGTGAGTTGACGAGAATTTCTCAAACTTAAGGAGATAAAGCATGCCAAGCGGCAATCAACTATCCAGTATCCAGCACATCGTCGTCCTGATGCTGGAAAACCGATCCTTCGACCACATGCTCGGATTTCTTTACACCGACAAGGGAAACAAATCGCCTGCCGGACAGGCGCTTCGAAGGATTGACGGAAAAGAATCCAATCCAAATGTCCAGCGGCAAGAGCGTCCCCGTTTTCAAGATCAAGCCGACAGACAAGAACGCTTATTTCATGCCCGGCGCAGATCCCGGCGAGGGCTATGCTGCCACCAACTCCGAACTCTTCGGCAACATCAATGCTCCGACGCCGCCGGTCGCCACCAACCAAGGATTCCTCAAAGACTTCTCTTATACGATTGGTGGGAGGCCAAAGAGAAGTGGGCGATTCTGCCGGGAACTGTCGCGCAGAACATCATGGGCATCTTTACGCCTGAGATGCTGCCCGTGCTTTCAAGCCTGGCGCGCGGTTATGCCGTCTGTGACCACTGGTACAGTTCCGTGCCGACTGAGACGATGCCTAATCGCGCGTTCGCCAACGCGGCCACCAGCCAGGGACATCTGGACGACGAGACCAAGACTTCACAGTGCCAAGCATTTTCGGCTTGCTGAGTGGATCAGCTAAAGTGAGTTGGGCCATCTATGGCTATGATTCCGAGACCCGCTCACACGCCACAACTTTCCAGACACCACCAATGCAGACGACTCGCATTTCGGCATCTTCAAAGATTTTCAGGCAGCCGCCACCAGTGGGCAAGCTTCCGGCCTACACTTTTCTTGAGCCGAGTTGGAGCCAAAGGCAACAGCCAGCATCCGAATTACGATGTCGCGCTCGGCGAGCAATTCATCCATGATGTTTACTATGCCCTGCGCTAAGGCAAAGCATGGAAAAAACGCTTCTCATCATCACCTATGACGAACACGGCGGCTGTTATGACCACGTCCCGCCGCCGTCCGGCGCTGTGCCTCCGGACGACACGCCCGGCGAATTTGGCTTCGACTTCAAGCGCTTTGGCGTTCGCGTGCCAGCCGTCCTGGTCTCTCCGCTGATTGCGCCCGGCACGGTTTTCCGTGTGCCTGCAGGGAACGATGCCGCTGGATCACACTGCCATCTTGAAGACCATCGAGAAACGATGGGGATTTGCCTGCCTCTACCGCGCGCGACGCCGCCGCGCCGGATTTGGGCGACGTGCTCACCCTTGCCAAGGCGCGCACAGACGATCCGCTCAAGGGAGTGAAAGTTCCCAAACCGAGCGGCAAGGACCCTGCCATGGGGCATCCTTCTCATTACAGCAAGTGCATGCGGAACTCGTCTCGCACGATTGCCCGTACAAAACAAACAGGGTGAGAGGGTTCACCAGCAGCCTGAGCTACGCACGAGCGACGAGCACAATGCTTATATCAAGTCGCGCACCGCCGCATGGAAAGACAAGCCGCAAGGCAGATGCTGCTCCCGACCTGCAAAGCACAAAGAAGGGCACGGCGAAAAAGACCACCAAGACCACAAAGAAGAAGGCGAAGAAGAAGTCCTGAGAAGAAGCTTGGGAAGTAGAAGTGTTTTGAAAAGTCCCGTGATGGACGATTGATAATAGTCCAGCCATTTATTGCTGGGAATAAGGCTGGACAATAAAACCTTAGTCCCGTAGAGACGACTGAACAAAGATTGCTTCCCTTCAGTCATCCCTTACGGGACTCAAAGTACAAAAGCTAATAACGGTTGCGACGCCCGAAGACCGGGTGGCTCGGCGAGCCTGCCCCGCGACGATAATAACCGTTTCCGCGCCTGTGACTGCGGCGACTCCTATTGCCATTCCAACGGTCGTCGTCGTGCCGCTCGCGGCGGATCTCGGCGGCCCAGGTTGTGGCGATCACTCCGAATATCGCGACGCTCCGCGCGCGTGAACCTACCGTCCGAACGGTAGACGCGCCGCTCTTGCCGAATCTGGTGCTGGCGTTCGCGCAATTGTTGCGCCTCGTTTCTGGTGATTTGGCCGGAGCGAACTCCGCTTCGGATTCTCGAACGGTCACCACGATGCCTCTGGCCTTGCCCGAATGTATCGGCTGATAGACCGAAGAGCATGACTATCGCGCCCAGAAGAAGAATTTTTCTCATTGGTTAAACCCTTTCCTGCAAAGTTATTTTTTTTGCGTATATCCGGCATTTACAGTTAACGGCTGCCTGCACACCGTCGGAGAGAGTTCATCGGAGAGAGTTCAGTAATGTAATTCATTAAAGAACCTCTCAACTGCTATGCCACGACGGACAGGCGCTCGTTCGCCGCTTAATTGTTAATAATTTAGGTTCTCAACATCTAAATTACGTCTCCGGCCAAGAGACACGGTTCCCAAAACCGAACACCCGGCGCATGATTTCCGTGTCTTAACCTAACTCTTTACAAAAGTCCCGGTTTCGTTGAATACTTCCCCAGCACTCACGCCGGAAGTCAGGAAGGATTCCCCCAAATCATGCCACCCGAAGACAGTCGGCCAGCCGAGCGAAAACAGCCGGAAGACGCTTTGCCGGAGAGCGAAGACCTGCCCAGTGACGACACCAGCATCATCGAACGCAAAGGCGCGGAGGAGGCCATACGCTTTCAGGCGCATCTGTTGGACACGGTCGAGCAGGCCGTGATCGCCACCGACCTGCAAGGAGCTATCACTTATTGGAATAAATACGCGGTGAAGCTCTACGGCTGGACAGCCATCGAAGCGGTGGGGCGCAGTATCATGGAAATCACCCCGGCGAATGCAACCTATGAGCAGGCGGCTGAAATCATGTCGAACCTGAGCGCGGGCAAGGCATGGTCGGGCGAGTTCGTCGTCCGCCGACGCGACGGCACGACCTTTCCGGCGATGGTCACAGACACGCCTATCCACAATGAAGAAGGCGCGCTCATTGGGATGGTCGGCGTTTCCATGGACATCACGGAGCGCAAGAAACTCGAACAGGAGTTGCGCGCTCGCGCAGAAGAATTAGCGGAAGCCAACCGCCTCAAGGACGAGTTTCTCGCCACGCTCTCGCATGAACTGCGCACGCCACTGACGGCGGTGCTGGGCTGGGCCAGAATGCTGTGCGACGGCACGCCCGATGAAGCCACGCTGGCGCATGCCCTGAAGGTCATCATGCGCAACGCCGAGGCGCAGCAGCATCTCATCGAAGAGGTACTTGATGTGTCGCGCATCATCACCGGCAAACTACGCCTCGACGTGCGCCCCGTCGAGCTAATCTCCATCATCGAAGCCGCCATTGAGACCGTGCGTCCTGCGGCCATGGCCAGGGCCATTCAGATCAGTAGGGGTTTTGACCCGGAGGCCAACCTCATTTCAGGCGACCCGGAACGCTTACAACAGGTAGTCTGGAATCTGCTCTCAAACGCGGTTAAGTTTACGCCTCAAAGCGGGCATGTAGAGATTCGGCTGGAGCGCCTCGGCTCGCACGTGCGAGTCATCGTGAGCGACAGCGGGCAGGGCATCTCGCCGGACTTCCTGCCGCACGTCTTCGACCGCTTCCGGCAAGCCGATCAAACTGCTGCGAGGTCGCACACAGGGCTGGGGCTGGGGCTGGCTGTCGTGCGCCATCTGGTTGAACTGCACGGGGGAACGGTGCGGGCGAGAAGCGAAGGAGAGCAGAAGGGCGCGACCTTCACGGTTGAGCTTCCCATCATCGCTCCCGTCGAAGACACCAAAGAGCAGCCACCCACATCCGAACGAATCAGTGACAAAACTCAAAGCGATCACACCGTAGAGCTTGACGGCCTGCGTATCCTCATCGTGGACGATGAACCGGACGCGCGCGAGCTGATTTCCGTCTTGCTCCGGCAGCGCGGGGCGGAGGTTTTGGAAGCGGCGTCGGCGAGTGAAGGGCTGCTGCTCCTGGAGAGCGCAAGGCCGGACGTGCTCGTCGCAGACATCGGGATGCCCGGTGAAGACGGCTACGAGCTGCTGCGAAAGGTGCGCGCACTCAGTCCTGAGCGCGGCGGCCTGACACAGGCAATCGCACTAACGGCCTATGCCGGAGAGGAAGACCGCGCGCAGGCGATTGACGCGGGCTTTCATCTACACGTCACGAAGCCGGTAGACTCAGCCGCACTCACCGAAGCGCTGCTGAGCCTCGCCCGCCAATGAGACATAGCGAACTAACACGCGGGCAATGTCGTTAAGCGTTGAGGAGGTAAATCTGAATGTATTGTTCATCCTGTGGCGGAACGGTGGCGCGTGGCATAAGCTACTGCAATCTGTGTGGAGCAAAATTGAGCGGAGCGAAAGATGAGAGCCTCAGTAAACCGGCAGAGTTGTTCCCTGAATCACTCATCTGGGCAATAGTGACGGTCTTCATCGTCGGCCTCGGAGTCACCATCGGTCTGATGGCGGTGATGAAAGATTTGCTCAACTTCAGTCAGGGGCTGATTATCGGCTTTACGGTCTTGAGTTTTCTACTGACGTTTGTGATCGAAGGCGTGCTCATCTGGATGCTGTTGGAATCCAAGCGCAACGCTCAAAAATCGGGCGACCGGGCGCAACTGAAGGAGCAAACGACCAGAGGGCTTGAGGCAGCGCAGGTGCGCGCGCTACCAGAACCCGTGCCGAGCGTGACCGAGCAGACGACTCGCACGTTTGAGCCAGCTTACAGCAAGCGAAAATCAGAATGATGCGTTATCCCTTCTAAGCTACGCCGCGCTTGTCGCGCCTTTCCCTTCTCAACTACAATACGTCCTTGAGCCAATCGTGTTCTTGCCTGCGCAATGAAACCTCTTTTACTAACGGTGGTCGCAGCTTATGTAGTTGCGGCGATTCATTCGATTCTGGCGTTCGTCAACAAGCGGCGCACGCTGGAGCGTATTACATTGGGGTCGCTCGCCTTCGGCTTCGTCCTGCACACCGTCTTGATGATTACGGATTGGACTCAGGAGGGACGCTACCCGCTCTTTGGCCTGCGCGAAACGCTCTCGTTTCTAGCCTGGACACTGGTTGCGACTTACGGCCTGGTGCTCTATCGTTATCGCACGCAGGCTCTGGGAAGTTTTACGCTGCCGCTCGTCGCCGTGCTGACATTCATCGCCAGCGTGACGCGCGACGCGGCGGACGCAGCATCGAACACGGTGACGGATGTCGGCTCTGCCTGGCTCTTCCCTGTTCACACGACGCTTTTGATCTTCGCTTACGCCGCGTTCTTCGTCGTCTTCATCTCCAGTGTGATGTACCTGCTGCAAGAGCGCGAGTTGAAGTTAAAGACCTTCAGCGCCATCTTTCACCGTCTGCCGTCTTTGACGACAATCAATAATATCGCGACAACAGCGGTCGGTATCGGCTGGACGCTGCTGACGCTCGGTATCCTGACCGGCATGGTCTGGTCTTCTTCGCGCGACAATCGGCTCTGGCATAATGACCCGAAGGAGATTTTCGCGGCGCTGACGTGGCTGCTGTATCTCTTGCTGGTGCTTTACAGGGCAACTGCCGGATGGCGTGGCCGCAGGGCAGCATGGATGGGTGTCGCGGGTTTCGCACTCGTGCTTTGCACATTTTTCGGAGCCCGCCTGCTGGGCGGCTATCACGTTTTTGGGTAAGCTGGAAGCGAAAAACACAGCAACTCTTTAACGATAGAGATTATCTAAGCTATTCTTAACGTTCAATCCGGGACTGCACTTTCTAAGGTAGTCGTGAGCAGAATAAGCAAGTAGACATCTGGATTCTGACTCCTGCTGTTATGTCAATAGTTCTCGTCGGACTCAATCACAAAACCGCGCCCGTCGCGGTGCGCGAGCGTCTGGCTTTCACGGAGGAAGCATGCGCCGAAGGCTTACGCGCTGCTCGTTGACGGCAAAATCGTGAATGAGGGCTTGATCTTCTCGACGTGTAATCGCGTCGAAGTGCTGGCGGCGACCGGCGGAGAGCGCGCTCTCTGAAGGCGAAAGAGCGCATCGAGATTTTTTGAGCGAGATCACGTTGTCTCCCGCACGAGGATTTCAGCCGCCATCTTTACAGTCATGCGGACGATGCAGCCGTGCGCCACGTCTTCCGCGTCGCTTCGTCGCTCGATTCGATGGTCGTAGGCGAGCCGCAAGTTTTGGGTCAGGTGCGACGCGCATATTCTCTGGCGGTCGAAGCTGGCACGGCGGGGCGCGTCCTCAATCGTCTCGTCCACCAGGCTTTTCGCGTCGCCAAGCGCGTTCGCACGGAGACCGGCATCGCTTCTTCAGCGCGTCTCCATCAGCTACACAGCCGTCGAGCTTGGCCGCAAGATTTTCGGTAATTTGAAGGATCGCACCGTGCTGATCGTCGGCGCGGGCGAGATGGCAGAGCTCTCCGCCAAGCATCTGGTCAGCGCTGGTGTTTCGCGCGTTCTCGTCACCAATCGGACTGCAAGCGCAGCCCAGCAGCTTGCTTCACAGTTTGGTGGCGAAGCGCTTGACTTCGCGCGCCTCGCAACTCATCTGGCCGAAGCCGACATCGTTATCTGCTCGACAGGCGCAAACGAATACCTGATTACTCCGGCCATCGCGCGCGAGGCTCTGCGAAATACGGCGCAACCGTCCGGCCTTCTTCATAGACATCTCCGTTCCGCGCAACATTGATCCTGAGGTCGGGCGCATTCCCAATCTTTTCATCTTCGACATAGACGATCTCGAATCCGTTATCGCGTCGAACATCCGCGAGCGTGAGCGCGAGGCGGAGCGCGCGGAGTTAATCGTCGAATCTGAAGTGATGCAGTTTCAGCAATCCTTACGCACGCTCGACATCGGCCCGACGCTCGGCGCGCTCCGCGAAAAACTTCAGGAGATTGCGCGCAGCGAGATGACACGACAACGCCAGCGTCTCGGCGCATTAACCCCCGAACAGGAACGCGCCATTGAGAGCCTGCTGATGTCTACCGTCAATAAGATTTCCCACCCCATCATCTATCGCCTCAAAAGCTCCTACGACGCTGGCGAAGCAGATGATGTACAAGCATGGCGCGACATTTTCGGCATCGAAGAGGAAAGCTAGGGGTCAGGGGTCTGGGGTCTGGGGTCGGCAAAAAGACAAACGCTTTTCTAACTGCCCCCCGACCCCTGCCCTCCGTCCCCTGTTGTTATGAAAGACCGTCTCATCATCGGCTCGCGCGGCTCGAAGCTCGCGCTCTGGCAGGCTGAGTGGGTCAGGGAGCGTCTCAGTCAGCTTCACCCGCTCAAAGATATTTTTATCGAGATTATCAAAACTTCGGGCGATGTGATGAAAGATGCGCCGCTCGCCGTCATCGGAGGCAAGGGCGTTTTCACCAAAGAACTCGAAGAAGCATTGCTCGCTCGCCGGATTGACCTCGCAGTTCACTCGCTGAAGGATTTGCCGACCCTGCTTCCAGAGGGGCTGGCAATTGCCGCGATCACCAAGCGCGAAGACGCGCGTGACGCGCTCGTGCTGCGCGAAGGTCTAATCATCGAGCAACCTTCAATCAAACATCTGCCGGAAGGCTGCGTCGTTGGCACGTCCAGCCCGCGCCGCCTGTCGCAGTTACAGCATCTTCGTCCCCGTCTAGCTATCAAAGAATTACGCGGTAACGTTGATACGAGGCTGCGAAAGTTGGATGCGGGCGATTACGATGCTGTGATTCTGGCATCGGCTGGCCTGCGCCGTCTGGGGCTGGCACATCGCATCAGCGCTCCCATCGAAATTGAAGAGATGCTTCCGGCTGTCGGTCAGGGAGCTCTCGCCATCGAAACGCGCGAGCAAGATGAAGAGACCATGAGCATTCTCGCGCTGCTCGACGACCAGCAAACCCATGCGGCATGCACGGCAGAACGCGCGCTGCTTCGCGCTCTCGGTGGCGGCTGCCAGTTACCCATCGCAGCACACGCCGTCGTGCAAGATAATCGCCTGCGGCTGGACGGGCTGGTTGCTGAAACATCCGGGAAAACTATCATCAGAGATTCACTCGATGGCCTAGCCGCTGATGCCGGACAACTCGGCAACGAGCTGGCCCTTCGTTTACGCGAACGTGGAGCGGAGTCATTATTGAAAGAATTGGCAACTTAATCGTAGCTCCATTGCAATTCACTAGCCCGTGAAACGGGCGGAATATCAGTAGCCCACAGCGTAAGCTGTGGGAACTATGCAAGAAAAGTTTGCTAAGCCCTCAAAGAGGGCGACATAAAGCGTGAGAAAATTTAATATCAAGATTTATGTCGCCCTCTTTGAGGGCTGGGTTCAAATGTTTGGCCTTCGTCCCACGACTCACGTCGTGGGCTACTGCTAGATCGCCTGCTTCGCAGGCTTAAAAGACTTCGTCCACTAAATTCAGCTTTCCATCTTCTTATGTCTGAATCGCAGCTACAAACTTCCTCCGAGGCGGAACGAAAGCCGGAACAACCTCTCGCCGGGCGCACAATCGTCATCACGCGAGCGCGCGCACAGTCTGTCGAGTTCGCCGCCGAGCTTGAGCGGTTGGGGGCGCGCGTCGTCAGTTGTCCGACTATCGAGATCGTAGAGCCTGAGAGCTACGCGCTGCTTGATGAAGCCATCGAGAATTTGTACGGCTACGACTGGCTCATCTTCACGAGCGTGAACGGTGTGGATTATTTCCTTCGTCGCCTGGAGACGCGCGGCCACGAGGTGAGCGAGTTGGACGAATTGCGTGTCTGCGCTATCGGAGAGGCGACCGCCTATCAGTTGCGTGAAGCGCGCATCCACGTTGATGTCGTCCCCGAACAGTTCAAAGCCGAAGGCGCTTTTAGTGCTATCGAAGCCTATGTCGGCGGGCGCGAGGGGCTTGAGCGTCTTAACTTCCTCATTCCTCGCGCGGCAATCGCACGCGACTACCTGCCGAAGGCGCTGGAAGAAGCGGGCGCACGCGTAGATGTCGTTCCGGCCTATCGCACCGTCCGGCCTCAAACGTCTGAGCGTGGACGCGTCGAAGCTTTGCTCGCGGGCGGAGCAATAGATTGCATTACGTTCACCAGCTCTTCAACCGTCGTCAACTTTGCCCAGCTCTTCGACACGACGGATTTGAGTCAACTGCTCGAAGGCGTCGCCGTTGCCTGCATCGGCGACATCACGGCAGCCACCGCCGGCGAATATAATCTCCGCACAGACATCCTGCCCAATGAATACACTGTCCCAGCCCTAACACGCGCCATCGTAAATTATTATTTGCCGTAGGACAGACATTCTTGTCTGTCATTGAGCGTGGAGAGCGCGAATATTGATTAGCTAATCTCAAGAGCTTGCTAGCGCACGCGTTGACAGGCAGGAATGCCTGTCCTACTTGTGCTAAACTCCCCTTTATGGCAAAGGGTCGTGTTCTGATTGTCGATGACGAAAAGGCTGCGGGCGAGGGCTTGCGCGATCTGCTGGCCGCCGAAGGTTACGAAACAGTAGCAGAGGCGGACGGAGTTGATGGCCTCAGACGTGTCGAAGAATTTTTGCCTTCCGTCGTCATCACAGACATTTTAATGCCGCGTATGGACGGCTTCGGACTCCTGCGAGAAGTTCGTCTACGCTACCCGGAGATGGCCGTCATCCTCCTGACCGGGCAAGGTTCTGTCGAGATGGCCTTGCGCGCCATTCAGGAAGAGGGCGCATACCATTATTTCGAGAAGCCGATTGACATGAAGAAGCTGCGCCTCGTCGTTGAGCGCGCAGTCGAATATGCGGAGGCGCGGCGCGAGAACGAGGCGCTGCGTCGCCAGCTAAGGGATCGCGGCGCATTCGGTGAACTCGTCGGCAAATCCGAGCCGATGCGCCAGATTTATCACCTAATCGAACAGGTCGCGCCGTCTTCTGCCTCGGTTCTCATCACGGGCGAATCCGGCACTGGCAAAGAACTCGTCGCGCGCACGATTCACAATCTCAGCCCGCGCAATAGCGCGCAGTTTGTCGCCATCAACTGCTCCGCGATTCCTGAAACGTTGATGGAATCCGAGCTATTCGGACATGAGAAGGGCGCGTTTACGGGTGCGGCCTCGCGCCGCCAGGGGTGCTTTGAGTTGGCGAACGGCGGCACGCTCCTGCTGGACGAGATTGCGGAGATGCCGACGCTGCTGCAAGCGAAGCTTTTGCGCGTGCTTGAAGAGCGTGTGCTCAGGCGGCTGGGCAGCACGCAGGAGATTCCCGTTGACGTGCGCCTGCTCGCGGCCACCAACAAGAATCCGCAGGAGGCCGTCCACATAGGAGGCTTGCGCGAAGACCTGCTGTATCGCCTCAACGTCATTACGATTGAGATGCCCCCTTTGCGCGACCGCAAAGATGATCTGCCGCTCCTGACGCAGCATCTCATCACGCAACTTGCCGAGAAACATAAACGTCCCGCACGCTTTCTGTCTCCCTCTGCGATTCAAGTCCTGCAATCTCACTCGTGGCCCGGCAACGTCCGCGAGCTACGAAACGCCATCGAGCGCGCCGTCATTATCTGCTCGGGCGAAGAGATCGAGCGTCATCATCTCGCGCCATATCCGGTTGACCAGCGCGCCCGCGTGCGAAGCGAAGACACATTGTCGCTCCCGGTCGGCACGCCCATCGAAGAGGTCGAGCGCCAGATGATTATGCGGACTTTGCAGAAGACTGATAACAACAAGACGCGCGCCGCAGAGCTTCTCGGCATCAGTTTGAAGACCCTGCATAACAAGCTGCGACTCTACCGCGAGCGCGGACAAATGCCCGACACGCATCTTGCCTATTCCCCTGAGCCTGAGCTTCAAAGAAGGACGGGCGAGCAGGTATGAAAGGCGGCAGCGCCCTTCTGCGTCGTCAGATCGCGCTCATCACACTGCTGGTCGCTACCGTCTCCTTCGTCCTCATCTCTGCCAATATCGCTCAATTGACGCGCTCGCTTGTCTCAAGCCTTCGGGATCAGGCCGAACGGGTTTCTCTTCAGGCCGCAACAGCCGCAGAAGGCGCAGTCGTCGCCTCGCCGAACGACCCGCCGCAGCAGGCCATACGCGAATCGCAACACGCACGTTCTTTCGCCGAAGCCGTCGTCAGGCGCGGCGCTCCGATTACATCGCTCATCATCGAAGATCAAGCGGGAGAGCCTCTCCTGCAAGTCCCGGAGAGCACTGGAGGTCAACGCCTGCCCCCGCTTGAAAACCTGGCAAACGCTTCCGTCTTTTCGCGCTTGCGACAGATTTTTTCCGGCGGTGAGACACAGTATGAATATGCGCGTGCGCTCCTTTATCGCGGGCAGGAGTTCGCGCGTGTGCGTCTGAGTGTTTCCATTGAGCCGATTCGCGAGCAGGTCTGGCAGAGTTTGCTCACGAATCTGCTGCTGGCTCTGGCGGCAATCGCGGCGGCAACGTTCATCGCCATTAGCTCTGCGCGGCTAATCACAGCCCCTTTGCGTGTCATCACCTCGTCCATCGCTCAACTCGAAGAGGGGCAGGGGAAGATTCCCTCTGGAGCGCAAAATGAGAAGACCAAAGGCACGGATATTGAAGCTGTCGCCGACCGCATTGAACAACTCAGCCGCCAGATTGCGGGTGACCGCTCACAATTGCGTGAAGCGCGCGGCGGGCTGCAACAGATTCTACAGAATCTTCAGGAGCGATTATTGTTCGTTAGCCGGGACGGGCGCGTGATGCTTGCCAGTCCCGGCGTCGAAGCGCTGCTCGATTCCGAGCAGCCGATGGAAGGACGAACGCTCTCCGAGATTGTCGGGGCGGAACACCCGCTCGTCCTGCTCACCGGAAACGCGCTCGCTTCGCGCGAGACATCGTCGTCACGCATTACGCTGCCTTCCACGAACGGCGGCTCACGGCGTCCCGTCATCGCCTCTGTTCAGCCGATTAAAGATCGCGGAGAGGTCGTCGGCGCGCTCGTTTCTTTGCACGACCGGGAGACTGTGGCCAAGCTCGAATCACAACTGGACTATTCGGAGAGGCTCATAGATTTCGCGCGCATCACTTCCGGCATCGCGCATGAAGTTAAGAACCCGCTGAACGCAATGGTCATTCATCTGGAACTGTTGCGCTCGAAGCTGCAAAGAATAAGTCCAGCGGCTGACGATGCTCGCCCGCAACTGGATATTCTGACCTCGGAGATTCAACGCCTCGACCGCGTTGTCCAGACCTTTCTCGATTTCACACGCCCGCCGCGCATCAACCTGCGCCCGCTCGACGTGAATCAGGTGCTGGAAGAAACGCTCGCGCTCGCCGCACCCGAAGCCGAAATGCACGGCTCAACCGTCTGGCGTTCGTTCGAGCCTGATTTGCCGAAGATCGCGGGCGACGCGGATTTGCTCAAACAGGCTTTTCTCAACATCGTCATCAACGGCTTTCAAGCGATGGAGCAAGGCGGGCGTCTCATCGTCTCCACAGCCAAAGACGACGCTAACGGCGTGCTCATCTCCATCACAGATCACGGCGCTGGAATTGAACCCGAAGCGCGCGAGCGCATTTTCCATCTCTACTACACCACCAAGTCCGGCGGAAACGGCATCGGCCTCGCCCAAGCCTTCCGCGCCGTCCAACTCCACAACGGCCAGATCACCTTCGACACCCAACCCGGACAAGGCACCACATTCAACATCAGGTTAAAAACAGTAATGATTGATGAGTGATGAGTTAAGAGCCTGTCTTTCACTCATCACTCATCAATCATCACTCACCACTTCTCTTCTGTCCCTTGTCACCTAACACTTTTTAATGTTATTCATCCCCGCGCATGTCCGTTCTTCTCTTCTTCATTGATGGTCTGGGAATCGGGACGCGTGGGGCGCACAATCCGCTTGACGGATTGACGGAGGCTGCGCCGCTCGCCGTTTTTCAGGATGAAGCGCCGTTAATTATTTTTGATGGAAGGCTCGTCAGAACCGATGCGTGTCTGGGAGTTGAAGGGCGACCGCAGAGCGCCTCAGGACAGACGACTATCCTGACAGGCGTCAATGCTCCCGCCGCGCTCGGTTATCACAAGCAAGGCTTTCCCAACGAAGCACTACGCGAGATTATCAGCGAGCATTCCATCTTCCTTCAACTCAAGCGCGCCCGGATTGAACCCAACACTTTCGCTAACGCCTACACGCCTAGATTTTTTGAGACTCGCCCGCGCTGGGTCTCCGCGACAACCGTCGCGGTCGAAGCCGCCGGAATGCGTTTTCGTGACCTGGATGATTTACAGGCCGGGCGCGCAGTCTTTCAGGACTACACCAACGAGATGCTGATTGAGCGCGGTCTCGCTATCTCGCCGTACAAGCCTGAGCAGGCGGCGGAGATTCTCGCTTCGATTGCGCGTGAGCATCGCTTCACGCTTTACGAGTATTTCATCACAGACAAAACGGGGCACGCACAGGATATGGATGCCGCACGAGTTGTCCTCGTCAATCTCGCTCGCTTTGTGCGCCACCTGCTGTCACAACTCGATCTCAAGCACACGACCGTCCTGCTGACCAGCGATCACGGCAACATCGAAGACCTTTCAATTCGCAATCACACGCTGAATCTCGTGCCGACGCTCATCTGGGGCGAGCATCAGGAAACTGTCGCGGCTCGCGTGCGTAGTCTGGCAGACATCACGCCTGCTATAGTCGAAGTTCTGACCGGAGAAACTGGCACAGCCACATGAATGATTCAACAAACCATCCCTCAACCGAAAATCACAATTCTCCTTCCGCCCGAAAAATGACACACCTGCATGGAGAGAAGAATGACAAGCGGGAGATTTTCGGCTGGTTGATGTACGACTGGGCGAACTCCGCTTTTTACACAACGGTCGTCGGCGCGCTCTTCGGTCCGTATCTGACCGGGCTGGCCCAAGCTGCCGTCGGCGAGAATGGGACGGTCCTGAATCTGGGGTTCCTCGGCTCGGTGACGGCTAAATCGCTCTCCACTTTTACAATTTCAGTGGCTGTGCTCTCGCAGGTTTTCCTCTTACCGATTCTCGGAGCTATCGCCGACTACACAAATTTGAAGAAGCGTTTGATGGCAACGTTCTGCTACATCGGCGTCACCGCTACCTGCCTGATGTTCTTCGTTGCCGGGAACCTGTATCTGCTCGGAAGCCTGCTCTTCATCATCTCCAATCTTTCGACAGGCGCGGCGATGGTTTTTTATAACGCGTATCTGCCGGAAATTACGACTGAAGATCAGCGGGATAAGGTTTCAAGTCGCGGGTTTGCGCTCGGTTATCTGGGCGGCGGATTACTGCTGGCCATGAATTTCGTCTTCATTCTCGTCGCGCCGCAACTGGGTATCTCTCAAGGCATGGCAGTGCGTCTCTCTCTGCTGTCTGCGGGAATCTGGTGGGGTGGCTTTGCTTTCTTCACTTTTCGCCGCCTGAAAACTCGCGCGCCAGCCAAGCAATTGCCCGCAGGCAAAAATTTTCTCACCGTCGGGTTTTCTCAACTGGTTTCAACTTTCCGTGAACTTCGCAGATTACGCAGCACGCTCAAATATCTGGTTGCCTATCTCTTCTACAACGATGGGATTCAAACCGTCATCGGCGCGGCAGCGGTCTTTCTGGAGCAAGAGCTATTTGGGAAAGCCAATCCCGTCTTCTCGCTCAAGATTTTCTTAATGGTTCAATTCGTGGCTATCTTCGGGGCTTTGCTTTTTGAACGCATCGCCAATGTTCTCGGAACCAAGAATGCCATACTGGTTGCACTGGTGATCTGGTCGGCTCTGGTCATCTACGCGTACGGGTATTTCCGAACACAGACGCATGCGTGGATCATGGCAGCGGTGATTGCTATCGTGCTCGGTGGCTCGCAAGCGCTTTCTCGTTCACTCTTTTCACGGATGATTCCGGCAGGACGTGAGGCATCTTTCTTCAGTTTCTATGAAGTCTCCGAACGTGGCACTTCGTGGCTGGGGCCACTGGTCTTCAGCATCGTCGTCGCCCGCACCGGCTCCTACCGCCAAGCCATCCTGTCGCTCATCTTTTTCTTCGTTGTCGGCATGGTGATTCTCTTCTTCACAAATACAGACAAAGCCGTCCATGAAGCAGGAAATGTTTTGCCGGAAGAAGTAGGGAGCAGTGGTCAGTAGTCAGTGGTCGGTAGTCAGTTAAAAGCAAGAAGGCAGTAAAGACGAGAATGTCTTTGCTGCCTTTTGTCTTTTGTCTTTGCTGACCACTGACTACTGACCACTACCCTTCAGCCCGCAGCCTTGTGCTTGCTGACTTCTGCTGTGCGTTCGAGGCAGTCGTGCGAGCAGTAGGAAGCAGTTGAGGAACGGAGCTTGATCGCGCGGGAGGATGGAACCCATGTCTCGCAAGAGGCGCAACGCACGAGCCTGTCGCCGGCGCCGCCGCTGTGTGTCGAGGAGGTGGCGGGTTCTTGCCTGACGGCGTGGCGAACATCCCGCGCAACGCTGAACATCTGCCTCGCCATCCTGATGAATGGCCGCAGGCGTAGATAGATAAACAGAAAGATAACGGCAAGGATGCCGAGGACGACTAGAAGTTTCAAATTCACACCTAAAACGAGCTTTGTTACTTTGTCAGCCGAGCGCTCAGTCTTCTTAGCAAAGTCAAAACGGAGTGTAGCAAATTGAAATATAAAAGGCGACGCGCGTCCCCTTTCGCTTATAGAGACGCGCGCCGCGAGCCGATATCTTGACTGAAACTTCTCCGGGCGGTTAGTCGTCGCCGGAGGTCTGCTCAGAAGGAATGTAAGGCACATCGCCGTCACGGCGGCGAGGCGCAGGGTCTGTGGAGCGCCGTCTCGGGCCGGTATTCTCGGCGCGACGATCAATGAATCCGGGCGGCAGCCGCTTGCCCTTAATCGCTTCCTCTAAAATCCGTGTAATCTCCTGCGAGAGCGTCCGGTGCTCCGACCGCGCGCGCTGCTGTAGAGCCTCTTTGAGTTGATTGGGCACGTATGCGCCGATGAAAACCCCTTTGCGGTTTGCCATCTCTCCTGTGGGCCTTTCCGTTGAGATTTCGAGTGAGAAAACTAATTCTAAAACGTGAGATTAAAAAATTTGCCATGCAATATGAGAGCAGGTCTGTAAGCCGAATTCTGTTCTTCGGAAAAACCGAAGCGGCGATCATTCATCTAGCCCAACCGTCGCCGGTTGGATCGAGCGACCTACCCGGAGGTCGTAGCGCACCTTTTACGGCACGCATCGGGCGGGCAGCCCTGTTTGACGCCTCCCTATTTGGTCTTGCACTGCGAGGAGTTTGCCTGGCCGCCGGTGTTACCACCATGCGCCGGTGCGCTCTTACCGCAACCGTTTCACCCATCACCCGCAATCTTGCCACTCGCGAAAAGCACCAAGACCCGCTGGCTGGTCTATTCTCTGTTGCACTTGTCGTCATCCGGCAAGGCGTTCGACCAAAAGGCCGACCGTTCCTTACCCGATGCCCAGCCGTTAGCTGGCTCGCTGCCCTGTAGTGTTCGGACTTTCCTCTCCCGCGCTCCCCCGAAAGGAATCGCAGCAGCGACCGCCCGACCTGCTCTCTTGCAAGGCTGGGGGATTATAGCAATCATTGTTCAACACGTACAGCACTAAAATTAACAATGTTCTTACATAAAAATGCGTAGGACAGGCATTCCTGCCTGTCAAAGCGTGCGTTAGCACGCTCTTTAAAGTATTGCCAAACAGTATTCGCGCTATCGCGCTCAACGACAGGCAGGAATGCCTGTCCTACGTTAGCCGAAATACTTAATGCCGACGCGGAGGCTATTGATGGTTGAGGCGGGCAGCGAGCAGGCCAAAAGCATGGACATCAGGGCGTGTGATAGCGCTAAAGCGATGAGATTGGGAACGCGCTGGTAGGCGTAAGCCCAAATCGCGCCGCCCGCGAAGGTGGCAACCGTCAGCCAGGGATTCGGTAAATGAAGCAGGGCAAAGACGAGCGCCACCAGAAGCACGCTTTGCCAGCCTCGCCCGTACAGGATTTGCGCCCGGCGGTTGACGAAACCTTGCAAAACATACTGCTGCATCAAGCCCCAGAGCGGCAGCCATAAAGCCCATTCCAACATCTGCCTGCCATCAAAGCGCAGGCTTTTATTCAGTAAGCCCAAACCGACAATAAGGATTGCGGCGGCCAGCATCGGCAGGATGAGAACGCGCGCCGCCTGCCAGAAATTATCCAGCCGCCAACCGATCTCTCGCGCCGTCTCACCATGCGCCCGGTGCGAAAATAACATCAACGCCAGAGCCAGACCGAGGGGAACGGCTGCGACGAATTTGCTGTTTCCAGCAAACGGCAAGACCATCCACTCGGCAATTAAAAACGATGAGGTCACGGAGACGATTTCCCAGAGCGCAGTCGTGTTCTCGCTCACGGCGACGCTTTCACCACGTCTCTCATGCTCTGCTTCAATCAATATCTCTTTGGGCGCTGCTTCCATCATTCAATTCTTCGATGCTTCGGGGGTCGAGCCTTTAGTCTCTTCCTGCGCTTCGCTGGCGGCGGTGATGCTGAAAACCAAAGGCTTCCCCACAAGCTGCAACGTGCGGCGCTGGCCTTCGCCGCTTGTGTGAACCGCATAGACGCGCGCTTCATGCTGGCCTGCGGGAAGCGCCGGAGTGTCGAAGACAAACCCGTGCCGTTCATCTTCGGCGCGTCCCGCCGCCTTTACATCAGGCCGCGAGAGGTCAGCCGTGCGATTGCCCGCGAAGCGCCCGTCAATGTAGAGCTGCACTTCGACAGCGGTTCGCGGCTCAGCCTGATTGACCACCCAGCCTGCGATTTGGCGAGCGTCTGCATAATCGAGTGTGCCGCGAAAAAAAGGGGTGAACGCTGTCAGGTAGAATCCGACCGCCAGCGCTCCGACGAAGAGAGCTTCGATAATTGATTTGGCAATCAGGAAATTTGTGAGACGCGCTCTCAGCCTCGGCGCGACCATCTTCTCCATACTCGCTCTTCCTACAAAAGAAAGGGGCGGCTTTTCGGGAAATCGCCGCCCCTTCGCTCCTTCATGCCTGCCAGAATGGCCGAATCGCTTTACTGGCCTGTGTAGTTATTGCTGTTGGTGTCCTGATAGCTAAGCGTGTGCCTTGTGGTCAGGGTCGCGTCCGCAGGCAGATTCGGGCGCAGCCGAACTGCGACGCGCAAGACAATTGTGTCGCCCGGCGCAAGCTCTGAGACGCGCCAGGTGAAGCGCTGATTCGCCCCCGGCGCATCCTGTGGACTGAGAGACGGATCGGAGTTGACGAACTCAAGCGCGTCGGGCAAGGTCTCGACGACCGAAAGATTTTTAGCCAGACCGCTGCCTTCGTTGACCAGCACGAGACGATAAAAGATCGAATCGCCGGGCGCTGTCGAGTCCGCCGCCTGCTCTGTTCGAACACGCACGCGCGGCGTCGCTACCGTCAGCACGGTGTTGGCTTCAGACGCCTCACGACCCGAAAGGAGTGAGCGTGAGACGACGTTGTAGGAGAACTGCTGGCGGTCGGGAGTGCTCGCTGGTATCTGCACACCCAAGAGCAAGGGGAACTGCCCGCCACGAGGAGCAAGCTGCTCCGTTTGCCCCACCACTGGTTCGCCCTGCTGATGCTGCCCGTCTCCGTTTGTGTCTGCATAGATGGTTGACTGCGGAGCGCCGGGCGCGGTGACGCGCAATTCGTAAGAGTCTGCGGCGTTGCCCGGATTACGGACGATGAAAGGAATGTAGATGGTGTCGCCCGGCGTGGTCGTCAAGCCGACGGAGACTGCATCAATTCGCGCCTTCGGCACTTTCCCGACCGTCATGCTGGGGCTATCGAAGTTTGACCCGAAGGGCAACGATTGTGTGCGTAGTGCGCCACGTCCAATCGTACTTGTATTCGCTAAAGCATCCGGCACGGCGCGCAGTGTGACGGAGATGTCGCGCGTGCTACGTGCGCCTAAATCTCCCAGACTCCATATGGCCGTGCGCGAGGCGCGATCATAGTTAATCGGTTGCGGGTTCGCGCTGACCAGTTCAAAGTTCGGATTCAACACGAAATCCGCGCGAGTGCTGCGTGCAGGCGAACTGCCAGCATTGCGGATGGAGATGGTCTGCGTGAAGGTGTCGCCCGGCATCACCGAGGTCTCCGAGACGTTTGAAGCTCCGGCAAGTGAAGCCGCGACGACGTTGATTGAGCCGTCCGCCACTTTTAGAATTTGATAATCGGCTTGCGATGCGGCGCGCACAAAGAATTTCAGGAGTTGCCCGTCAGATGCCGTTTCCGGCACGCGCATGTTCAAAACCACTTCGGCAGTTGCGCCGGGCGCTAATTGAGGCGTGACGAGGACAGGAAGTTCCGCGCCTCCTCCGCTCTGAACGAGATTGAACGTCGGCTGAAATTCAGCTGGCAAATCCGTCTCAAGCCGGAATTGATCCGCCTTGTTCCCGGTGTTTCTCACCGTCAAAGGCATTTGAATACTCTGCCCCGGCTGAGCGAATTCCGAATTGCTTCTGAGCGCCAGCACAAGATTCGGCACCTGCTTGACCGTAATGCTCAAGCCGCCGCTTTGCGGCATCGAGCTTTCCGTTGGTGTTGAAATAACTGGCGGTGTTATCACCGGGGTGGTGTTACGCGCCACCGTCTCGACTGGCGTCGGCGTCGGAGTTGGGACGGGAGTCGGACGAGGCGTCGGGCGCGGCGTCGGTGTCGCAGATGGAGTCGTTCGCGCTTGGTTGTTGGAGGCCAACTCCGTCCGTGTCTGCGTGCGCTCCGGGGTGCGAACCACCGGATTTTTGACAGTGATTGACGAAGCTACACTCTGCCCGGCGACAGCTTCCGGCTGCGTGGCAGGTTGCTTGGGAGTAACGCGCCGGGTGCGCCCCGTGTTGCGGCGCGATGTGGGTGCTGCAATATTATTCTGAGCCACTTCGGTCGGCGTGGTTGTAGGCGGCGGATTCAGGCGTCGAGACTGTGGGGCAGCAGGTCTTCCTCCCTCAGTCCCTGTAGAAGCCGTCTTGCTGGCCACCATCTGCGATGACTGACTGTTTGTCGGCGGCTTGATGACCACGTTATTTCCCGCAACGCGCGGCGCAGGCGTTGACGTCGGAGTGGCGAGCGTGCCGGGTTGTTTTGCCGGAGTTTTAGCGGTGAGAGGTGCTTTGTTATTACTGGACGGCGCGACGGGGCGTGAGGCAATCTCGGCGCGTGCTGTTTCCAGTTCGCCTTCGTAAATATCAGCAAAGGGCGTGTCCTTGATGGCACGCAGACGCGTTCCCACCTGCTCGGCGTCCTGTAATTTACCAAGCTGCATGTATGAGCGGCCAAGCCAGAGCAGCGTCAAATCTGAAATGATGCTGCGCGGATAGGTCTTGAGAAAATCCTGAAGCACTGTGGCGGCCTGGTCGTAGCGCCCCTGGTTATACAGGTTCTGCCCTTTCGTGAACATCGCCTGTTCAGCATCTGACGGAATATCGTCCTGGTGAATCGCAGTGCGCGCATTCGCCGTCAACATGAAGACGGGCGAGAAGGGCGCGAGCAGAAGCGCCGCTATGAGCGCCGCCGCATAAAATTTATTTCGCTTAATCAAGGCTGTAAACCTCCGGCAGATAGGGGCAATCTTATCCGATAAGATGTTCAGTAATAGTTAGTCGGTAACTGCAAGGGACGCGTCTGCCGACCAGAACGGCGTCAGACTAGAACGCGCCGCATGATACCCTTTAAGAATTCAAAAGTAAAAATTAAAAATGCAAAATGAAGAAGGAGCGAGCGCTTTAGCTCGTCCCCAATTTTTCATTTTTAATTTTGCCTTTTGAATTCTTATTACCAGCTTCCGCGACCGACTTCGAGACGGTCTCCGGGCTGCAAAACGGGGTCGGGGATTTTTCCGGCTTCAATCTGCTTTAGATTGTACTCGGTAGTCACTAACTTTCCATCAGCGCCCTGCCGCGAGACTTTGACCTTGCTTCCGGCAAAGCGAGTCGTGCCGCCGGAGGCAAGCACAGCCTGCGTCAGTGTCAGTCCCGGATGGAAATCTTTCTGTCCCGGCGAAGCGATCTGGCCGCCGATGTAGAAAAACTGCGGCGGCTGAGGCGGCAACGCAGTGATCGTAATTACATCGCCCGGCAAGACGAGCGTGGTTGTCGCCGTCGGGTCTGCCAGATTAACTATCAGGCTCTGGCCATCGGCGCGCATAATCGAAGCGCGCCCGGCTTCGGGCTTTAACTGCGCTTCCGCTAAAACGACGTAAAGCGGCATGGCCTCGCGCCGCAAGACCTTCGTCCCCGACTCGTTGACCAGACCCGCCACGATGACAGTATGACTCGCATACTCGCGCACGCTGACGACGATTTGCGGGTTTTCGTAGAGCTTGATCTTGGAAGTCAGGCGCGCGTCAACCTCGTCGGTCGTGAGTCCTGCTACCGGGACGGGGTCGCCCGCGAGCGGATATTCCAGCAACCCGCCAGCCATCACGGTGAACAGAGTTGATTCACGTCCCTGCGCGTTGAGCAGGCGAATGTCCAGCACATCGCCGACGCCGACGCGATAAATGCTCGTCGGAGGCGCAGGCGGTGCGGTGTTCGCCGGGTTGGTGGTTGGGGTCTTCGGCTCTTCTATGGCCGCTGATGTAGGATGTGCGCCGCTCGGAACGCTCGTCATCTCTTTGGATGGCGCGTCGCTCGTCGCCGCATCGGAAGCGGTTTGTGTTAGAGGCGTAGCAGCGGCTGTCGTCGCCGGGGAAACAGTCTTACCCTGCTGTTTACTCTTCTTACCCTTTGCATCCTTCTTTGCAGGTGTTGCCTGATCCTTAACATCGCCGGATGTTTCATTGATCGTGGGCGCAATGTTGTTTGACTGCGCCCGCGCCGCCACTGCCTGCACACTGAAGGCAAGCGCCATGACGAGAAGGGATAAAACTTTCTTCATAATGCACTCAAATTCCTAGCCCTGTTGATTGAGCGTTGAGCTTTGCCGGGCAATGGCGCTGCTCGTCGCGTGGATTTCTGGCCGGAGTTAGAACGGGCGGCCACGCACTTCGTTGCGCCGTCCGATCTCAAAAACCAGCGAAAGCCGATTACGGTTGAAAGTAAAGACAGGGATGGTCGAATCCCTGCGCGAAAAACTATACACGAAACGAGTCTTCAAAAGATCGCTGAACCGATAAGCCGCTTCAAGCGAAAGGCCATAAAGATGGTCTTTACGGCGCTCGCCCGCGAACTGGCCGACGAATATTCCGCCACTCGCCGTCGAAGTCGGAACAATCGCTATGGGGAACCCTAACTGTTGATAATTAACGCCCAAAGCCAGTTTCAGGTTCTCCGTCTGAGCCGTTTCAAGGCGCGCGTTTCCGCCTGTGGAGAGCAAGCGCGCGTTGCCTCCTTCTAGATTAAACGCCGAAACCTGCGTTTTTCTCAGAGCCGCCAGCTCAAAATTTGTCTTTTCCGTTAAATTTCGCCGGAATCTGAGGTCAAAGGTCAGGCCGCTGAACTGGTTGGCGTTGGGCGCATTTCTGTAATCGTCCCGCTCGTAGCCGACGCGAAAGGCCATCCCGCTCGTCTCATTCATCTGTGTGCGCCCGCCAATCTCGAAGAGGAAGCGCCTGTTATTGCCCAGCCCGTCGAATTGCGGCCTCAACGGAGCGTCCGTGATGCCGCTACTGAAAGTGAAGCTGATGGTGGCGGTCGTTTCCTCCGAGATGTCGCGCTCATAAGTGATGCCGCCGGACAAATCGTCGTAATCAATAAAGAGCGGCGCACCATTGATATGATCTTCGCTCCAGCGCACGATGTTGTAAGCGCCGTCGAGCGCGAGGCGGCTGCGCTCATTAAGCTGATACTCGGCTCTCACTCCGGCGTCGTTGCGATTGAAGGTGTCGCCGAAGATATAAACTTCACCAGCCGGATCAAATTCACGCGAGTCAAACGGCGACCGCACGAAGTGATTACGCAGCGACAAACGGAAGAAGGAAGTCACGTCAGCGCGCGCGTCGAAATCAAAGGCGTGCCCGTTTGCCCATTCGCCGTTGGAGAGACGACGCAGACGGGACTCGTAGGCGAGGCGCAGGGCGCGCTCAACTCCCGGAAGCTCATATTCGATTCGCGGAGCGAGAGTGAAGACGCCAAGATTCCTTCCGTCGGTCGAGCGATAGAAATAGTTATCACCATAAGCCGCGCCAAGCTGAACGGATGGGCGTAAAAAACCATTGCCCAGCACGCGGCCTCCGACTTCATCTCTCTCAGAAGCAGTCGTGCCGGGAACCCACACACCGCGCCGCGCGCCGGGCGGCTCAAGCGCCATCTGTATGAAAAACCGCGGACGTGGGCTGCGAATTGTTCGTCGTGCCGTTCTGCTGTAGGAAGAGATGGGCAAAAAGCCTGCCGTGCCAAAGCGCGAGAACTGGAATGACGAGCCGGGGAAGTTGTTCCAGATCGTGCGCCCGCGAAAGACGGTCTGAGGCGCGGAAGAAGCCAGCAGCGGCGCTGGGCCAAGCGATGCTGTATCGAATGTCGCAGCAGAATAATTAACTGCCGGGAAGACGTTCGTAATTGCGGGAACTGGCGCTATAGAGGCAAGCGCACCTCTCACCGCTGGAAGCGGAGTTGAACTGACGGCCCGCGGCGCGGAAGCTTTACCGGGCGCGTCTTCGCTACGTCCGTAGCAGCGGGCGCGCGGCGGCGAAGGCGAGCAAAATCTGAAGCGACGCCAATCACCAGCCGATTGAAACTCTTCTTCTGCGCGACGATCGCGCCATCTCCGAGCGTAATCAAAACATCAACGTAAGGCTCGCCGCCCTTCTCGCCTGAAACCGTCCGCACCTCGCGCGCTATCTGCTCGTTAATCTCGTAGCTCTGCCTGAGAAGGGAGCGTGCGCCGCGAATGCGAATCACCGTCTGGCGACCACGCGAATAGTTCTCGACGCTCGTCTCGTCGAATGAGCCATCGGCAGTAATCTCAATTCGCACGAACCCCGCATCGGTGCTGACGCTGAGACGCACCAACTGCATCGGCCCGGCGGCGGACGTTCCGGTAAAATTCGGCAGCAATAAAAAGCCTGAAAGAGTGAGTGAAAGCACTACGAGCAGCGAGATAAAACTGCTTGCATGACGTCTATCTTTCCGGCTCACGCGAAGGGTACGTAAGCGGTCTCGCATCATCTTTTCACCGGATGTTTGGGAAACCTCTGTTTGCCAGGCGACGCACTCCAAAAAAAAGCGCATCGTTAGTTTGAAAAATCTTCCGCTTGATTTCGGGCTTGACGGTAGCTTGCGACTGGCTAAACTCCGGGGCAAACGGAGCTTAATTCAGTTCAGTGATATTACTCTTCATCTCTGGGCGCTGGCAAGGATTTTGGCGGAAAAAGGTGCGGCCAATTCTTTGAGAAGCGCACACGGACATGCTCTTCAACATCGTCTGCCGTGTCGCATTCCAGGCATTCCAAAACTATCGCTTGAGCATCCGCGTATTTGATGCCTTCGATTGTGCGCCTCACGCGTGGAATCGAAGAGGGCGTCATGCTTAAATCAGTCGCGCCCAGACCAATGAGAACGACGGCATAAGCAGGCGTGGAAGCCATCTCGCCACAGACGACCGCCGGGATAAAAGCCCTGCGCGCAGCGTCTAGCGTGCGATTGATGCTTTGCAGCACCGCCGGATGAAGCGTGCGAAACCAGTCGGCGACCGCCTCATTCGCGCGATCCACTGCCAGTAGATATTGCACCAGATCGTTCGTCCCCAAGCTAAAGAAATCAGCCTCGCTCGCTATCTTATCGGCGGTCATCACAGCCGACGGCACTTCGATCATCGCACCGACTCTGACACGGCCGGTTTGCTTCCCTTCACTTTCCAGCCGCGCCCGCTCTTCGTTGATTAGACGGCGCGCGCGTCGCACTTCCGACACGTCCGAAATCATCGGCAGCACAATGTCCAGACGCCCGTGCGCCGCCGCGCGCAGAACGGCACGCGCCTGCGTTCGGAAGATTTCTTCCTGCCGGAGGCTAAAGCGAATCGCGCGCAAGCCCAGAGCAGGGTTGCGCTCGGCTTCCGTCGTCACACCCCCGAACTTGTCGCCGCCGAGATCAAAGAGCCTGACGGTTGCTCCGTCTTCGCCCGCCAGTCTTGCAACTTCTACATAAGCCTTACACTGCTCTTCCTCAGACAGCATCGCGCCCTTGTGAGACAACAAAAATTCGGAGCGGAAAAGCCCTATACCGCGTGCGCCGAACCTGCGCACATCTTCATACTCGACCGGCAACTCGACGTTGGCGCGCAAGGTAATCTCTTTCCCATCCAGCGTTCGCACGGGCCCACGCCCTTCTTCGCTCGCAGATGAGCGAGCGCCCGCCGCGCTCGTAGCGATTGATTTGTACTCTTCAATGGTCGTCTCAGACGGATGGAGAATGACGAAGCCCTGCTGTGCATCCACGACGATGGTGTCGCCTGTGCGAGCGCGACGATGAAGGTCACGCAAGCCGACAATTGCCGGAATCCCTAAGCCACGCGCGATAATCGCCGTATGGGATGTCCAGCCACCCGCGTCCGTGGCGATGGCTCGCGCATGCTCGAAATCAAGTTCGGCCACAGCCGACGGCAACAAATCCTCCGCGACGATGATGGCGTCTTCCGTGAGCCTGCGATGATCCGGCCTTTCGCCGCTGAGAGCGACGAGGATGCGCTGCGTCACATCTTCAATGTCCGAGCCGCGCTCGCGCAGGTAATCATCCTTAATCTCGGCATAGACGGCGAGGATGCGGTCAGCCGCCACCTTAACAGCCCATTCCGCGTTGACGCGCTCTTCGACAATATATTTTTCAACGTCGTCGAGCAGCTTGCGGTCTTCGAGCATCAGGAGATGCGCGTCGAAGATATAGGCGTGCTCGACCCCAAGCTCTTTTTCGGCGCGGGCCTTAATCGCCAAAAGTTGTACACGCGCCAGGCGGACGGCAGCGCGCAGGCGGCGAGTCTCCCGCTCGACATCCTTCTCGTCGAGAGTGGCGCGATAAACCTGGCGCGTTCCGCTGAAGACCCGCAGGACGCGCCCGACGACGACGCCTTCCGAGACGCCGCGACCGCTCCAGCGCTCTTCCTGCTCTTCATTTCTATGCCGTCTGCTCAACCTTCGTTTTCTCCAAAACCACTACTGAATAATCCGCTCAACTCAACGATAGCTTGCTCTTCGTCCGCCCCATCAGCCGTCAACAGCAACTCTGTGCCGCGCGAGGCCGCCAGCATCAACACGCTCAGGATAGACTTGGCGTCTGCGGCTGCCGTTCCATCTACGCGCTCAAGTCTGATGACGCTTTGAAAAGTGGTCGCAGTGCGAACCAGGAGGGCCGCCGCGCGCGCGTGCAGCCCCAGACGATTCGTAATCACGACGTGGCGTTCGATCATCTAGCTCTTCTTCTGCTGCGGCGCGAGCAGATCGCCCGCCAGATAAATTCCTTCGCGTCCCTGATCGCGCACGCGGCGGGCGACTTCGGTGAGCGATTCCGGCTCGGTTTGGCTCGCCAGCTTAATCACCATCGGCAGATTGACGCCAGTCACAACTTCGACCTCGCCTTCGGCGAGAAACATGGAAGTAATGTTGGTGGGCGTGCCTCCGAACATATCCGTCAGAATCAGGACGCCGCGACCTTCCGAGACGCGTGCGATTGAACGCTCGATTTCTTCGCGCGCAGATTCAACGTCGTCGTGCCAGCCGATGGAGACGGCGGCGATGTGCTTGACCGCGCCGACGATCATCTCGGCTGCCGCCAGAAATTCGCTCGCCAGTTGACCGTGTGTCACAATCACGCCGCCGACTCTGCCCGTCGTGTTTTGCTGTATGTCAGTTTTTGATGGATTCTCCGTCATCTTAACTCTACCTTCATCTGCGGCTCGCGCCGCCCGATTATTTTGCGATTCACTCATCTTCGAGGGCGTTTCGCTTTTCGCACGTCACGATGGATGGCCTGCGCTTCGTAGCCTGTGCGGCGCAGGCGGCGCGCCAGGGCGTTTGCGACCATCACGGAGCGATGCCGCCCGCCCGTGCAGCCGATGCCGACAGTCACATAAGACTTTCCTTCGCGCTTGTAAAGCGGCAACAGATATTCGAGCAGATCGTTGAAGCGGCGCACCGTCTCTTCAACTTCCGGCTTTGAGGTCAGGTACTCGACCACGCGCCTGTCGTGCCCCGAAAGATCGCGCAGGGTCGGCACGAAGAACGGATTCGGCAGATGGCGAACATCGAAGAGCAATTCCATTTCGGGCGGACTGCCGTACTTGTGCCCGAAGCTCAAGACCTGCACGCGCATGGGCGTGCCTTCCATGTTCGGGCTGAAACGTTCGACCAGCAGGCGGCGCAGAGTGTGGACCGTGTGGTCTGAAGTGTCTATCAGGTGATCTGCCAGCGAGCGTATCTTCGCCATCGCCGCGCGCTCGTCGCGGATGGCTTCAAGGAGACCTCCGCCCGTCTCCGCGGGGTGCGGTCGCCGGGTTTCGCTGAAACGGCGTTGCAGGGCTTCATCCGACGCTTCCAGAAAGAGTACGAAGACACGCAAGCCCTGCTCGCGCAAAGCCTCCAGCGCACGCTCAAACTCTGAGAGGAACTGTCCTTCACGAATGTTGATGACGAGCGCGGCGCGTTCGATGCGCGCCTGTCCGTCTTCCTCAGGCTGAACAAGGCGCGCGAAGGTCGGCAGCAGCGTCAGGGGCAGATTATCAACGCAGAAATAGCCGAGGTCTTCAAAAGCATTCGTCGCCGACGACATCCCCGAACCGCTCAGGCCCGTAATAATCACGATGTCCGGCGCACCCTCGCCTTCGACCTCTTGTTTTTTAATTGGCATAAAGCAGTAGTCAGTAATCAGTTTTCAGCCTTCGACTGCTTACTGATTACTGCTCTTCCAGCATCTCCGAGTGGCGTGCGACAAACGCCCGTGCCGCATCATAACCGCGCAGGCGCAGCAGTTGCACGCGCACGGCTGTTTCCACCAGGGTCGAAAGGTTACGCCCCGGACTCACCGGAAGCAAAACCTGCGGCACGCTCACACCTAAAATCTCCACGGCCTGAGCGTCAATGCCGAGACGGTCAACCTCGCTCGCTTCATCCCAGCGTTCGAGCCTGATTGAAAGGTCTATACTCTTGGATGTGCTGATGGCAGAAACGCCGTAGAGGTCACGGATGTTGATGATCCCTAAACCACGAATCTCCAGATGCTCACGCAGCAATTCAGGAGCAGTTCCGAGCAGTCGCTCTGCCCCGATGCGTCTGACTTCAACCACGTCATCGGAAACCAGCCGATGCCCGTGCGCCACCAGATCGAGCGCGCATTCTGACTTGCCGATACCTGAGCTTCCTTCGATTAAAACTCCCAAACCATAGATGTCCAGCAATACGCCGTGACGCACGGCGAGCGGGGCAAGCATCTCCTGCAAGTAATCCGTGACAACGTTGATAGCAATGGAGCTAACTACAGGAGTCGAGAGCAGCGGCAAAGCAAACTCTTCAGCCTCCGCGATTAATTCGGGCGGAGGCTGAAGACCTTTGGTGATGAGCACGCAGGAGATTCTCTCCAGCAAGAGATTGCGAATCACTTCGCTCCGCCGCTCCGACTTGAGCTCATCGAGATAAGAGATTTCAGTTTGGCCGACGATCTGCAAGCGCCCGGAATGAAGATAATGAGTGAAGCCCGCGAGCGCGAGGCCCAGCTTTTGAATGCGCGGGGTCGTCAGTTCACGGGTGGCCGCGCCTGCTTCGCCTGCGAGGACGCGCAACTCAAGCTGCGCCGGAGCATGGGCCAGGAATTCACTGACGGTAATAACGGGATGATCGTTTGAGTTCATGTCCACAGTCCAAAGCCCAAAGTCCAAAGTCCGGTTTTCTGACATTGGGCTTTGGACTTTGAACTGTGGACTAAAGCTCTACGGCTCGATTAAACCGAAGTTGCCGTCCCTGCGTTTGTAGAGCACGCCGACGCGATTGGTATCTGCATCGCGGAACACGAGAAACTGGTCTGACTCGCCGGAAAGATGCATAGCCGCTTCTTCTGCCGTCATCGGCTTTACGACATAACGCCTGGCATTGATAATGCGCGGGCTTGGCGGGCTGGCTTCCAACTGCTGACCGTCCGGCTGCGGGGCGACGGCTGAGATGCGCTTGGCTCCCTGCTTGCGGTCAATAATCTTCTTCTTGAGCTTGAGCGCCTGTTTTTCAATCTTGGCGATGGCGCGCGTCAGCGCCATGTACATATCGGCGTTGGTATCGGTGGCGGTCAGCGTATGATCTCGCCAGTGAACCAAGACTTCACCTATCTGGCGATTCTTCTCCACTTCGATGATGACGTGAGCGCGCGCCGTAGTATCGTTAAAAATATGATCTATCTTCTTGAAATGATCTTCGACGTGAGCGCGCAACGCAGGCGTGACCTCGACATGACGACCTGTGTACTCAAATTCCATAAACTCCCTCCTAGAAAAAAAGTGATGAGTGATGAGTGATGAGTGATGAGTGACAAGACTTAAGGCTTTCTACTCATCACTCATCACTCATCACTCATCACTGTTCTTAAACCGGTGCGCGACGCTCGCGTGAGCCTGGAATATTCATCTGGTCACGGTACTTGGCGACGGTGCGACGCGACAGCTTGATGCCGTCTTTGATTAAAATCTTGACGATCTGGTCGTCCGTAATCGGATTATGCGAATCCTCTTCTTCAATCAGCTTTTTGATTTTGAGCTTGATGATGCGGGTCGAAACTTCTTCGCCCTCTTCGTTCATCATGCCTTCGGTGAAGAAGCGCCGCAGTTCGATGACGCCCTGCGGCGTGTGCGCGTATTTGCGATTGACGACGCGCGAAACGGTCGAGAGATGCATCCCGATGTCTTCGGCAATGTCCTTGAGCATCATCGGCTTGATGTACTGGACGCCCTTGTCCAGAAACTCTTTCTGCTTTTTGACCATAGACTCGACGACCTTATAGATGGTCTGTCGCCGGTGCTCGATATTGCGTAGCAGATCAACGGCGGAACGCATCTTGTCGCGGATGAAATCGCGCGTCTCTTTCGTCGTCTGCTGCTGACCTAACATTTTCTGGTAGTTCTGGCTGATGCGCAGGCGCGGGCTGCCGTCGTCGGCAAAATAGATGACGTAACCGCCAAGCTCATCCCAATCTTCCGCCTCGTCATCTAATTTTTCGATGTAGATTTCCGGCGAAATCAGGACAGGCTCATCAGATGAATAGCGCCTGCCCGGAAAGGGATCGAGCGTGCGAATGTATTGAACCTCTTCGATCAACGCCTCTACGTTAATGCCGAGTTGTTTTGAGAGATTCGGCAATTTGTGCTGCTGCAATTCAAGCAGATGCTCGTTGATGAGACGCGCCGCCAGCCGGTCGCTCTCACCTCGCGTTTCGAGTTGAGCGAGCAGACACTCGCGCGCATCATGCGCACCGCAACCCACTGGGTCAAGCCGCATGACGATCTGTCGCGCCTCTTCGGCCAGCTCTTCAGACCAACCGTTGCCCATCCCGGCGATCTCTTCGTTCGTCGCCGTGAGCCGCCCGTCCGCATCCAGATTGCCGATGACGCACAGCGCCACATCGCAGAGTTCTTCGCTGACCGGATTCATGTGCAACTGCCACTCAAGATGCTCCGAGAGCGAAGGCGCACGCGTCAGGAATTGCTCGAACGTCGGCGCATCTTCTTTGTACTCGAATTCCTGTGTCTTATATCCGGGGTCTAAATAATCCTGAAATTCCCGTCCGAAATCTATTTCTTCAAACGCATCGCGGCTGCCTTCGTCCGTCCCCCCATCTTCGCCCGCTTCGCCGCCCGAATCATCTGCGGTCGCAATTCCGCCTTCAGGCTCCGCGTAGAGATTGACGGCATCCATGTCAACTTCGCCCGCGCCGTTTTCCGGCGAGCCGTTGAAATCCGCTGCCGAACCTTCGGTTGGCGCGAGGTCGAAGCTGCTACCCGCGTCGCCGTTGGCCAACTGGTCTAGAATCTTTTCGGCCAGCTCGTTCGTCTCTTCCTGCGAAGGGACTTCTTCGAGCACGGGGTTTTCGAGAAGCTGCTGCTGAATCAGATCGCTCAATTCGAGCGTGGTCATTTGCAGCATCTCGATGCGCTGGCGCAGTTGTGGCGTCAGCACCAGACGTTGCGAAAGGTTGGTCGTGAGCTTAACGGACATGCCTTGCTTGATCTATTGCTTTCTAAGACTCAATTTGAAAATTAGAATATTTACGCTTTTGTACGCGAGGAGATTATAACTGAAAAAGTGGTTAGTGGTAAGTAGTCAGTTTTCAGTTATTTTTCCGTTTCGTTTCGAGCTTCGAGCTAGAATTTTGGGCTTAGCTAGGGCCAATCAACATCTGAAAACTGAGAACCGAAAACTGAAAACTGCTCTTTACATGCTGAATCTTTCGCCGAGATAGTGTCTGCGGACTTCCGCATCTTCGACCAGTTCCTGTGGGCGGCCGGAGCGGAAGATGCGCCCTTCGGACATGATGTAGGCGCGATCTGTCACGCCGAGGGTTTCCCGCACATTATGGTCTGTAATCAGGATGCCGATGCCGCGATCACGCAGGTAGAGAATGACGCTCTGGATGTCGTCAATCGCCTTCGGGTCAATTCCGGCGAAAGGCTCGTCGAGCAGAATGTACTGCGGCTCTGTGGCCAGCGCGCGAGCTATCTCCGTGCGACGGCGCTCACCGCCCGACAGCGCATCGCCCCGCGTGTTTCGCACGTGTGCGATGCCAAACTCTTCCAAAAGCTCTTCGAGCCGCTTGAAACGCTCGCGGCGGCGCAACCCCATCGTTTCCAGCACCGCGAGGATGTTCTGCGCGGCTGTCATCTTGCGAAAGATGGACGGCTCCTGCGGCAGATAGCCGAGGCCCAGACGGGCGCGCAGGTACATCGGCAGCTTCGTGATGTCGCGGTCAGCCAGACGAATCGTGCCACGATCAGGCCGTTCCAGCCCGATAATCATGTAGAAGGTGGTGGTCTTGCCCGCGCCGTTTGCGCCGAGCAGCCCGACCACTTCGCCCTGCTCGACGTGCAGCGTCACGTCGTCAACCACGCGCCGCTTGCCGTAAGTTTTCTGTAGATTGGAGGCGGTGAGAGCCGTTTCCGATGGGGATTTTCTGGAAACATCGAAGCGCGCCTCAACTTCCCGCCGAGACGCACCGGGCGATTCCTCGCCCGACTCCAAGATGATTTCTTCTGTTTGCGTACCAGTCATAACTACAGTTACGAGTTACGATTTGCGAGTTGCGAGCAGAAGGATAAGAAGAAGACGAGGTGCATGTTCCTGTTTTAACTTGTCACTCGTCACTTGTCACTGCTTTCTAACCTTGTGCGTTGAGCGCACGCGACCCGGTGTTTGTGTTCCGCGAGTATCATCTGAGACAACTCTATTCTCGCGCAAATAGACAGTCAAGCGCGCGCTTTCCGTGCTTCCCTGCTCCGGGTCTTCAACGCGCGCCGGGTTGCCCTTGAGCACTATCGTTTCATCGGCGGCGGTGTACTGCGCCCAGTTTCCAGTTCCCGTCTTGCCCGGTTGGGTGACGATGACATCGCGCTCGGCGATTGTTTTTTCGACCTCGTTTTTCTCTTTCAGCAAATACACATCGGCAACATTGCTCCGAATCCTGTCCGTGTCCTGCTTGATGTCAACATTGCCTTCATAGTGCAGGACGCGCCCATCTTCTGCGTAGAACATACTGTTGGCGGTGGCGAAAGCAGGCACAACCGTACTCGCGCCGTTGGCCCCTTTTTTTCTTGCCTGATAGAGCGCGCTCTGGACGTGGCCCTCGCCTTCCATGCGCTTCGTGTCGCGGTAAAGGGTGATCGTGTCTGCCCGGACGAAGTTATCATCCTGCCATGCCCGCGCGTTGCCCGTGTAAATGCCGACACCCGTGACGTGACGAAACTCTGCACGGTCGGAAACGATATAAACGGGACTTTTCATATTCTGAAAAGGGGTTGCGCCGTTGGTCTGTTCCTGGCTGTAGTAAGTCGTGGAGGTCTTCCCGCGACCATAAGAGATATCGCTGCGCGTATCGGCATCCAGTTCCACAGCCTTCGTGCGCGCGCGCGAATCCCAGACAGTCGGTTCGCCACCGCGCAAGCGTACCGTTTCGTCCGCCGCCGTGTAGGTAGCATTCTGCGCGCGTCCCTGACGATCCTTCTCATTGAATTTCGCGTCGCCCTGCGCGTCGAGCCGCTCGATGTCCTGTGTCTCACGCACAAACGTGGCCGTCATCTTCTGCGAAGTGATGATGCGCTGCGCGCGGTCTTCCGTCGGCTGCACAGGATCAATAACGGCTTTTGATTCGCCGCCTGACGCAACAAACTCCCGCGCCAGATTCCCCTTTTCATAGAACTCGCAAACGAACTGCGGCGCGGTCAGCGTCTTGCGATCAGCGGTCGCATTCTTCACGACCGGGTCAACAAAGAGTTCCGCGTTGCCTGTGGCTTCCGCTTTCTCAAGGTCGCTGCCTGTTGTGTGCCAGATGAGCTTGACCGCATCGGCTGTCAGGCGCTTGCTGGCGGCGCGCGGGTCTGACGCACGCGACTTTGGCGCGCTCAAAGACAGCACGGAACGCCCGCCTGTGCGCATCTCTTTCAAAACGCTGTGCTCGTTCTGCGCTATGAAATCAACTTCGAGCGAGTTTGCTCCCGTCAATTCCATCTGCGAATCGGCGTCGAGACTGCGGGCGCGCACGTCCGTCATGGCAGAGGCTTTCTGCAATCGCTGGTCTGCGTCAAAGAAAAAATCCATATTGGCGGCGTGAACTTCCGCTCCTCGTCCTTCATTCATCGAGCGCAGGTAGGAAGTGCCGCGCGCTTCGATTTTCTGCACACGCCTGCGCTCGTTGAGCGTCGCGGACAACTGCTCGCCGCTCATCACGTCGCGCTCCTGCTCGGCAATTGCGCCTCCCATAAAACTGAGGTGCATGCTCGCGTGGTCAAACGTAGCGCGGGCTGAGCGAATCGTCACCGGGCGAGAGCGCGAGTTGGGCTTTGCCGCGTGCGCTGCCTGAGCGCCGGGCTGAACCGTAATCTCGACATCCTTGTGCAAGTCCAGCTTCTTGTTTTTGGCGTCCACCACTGCGCCCGTCGAGTGGCCTGAAACATTCTCGCGCGTGAACGTAATGAGCGCGGAGGTTTCGGCCATCTCCGTCGCTTGATCGTAAGAGAGCTTTTCGGTCTTTGCCACGAGAGCGTCGCGCGTCTCGATGTTGACATCACCCGTGAACCAGACGCGAGCCTTTTTGGAGTCTCGCTCGTCGGGCAGGTAAATCGCACGATGGGCCGAAACCTGATCCGGCTTCTCGCCCTTTTCGGGGAAGACTTCCAGATGCACCTGCTCCAGTTCGTGATGATTGTCAGAGTAAGTGATGTCGCGCGCGGCGCGCACCAGTATACGAAGGCGTTCTCCGTCCATCACGCGGCGCTCGTAGCCCTCGATGACGCTCGTCACCTGCTTTGATAGCTCCGGCGCTTCCCCGCGCATACGGAACGGCTCATTATTGCGATTGCGATAATAAGAGATGCCGACGTAGACCAACCCCGACACCAGCACTCCAAGCGCCAGCATCCGCGCCACCACCGGCAGCCGCGCTCGCCATCCAACATAAATCGCTTTTTTTCTTCTGACTTCTTGCATCTTCGATGCGGGAGACGGGGGCCAGGGGGCAGGGGACAGATTAAATCAGTTCTTACCGTCCCCTGACCCCTGGCCCCCGTCTCCCGTTCTCACATCTTTCACAATCAACTGCAAACGCGTCTCACCTTTCCAGGTGTTCGGCTCGATGGTGTAGGCCAGTTCGATGCGCTGGCCGGTGGAAAGCGTTCGCCCGTCGAGTTCTTCTACACCGCTCCACCAGACGGCTTCCAGCGAACGATTTTGTGTCCCGGCTACGCGAAGTTTCAAATGCTTCTCTTTCATAATGCGCGGCTCGGCGAGGATTCGCAAATCGCGCGTCAGGAAGAGAGGTCGAGGATTGCCCGCGCCGAAAGGCTCAAGCGCCTGTAGTTCTTCGACCAATGAAAGCGTGACGGCTTCGGCGGGCAGTTCCATATCAATCTTGAGCGTGGGCACGAGGTCTTGCTCGGTCAGGAGTGATGCGGCGTGCGCGTTCAGGCGGCGACGCAACTCCGCAATATTTGCTCGCTTGATGGTCAGGCCAGCAGCGTGCGAGTGTCCGCCGAACTTGACGAGGAGATCGGCGCAGGCGGTCAGACCGTCGAGCAGGTGATAGGCCTCGATGCTGCGCGCAGAGCCGTGTCCCTCGTCGCCTTCAAGCGAGATAACCACGCACGGGCGATTGATTCGTTCCGCTATCTTTGAGGCGGCGATGCCGATGACGCCCCTGTGCCAATCGTCTCCAGCGATGACGGCAACGTGCGTTTGAATCGTCGTGCCGGCTGAAGATTCAAGTTCTTCAATCGCGCGTTTGACTATCTCCTGTTGCACGCTCTGCCGCTCGCGGTTGCGCGCGTCCAGATGTTCGGCCAGGCGCATTGCTTCTTCCGCGTCAGTCGCCTCAAAGAGTTCGACGACGGCGCGTGCGGCGTCCATCCTGCCCGCTGCATTGATGCGGGGTCCGAGGCGAAAGCCCAGATCGTAAGCCGTCATTCCGCTCTCGCCGGTCAAGCCTGCGACTTGCATCAAAGCACGCAATCCCGGATTCGTGGCCTTCGGCAAATCCTTCAGGCCGAGCGCGACGATTGTGCGATTCTCGCCGACAAGCTGCGCGACATCGGCCACCGTCCCGATGGCCACCATCTTCAGGAATCCACCTATCTGGGATTCGCGCCCGCGCTCACGAAAGAGCGCATGAGCGAGCTTGAAAGCAACGCCCACCCCGGCCAGATTCTTGTCAGGATAGTTGCACCCGAGCTGATTTGGGTTGAGAACGCAGAAAGCCGGAGGCGCACCCTCACCTTCGTCCGGCAGGTGATGGTCTGTGACGATGACATCAAGGCCGTTATCACGCGCCCAGATCAGCGGATCAAATGCGCGAATACCGCAGTCAACGCTGATGACGAGAGAGTAGCCTTCCGCAAGCGCCTTTTCCAGCGCCTCTTGCTGAATGCCGTAGCCTTCCGTGAAGCGATGCGGAACGTGAAAGCCTGTCTGCGCGCCGAGCAACTTGAGGGCGCGACGTAAAACAACTGTCCCGGTCGTGCCGTCAACGTCGTAGTCGCCATAGACTAAAATCTTCTCACCGGCATCAATCGCGCGAAGGACGCGAGCGACGGCTTCCTTCATGCCGAGCATCAACGAAGGGTCGTGCAGTTGGTCTGGTGAAGGACGCAGAAATTTTCGGGCGGATTGTTCGTCCTCATAGCCACGCGCGATCAGAAGGCTGGCGACAGTTGGGGAAACGCCAACGGAGCGCGCAAGCCGGGCAGAGCGCTCTGTCTCCGGCTCACGCACCATCCAACGCTTAACGAGACGCGGAGAGGGGGAGACGTGAGGGCGCGGCGACAAAGAATTTCCTGCTGTTTCGCCGAGTTCTCGCGTCTCCGTGTCTTCGTGTCTCTCTTTCATTCTTATTCTGCGAACCAGCCGTTGGCATCAAGGAGTTTGACGCCGATGCGCTGTTTCCCGTCCGTCGCATCCGTCCAGATGCCGTTGACTTCCGCCTCAACGGTTCGACCGTAGGGGGGCGTGAGGCGGACTCTGGCTCCGTGTTCGATGGTCATGTCTGTGATGAGCGTTGCGCCGCCTCGACTGACTTTGACGGCGACCGCTTCGGCGTGAAACGGCTCACCGTCCGGCGTCTGCCCTTCGAGCACGATGGCAAAGTCAACAGGAACGCGCGGGCTGCGCGGGCGTTGCGAAGGTAGTGTGGCTTCGCGTTTCAATTCTTCATTCATCTGGGTCGTCTTGCCCTCTCGATTCTCGTCCGCCTAAAGGGGGGAACGAATTATTGCTGCTTGAGGAGGAGGGGCAAGGGTTAGTTTACCACAGAGACACAGAGACACGGAGGAAAGAAGGCAGAAAGCGGAAGGCAGAAGGCAGAGAACTGATTGTTTTTCTGCCTTCCGCCTACTGCCTACTGCCTTCTGTCTTTATTACGTTGGCAGAATTGTTTTGGTAAAGAGGAGCGCGAGGATAATGGTGCCGACAATCAGACGGTAGCCGATGAAGATGCCTGTCGAGTGTGTCCGCAGATAGCGCAGCAAAAAGTAGATCGAAGCGAAGCCGACGATGCCGGAAACGATGGTCGCAACCGTGAGCGCAGCATAACTCTCCTGCGGCAGATGCGTGGTAGCTTCTTTTAGTTCAAGCAGGCCGCTGGCGGCGATGGCCGGAATGGAGAGCAGAAAGGAGAAACGCGCGGCGGTCTCGCGTGTCTCTCCCGCGAAGAGACCGCCCATGATGGTCGAGCCTGAACGGCTCGCACCGGGAATCAAAGACAGCACCTGCGCTCCGCCGACCGCGAGAGCATCGCGCACACCCAGGTGCTCTATCTCCCGCTCGCGCTTACCCACCATCTCGGCGATGAGGAGAAAGATGGCGACGACGATCATCATGGTCGCGATCACCCACAGATTTTTCGTGAACGTCCCTTCGATCTGCTTCTTGAAAAGCAGCCCGACGATGCCGATGGGTAACGACCCGATAATCACCAGCCAGCCGAGCCAGGCGTCCTTTGAAAGTCGCACAGACCGACCTGTCGCTCGCGCCGTAGCCTGAGCCGCTTCGCTCCGCCTGCCTCTCAGGAGCGCGTAATGATCGCCTATGAAAGCGTATAAGATATTCCAGATGTCGCGTGCGAAATAGATGAGCACGGCGAGCAGCGTGCCGAGTTGAATGACGGCAATCGTGGCGGTCGTCATTTGAGCGCGCATCGCTTCATTTTCATAAAGCCCGATAGCGCGGCTGGCGAAGATTAAGTGCGCGGTTGAACTAATCGGGATAAATTCCGTCAGCCCCTGAACGATGCCGAGAATGATGGCTTGCAGAATAGACATGGTTCAATTTTAGATTTGCGATTTTAGATTTTTGATTGGATGAGGAGGAGGATTATTAAATCTGAAAATTGAAAGCTCTGATTTCATCCTTATCCAATCGCCAATCAAAAATCGCAAATCAAAATTTCCTTTCACTCACGATAGGAACGCTTAGTGATGATTCGGTCGTAGAGCGGAACTGGAAACAACATCGCGGCGCGCACGATGGTGGCGAGTTGCCATGGAAAAGAGTAAGACTTCTTGCGCGCTTCGATGGCACGAACGATCTTTTTGACGGCATCGTCGAGTTCCATCAGGTAGGGCATCTGCGCTTCTCTTCCCGCCGTCAGCGGCGTCTTGATGAAGCCAGGATGAATGATCGTCACATCCACGCCAGACCCGTGCAAATCCACGCGCAGGCTCTCAAAAAAGGCGGAGACCGCAGCCTTGCTCGCGCAGTAAGCGGCGGATTTCGGCAGACCGCGATAAGCGGCGAGGCTCGAAATCACGACCAACTGACCGCTCTTTTGCCCGACCATCTCAGGCAACACCGCCGTCACACTGTTGACCGCGCCGAGAACATTGACACCGATAACGTGTGCTACCTCATCCGGCTTCAAGGCTCTGGCGTCTGTCGTCGCGCCTATCCCTGCGTTGGCGACCAGCACATCTACGTGTCCGAACCTTTCGCGCAATTGGTCAGCAGCGACACGCACGGCGGCAGCGTCTTTAACATCAGCCGGAAGAGCCAACGCATGACCACCTGCGGCTTCAACTTCGCTGACAATCTCGCGCAGGGTCCCAGCCCGTCGCGCGAGCAAGCCCAGCGTTGCGCCCTTTCGCCCAAGTTCAACCGCGAGCGCCTGCCCGATGCCGCTTGACGCACCCGTGATTAAGACGACTTTTTGAGACCAGTCAAAAGACATTTCAGCCAAGCAAAGCGATTGTACCCTGACCGACAGCGCAACGACGCTCTTTCTCGCCGTCCTTCGCCACGACTTCACAGCGACACACTGCCAAACGCGACCCCGCGCCCTCGACCGTTGCCGTGGCGACGAGACGCTGCCCGCGCGCAGGCCGGATGTAATTCACCTTAAACTCTACCGTCACAACCTTCTCGCCCAGCACCGACCCGCCAGCGAAGGTGATGGCATTGTCAATAAGATAGCTCACGATGCCGCCGTGAACGAATCCGTGTTGTTGCAGAAATTCAGGACGCACTTCGAGAGCCAGCACAGCGCGTCCCCGCTCAAATTCAATTAATTCGGCGCCGAGGTGTTGGCTGAAAGGCTGGCGCTCAAGAACTGATTGCCCTAATTTTTGAAGCTCCGTCAATGTCTTTGCCAGCCTCCAAAAACTAATTGATCCAGTTGGTAGTTATAACGGCGGTGCCGTCTGCTGTACGGAAAGGCTTTAGCACAACTCCGCGACATACTTGCCCAGCACGCGCAAAGCGTTTCCGAGTTCATCCTGCTTGATGAGCAAATGATCGCGCGAAAAGGCCGAGAGAGCGCCACAGCTGATCCCTGCGTCCGCGAGAATCTCGGTCACGCGAGCCAGAAATCCGACTGTCTTCCAATCGAGTTCGATGTCGAACGTCAACAGCCGGAAGTCGCTTTCAATCCGCGCGTCGCGCACGGCGTGGCGCATCGTGCGCCAATCCGTCTCATCGAGCAGCAATGTGACCTCGTGCTCATCGCGCAGGAGCATGAAAGGCGCACTCGCGCGGGGGCTGAGTTCGGGATTCTCAAGCAATCGCGCCCAGTCTTCATGGCGCAGGCCGATCAGGTAAAAGGTTGAGGGCGAGACTTCAACCCTCGCCCGACTCAACAATTCTTCAACGCTTGTTTGGCTTTGTTCAGTCTTCAAACTTGAACCACGATAGGCAGGATAACGGGCTTTGCTCCGGTTTTTTTCTGAATAAAACGCTTGAGTTCGACCCGCACGTGTTCTTTCAGCAACGTCGTATCCTGACGCTCGGCCTTTGGTGCGCTCTCGATTGCTTTTGTTACGACGCGTTGCGCGTCTTTGATAAAGCCGTTTGAGCTATCAACGCCGAGCAATCCGCGTGTCACGATTTCGGGCGGGGTTTCGAGTTCTCCCGTTTCTTCGTTGATGGTGACGACGAGCGTGACGACGCCATCATAGGCAAGCTGACGGCGTTCGCGCACCGTTCCGGTGTCAATCTCTTCAAAGCCGGTCTCGTCTATGAACGTGCGCCCGACTTCGCGCTTATCCACCACGACGGCGCGCTCGCCGTCCAGTTCCAGCACGTCGCCGTTCTCTATCAGGATGATATGCTCTTCGTCGTAGTTGAGATGATTCTTGATGAACTCTTTGTGGCGAAAGAGCATTCGATACTCGCCGTGAATCGGCACGACGAATTTCGGGCGCACGGCTTCCGTCATAATCTTGATGTCTTCCTGCGAAGCGTGCCCGCTGACGTGAATCAAGCGTCGTTTCTCTTCGATGATGTTTGCGCCGCGCTTGTAGATAGCGCCGATGAGCCGCGAGATGGCGCGCTCGTTTCCCGGAATGATGCGCGCCGACAGCACGACCGTATCGCCTTCTTCGATGGTCAACCCCTTGTAAGACTGATTCGCCATTTGCGAGAGCGCCGCGCGCGGCTCGCCCTGTGAGCCGGTCACGAGAAAGACGATCTCATCATCATCCATATGCTTGGTCTCGTTCAGGCTGACCATCAAACCATCGGGGATGTCCAGAAAGCCAAGCTCGTCCGCGATCTCCACGTTCTTCTGCATCGAGCGTCCCAAGACACAGACCTTGCGATTAAACTGATGCGCAACATCCAGCACAATCTGTAGACGATGAATCGAAGAAGCGAAAGCGGCGACGACAATGCGCCCGCGCGCTTCATTGAAGATTTCCTCAAAGGCCGGAATCACCGCGCGCTCCGACGGCGTGCGCCCCGGCACAGTCGCGTTGGTCGAATCCGAGAGCAGCGCGAGCACTCCTTCCTGCCCGTAGCTTCTCAAGGTTCTCAGATCAATCGGCTCGCCGATGACGGGCGTCTCGTCCACCTTGTAATCGCCCGTGTGAACAATTGTTCCAACCGGAGTTCGGATGGCGAGCGAGAAGCAGTCAACCAATGAATGCGAAGCGCGTATAAACTCGATTTTGAACGGGCCAAGCTCGACGACCTGACGCGGCTCGACGCGATGCAGCAGGACATCGTCAAGCAGATCGTGTTCTTCCAGTTTTCTATCGGCGAGGCCAGCCGTGAAATGCGAGGCATAGACGGGGACGTTGAATTTTTTCAGGATGTAAGGCAGCGCCCCCAAATGATCTTCGTGCCCGTGTGTGAGAACGATAGCAGTGATGTTGTCCCTGTATTCTTCCAGAAAATCGAAATCCGGGACACAAACGTCAACGCCGTAAACACTCTCTTCAGGAAAACCCATTCCGGCGTCAATGACGATCATTTCGTCGTCATACCGCACGGCCATACAATTCATCCCAAACTCGCCGACTCCGCCGAGCGGGATGAGTTCTAATACATTACCCACTTTATTCTTTACTCTACTCTCCTTGAAAGCCCGGTGAACGCCCTCTATAGGCTGCTTTCACCGGATTAAATTTAGCCGGATAGTATAACACACACAGCTTTTCTTTCATTCACCACCGAACGCTCGGGTAGTGTCCTAATTTGAAATAAGCACTATCATGGGGATGAAAGCTTTTGTTTTGTTATTAACTCAATAATCTCAAACAGTATATGCTCCTTCCGTTTTTGATAATCAGCTATTTGGTCTTTGAGCTCTCTATTTTGCCGTACAAGCTCCTCTTTTTCTTTAGCGAACTCTTTTATCTCAGCTTCAAGTCTATCCCTTTCAATCTGTAGGTCGTGTTTTTGATTCTCTAGTTTTGTGGCTGTTGCTTGAAAGTAGCCATTTGCAAATCCGTATATCAGTGAAAGAACAGCCAACAAGGTTGGGAGAGCGGCAAGCACATATACAGGCTTCTTCCACCACGCTTGTTTTAGTTGCTCGATTTCTAGCAGGAGTTTTTCGCGCTCAAGGTCTTTCTTTTGAGGCGCAACCTCCTTGAGAGCCTCTAGCTCTACAGCTTCCTCGCTCATATTAACCCTCCAAAAATATTTTCCGTAAGACGAAAATAATCCTCGCCTGCCAACACTTACCGGACACTCAGGACGCTTCAAGAACGTGCGTGAGCCTTCCCCATTCCTCAAGCGTGAGAGTTTCGGCGCGGCGTTTCTTCTCAACACCTGCGCTTTCGAGGGTGAGTTCAGCGCCGCCAGCTTTCTCAATCAGTGAGCGGAGATCGGTAGGGGCGCTGCGTAGATTATTGAAGATCGTCTTGCGGCGTTGCGCGAATCCGGTGCTGACGATGCGCCACAGCAGATTCTCGTCCGAGACAACAATTCCCGTCTGTGGTCGCACGCGCAGGCGCACCACCGTGCTCCAAACTTTCGGGACTGGACGAAAGGCCGTGGGCGGAACATCGAACAGCATCTCAGTCTCGCAATAGGCTTCGACCAGCACGGAGAGATAGCCGCGCTCGCTTGCTTCAGGCAGCGCAGTAATTCGCTCGACCACCTCGCGCTGCAACATCAAAACCATCTCTGTCAGGCAAGCTCGCTGCTCAATGAGACGTTGCAGGATGGCCGTTGAAATGTAGTAAGGAAGATTGGCGACGACGCGTGCCCTTGTAGCTGGAGCAATAATCGCGCATAAATCAACGGCGAGAGCGTCGCCTTCGACCAGGGTGAAGTTTGCCCGCTTCCCGAATTTTTCGTGCAGGAGAGGAATCAGGTCTCGGTCGAATTCGACAGCACACAGGCGTCCGGCCTGTTCAACCAGCCTTGAGGTCAAGGCCCCGCGCCCCGGCCCAATCTCGACAATCGTTTCATCCTCGCGCGGGCTAACTTCCCGGACGATGCGCTCAATGATGCGTTCGTCCACAAGAAAGTTCTGACCAAAACGTTTTTTTGCATGGATGAGGGATGAGGGATGAGGGATGAAAGAAGAGCGGTTATCCTTATTCTTCATCCCTCATCCCTCATCCCTGACGAATGTATCCTGTCACTTCAATGTCGCGCCCGTGTGGGACGACTTCGACTTCCTGAAGATTGATTGCGTCGGCAATCCTCTCTGCCCCGTTGCCGAGGATTGCTGCCGGAGCGTCGCGGCCTCCGATGATGACGGGTGCGACGAAGAAGCTCACCTTATCAATCAGACAAGCGTCGAGCAGCGCCCCGGCGACGTGCGCGCCGCCTTCGATGAGCACGCTCTGGATTGAGCGTCTGCCCAGCTCACGCAACACGCTTTGCAGATCGCGTCCTCCACTCGCGTCTCTCAAGACTTCTACGCCCTTGCTGGCGAGAGCAGAGGCTACAGAATCGTCGGCACTCTCCGAAGCAAAGACCAGCGTGGGAAACTCTCGCGCCGTCTTTGCAAGCTGCGAATCAGGAGACAGGCGCAGATGTTCGTCCAGCACCACGCGCACAAGCGGTCGCCTGCGCAGCCTGCCGGAACGATCTGTCAGCAGCGGGTCGTCCGCCATGGCCGTGCCTGCGCCGATGAGAATAGCATCCGTTTGGTGGCGCAACTCTTGAACACGCGCGCGCGATTCTTCGCCCGTGATCCAGCGTGAGTCGCCCGTGCGCGTGGCGATTCTTCCATCAAGCGAACAGGCCAGCTTGAGATGAGCGAAGGGTCGCGCATAGCGTATCGAATGGATGTATGTTTCGTTGAGCCTCGTCGCTTCCCGTTCAAGCAAACCTGCCTGGACTTCCACACCAGCGGCGCGCAGGTCTGCGAAGCCTTTGCCTGAAACCAGTGGATTCGGGTCTTCTATACTTGCGACAACGCGAGCTATCCCGGCACGGATGAGGGCTTCGGTGCAGGGCGGCGTGCGCCCGTGATGCGAATGTGGCTCAAGCGAAACATAAGCGGTAGCGCCGCGCGCAAGTTCCCCGGCCTGTTCCAGAGCAATCGTCTCGGCGTGCCTGAGTTGCTCGTAAAGATAGAAGCCTTCGCCGACAATCTCGCCGCTGCGGGCGACAATCACGCAGCCGACAAGAGGACTCGGACTCACCTGCCCCACGCCTCTTGCCGCGAGTTCAAGTGCGCGACGCATCATCCGCTCGTCGAAATCAAGAGTCATAAAAGTCAGGCAAGTCTGGCGAGTCTATCGAGCTCGCTTGTCTGGCTAGACTCGCCAGACTTACTCGAAAAGTCCGTTGATGTACTGCTCAGGCTCGAACACTATCAGGTCGTCAACCTTCTCGCCGATGCCTGCGTAACGAATCGGCAAATTCAATTCTTTGGCGATGGCGATGGCAATGCCGCCTTTGGCTGTACCGTCGAGCTTGGTCAGAACTATCCCGGTTACGCCCGCGACCTTGAGGAATTGCCGGGCCTGCTCAAGTCCGTTCTGCCCTGTGACGGCATCAACGACGAGCAGGGTTTCGTGCGGCGCGCCTTCGACTTCGCGCCCGGCCACGCGCTTCATCTTTTCAAGCTCGGCCATCAAGTTGGATTTATTGTGCAAACGACCGGCGGTGTCAACGATGAGCACGTCGGAGTTGCGAGCCTTGGCAGCTTTGAGTGAATCGAAGAGCACAGCCGCCGGGTCAGTCCCCTGCTTCTGCTGAATCAGAGGTACACCCGTGCGCTCTGCCCAGATGGCGAGCTGGTCTGAGGCAGCCGCGCGAAACGTGTCCGCCGCGCAGATTAAAACGTCGTTGCCTTCGGCCTTGATACGCTGCGCGAGCTTGCCGATGGTCGTGGTCTTACCGACGCCGTTGACGCCGACAATCATCATCACGTAGGGCGAAACATTTTCCGGCACGCTCGTCTCCGAGTCTACGCCGTTGCTCGCTGAAGCCTGAAGAATGTTGAGAAGCTCCGTTTTGATCGCCAGCTTGAGCGCTTCAATGTCGTTGATCTGGTTGCGCGCGACTCCGCGCCTGACGGTTTCCAGAATGTGCAGAGTCGTCGGCACGCCGATGTCCGCCGCGATGAGCGCCTCTTCAAGCTCGTCCAGGAGTTCGGCGTCAATCTTCTTGCGGTTCTGGAAGACAGTATCAATCGTCTCGGAAAGCGATTCACGCGTGGCGGAAATAGCACGCCGGAAACGCGCGCTGAACTCCTGTTCGAGCGCTGCCTCCTGCGCCTGCAACTCTTCCATCGTCAGGTTCAGGCCGAGGACGGAAGTGCTAAACGGCGAGCGCGAAGGCACAGGCTTTTGCTGGGGAGCTGGCTTAACAGGCTCGTGCTCGCTCGCGGCGTTTGCTGGCGGCGTGGCGGGTGGCGCGGGCGCGCGGGTGGTCTCCGTCACCGAGTGTGTTTCGCGTGCCGGCGGCGGAGTGGGCTGATCGCCTGTGATGACCGGCTCAAGCGTGGGCAGCGGCGCAGCGGTCGACGCGGCGTTCGTTTGCGAATGCGGAGCGGCTGGTGGCTCAAGTCTCTGCGCTTCGCCGGCGGGTGGCGCGGCGGGCTGCTCTTTCTCTTTGGCTGGCGATGCTTCGTTGAGGCCGAGCGTGATATAGCGATCTTTATTTGTGCGTCTCCAAAAAGCCATGAATTGTTGGTATACCCTTACGAATCAAATTGGTTAATTATGTCAGGGATTATAGACGCAACTACCACAGGACGACAAAGCAGGCGCAGATTGTTTCTCCTGCGATTGAATCAAAGTTAAAGAAAACAAAGCCCCGTCAGGGACGATTGACAATAGCGATAACGGTCTGTGACAAATCAATTCCGTAATCAGCTTTTATCCCCGAATGGAATACAGACAATAGCCGGGGGCAAGCGATAGCGCCGCCCCCGGAAACAAGAGGAGAAAAGATTTCGACCCTGAAGGGGTCGCACATTCAACATTGAGGTGCGACCCCTTCAGGGTCGGAACTATTTGTCGCGTTATTCCGGGGGCGGAGCTATCGCTTGCCCCCGGCTATTACATATGACCCTTTCAGGGTCAAAGAACAGCGGCATGAAGTGATTTATCTATTGAACCTGAATGAATCAAGGAATTTTGCTCTGGATGTGTAAACGGGCGACGACTCAGGCCCGCCAGCGCAAGCGATATATATCCTCGGCGTAACCCAGAAGATTCGGCAGGTGACTCGCCCGCCGCCCGGAACGGTGGATTCCGGCACTTCCATATCTGTCTCAATCCCCGGATAGCCGCTCAGCGTGATGTTCTTTTTACCGACAATCTGCGCGCCCGAATTACTCGCCGCCCCCTGCGCGGCAGAGTCTAGTAAAGAACCGGACGGGATTTTCGAGGATTGGGCACCTGGATAATCAGCATAAGCGACGGCGTAAAATCCATCTTTCTTCATGTTGCCCGTCCAAGAGTGCATTTGGATATTAGGGCCCACGCTATTAGTGCTCTCCGCCGGCTTGACCGGCATTGAAACTGTAAATGAGTTATCCGGCGCTTTAACTTCCTGCCATGTATAACTGTCTGAAGCGGGCTTATTAAACTTCCAGAGAAAGCCGATAGCGGCGGCAACGGCAAGCGCTCCGAACAGCAGTACCCAAAGGAGAACATTCGCGCCGCCGCCCTTCGATCTGGATGGAAGCGCCGCGACGGGCGTGGGAAAATATGAGGGTTGATAGGCGGGCTGAGGCCAAGCCGCTGCCAGTTCATATCCCCCTTGCCAACCACCCGTCGAATAGGGGTCAGATTGAGGTGCTGTTTCGGCTGAAGGAACTTCGTCAAATGCCGCTCGACAGCGTTTGCAGGCTGTGGCTGAGGCGAAGTTGAGGAATCCGCAATTCAGGCATCTATTACTATTCATGCCATTCTCCTTTGATTCGGATTGGCGATTTATTCTCAATTGCTATTGGATTCTGAATGATTCAAGACATCTCGTATGAACAGCGCGAAATTCTGGCGTGTCAGGCCCGCCAGTCGCCATGACGTAGAGTCTCGGGGACACCCAGAAAATGCGAGCGCTGCCGACAAACGAGCGCTCCGGATCTTTCGACAGCAACTGCACTTCAACCCCTTTGTGACCAAAGAGCATGATGTCTTTTCGCATGCCGAGTCCCAAAACTCTGTTAGTTCTGGTCGCTCCCTTAATCGCCATATCGTAGATAGCCTCTTCAGACATCTTTGGATTCACGACGGGATAGTCGGCTGCCACCAACATACAACCACCCTCTTTACCTACCCCTGCCTCTACTGCCTGAGCCTTCGCCTCGCCGAAGGGCGATGGGATTGTTCTCTCGTAAATTTTCGGCGTGACAGGAAGCGAAACGGAGAATTTTTTATCCGGCGATTGATACTCATACCAACTGAGGTTGCTAAATTCCGATTTACCGCTCTTTAAGAGCATGGGAATTGCGCCCACAGCGACGACAACAAGGATGGCCACCAGAATCAAGATTCTGACTAGCTTCGCATTGCCTGAACCGGCAGACACGGACGTTGGAGGATAATAATTCGGCTGATAAGAAGGTTGAAGTTGAGGTTGATCCCAGAAGAAAGACCCGTTCTCGTTCGGCTGCGGGTTGGTTCCGGGGGAAGCATGGGGTTGGGGATTCCAATCTGTCCCGGCGTCTGCCGCGACGGAGGAATCAAACGGTAATCCGCAACGCTTACAAGCGCCGACGGCAACGAAATTAAGGAAGTCACAATTGCTGCATCTGAGACTGTTCATGTGAGAAATCTCCTTTAAATTAGGCAACCGGTGCTGGAACGTGAGGTGCTGGTGGTTGCGCTGTTGGTGTGGGAGCCGTCATCCTTTCTTTAGGAGGGCGCTTCAAGCGAACTGAGCCGGGACGAACCTGCCCCGATTCACAGGCGGCCATGAGGGAGGCGACCACGCGCTCGTCATAACGCGTGCCGACGAAACTCTTAATCCGTGAAAGCGCGTCGTCAAACTTCATCGCGCGTTGATAGGGACGATCCGTCGTCATCGCGTCGAAGGTATCGGCGACTGAAACGATGCGCGCCTGCATGGGAATCTCGTCGCCCTTCAAACCCTGCGGGTAACCGTTGCCGTCAATCATCTCGTGGTGCATGTACATGCCCGGCAGAAACTCACGCATCGCAGGAATCTGCGACATAATCTTGAAGCCCTTCTGCGGGTGCTGCTTCATGATGACAAACTCTTCGTCGGTCAGCGCGGCAGGCTTCTTCAAAATGTTGTCGTCAATCCCGATCTTGCCGACATCGTGCAGCAAGGCGCTGATCCTGATTTTCTCGATCTCCTCGTCAGGCAAATCAAGCCCCTGCGCGATGGCAACCGAAAAGCGCGCGACGCGTTCCGAATGGCCGCGCGTGTAGGGGTCTTTGCCGTCAATCGCTGCGGCTAAGCCCTTGACCGTACCGAGAAAGAGTTGGCGGTTTTCGTCTGCGGCTTGTTGAAGGTCCTGGATGAAGCGTTCGACCTGAGCGGTCATCAAATTAAAGGAGTCACCAAGCTCGCCAAGCTCCGCTGTCCGGCTGCTCACAGTAATGCGCCTTGAGAAGTCGCCGCCCGCGATGCGATGCGCGCCAGCGGCGAGTTCCTGTACAGGCTGCGTCAATTTCTTGGCGAAGAAAAATCCTATCAGGAGCGCGAAGGTGCCCGCCGCCAGACTGATGCCAAAGGTTTGACGACGCATATCCGCGACCGAGGCGAGCGCGGCACGTTCATCCTGAATCGCAATCACGCCCAGACGAGAATTGCCGTCCAACTCGGCTGTTGCATAAGAACCGACCATCTCTATCGTCCGGCCATCCCGCTCGACCGTAAACGGGGCCAGCGCGGATTGCACCTGTGTGCCTGTCTCCTGCCAGTCCTGGACGACCTTCAAATCGGTCATGGGTTTTTCGGAAAACGCGAGCGACGCATCCGGGTGCGCGACAACCAACCCGTCCTTGTCCACCACGAAGACAACGGGCAAGCCCTTGTCCAGCAAATCCTGCTCGCTCATGCTGGACTGCTGCTGAACGGCTTTGAAGACTTCACGGAAAGAGACTACGGCGACGACTGCCGCCTCGACCTGATTACCGTCAGGGCCACCCATCACGGGCGCGGCAATCGTGATAGCCATCTCCTGGCCTGAGCGAATAATTTTCGGACGGCTCAAGACCAGCCCCGCCCCGTTCATCAAAGCCAGCACCTCGCCGACACGCTCATCCACTTCTTCCGCCTTGATGATATTTTGCTGAAAATCCCCGTGTGGCGCGCCCTGCACAGGCTTGATAAAGAGCGCAATCAGGTTCGGGTCGCTGTGAAGTACTTTCCGCAAACGCGCATCCGAGCCAGCTTCGTTCAGCACACGAACGCCGCCCGACAATTCAAAAGCCTGCGCCAGCCCCGTCACCATATCGCGGTAACGCTGCCCGTAAAGCTCTATCTGCCGCGCCTTATCCTGCACGAGTTGAGCCTGATAGCGCCTCTCCACAGACCCCAGCTCAACCGCAGTTCGGCCAGACAGCAGCCAGCCAGCCAGCGATAAAGGCACGACGCCCACCACCAGCAGCATTCCCAGGACAATGTAAAGAAGGCGTATGCGCCCGATACGGTCAAACATTAGAGGGTGAGAAAAACGATTAAAGGGACTGATTTTGAGTACTGAATATACGTCAGGGCGGGCCGCACGAAGGATTGCCAGACGCGGGAAGACCCATGGGAACTCCCTTCAAGCATAGTACGCATCCCGAAGAAGCCTGTCAACATAGTTTTGCAACTTTTAATTAGTTGAAAGTAAGGCTCTAAACCCGCCTTTGAGCAATCCGAATCGCATTTTGCAGCCATTGTTGGAGGAAACTTTTACCGCGTTCGGGAATGGCCGGGCGGCCTTGAAAACTTCTTTCGGGCGACGGAGGGCAAGTTGTGCGATACTTTTACAGACTTATATTTGGCGAGGAGCGTCTAAATCCATGAGCGCATTGAGCAGTAACGGTGCGACGGGAACTGGCGGGGGAGGCGGCTCGCGCTGCCCGAGCGGACGGCCACGAGAGGATGGTGACGGTTACGAGCGACGAGCAGATCGTTGAGCGCGCACTGTCGGGCGATGCGGAGGCTTTCGGCGAGATTGTACATCGCTGGGAGCGACGCATCTTCGCGCTCGCCTATGGGATGCTCGGACGCGAAGAAGACGCGCGCGACGCCACGCAGGAGACTTTTCTGTCGGCTTTTCGCAATTTGCGCGGGTTTCGCGGCGAAGCCAAAGTCTCTTCGTGGCTGCACCGGATCGCCGTCAACCAGTGCATCACGCGCCAGCGCCGCGCGAAGGTGCGAGGCGAAACGGCGCTCGAAGATGAGACGCAGGCTGATGGCGCATCATATTCTGCTCCGGCGCACGAATCCCCTGCTCGTGCCGCCGAGAGTCGTGAGCAGACAGTGATCGTGCGTCGCGCCGTCAATGCTCTTCCGACGGAGTTGCGACAGGTGATTGTGATGAAGGAGTTTGAGGAACTGACGTTTCAGGAAATTGCCGACGCGCTCGACTTGCCCCTGAGCACGGTTAAAAGCCGCCTCTACACGGCGCTGCGGCAGCTTCAGATGAGGCTCAAGAACATGGCCTCCGAGATCGCTTGAGAAAGAAAAACGTGGGATAAAACGATGAAAGACTCAACCGGCATAAACCTTTGCGCTCGCATCGAAGATATGGTCACGTATCTTTACGACGAGGCGACGCCTGACGAGGCGAAAGATTTTGAGCAGCACATTAAGCGGTGCTCTTCGTGCCGCTCGGAGCTTGCGACTTTCGGCGACGTGCGAGAAGCGGTGGGCGAATGGCGTCAACAGGCGCTCGGCACTTTAACGTCTCCTGCCGTCGAAGCTGAGGCTGTACGCCATTTCGCTCCTGTTCTTGCTCCCACACGGAGACGCTCGGCGCTCGCCGCGCTGCGTGAGTTCTTCAGGCTCTCGCCCGCGTGGATGCGCGCCGCGACAGCAGTTGCCGTCATTGTCTTCTGCGCTCTGGCCGCTATCGCGGTCGCATACTTCGTCCAGCAGCCTCAAACCGAGATCGTCGAAAAACCGGGCAAGTCAGGTTATTCGGAAAAAGATGTTGAAGAGAAGATCGCCCAGGCGATCAAGGAGCAGAACGAGGCAAAGATAAAAGATGCGCCCGTTCCCTCGCCTGATAAGGTCACGGTAGCGAATAATGAACAGCGCAAAAGTCAGCCACAGATTGAGCGTAAGGTTTCCGTAGCTCCGCAACTTGCGAAGAATAACCGAAGGCAGCGGGTTGTTCCGCGCACCGTCGCGCGCCCGTCAAAAATGGAGCTGGCATCAACCGAGTTTCTCCCGTTTACAGCTCCAAGGGATGAAGAAAAATTGCCCAGTCTCACTGACCTCGTAGATGACGATAACTAATTGATGGAGAGCGCGCGTGCGCGGCGTGAGCGAACTTTCAAAGCAGAAACGTAATCGAAGCAATCGGCTGAGGCGGGCGAGGTTATCAAGAATGAAGAAACTATTCACCAGACAAACATCAGCAATTGCGTTGGCGCTGTTCCTGCTTCTGCTCTTTGCCTCTGCCTCGCAGGTGCTTGCACAAACACCGGACGAAGCCGCGCCAGCCGATGCCGCACAGGGCAACTCTGACGCCAACTGGGTCACGGCGCTTGGTCTCACGCCCGATCAGGTGGCGAGAATCCGCGCAATTCGCCAGCAAAACAGAGTGGAGTGGCAGACTGCCAGACAACGCTTGAATCAAGCCCAACGCGCTCTCGACGAGGCTATCTACTCCGACGAGACAAGCGAAGCCTTGGTTGAGCAACGCACGCGCGAGGTGGCTGAAGCACAGGCGTCTGAAGTACGGCTGCGCGCCAGAACAGAACTTGGTATTCGCCGCGTGCTGACGCCCCAGCAACTCGGCACCTTCCGCATGATTCGCCAGGAGCGTATCCGCGAAGCGCAGTTGAAACGCCGCATGGAGAATGGTAACCAGCAAAGGCCGCTCAGGAATAGGCGACTTCAAAACGGAATCAATCTCTCAGCTCCGCGCCCTGCACTGGAGGGACGACCCGGCGGGGGCGGACAGGGAGGCCGAAACGCTAACCCTGCGCTTGGCCCACGCCAGCGTCGGGCTGGCCTTCCCAAAAGAATTCGCCCGTAGCCGGATAAAGGTTGCAGCAGATAGAACAAAACGGCAATCGAGATAGCAACTGGCCTTGACCGCTGGAGAGCGGCTGCTTCACGATACAACTCGCCTCAAACTCTTCGTGTTACAATTTACAGCTTGACGCATCGCGCCAATTTTGAGCATCATAGTCCGCTCGTTCAGACTCGCGCGGTCGCATTCCAAGTTTTCAAACGAAACATCTTGGCGCAGCCGCGTCTTCCGGCCTGAGTTTCCTAAGCATTGACGGAAACCTTCGGCCAAACTGCAAATCAAAACGCGCGGCTCGCACGTCGCGTTTTCGCCGTAGACTCTCGAATGAACTTTGCCACGCGCGCTCTGCTCGAACTGCAAGAGACGACATTGTTGGCGGCGCGCGCCGCTCGCGGGCTGCTCAAGCGTCCGCGATACATTCCTGAAACCGTCGCTCAGATGGACGCCATCGGCGTCGGCTCTTTGACTATCATCGTCCTGACGGGCTTTTTCACGGGCGGCGTGCTAACGCTGCAAACCTATCCCACGCTAAAATATTATGGAGCGCAGGGCACGACTGGTTATCTGGTGGCGCTTTCGCTCGTTCGTGAGCTTGGCCCTGTGTTGACGGCCCTGATGGTGACGGGCCGCGTCGGCTCCGCCATCTCAGCCGAACTCGGCTCAATGTCCGTTTCGCAGCAGATTGACGCGATGCGCGCTCTCGGCACAGACCCCGTTCGCAAGCTGGTTGCGCCTCGCCTGGTCGCCTTGATAGTCACGCTGCCGCTTTTGACCGTACTTGCCGACGTGGTCGGTATCATTGGTGGCTGGACGGTCGCATCAGGACTCTACGGCATGGACTCGTCCATGTTCTTCAACTCAGTGCGCGACGGCATTACGGCGGACGACATTCTCGGCGGCGTCATTAAGCCGCTCGTTTTCGGATTGATTATCGGCACGATTGCCTGCCATAAGGGATTGACGACAGAGGGCGGGACGGTGGGCGTCGGGCGCAGCACGACGCGTTCGGTGGTGACGGCTTCAATCGTCGTCATCGTCACAGATTTTTTCCTTGCCAGAGGATTGCAGTATATACTTGACATGCCGAAATAAAGATTCCGGGTTCATATGTCTACAACCAGCACAGAGATTCATCGATCCGTTCCGCCGCTGCATCCCGACGGTCAGGTCAGCGACGACGCCGCCGAATCCACTTTCGCGGAAGTGGATAATCGCGACCGCATCATTCCGGCCATAGAGTTTCGCGACGTGCATCTAGCTTTCGATGACCGCAAAGTTCTGGAGGGCTTGACCTTCAAAGTGCTGAAGGGCGAGACGAAGATCATTCTGGGCGGGTCGGGCTGCGGCAAGTCAACGACGATCAAGCTGGTGCTGGGGCTGCTCAAGCCTGACTCCGGTCAGGTTCTCGTTGATGGCGAAGACATCACCAACTTCAGCGAAGTCGAAATGATGCACGTCAGAAAAAAGATCGGCATGGTCTTTCAGGAAGGCGCGCTGTTTGATTCCCTTTCGGTTTACGATAACGTCGCTTTTCGTCTTCACGAGCAGGGCGTGCCCGAAGAGGAAGTTGAACCAGAGGTGCGAAGGATGCTGCGCTTCGTCAATCTCGAAGACGCGATTGACAAGATGCCGATTGAGCTTTCGGGCGGCATGCGAAGGCGCGTCGGCATCGCGCGCGCTCTCGTCGGCGATCCGAAGATAGTGATGTTTGATGAGCCGACCGCCGGGCTTGATCCGCCGACGGCGCGCACCATCTGCGAGCTTGCTATGAAACTGCGCGACCTTGAGGACGTTTCCTCCATCTTCGTCACGCATGAGATGAACAATCTGGATTACCTTTGCTCTGAATACGCGGTGGTCAACGATGCCGGAGATGTCGTCTTCGAGAAAGAAGGCGAGCGGCTTTGCCTGACGAACACCAAGGTGATGATGATGCGCGACGGCAAACCTATCTTTCACGGGACGGACGAATCCCTGAAAAGGGCTGAAGACCCTTATATACAGAAATTCCTTCGCGGACACTAAGAAAGGAAAAAGGTAAAAGTAAAAAGGCAAAAGTGAGGCTGAAACCACATTAAAATAAAAGCGATTCTCCGCCTCCTTTTTGCCTTTTACCTTTTTACTTTTGCCTTCTTTAAATCATGCCTCCATCAAAGAAAACCATCGGCTTGAGCGAGCTGCGCGTTGGCCTCTTCGTCTTGATTGCCATCAGCATCCTGATCTTTCTGATTCTGAACGCGTCGGGCGACATCAACCCGTTCGCGCGTAAGCTCCACGTACGTGCGCGTTTTGCGAACGCTGACGGTTTGCGCGCCGGTTCGGAAGTCAGGCTCGCGGGTGTGCGTGTCGGTAAGGTGGACGAGGTCAAGCTCCTTCCGCCTACGAGTAATCCCACCGACCCCAAGGTGGAAGCCCGGCTCGCCATTGACAGCACCATTGATGGCAGACCCGCCAACGAGCGCATCCGCACGGACTCGACCGTCTCGCTCGGCTCGCCGAGCCTTCTAGGCAATGACAAGCTAGTCAACATCACGGCAGGCACAGCCGTCGGCCAGCCCGTCCAGGAGGATGCCGAGTTGACGCTCTCCTCATTAAACCAGAGCACACTGTCAAACCTCGTCGGCCCGGAAGTCTCAGATCAAATGACGGGCATCACCAAAAACCTCAACGAGATTACACGCAAGATTAACGAAGGACCGGGCACGCTCTCTCGCGTGCTCAATGACGAAGCTCTCTACGACAGTCTGAACGCCACCGTCATAGACACACAGGCCGTCATTCGTCAGATCAGGTCAGGACAGGGCACGGCAGGCAAGTTCATCAACGACCCGGCAGTTTATAACAACGTCAACGACCTCGCCGTTCGTCTCAACGACCTCGCCGAAGGACTCCGCAGAGGACGCGGCACGGCGGGTAAACTTTTGACCGACGAAGCGCTTTACAACCGGATCAACAACATCGCCAACCGCGTTGACGCTTCCGTCAGTGACATCAACGGCATCATCGCAGACATCCGTCAGGGCCGCGGCACAGTCGGCAAACTCCTACAGGATGAAGGTATCTACAACGACGCGCGCACAGCCATCGCCCGCTTCAACACGACCGCCGAGCGAGTTGACTCGGTCGTCTCCGCCGCCCAACGTGGTGAAGGCACCGTCGGCAAACTTCTCACGGACGATCAGCTCTACAACAACGTCAACCAACTCTCATCCGAAGCCGTCAAACTCATCTACGACTTCCGGCAGAACCCGAAGAAATATCTAACCGTCAAGTTTGAGCTGTTCTAGAAACTGCGTGTTGTTGTTCACGAAAAATAATGTTCTTTGCTGAAGAAAAAATGTTCTTTGCTAGACCTGCTGGATTTCGGCGACCTCATTTGATACAGACATGAGCATCCTGCGGCACTATTGGAAGTGCTGATTACTTGCTGTCTTGTTTGTCATCGGGTTGTTTCTGGAAGGCTTGGTAGACCATATCAAGAAGCAAGGTAGCGAATCCCCTCTGCACCTGCTCGTTATTCAATACCTGATCCGCCATTGACTGGTAGTTGTCTAGCCCGCTACTGGATAATTTACGGTCTGTTGTATAGACAAGGCTTTACGTTGTGCGATTAAATGCCCTCCCTCGGAAATATTTTGTAAGGATAGCCTTCTTGGCTACCCAAGTTAGCTCCATCCGAAAGGCGATTGATCAGTCCTTTATCAGTTAGGCGTTTTAGGCATATTCGCGCTTGGCTTCGGCTAATCTCACATTCCTCCATTAATTCCTTTAAACGCACTGGCCTCGTCACCTGCGTACCTCGCGGGACGCGGGCGCGCAGGGCATTTAGTACGAGCTTATCACTGGGTAGGAGACGATTAGGGGATTGCGGGGCGCTTACGCGACGCAGGCCGGTATGCTTATTACCATTCGCCGTTATGCCCCCGAGCCGCAAAGGTTAAGTAAGGTCTTACTCATCATATCATAGTTATCCGTCAGTGAACCGCGCGCACCTTTCAATCCGTTCCAACGCATAGGAGGCCCGAAGTCAGAAACAACTTCCTTTGACGGAACACTTTCCTAAGAGCATTGTAGTGCATAATGTAAATTGCTTGACAAAATGCATCATGAGTGCATAATGTTGCCATATTGACAAAGCGCATCAGACCGCTTTGATCTCGGTTCTAAGATCGAAACCCTCGCCCGTATTCATAATGGTTATCATGATGATTCCGTCTGGTACACCAAAAAACTCCTTTAACCATTCATCGTTTCGCGACGACGCGACGATTCAGTATGTGGTTGAGTGGTTAGCCAATCATCGTGCGGGGATTATGAGTATTCTCGACTGCGGCTGCCAAGATGCTCGCCTGGCCAAGATGCTGATGGCGGCAGGAGTGAAACTGGAGCGGATTCGCTACTACGCATTTGATATGGCTGACGCCAGTGTGCAAGCTGTGCGCGCGGAGCAGGATCGCAGCGCTTTCAAAGACTTTGCTGATTTCAAGATCGTCTTGCGAGAAATCATTGACATGGATGGCTTCAAACCTGGCTCTTTTCATCTCATCGTCGTTAATAACCTCCTCCACGAAGTGAAGCCCGAATATATTCCCCGCGTGTTGCAAAAGTTCAATGAACTGCTCGCTCGGCCCGGCGGGAGGCTGGCTATGATAGACATGGAGGAATTGCCTCCTGAAGAATTTGAGCCAACGGCTATTACTTTCAGAGTTCATGAAGTAGAGAAAATATTTCTGGCGGGCGGGTTTAGCCCCCACTCCTCCAGCCACAAAAAACGCGTCCAGGTATATCGCGTGTGGACCGAGCCCATCCCACATGTCGAGACGAAAGGGATCACGCAGACACTCCTCAAGATCCTCAAAGAGAAAAAGGAACAGCTACGAGACAAGGCCGCGGAGTGTTGCGGCGGGCGCTATTCCTCAAAGGATGCGCAGCGGGAATTATGCAAACTGGCAGCAGTTGTGTTGGCCATCCATCAACTGGAGAGATAGGTAGCCTAATGGGTAATTCTGGAAAAGAGACCCCAGCGGCGTCAGCCGTCGGAGTGCGGGCGCTGACGCCGATCTGGGACAATGTCGCCAATGAAAATGACGTTGTAATGGAATGCGCACAGGCGTTCGCCGCAGCCTTTGAAAAGAATCCGGCCGAGCCGCGGCTCAGAGATATTGCGCGCGCGGCAGGTTGCAGCAGAAATACAGTGAGAAAGCATTTAGCGGAGGCGCAGCGTCGCGGAATACTCTCGCTCAAACTTCAACTTCCAAAACATAAGGGACTCAGCCAGGAGCTTGTAGAGAAGCACGGGCTTGCCGAAGCGGTCGTGACATTTACCCAAACAAAGTGGAATGACCAAGGGTCTATCAGATCAGCTTTGGCGGCAGAGGTGATCCGCTATTTCGTGCGATTCTGCACCCGCCTAGAGCAGGCAAGTGAGGCTAAGAAACTACTACGCATCGGAATTGACGGCGGCCTCACACTTCATCAAGCTGTCCGCGAAGCAGTGCTTCCTCAGCTTCCAAAATTCGAATACGAATTGGTCCCTCTCGTCTTCGGGCCACTGGGAGGGCACTCAAAGTCCGAAGCGAGTATCAAGGCCGGGACAATGGCGAATACAGCGAGCATTGTCGCCAACGTCTTATGGAGCAAGCTGGCAGAGGTTGGAGCCGAGGCGCACGTGCGGGATGGGTTTATGATTAAAGCCGACTGGCACCGCTCATCTGATAAGCGAGAGCCTGCACACTTTACCATTACGGGGAAGAAGAGAGGGTTGACGTTTGATATCCTCTTCGTCGGCATCGGTTCGAACACGGCAGGGTTATTACAGCGTGAGATCCATTCCCTCCCCAGCTCTGAAAGATCCGGGATTGAACACTTCGGCGATATCCTCAACTTGGCTTTCGACAAAGAAGGTCGAGAGTATGAACCAATCGCTCGAAACCGCGCGGTGCTGCTCAGCCTCAAGGATCTGCAGCGCCTATCGCGAAGCTCGTCAACACTCGTCGTTGGGGTTGCTGGCGGAAAGGACAAGGTCGAAGCCATTCGGACTGTGTTGCGCTGTGGTTATATCTCCGTTCTCATGACTGACCCCGCGACTGCCGCCGCTTTGGTGGAGGAATAAGGCTTGAGTAAAATTGGAGACATCCAGCCCAAGAAGGTTTTCTGTGTCACCCTTAATACCGCTATTGACCACATCGTCCAAGTGAACGAGTTGGCTGTGGGCACAACGATCCGCACTGCCGCCGCCGAACTGGTTCCTGCTGGAAAAGGAGTGGATGTCGCGGTAGGTGTTGCTATCCTTGGAGGCCATGCTGTAGCAACAGGATTCATTGGGGCAGGATCGCGAGACCTCTTTGCGAGCCTGCAAGCTGAGCAAGTCGAGTCGAGGTTTATCGAGGTGCCTGGCTTTACCCGCATCAATGTAACGATCCTAGAGCGAAAATTATCCCGCGAGACTCATCTGCAAACGACCGGCTACGCGATCTCGCAGGCCGACGTTGAGCGGCTCACTGTCGTGCTTGAGCTTTGTGTGACTCCCGATGATGTCGTTGTGATCGGTGGAAGCCTTCCCGAGGGGGCTCCGGACGGGCTGACCGCCGGGCTCGTGACCCTATGCAAGTCGATGGGTGCGTACGTCATCTTGGATTCGAGCGGTGCCGCTTTACTTGATGGCCTGCGCGCCAGCCCTCAGATGGTGAAGCCAAATCTTCTCGAACTATCACAGATCGCCGGACGATCCGTGGATAACTCCGATGCCAGCGTTCTCCGTGCCACACAAGAGTGTTTATCTCTGGGAGTGAGCCGCGTGGTGGTCTCGCGCGGCTACCGTGGGATTGTCGTCAGCGAAAGAACAGGGGCGTGGAAAGCTTGGCTCGACAGCGGCCACAGCTATCCGACAGCCAGCGTTGGGTCCGGCGATGCGGTCGTCGCCGCTTTTGCGTTCAGCACACTGGAAGATCGTTCCATTGAGGACACTATGCGACTTGGCGTTGCTTGCGGAGCCGCAAACCTTCGGACACAACTGCCCGGAAGGTTTCGCCCGAGCGATGTCGCAGAACTCCTTCCCAGTTCCAAAATCCAGCGCATCTCCTAAAAAGCCTTCACCATCGCCGGGTTATGATGGTGAAATCTGACGCTAATCCTTTGCCCAAAAACGTGGACGGGCCGTAAATCGCTGCCTACTGGCGTGTCAGGCTGTATAATTATTCAAGTCACAACTTAATTTTTCGGAGGCTAATCTGAAAGAGGGCGAGAGTTCATTTAGGTAACAACTTAATTTCTAATTTGAAGTAAAGTTAATTCCTAAATGAAGGAGTTAGGAGCTATTTAGGTGACAACTTAATTTGCTGGGGACACGTTTATTGATTGGGTGGAATATAGTTGTACACCAAGAATCAGGCATTACTGTTTTATCCTATAGCCAGCATCGCCCGGCGCGAGGCCGTCCACGCGGAGGACCTTGACGGAAGCATCAACTTCATCAGCGCGTACGTAGCCGATGGCACCTGGCACGTTGGAGATGGTTTTAATCATATCGGGCGTCGAAGTCCGCAGTCGGGGCTCTTCCAATATTTCACCTCTGAACTTCTTGCCTAAGAAGTAGCTATTGAAATCCTTCTCATTCATATCGTAAATCAGGCGCAGGACAGCTTCGCGTTCAGCGCCTCCGGGTTCACGCATAATCACCCGAACCTTGCCTGCGCCACTCGACCAGTTGTTCCGCTCAACCATGAAATACTCGCGCAACTCGGAGAACGAAAGATTATCGTTGGGATTTGATTTATTGACGATAATCGCCAGTTCCATCTGTGAACGGGTCTGTCTTATCGGCACTGAGGCAGAAGGCTGGCGCTTCGCATCATGGATGGGCATCGCAACCGGCACGCTCGCCCCAATCAGCGTCGCCAGGATTATAAAAATAGGGATGGCTCTTCTCAACGACAATCTTCCCCTCAAAACGTAAAGGCGAGTTGAAGTATAAGGTCGTTAATCGAACTCAAGCGACGACGCATCGTGTGGTCGTATTGTGCCTTGAAAGCTACGAAGTCGCTGAGGTCGTAACGCAGGCCAAGCGATGGCCCGTTGCGCCGCCCGACATCAGGAAAGATCGGATCATCGCTCGGCGCATTGATGTATTGGTAACGAAGATAAGGCCGCGCGTTGCCGAAGCGACGCGAGAACTGCGTGTAGAAGCCGGGGGTGTGAAACACCCGACTGTTCACGGAATTGCGAACGACGACCAATTCGTTGAGCATTTCGTAAAGTCTATTCTGGTAAACGAGGTGCGTGGCCATGATGGTCTGCCCGACTTTCGGCGTCCCGATGGGCGTGAGGTTGTCACGATAGATCGAGAAGCCCGTTTGAAATCCGGGGAGTGATTTAGGCCGCGCGAAAACGCCAAGATTGAACGCCTTGCCGTTATTCTCATCAATGGCTGTTTGCACAGACCTGTCAAGCGGCGAGCGCGCCGCGCGACCGTTGCCGATCTCCGCGACGTACCTGAGACCGAAAGGCGCTGAAGGAATGCGCCCTGTAATTGACAGGCCAACGTTGTGAAGCGGCAAGATGCCACCCTTGCTTTCAAACGCGAAGATGAAAGGACGGTTGACCGCAGTCTGAAACCACGAGCCGTGATGATAGGCCGTATTGTAATAACCAATCGCCGTGTGAGAACGGCCCGCACTGAAGTTGAAGTAATCATTGTGTGCGTAGCGCAGCAGCAGCCGATGAATCTCAAAAGAGAACTCATTATCTGGGCCAGCTTCAACAATCAACTCACCGAGCACGCTGAACTTCTCCGAGAGACGCGACGTGAGGAACAGGTCAAGCTGGCCGAGCACAAATGCGTTTGTCGTTCCCTTCTGATCACTCGCGCGAAAGTTCATGTCGGCGAACCCTTGAATTTGCAAACGGGGCGTGCCGCCTGATATCTCATCGTGGTCGTCCGTATCGGCGGGATGACCGGTCACCGCTCCCGTTGAACTCGCGGCAATTGTCGCGTTTGCGGGCACAGCCTGGGCCGGCTGCTGCTGACTGTTGCCTTCAGCTTGCCGGGCCTCAATCTCACGGATTCTCGCTTCAAGGGAAGCAATTTGCGAGCGCATCTGGTTGATAATTTCAAGCTCATCGTTTGACCCATCGGCGGGCTTATTGATTGTCGTTGTTTCGGGAGTGCCGGATGGTTGAGGGTTGGGTGCAGAAGAACTTGACTCGGCTTGTGGAAGCTCTGCCGTCTTGAAAATTACGTCCAGCCGATTAAAGCCTTTGCTGACTCGCACGCTAGCGCCTGTTTGCAGCTGAAACGAAAGCAGCACATCATCGTCACGCTGCTCAATCTGAGCGCTAGTAAATCCGCGCCCTATGATTTGCGCCCTTGAAACGGAAGCCTGAGAATGAGGTATCAGAATATAAAAGCTGTCGCCATCAAAGCGTGAGGTGTAATCGTCCAAAGGAGCATCAGAAGCAATCGTGACGCGCGCCCCCTCGGGTGCGTTCGTCAGACGCAACGGGACGATGCGTCTGGGTGCCGAAAGTGATATTGAGGAGAGGCCATGAGTGTGCGCCCCATTTACTGCCAGTGAATCCGTCACAGGTGCCGCCGTTTGTGCAGCAATTCTTTCGCTTGCGGAGAAAAGGAGCGCAAGCGTTGTGATGGCTAAGAGTCGGGGGCAACTGTTCATAATTACACCATTGTCTCTTCTGGCATGGCAATTCACAGAAGTTTTTAAGGACAGATTTGCGCTGACGGCCCAGGCGTCACAGAGCTCGTGAGCGATGTTGGCTTATTTTTGGATCCCGCAGGTGTCCGGCAACTACTTTCCGCTTTTTCAATCAATTTTGATTTCGACAGGCCGTAGCTTATTGAAGCCCAGCTATCAAGTCAATGGTTTTTGAAATCATCCTGACAGAGCAAACAAAATGTAGTCCGGCTTCCACAAATCTATTCCTTCTCTTTCAACGATTGTGAGAGTTCTTCGATACGGATTCCGATGATGTCCGTCATCACATCGTCTTGCAAAGCTTGGAAGAGTGGTAGCGCCTGATTGCAAAAATCCAGCGCCTTTTGCGCATCACCAAGCGCCTGATAAGCGAGCGAGGTGTAGTAAAGAGCGTAGGCTTCACTTTTCCGATCTGCTCCGGCGCGAAGACCGGGTAGCACCTGTTGCAGTTGCGCCAGCGCCTGGTTGTAATAACTGATAGCTTTCTGCTGATTGCCAGACGTTTTGTAGAGGTCGCCGACCTTGGTCATGGTGTTGCCTTCTTCGGTCGCTTCGCCTACGTCTCGAAAAACCTTCATGGCACGATTGAAATATTCCTCCGCTTTCCCCTCCCCTTTCAGCTTTAAGTAGATGCCGCCAGCGGTGAGGAGCGTTTCAACCTCGTTACTGCGATCGCCAACCTCGTGGTAAATCTGCGCCAGTTGGTCATAGTATTCGACCACTTTCTGTTTGTCATTAGACTCTTCGAGGAAACGTATGCCCTTGAAGAGTGTGGAAGTGGCGAGCTTGGTCTGCTCTTCGGCTCGGCGGCGCTGCTTCTCGGCTTCGGCGGCACGCTCGGTTGCCAAGAGGCGTTGAGCTTCGGCCATCTTTTGCGAGACAAGCGCGCGTCCCCTTGCTTCTTCAGCCTCACGCTTGCCTTTCGTCGCAATCTGTTGCTGCTCTATGGCCTGCTGGCTCTTTTCCTGTGCGATTTGTTGCTGCCGTTCAGCTTCGGTCCGCTGTTGCTCTGCGATCTGTTGTTGCTCTTCGGCAATCTGTTTCTGTCTGTCGGCGTTCTCCCGCTCGCCTTTGGCTTCCGCCAGTGCAGATCGCAAGTCAACCAAAGCCTTTTCACGGTCCTGTGCGTTGCGGTCAGCGCGGCGCGCTTCTTCAACCGCCCGGTTGCGTCCCTTGACAGCAACAATTGCCAGACCAGCCATCACCGCCAGAATCACCGCGGCGACCGCCCCGGCGCGTAGAGCGCCTTTGCGAAAGGCTGCGCGCTGACGGCGTAATTCTGCGTCAGGCATGTTATTGATAATCCAGTTGCGATCAAAGACATGCTCGTAAATGCGGTTGCGGACGCGCAGACGGCCCATAGCGATCCGTATGATGCCAGAGAGACGCAGGATACCGAGCAGCGGATTCGTGTCATCATCGCCGATACGCTTTCCCTCACGGACTTTCCCATAGAGGTCAAGCAGGCCCGCTCGATCAGCTTCATTACGAAGGATGCGCTCGCGGACGAAAAGCAGATTGTCATCTCGCTCGCGTGCCCGCGTGGAGAGATACAACTCTTCGCAGTGCTTATCAACACCGTCAGGCGACGTGACGCTCGGGTCTTCCGCCACAGCCTGGCAAAGCCGCTGTGTCAAGTAAGGGTGGCCGCCCGTCCAGTAAAGGACACGTTTGACCATAGCCTCTCCGCGCTTCGCCCCGCGCCCCAATCCTTCTGCCAGCGGGATAGCCTCACGCTCGTTGAAATCGCTCAGTTCAATGCGTTGTCCGATGTTGAAGGGGGTCGTGCGCGTATCACGTATTAAATCCGAAGGGGTGGCGACGCCGAGCAGGCAGAAGGTCAGGCGCGCGAGTTCCGGGTCTTCAGTCCGGCGGTTGTAGAACTCGCGGATGCCTGCAAAAAACTCATCAGTCGAGAAAGGCAGACTACGGACAGCATCAATCTCATCAACGAAGATCACGATGCGCCCCTTGTAGCGCGTCAGCACGATTTCTCGTATCGCACGCATCCAGCGTTGCATGGCCCCGAGCCGCTCATGTTCAAGCCAGAAGTCTTCCAGCTCGTCTTCCAGATCAAGCTGTTGCCCGATGCGGCTCAGCAGACCGTCGTACCACTGCTCGGCTGTCAGGTTCTGTCCAATTGCCGTCAGGTCGAGCACGGCGACCGCAGCCCCTTCTTCACGCAGGCGCGCCGCTGTGCGCACCATCAGGCTGGATTTCCCCATCTGGCGCGAGGTCAGCAGATAACAGAATTTCCCTGCGGTCAGGCCGTTGTATAAATCTTCATCGGCCTGACGCGGGACGTAGGAAGGGGCGTTTCGCTGCAACGTCCCGCCGATGACGTAGAAGCTGGTCGGGGTGATGGTAGCCATATCTTGTTCCACTAAACGATAAACGATGAATACGGAATGAAAGGCAAGATGTCTTCAGTTCATCGCTCATCATTCATCGTTTAAAGAAGATGACGTTTGAGGTAGGTTGCATAAAGCTGGCAGCGTGGCTTCACATCCTGTGCTGAGTCTCCAGCCATAACGCCTGCGCTGCGCAGCCGGTAGAAATCTTCAACGGTCGGGCAAGGCTCGCCGCGCAGTACACCGCGCACGACCGCACAGAGAGCAGGGTCACGCGCCAGCAAAACCAGAATGCGCCGCAGGTGATCGCCGAAAGGCCCTTCATCAAGGTCGGCCAGAGCTTCAAAAGCGGCGAGTTCGAGGTTGTTCGTGGTCATTTCATGAAACCCGCGCCGGACAAGATACGGATGGCCCCCGACAAGTTGAAAGTAGCGTGCCAACTCATCAGCGCCGGCCAACGGCGACCCGTAGCGCGTATTCAGTTCGCTCACCTGCTCGATGCTGAAGTCTTTCAACTCCAACCGTGTGCCGACATTGAAGGGCGATTGGTTTTGATCCGTGATGAAGAGATGCGCTTCGGTCGCATAGACGATGGCGAGAGTCAGGCGTTCCCACGGAGCCGTTGGATCAACCGCGCGCTCATTATGCCAGGTGCGAAACAGCCCGAAGACTTCGCTGGCATACGGACAGGTAAAGAGCCTGTCAACTTCATCGAGTCCCCAGACCAGAGGCGTGGAAATTTTCTCCAACACTTCGCGGCGAATGTATCGTTCGAAGTTGATGCTCGGAGCGCGACGCGGCTTCCAGACATCGTCCGGGTAAACGTCCAAATCAAGCTGGTCTGCGATCAACTCGCCGAGCGTCATGAAGAGAGACTCGATTGTCTCCAGATGGCTCGCGTTGAGTTTCTGAAAATCTGTGGTGATGACTTTTGTCCCGGAGGCGCGCGCCAGTTGCAGCCCGCGCGCCAGGAGCGAAGTCTTGCCCATCTGCCGCGCTCCCTTGACCAGCACGATGCTGTCACGCCGCCGAATCGCATCCAGAAATTGTTCGTCGGTCGGGCGCACAAGATAAAATCTTGAGTCGAGCGGAACGGCACCTCCCGGCGGCTCAATGTTGGTCGCGGGCTTAGGGGGTTCCGGCGCATAAAGAGAGCTTAGCAACTCCTCGGCAAGTCGGTCGTCATCCTCAGCGCCGCTCCACAGCACATACTGGATAGGAGCGAGGATACTTGACAGCGGATCGGGAAGCGCGTCTTCGTAGTCAATGCGGACAGGCAGGAGGCGCGGCTTGCCTTCCTGCTGTTGAGCCGCCTCGTGCGCGATCTGAACCTCGTAGGCGATCATCTCACTCGTGCTTGAGGCGGCGGAAAGGAGCGGAATCACAGCGTCTGCCGTGCGAATCTGGCGCTCAATCTCCTTGGCCCATTCGACGCCGACGGTCAGATGGCGATCTATGAAGACCTCGTGCCCTTGCGTCCTGAGTTCGGTTTCAAGTAATTGCAAAACATGCTCGTCAGGTTGAGCGTTGCGTTTGTAGAGCAAAGCGATACGCAGCGGTTTAGGGACAGATGTCGCAACCTTCTGCAAATCCCTCTTGTGCGTAACGGCTGACATGATGGGATTGCTGAGAGTGAGTCCCGCCGAGGACGTTAGCGAAGGCCGGGCGCTTTCAGTTTCACCCATCAGGGCACGTGACAGTTCATCTCCGAGGTCGCGCGCGCGTATTTGACGGTCGTGTTCTTCGAAAGAAAGTGCCTTGAGAATTACAGCTTGCGCCTGCTCAGGCAAACTCGGGCGCAGGTCGGCAGGTTTAACGCGCACTCCCTCGTGCTGCAATCCTAAAAGCTGGTAAGGCGAATCAGGGTTAAAGGGGCGACGCCCCGTCACCATTTCGTAAGCGATGACGCCCAGCGCATAGATGTCGCTGGCGGCTGACGGCTTGCCGATCAATTGCTCGGGGGCCATGTAGCCGACCGTGCCCGCCACGATGGTCGTCGCGCGATTCGCGGCCACCTGTGAATCCTTGACGGTCGCCACCCCGAAATCTATGAGCTTGACGTGATCCTCGCCCTCGCCCAACGCTTGCAGCATGATATTTTCGGGCTTGAGGTCACGGTGATAAATGCCGCGATCATGAGCGCTCGTCAGAGCCTGACCGATCTGGCGTATGATGTGCGCGACGTGCGCCAGGTTCATGCCTTCAGACTTCATCACCGAGCGCAGATTCTTGCCCTCGATATATTGCATGACCAGGTAGGGTCTACCGTCGAGCATCTCACCCGTTTGGAGCACACCGACCACGCCCGGATGATCTATCCGTGCCAGGGCTTCCACCTCCTGGCGAAACTTCTTCTTGACCCACCCATCGGAATCAGTTTCAAACACCTGCTCAAGCAGGATTTTAATGACAACGGGCTTGCCCATCAGCTGTTGATCGCGCGCGAGATAGACCACTCCGATGCCGCCGCGTCCAAGCTCGCGCTCAATCAGGTAACGCCCGTCTAGCACCGTGCCTTCATAACGCCCAGGTTGACGCATGCTCGTTTCATCAACCTTCGGGGAAGACGATTCATCCCCTGTGATAGAACCCTTTTGCTTTTCTTCTCTATCCATGCGAATGCCTTTGAGGCTGGGTTGGCTTGACTCCTATAAATTTGATTAAGACATGGAAGTCCAAGATCTGAGATGCTGGAACACCATTATAGCACCCGTTATAGAAAGGATAACATTATTAGTCCACGGCGACAGACTTTCCTCGACGCCTTCATATATATCACGCGCCGATTCTACCGAACGTAACCGCGCCTCACCACTTTTATGAGGAACATATAGAAGGACTTTATTTTCAAACGTGCGCTTCGGGGTAGCCGGGAATAAAAGACTTAGACCGCCTTCACGGAAGAACTTCATTGTTCGTGAACACGTTTACGAACAATGAAGCTATTCCCGAAAGAGTGGTTGCTAGTGCGTTTTTCACAGACTGCCGATTCTCGAAGGCCCCTTTGAATAATAATTAAACTGTTGACATTCTATAGACCTGTTGCGCGATAAGACAATCTGAGCCGAGACATGGCGTTGACATGGCGTTGCCTTGATAGCTCAGCTTAGATTGCCAATCCAGTTCTTTGAAAGATTCTGTCGAAGGCTCGTAAGTTGACCAACCCCGACACGACGTTCATCGTAGCATCATAGTCTTCATCTCGATTGCGATAGACCTCCGATGCGATGGCGTACTTCTTGCGCCTTGAGAACGTATGCTCAACTCTGATGCGGGTCGAACTTCGCAGGCGATTCAAGAGCTTCTGCTCACGAGTCAGCGGATGGTTTCTTCTGGCTCTTTGGATCAACCTTGATTCCAGCGGCAAGTTCAAGTCTTCCATTCCTTGAAAGCCGCTGTCGGCATATAGAGAGACGCGATGCCCGCCAAACTCTTGGCAGACTGCTTGAAGGCTGCGGTCTTCTTTGAAAGCTCTGAAGTCATGAGAGCGCCCGCCAACCGATTTACTTTGCGAGACGATGATTCCCGATGGGGTGCTGATGACTATTTGTTTTCGGGTGTGGCGCGACTTCTTTTTCGAGTAGTCGCTTTTGCGCTTCTCTTTATTCTTGGGTTTGCGCTTTGGCTGTTCTACTCCATCAATGATGAAAGTCAATTCGGGATAAGCCTTTTGAAACTCTTCGACCGAACCAATGCGCTTGCCTCGCCGCTCTTGCTCTTTCTTGGCGAGCGAAAGGACTTTTCCTCTAGCCTTCTGATAAGTCGGCAAGACCTCTTCAAAGAGGGCGCGCATATAAGAGATGTTTCGTGAAATGCTGCTTTTGTGCTGGTGTTTGAACAGTAGCGTGAGAAACTCTTGTGTTAAGTAGAGCCGATAATAGATGAGCAGCATCAGCATTTGGTCTGGTAACTCATGAGCGAACTGCGAGCCGCCACCCGTGCCTCGTTGACGCGGTTCTCCGGTTTTCACGACGACCGCTTTCCGCTTTTGCTCTTGTTCCTCAAAGGCTTGGGTGAACTTTGGTAGGAGCGCTTGAAATTGATGCGAATTCATTCCGGTAACAGTCAAGAACTGTTTGGGGCTTCGACTAAGTTTGCGATAGAGGGCCATAGGTGATGGAAACTTAGCCTTTCACTCGCTTATCGCGCAACAGGTTTTATCTATTCTGGAGCTACTTTTCTCACAGAAAAACTATTGGACGTTCTTAAGCTAACCTCGCTGCTAGCCTCATAGAATGACACAGAATCTGCTCTCTTGAATTTAATGCGGATACTCCCGCTCACGGAGTATTGGCGTTGGTCTATTCAGATAGTTTGTATTAGTTGTAAGAGTTATCAATCTGAATTTCGTGGATGAGCGGTTGTTGAGTTTATATCGAGTAAGCGCGGTTCGCCCGCCAACAAAAGTTTTAGCCCTCGCCGCGAAACGAAAAAGAAGACACATACGTTTTCGAGAGCCGTGGTCAGCTCATTTTCAATAAGTTGCCCTCATCAACTCTAGCCAAGCGGTGAACAATCATTTAGGGCTCCAAACACTTAACATACTTTCTCAGAGGAACACACCTTCGGAGGCGAGATGATACCTATACTAGAATTGACATTCTTTTCTACGACGGGTAGCCCCTGGACAGGTCAAGCACTCGCACGGTTTCAAGGAGAACCGGGTGAGCCTTTTTCTGTGCGCGAGGGCATAAGTAGTAAACAGCGGGAAGACCTACGATGGTACATTGAAGATTATATGGATTTTCCCGAAGGGGGTAATGAGACACGCGCGAGGCGCGTTGAACAACAACTTCAAGAATACGGAAAGATGCTATGGAATAGTTTACAGGGGCCTCAATTGCAAGCGTGGTTGGGTGCTGTTCAGGTAGCTGGAAAAGGTAGACTTGAATTGCGGGCTGCCGAGTTGAAAGACGAAGTCGCCTTCCGCACGCCCTGGGAGTTGATGCGAGTGGGGAACGGCACATTGCTACATCAGTTAAGAGTGACAGTCGTGCGACGTAGCAAAGCCAACTTACCCAACTTGCAAAGCCTTGACACGAGCAAGGGATTGCGCGTCATGGCAATTATCTGTCGCCCGGAGGAAGCAGGGTTTATTGACCCCAGATATACGCCAGAAGCAATACTGGAGGCCCTTGAAGAACGCCCCGAAGTTTCTATTGACTTTTGTCGGCCCGGTACGCTTTCCGCTCTTGTAGATTTATTACAGCAAGCTCAGGATGATGATAACCCATACCACGTGGTTCATTTCGACGGCCATGGAACGACAATCCCAAACGAGGGAGGGATTGGAGCTCTCTGCTTCGAGAAAGAGGATGGCAGCCTTGATTTAGTACGGGCAACTCAGTTTGGCGACTTGATGGCACGTTTTCGCATTCCGCTCGTCGTGCTGGAAGCCTGTCGTTCAGCCATGAAGTCTTTTGCACAGGAGACAGTGGCCGGTGCCCTGCTGCGGCAGGGTGTTGGCTCGGTAGTCGCCATGGGGTATGTAGTGCATATAGATATGACTCGCGAACTGATGAGCGGATTCTACACGGCCATCTCTCGCGGACAATCTATAGGCGAGGCTTTGCAGGCAGCCAAAAATCGCGTTTATGCTAACAAGCATCGTCGCATACGAATCGTCCCTGATACGCCCACAGTAGAATTAAGTGATTGGTTTGTGCCGCAACTTTATCAGGCTGGAGATGACCCGCTACTATTATCGAAGAAGCCTGCCAAACGCAAGCCAAAGCCTGAACCGATTTTTGAGGGCTTCGTCAACGCACCGCGGGCAGGTTTTCAGGGGCGCGGTTATGAAATACATCGCCTGGAACGGGCATTAGGGCGACACAAAATTGTCGTCATTCATGCCCCGGGCGGCATGGGCAAAACGGCGCTCTCCCGTGAAGCCGCATTTTGGTGGACACGGACTGGTATGTTCCCGGACGGGGCCATATTTATTTCGCTGGAAGGTAATGTCTCCCCCAAGGCTGTAATCATTAAAGCCGGAGAAGCCCTGGAAGGAATTGAGTTTCACAAACGCCCAGACTCTGACACTTGGCTGGAAGAACAGTTTAGAAAACGCGAGATATTAATTGTTTGGGATAACTATGAATCGGTGCTCCCTGCTTTCAACGGTGGCTCACCTACTCCACCGGAGTTCACCGAACTCGCGGAGAAATGGACTAACGGAAAATCACGTCTCTTAATTACTTGTCGTGACCCCCAAGTCGGTCTGACATCCAATGGTCAATCCGCCTGGCCTTTTGCATTGGGTGAACTCTCGCTGCCTGAAGGCCTACATCTGGTTATCAGCTTTTTGGAGCGTTTGGGTATCGACCGGAATGAACGGACACGGCGGGGCTGTACAGTTGAACAACTCACACCAATTATCCAGAGAGTTGGAGGCCACCCACTGGCCCTGGAACTACTGGCGCCACAGATAGCCAAACAGGGACCGCAGGCGGTGCTTCAAGGACTAAGTTCGCAACTTGTTACAGCAAGCCAAGAGTCGGGTGAGGGACGCAACCGCAGCATTAAGGCCTCGCTGGAGTTCTCTATTCGACACTTATCAGAGAAGACTCTCGCGGCATTACCTGCTGTTGGATTGATGTCCGGCGGGATGCCAGGGATGTTTGCCCCGATAATTGTAGGCGTGGAGAAAGCACAGTGGGTTGAAATGCAGGAGGAGCTTGAACGAATTGGGCTATTGCGGATTGAAGGTCCGCACCTTCGACCACACCCGGTGCTCAGTGACATTAATGATGTAGTCCCCAAGGCGGAACACGTGGAGCACTTTATAGCTGCGGTTTTGATGCTCTGCGAGATGTTCGACAGGCTCATCACAACGGCAGACTCTAAAATAGCGATGGGGCTGATAGGAAATAGTGAAGTCGTAGTCCATAGAGCTATTCGCCTCGCGTTGCAGAGAAGAGAGATGGAATTAGCTTCGGAAATGGCCTACTCTCTTCAACGTTATTATTTCAGAAGTGGCCGCGAGAGTGAGGGCGATACCCTGATCAAATCCCTTCAGGCTCAGGTAGGTTTAAGTGATGGAGAATTGCCTTCGCACGCTGCGAAATTAGAGTCAGGAGCAGCTTATGCACGAGCTGGAGAGAACGCGGACGCTGCGATCAGTGATTTGCAGAGCCTTATCATTCGTCTCGATGCCGTTACTAGCCGGGATACACGGAGGGAACGTGCGGGGATTTTATTAAACATCGCGCGCATTTACATTAACATAAAGCACGAACCGGCTCGTTCACTTAAGCCATTGCAACAATGTATAAGCTTTTATGAACAAGTTGAGCAGGAAAAACAAGGTAGTGGCATAAATCTGTCAAACGCACTTGGCGAATTATCACATGCCCTGATGGACCTAGGTCGCTTTGAAGAGGCTAAGAGTGCTGCCGAGCAGGGATTGAAGTTAGTTAGAGAGAGGGGTGACTTACCTGCTTCATCTAGCGGGCTTCACCGACTCGGAGAAATCCATCTCCTTCAGGGACACCTTCAGGAAGCAGAAGAGTACTTCCAAGAAGCATTAGATATTTCAAAGACGGTTGGAGATGATCATGGCATTGGAATTATCTGGCAAAAACTAGGAATTATTAGTGACTATCGCGATGAGCAAGATGAAGCCGCAGAATATTTTCAAAGAGCTTACCACGCATTTCAGAAAGCAGGTGACAAGCATGCGAGCAGGCAGGTACTAAATTCGCTTGGCATCGTTGAAATGAAGCGCGGGGATATTGCCTCAGCATTGGCCTGGTATGATAAGTCGTTAAAGATCGCTGAAGACATTGGAGATTTCCACGGCCAGGGTCGCACCCGATTGAACCGGGCCTCTGCATTAGGCATACAGATGAGAAACATCAATGAGCCGCGCATTCGACAGCAACTATCAACACAAGCGATAGAAGATATCAGACAGGCTCTAGCCCTTTTCGAAAAATTAGACCTCCCCATAGAGAGCTCTGACGCGCACCATAATCTGGCTGTTGCATTAGAATTGGCAGGCAGGTTAGAGGAATCAGAAAAACATGCTCAGCAGGCACTTTCCATACGGGAAACTATGCGGCATGTGGACATATGGAAAACCCTGCACCTGTTAGAAATCCTCGCCAACTCTCGTGGAGATAAAGCCGCCGCTGCCGAATACCGCCGCCGCAAAGAAGCTGCCCAAGCCCAAGCGCAAGAGAACTCAGGTTCAGCGCTTCCACAGCGGTGGCTGGCTCAACTATTTCAACTGGCCTTAATCGCCCGTACCCAGCGGAGTACCATTGAAGAGGCTCTTGCCGCTGCTGGTGCTGACGATACAGTCTTGAGCGAAATTGAAGAACATGTTCCCTGGTTAGCCAGCCATTTGCGCGCCCTCGCCGCTGGCGGGCCTAGGCCGAGCATGGACGTGCCAAAAGCCTATGAAGACATGGTCGACCAAGTATGGGAAGCTACCGCTTAAAGAGAGGGATCACTACCCGTATATGTAGCGAACAAGCGTGCTGTTTGATGAGTAATGGTGATGAGTAAAAGACAAGTTCTTAACTCATCCCTTCTTTCCTTGAACTAGAACCTGAAAGCTCTCGCTCATTCCGCCGGGCAAGATTAGCTCACGCGCGGTGGAGCGTAAAATAACGGCTTCATTTTCGTTCTGCGCTTCTGCTGTCATGCGCTCAAGCTGGTCGAGTAGTCCGGCGTGCAGCAGAAATTCGTCCTGCCGCTTGAAGCTCACAGTTTGCAGACCCAGTTCCTCTCCGATTCGCCTGACGTTAGTCCAGTCAATTGTCGTAGTTAAGTCCTGCTCGCCGGGTCGGGACAGCGCATCTTCCGCGAAGCTATGATGATGAAAGGCTCGTAAAGTACCATTGCGGCGGTGCGGAGCGGAATAGAGGTCGCGCGCCTCCGCTCCGTAGTCCACGAGGATGAGATAGCCCCGTTTGAAGACATTAGCGGCGCAACGCATCCATCCTTCAACTTCGAGATTGACCTCCGCGAGCTGTCCTTCGGAAAGTTCTACGCCTGAGCGGGCAAGATAGTCTGCCAATTGGGGCGTGCTCGGCTCGCGCTTTGTCCAGACAAATCCGTCAGCCTCGTCTAAATCAACAAATAGCTCAGCCAGCTTACCGTTATGCACCGTTACTCGATGAACCGGGAAGGCGTCGAGCAGTTCGTTTGAGAAAACGAGACCTTCATTGACGGCCTCGCTTGTTTCAACGAGACGCCGGAACTCTACCCGTCGGCAAACTCACTCAATCTTAGACTGGCACGCTCGCGCGCATCCATGCTCGCTTCATCAATCACGTAACGAGTGGCGGAAAAGGCGTGCGGGTAATCGCGCTGCAAGGTTTGGAGGACGCCATAAGCGAAGTCGCCAGAGCCAGCGCCCGCTTCAAAGATCGTCCAGTCAGGGGGTGCGCCGAGTTCTTCGTAGAGTTTGGCGAAATAGCTGGCGAAGGTTGCGGCGAAGAGCGGGCTGCGCTCAGGGGCGGTGCGGTAATCCCCTGCGCGTCCCCAGCGTTTAAGGTCACGTCGGAAGTAGTAGCCGTCGTGTTCGTCATACAGCGCGGCTTCCATCCAATCACGGAAAGTGATTGCGCCTGCGCGCCGGATGCGCGCGCGCAAGCGCTCGGCAAGGGTCAGTGCGCCGGACGGCGCGTCGCGTGCGCTCATGATTCCTGTCGGCTCTATCGCATTGGATTTGATGAGAGCAATTGTTTTGAAGAAAGTCGTGCCCGCCTGAGTTTCTTCTCAGATTCGCGGCAGATGCGTATCCGAAAAGAGCCTGAAGGTCGCAAAAGCGCGCCCCTGATGATGAGCAGCGCGCTCAAGCGTCTCTAACAGCAGCGCGCAGAGCAAACGCATTTCGCCAGACGGAGCGGCAATCTCTTTTAGCAAATCCTCATCGCTTCTGAAAAGAGTGAAGCCGCGCTGCCGGGTAGTCTCAACCTCGTTCAAATATTCCGCCACCCGCTGCGGCGTCGAAAGCATTTCAGGCAGCGTCCACTCAAACGGGTCGTCCCACAGGTTCGTCGTGATGCCGCCAAAAGTCTGCTCGACCGCCCCCGCACTTCGCAGTAGATGCTCGCCGCACGAATAAACGGGAAACGCGCCGGACGATTCACGAGGTTGCCAGTAAAGCTTCTCTCCCGGTACGACTTCGATCAAAGCGATTGAGCGGGCATGAAGATGAGCAAACCGTTCATCGAGAGACGAGATTAGTTTATTCATTGAGCTAGCGGGTCGTTAACGAATAGACCGAGATTAACAGGATGGACAAGATAAGAGAAACAACATCAATCTACCTTGCCCCACCATGTTCTCTCAATCTTGATAATCCCGTTAATCTCGGTCTATTCCTTCCCTGTCGTTGCAGCAATTCTGTTATACGCTCTTAATTCTTGGCGCGTCGGTCGGATTCCTCCAGAACTGTTCCGAGACTTCTCCCGCTCAGGTTAAAGCCCGTATAGACACGGCCTTTCGCCCCGACTTTTGCGCCGCGAGAAGGAACGCCGCGACGTGTCACGACCCATATCTTGCCGGTCCCGTCGTCCAACTCGTAAGCGCCCGTGTTGAGCACACCATAAGCGTCCGTCACAGTTCCCGTGATGCCGACTTCCTTATCGCGGTAACTGGCGGGGTCTGCCAAAACTTTCGAGATTGATTCGCGCTGGGGACAGGCTGTGAAGAGAAACGTTCCGACGAGAAGAAGGGAGAGAAGACTGATTCGATGACTGGTTCGCATTGCATCTCCTTATAAGCTGTAAATCTCATGCGGGAGAGCAGAGCAATAATACAATTCAAAGTTAAAAATTAAAAATGCAAAACTGGAAGAGAGGGACGAGCCTTTCATCTTCCATTTTGCATTTTACATTTCTAATTTTGAATTATTTCCCGTACCAGCCAATCGGCTTGCCTGACAGATCAACCCAGACGCTCTTGATTTGCGTGTAGAGTTCGAGGGCGTGCTTGCCCATCTCGCGGCCATAGCCTGATTGTTTGAAACCGCCGAAGGGCGAAGCGGCATTGAACATATTGAAGGTGTTGATCCAGATCGTTCCGGCGTGAACTTCTTTGGCGAAGCGGTGAGCGCGCACGATGTCGCGCGTCCAAATGCCAGCCGAAAGACCATAGATGGTTTCGTTCGCCTGTTTAATCAACTCGTCTTCATTCTTGAAGGTGATGACGGAGGTGACAGGGCCGAAAATCTCTTCCTGCGCGACGCGCATCTCATTCTTCACGTCGCTGAAGATGGTCGGCTGGAAGAAGAAGCCTTTCTGGAAATCGCCTTCGAGCGTGGGACATTCACCGCCGGTGTGGACGGTCGCACCTTCTTCACGCGCGACGTTGACATAGCCCTTGATGCGGTTGAGTTGTTCCATCGAAACCTGCGGCCCCATGTGCGTGCCCTTGTCCATCGGGTCTCCCACCACAACCTTTTTCGCTTTCTCACTGAAACGTTCAAGGAACTCGTCCTTGATGCTTTCGTCTAAGAAAAGACGCGAACCGGCGCAGCAGACCTGACCCTGATTGAAGAAGATGCCCATCATCGCGCCGTTGACGGCCTGCTCGATGTCGGCATCAGCGAAGACGATGTTGGGGGCTTTGCCGCCGAGTTCGAGCGAGACTTTGGTGAGATTATCGGCGGCAGCGTGCGCGATTAGCTTGCCGACTTCGGTTGAGCCGGTGAACGCAACCTTGTCTATGCCGGTATGCGCGGCGAGCGCCGCACCCGCCGTCTCACCGTAACCGGGAACGATGTTGACGACGCCATCGGGAAAACCTGCTTCCTGAATTAGACGCCCTAGCTCCATCGCGTTGACGGGAGTTTGCTCGGCTGGCTTTAGAACAATGGTATTTCCGGCGGCGAGCGCGGGAGCGAGTTTCCAGGCGGCCATCAGGAGCGGAAAGTTCCAGGGGATGATCTGCCCGCAAACGCCAATCGGCTCGCGCAAGGTGTAGTTGAACATCTGCCCCGGCACAGGAATCGTCTCGCCTTCGATCTTGGTAGCCCAGCCCGCGAAATACTCAAAATTCTCGACCACCTGCGGCAAATCAACGTAGGCGGATTCGCGTATCGGCTTTCCATTGTCGGCGGTTTCGAGCGCGGCGAGTTCCGTACTGTTCTCTTCGATGAGTTGCGCCAGCTTATACATCAGACGCCCGCGATCACGCGCGCTCATCTTCGACCATTTCCCTTCGTAGGCACGGCGCGCAGCCTGCACGGCCTTATCAATATCCGCCTTGTCCGCTTCGGCGACTTCGGCGAGCGTCTGCCCGGTCGCAGGGTTAGGCGTCTCGAAAGTTTTGCCGGATTCGGCGTCCACCCATTTGCCGTCTATGAAAAGCTGATATTTGCGGGGCGTGTTTGATGCAGATTGTTGTGCAGAAGACATAACCTTACTCCTCTATGTTTGGATGATGTGGAAAGTTTATCAAGTTTGGATTCAGCGATACTTTAACATCCGACTGGAGGGAAAGTAAAAGAACGATAGGCAGTAGGCAGTGGGCAGTTAAAGCCTTCGCTAACAACTCTGCCTCTTCTTAATCCAGATTCAAGATTTCCCATACTCAATCTCTGCCCACTGCTTACTGCTTTTCCCCCGGCTCTTTCATCTCTTCGTCAGCGGCGTAGCGCAAATCGCTGTCGCCGGTGATTTCGTCCCAGTCGTAGCCGAGGTGGTTGCTGAAGCGATGCAGTTGCGCTTCCCATTCCTCTCGCCGCGCCCGGTAGAACTCCCATGCGGCAGCAGCATCCGGGCGAGTCTTGATGTTCGCCTCCTTCAAGAGTCGCATGGTTTGGATGAAACGGTGCTTCCATCGGCGTGATTCTTCGAATGGCGTTTCCTTGCGTCGCGCTGCGCGTCTCTCCAGTTCCAGAGATGCCAGCAATTCTCTGAGCACATGGCGCGAGCTGGCTTCGAGCGTTCGCACATCCGGGTGATTGCACGTCTCCGCGTATTCCTCGTTATCAAGACAGGAACGAATCACAGCGCAGGTTTCAAGCGCGAGAAAGAGAACGCGCGGCAGGCTTTTGTAAACCTCAATCGGATGAAAATAGTGTATGACCGGATGCTCGACGTGCGATTCGAGAAGTTCCTGAAGATCGCGCGTGGCATTGCGCAGTGTTGCTTCCAGACTGTAAAAACGCCCCGCGACGAAGTGATGAATGATGAAGGCCGCGACGTTCGCGCCTTCCTCTGCCTGATGATAAAAAGAGATGGCGACGGCGCGCTTGCGCTCCAGAGCGCTGTAAACCGTAATCAGATAAGTAATCGAAAGGGAGATCAGCGCTAATCCGGATGCCGCCTCAAACAGTGCCGTCAAACGCATCCCTATAGTGTGCGGCGCGATGTCGCCATAGCCCACGGTCGTGAGCGTCGTGCCACTGAAATAGAGCGCGGCCATAAAGGGCGAACTGGCGGCCTCTGCGTGAACCGTAAAGTTCGCGGGCATTCGCGGATAATAGATCAGCGCAAATCCCAAAACCAACAGCGCGATGAAGAGGATGATGAGAATCGGTTGAAGCAGCGGACCGATGGTGTTGAGCAGACGATGCCGACGCGTGCGCGAGAGCTTAAAAGCAATGGCGCGAACCACCCGCCAAACGCTGCGATTCAGCGTCTCGCCTATCGGCCCGGAGCGCGCCCGCGCGTGAAGAATGGTCGCATAAACGTCATAAACGACCAGCGCCAGAACGCTCAGACCCAGAACGGTGAAGAAAGCAGTACGCATAAAACAGTGACAAGTGACGAGTGGCAAGTGACGAGCAAGAGCGGTTTTTACTTGTCACTCGTCACTTGTCACTTGTCACTGTTCTTTAATCAATTGACCGAGCACGAAGGGAAGGATGCCGCCGTGCTGGTAGTAGTCAAGCTCAATCGGCGTGTCTATCCTGAGCGTGACGGGCACTTCATCCGTCTCACCATTGGCGCGACGAATGACGAGCGTGACATCCTGCATGGGTCTGACTGCTTCCCTTTCCAGCCCGGTAATTTCGAAGACCTCTGTGCCGTCGAGCTTGAGCGACGCGGCGTTTGCGCCTTCCTTGAACTGGCAGGGTAACACGCCCATACCGACGAGGTTGCTGCGGTGGATGCGCTCGAAGCTCTGCGCGATGACGGCGCGCACGCCTAGAAGTTTTGTGCCCTTCGCAGCCCAGTCGCGCGAGCTTCCCGTGCCGTACTCCTGCCCGGCGAAAACGACGAGCGGAATGCCTGCTGCCTGATAATGAACGGAAGCATCGTAGATGCTCATCTGCTCGCCGATGGGTTGGAGGATGGTCACGCCGCCTTCCGTGCCGGGAGCCATCAGGTTTTTGATGCGAACGTTGGCAAACGTGCCGCGCACCATCACCTGATGATTGCCGCGACGTGATCCGTAGGAATTAAAGTCCTCGACATTAACTCCGCGCAATCTGAGGTATTTTCCGGCAGGAGAGTCAGGCTTTATCGCTCCGGCAGGCGAGATGTGATCGGTCGTCACGGAGTCGCCGAAGATGGCGAGCGGTCGCGCTCCCTTGATGTCGCAGAAAGAGCCTGCAACGGTGCTGAACTTCTCGAAGTAAGGCGGCTCTTGAATGTAGGTTGACTGCGTGTCCCATTCGTAAACATCGCCGGTGCTGCTCGGAATCTCGTTCCAGAGCGGGTTCTGTTCGGCGAAGTCGCTGTAGAGATCGCGATACGTTTCCGGGTCGAGCGCCGCGCTCAACAACCCGCTAATCTCTTCGAGCGTCGGCCAGATGTCACGCAGGTAAACGTCAGTTCCATTTCTATCTTTGCCCAGCGGCTCGCTGCTCATGTCTATATTCACACGTCCGGCGAGCGCGAAGGCGACGACAAGGGGGGGCGACATCAGGAAGTTTGCCTTGACGCTCTGGTGAACACGCGCTTCAAAGTTGCGATTTCCCGAAAGCACGCTCGCCGCAATCAAATCGTTCTTCGTAATCACGTCTTCGATGCGCGGGTCGAGTGGGCCTGAGTTTCCGATGCAGGTGGTACAACCGTAGCCGACGAGGTTGAAGCCGAGTTGATTAAGATACGGCTGGAGTTCTGTCTTTTCCAGATACTCTGTGACCACACGCGAACCCGGCGCGAGCGAAGTCTTCACGGACGGGTCAACAATCAGGCCACGCTCGACGGCCTTCTTCGCCAGCAGTCCCGCAGCAATCATCACGCTGGGATTCGAGGTATTGGTGCAGGAGGTGATGGCGGCAATCACCACGTCGCCGTGTCCCAGATCGTCGAAACGTTCGGGAAACTCGCCCGGCGGAATCTCCGCGATGCGGTCCGGCGTCGGGCGATTATTCATCATTTCGATTTCGGTGAGCAGGCTGGTATCAATCTGGCTGGTGTGTATGTCCTCGCTTTCGGGAGTTGTTTCCTGTGCCTGCTCGCCGCCGCCGACCAGCGCAGTCGCCTGCTTGAAAGCGTTGCGCCCGACGCTGACATTGAAACGCTTCTCCAAATCCTTTTTCGATTTGCCGTAGCCGTTTTCCGTCACAGGATTTTGGAAGAGGTTGATGAATTTATCTTTCAGGTCTTGAAGCTCAATGCGATCCTGCGGACGTTTCGGCCCGGCAACACTCGGATGAATTTCGGAGAGATTCAATTCAAGCAAGGTGCTGTAATCACAATCGCCTTTGCGGGGAATGCCGAACAAGCCCTGCGCCTGAAAATAGTTTCTGACAGCATCCACCTGCTCAGCGGCACGACCTGTCGCCTGAAGATACTTGCAAGTCTCTTCGTCGGTCGGGAAGAAACCCATCGTCGCGCCGTATTCGGGAGCCATGTTAGCTATCGTCGCCCTATCCGTCGCGGGCAAGCTCGCCGCACCTTCGCCATGAAACTCTACAAACTTACCGACGACCTTAGCCTGCCGGAGCATCTCCGTGACACGCAGCACGAGGTCTGTCGCCGTCACGCCTTCATTCAGGCTGCCGCTTATGTGAACGCCGACGACATCCGGCGTCAGGAAGTAAACAGGCTGGCCGAGCATGCCTGCTTCGGCTTCGATTCCGCCCACACCCCATGCGACGATGCCGAGTCCGTTAATCATCGTCGTGTGCGAATCAGTGCCGACGAGCGTGTCCGGGTAATAAACTCCATCTTTCTCCCAGACCCCGCGCGCTAAGTATTCGAGATTGACCTGATGAACGATGCCTATGCCCGGCGGCACGACGCGAAAGCCGTCAAACGCCTGCGTGCCCCACTTCAAGAACTGGTAGCGAGAGTTATTGCGCTTAAACTCCATCTCCATGTTCTTTTGGAAAGCGTCCGGCGTGCTGGAGAAATCCACCTGAATGGAGTGGTCGATCACCAGATCAACCGGCACGAGCGGCTCGATGATGCCTGTCTGCTTGCCCATGCGCTGAACAGCCGAACGCATCGCCGCCAAATCAACGAGCAGCGGCACGCCCGTGAAATCCTGCAAGAGAACACGCGCCACGATGAAAGGAATCTCCTCGGTGCGCTCAGCATTCGCCTTCCAGTTGGCGAGTGTTCGCACGTCCTGCTCCCTGATCTTCTTGCCGTCATAGTTTCTGAGGACGGATTCCAGCACGATGCGAAGGCTGACGGGCAGGCGTGAGATAGGGCCGACGCCCTCTTTTTCAAGCTGCGGCAGCGAATAGAAGTGACCTTTGCGTCCCTCTGCGGGGCTGAAATTCTGAAGTGTGTTGAAGAGATTATGTGGCATAAGGATTCAGGCTACGACCCGAAATCACCTGGCGCATCTTTGATGGACAACGCACGGTGAAAATTAGATGGAATGGAGTTATTTTCGAGCAAACTTTAGTGTAAAGATGCGCGGCGGGTACGTCAAGCGGAGGCCAGAAAGACCGTTTTGTTTAAGCCTCTCCAGCGCTCAGGAAATATTTAATGCGCCTTTTGCCCGGTCAATGTATAATTTCGGCAGGGCAGCAAACCCAACCACGCCGCCCTCCATTCTTCGGCTCAAATCAAAAGTCGGCCCGACCATCTATCCAGCCGCTAAAGAACTTCACTCAGAATGAGGAAACTCGTATGAACAGCATTAGATGCCCGAACTGCGATTTAGTCGGCTTTGCCACCGCACCGGACTGCAAGCGATGCCACGCTAAGTGGCCTCCATTGATTATTTGATGGCGATCAACATCGCGCACCAGTTGAGAGAGAAACTCGTCGCCCTCTATGGCACAAGTAAAGTTCCCCAGCTCCTGCCGTCATATATGGGCATATACATTTCATACTCCATCCTCTCCTCCATAGCGTGGATCATGTACCTTATGAAATCACGTCGAGTGGAATCAACCTTCATCAACTGAACCCGCCCGGGCATTCTTAAAACTCGATTGACATCAACCACGAATCCGGCTCTTACCATTGGCCGTTCACTGACGCATTTGCTATATTGCACCCAATTGATTTTCAATTGTTAGCATTCATAGCAGCCTGCGCTTGAGAGCGAATTGAGCGACGTATCAGCTTGAGTCAGTGTTCGTTCACGCGCTGTCTAAGTCTCGCAATTGTGAGTTGTGGCTACAAGGCTGAGGCGTGAACGTTCATCAAGGAGAGGGAAGATGCCAAAAAAGAAGCCGGAAGATTTCGAGTATCTGAGTAACAACCCCGATTTCGTGCCTGACCCTGAGATCGAAGAGTTCATGGAAGAGGAGATTTCGCGCGCGCCGAAAGACCCCGAACTCCTCGCCCAGCGCCTACGCAACAACACTGCGACTTCACCCAGCGACGCGGGCGGTGATTTAGACGCAGCGTGGGAAGAGGTGGACGGCAGCGGCACGGAAACAATCTCCGGCGACAATCCGACGCCCGACCAGTCAATCGTCGAAGAGAACGCTTCCGCCATCGGCGTCACCTATGAAGACAACGAAGAGCTTGACCTGCTGGCTAAGATAGAGCGCCGCGACCGCGACCGCTTCGAGCTTGACGAGCGCTCAAAGACGGACGAGGATACGATTTGAAGTGGTCGGGGGTCGGTGGGCAGTGGTCAGCAAAGACAAAAGGCAGTAGAGACGAACTTGTCTTTACTGCCTTCTTTTTTAACTGACCACTGCCCACCGACCCCCGACCACTTATTTACGTGGCTGGAGAGTAATACTTTTCACGACGAGCTTTTCCGAAGGCTGTGAGGATTCCGGTCTTCCGGGTTTCGGAGGTTCGACGGGCGCGCCCGCAATCACATCCGCATTGTTTATTCCTTCAATCACACGTCCGAAGACAGTGTAATTTTCGTCGAAGCCGGAGACGCGCTTGAGCGTGATGTAGAACTGGCAATTGCCCGTGTCTCGCGCTTGCTCTTCGGTCATGCCGAACTGCGGATTTGCGCCCTTGCGCGCTGCGCCGACGATGCCGCGCTCGTATGGAATGTCGCTAAACTCCGCGGGCAGGTTCGGGTATGGCGAATCTCCGCCTCCGTCGTTATCCGGGTTGTTGTCTTTCGAGAGCGGATCGCCGCCTTGAATGATGCCGAGTTGTGGGCTGATGCGATGAATGGATGTCCCGTTATAGAAGCCTTCCTTGATGAGCTGCTTGAAGCGCTCAACCATCTTCGGCGCGATGTTCGGATAAAGCTCTATCACTATCTTTCCATAAGCCGGATTCTCCATCTCAATCACAGCCACTTCCGCATCCGGCTCAGGCTTGACACCACGTTTGATATTCGCTTTGACGTTGGCATCGGAATCCTTTGACGTAGGGTTGCTCCCGCATCCTGCCATAAAAACGAGCAGCACGACGCTCATACACAAAACCGCATAAGCCGGCTTAACAAATCGCCTGTTCACTATAAATTTTCCTCCAATGATTCTTACATTTCAAAACAACTTGCGGCTATCAAGCAGGATCGTGACCGGGCCGTCGTTGACGAGTTCCACCTGCATCATGGCGCGAAAGCTGCCGGTCTCGACCTGCTCCACGTTGCGGCGTGCTTCCATGACGAAAGATTCGTAAAGCGGCTCGGCCACTTCCGGCGGCGCCGCTTCGCTCCATGAAGGGCGTCGCCCGCGCCGCACGTCGCCGTACAAGGTGAACTGTGAAACGACAAGCAGCGCGCCGCCCATCTCCCTGATTGATAAATTCATCCGGCCATCAGCATCATCGAAGATGCGCAAGGCCACAATCTTCTCGACCAAATATTTTACGTCCTGCTCGGTATCATCGTGCGCGATGCCCAGCAGAATGGCGAGACCGCTTTTGATCTCGCCGACAATTTCGCCCTCAACGACGACACGCGCGCTCGTCACGCGCTGCAATACTGCTCGCATTATTTCTTCGGCGGGCGGCTCGGCCTGATTTCAATCCGACTCAGCAAGCTGCGCTCGTCCGTGTGAAGCAGATCGAGGACGACACGGGCGATGTCTGTGGGCTGCAACTGCCAACTCTTACTCTCATCCGGCTCTTCATCCCCGAAATAGGTGTTGACCGAGCCGGGCATAATGTAACTGACCTTGATGCCATCGTGCCGCACCTCCTGCATCATGGCTTCGCTGAAACCGTTGAGACCGAATTTCGAGGCGTTGTAAGCGGTCATCTGCGGGTGCGCGTTGGTGCCCGCGAGCGAAGAGATGTTGATGATATAGCCGCCCCCGCGCTTCTTCATCTGCGGAATCGTCTCATGGCAGCAATAGAAGACACCAAAAAGGTTTGTCTCCAGCACCGCGCGGAAATCCTCCGGCGTGGTTTCCTCAACGCGCCCGAAAATACCGATGCCCGCGTTGTTGACTAAAACGTCCACGCCGCCAAACTCTTCGACCGTATGCTCGACGAGAGCTTTAACCTCATCGTAATCGCGCACGTCGCACACCGCGCCCGTCACACTGCCCTCGCCCGCATCGCCAAGCTCGCTCACGGCCTGCTCAACCTCGTCCGAGTTTCTCGCGCTGATGCAGACGTTCATTCCCTCACGCACCAATGCCTCCGCAATCGCACGCCCGATTCCCTTTGTGCTTCCGGTGACGATTGCCACCTTACCGTTTATATTCATAATTAAAAGCAGTGATAGGTGATGGGTGATAGGTGATAAAAAGGAACAAGGGTTTCTCTTATTACCTATCACCCATCACTGTAGTTTCTCCTTCAATCGCTCGTTGACGACCTTCGGGTTTGCCTTGCCCTTTGAAGCCTTCATCACCTGACCGACGAAGAAGCCGAAAAGAGTTTCTTTGCCCGCGCGGTATTGCTCAAGTTGCTGCGGGCTGGCGGCGATCACCTCCGCGATGATGGCGTCAATCTCGCCCGTGTCGCTCAACTGCACTAAGCCCCGCTCGCTGATGATGGCGGCAGCAGTTTTGCCCGAAGCGAACATTTCAGTCAGCACGTCTTTGCCCTGCTTGCCGCTAATCCCACCTTCGTCAATCACGCGCAGGAGCGCGGCGAGTTCTTCCGGCGAGACGGGGCTATGGTCTGCCGTGATACCTGCCGCTTCCATCTCGCGCAACAACTCAGACCTGATCCAGTTGGCGGCGGCGCGCGGGTCGTTCGCAGCCTTGGCCGCCTGCTCGTAGTAATCCGCGAGCGCACGATTGGACGCGAGTTGCGCCGCAGCGTTGTAGGAAAGACTGTACTCCTGCATGAACCGATTGCGCCGCACGTCCGGCAGTTCTGGCAGAGCTTGCCGCACGCTCTCGATCAGTTCTTTCGAGATGACGAGCGGGGGCAAATCCGGTTCCGGGAAATAGCGATAATCATGCGCCTCTTCCTTCGACCGCATGACGCGCGTCTCGCCAGCGCGGTCATCCCACAGCCGCGTCTCCTGCGTGACGCGTCCGCCCGATTCAATCAACTCAATCTGTCTCTCAATCTCAAACTCGATGGCGCGCTGCATGAAACGCACGGAGTTGAGATTCTTTAGCTCAACCTTCGTCCCGAACTTTTCATCACCAATGCGTCGTACGGAGACGTTTGCCTCGCAACGCAGATTTCCCTTCTCCATGTCGGCATCCGAAGCGCCGACCCACTGCAAAGCCTGCCGCACATGATTGACGTAATCATAAGCTTGCCATGACGAACGAAAGTCAGGCTCTGTGACGATCTCTGCGAGCGGTGTCCCGGCACGATTGAGGTCAATGTAGGAGTAGCGATCAACGTCGGGCAGACCTTCATGCACGTTCTTGCCCGCGTCTTCTTCCAAATGCATTCGCGTGATGCGAATTTTGAATGGTCGCCACTCGCGCGCATGTCCGCCTTCGTCGCGCTCGGCGGTCATAATCTCAAGCTCGCCGCGTTCTGAAAAAGGCTGATCGTATTGCGAAATTTGATAGCCCTTCGGAAGGTCCGGGTAAAAATAGTTCTTGCGCGCGAAGATTGATTTTTCGTTAATCTGCAACGAGAGCGCGAGCGCCGCCCGTGCGCCGAGTTCGATGGCGCGACGATTCAAGACAGGCAGTGCCCCCGGCAATCCAAGACAGACCGGACAGGTGTTCGCGTTCGGCTCATCCCCGAACCGTGTCGAACAACCGCAAAAGATTTTCGACTCCGTGCTCAGTTGCGCGTGAATCTCAAGACCGATGACAGTTTCCCAACCGTTTTTCATAGTTTTCAGTTTTGAGTTTTCAGTTCTCAGCAATTGGTCTTCAGCTGTTACTGAAAACTCAAAATTGAAAACCGAAAACTGATTAAGGTCTCAGCCAACCGGGTTGTGCGCCCGCGCGACGAGCTTCTTCTTCGAGCAGACGCCAGCGCGCCTGCAATCCTGTCCGCGCCGCTTCAAGTTCATGCAGGCGAGAGACCAGATTGGCGCGTTCGTACGAGTAATCATAATTCGAGTAGGGCGTGCCGTAGAAAGTTCCAGACGGAACAATTATTCCCGGCGCGAGATGGCCGCGCCGTCTAAAACCGCCGGACGACAGACCGGTGTTAAGCTGAATCTGAGCCTGCGTCGTGCCGCCGAAGGCAAGGAAGCCCGCGCCTTGAACGTTCGTGCTGTTGCCTCGCATAAAACCCGGATTCCCTGTGACGACTGGAAACCTTGCGCGGGGATGTCGCGCGGGAAAGATGGGAGCAACGCCCGTCACGAAGCCGTAAGTTCCGACGCCCGTATAGTCAGGAATCTCCATGAGCCGCGCGCGGACGTAAGTTATCTGTGAATCGAGCGCGGCGATTTCGGTTCGCAACTGCGTTGACCGCGCACGCCAGTAACTTTCCGCTTGAGACTCTTCAATTTGGCTTTGACGCGATGATTCGCTCAAACGCTTCGTTTCTTCTTCCGTGCGGCGGCGCGTCTCTTCAAGCGACGGCAAGCCAAGCTCTTTGCGTCGCTGCTCATACTCCTGCTCGCTTTTAGCCCGCGCCAGTCGCCCTCTTTCGATGTCCTGCTTAGTCAATTCCCTGCGAGGTGGTCGCGCAGACCTCGCCGCAGTTTTGATTGTTGGCTGCTCCGCGCGTTTAAGCAGAGCGCCCGCAGGCTCGTTGTTGGCGCGCTCCGTGCCCTGTACGTCAATCGTGGAGATGAGGAGCGTGATGTTAAGGCCGGGCGCGGATTCATACGTCAGCGTGAGTTTCGTCACCGTAAAACGCGCCGGGATTTCGAGGCGTCGCCCGCTCCGCAGGACGATTGTGTAGGCGCAAGCCACGACGGGAAGCACGAGAGCGAGCATGGCGGCACAGAGCAGAGGCTTGACGGGCAGGGTGAATCCATTCCGGCTGAGGCCGCGTAAATATCTGTTGAGCGCTTTGTACATCGCCGTTTGCTCCGACTCCATTGAAAATCGCGTCGTTTTCGTTGATGAGTATAGCACTCGCCGAAATTGGCGCTCAAACTGTGGAGAGGAGCGGGAGAAAGGGGCGTGGAAAATCCTTGTTCATAAACGGCTTCTATGGTGTACAATCCGCCCATCCCAAGCCTTCGCTCGCAGTTTGAAAACATGCGGAAGCGTCCTTTGAGAAAGACGATGTGACCGCTCACGGTTGTAAACACTTTTCTCAAAAAGGAGAGACAAAAAAGACCTATGGCTAAAACTATCTGCAAACTTCTTGGTGTCGTGTTCCTGCTGGTCGGAATCATCGGGTTTGTTAAGCCCGACCTGCTCGGCACTCACCTGAGCATGGCGCACAATCTCGTTCACATCCTTTCAGGCATCATCGCGCTCTACTTCGGCTTTGCCGGAACACTCAGTGGGGCGCGTGGCTTCGCTCTGGCTTTCGGAGCCGTCTATCTGCTGCTCGGCATAGTCGGGTTCATCATGGGCGCTCCCGGCACGTCCGGCATAGCTGGCATGACGATGGAAGATGGCCGCCTGTGGAAGGTCATTCCGAACACTTTGGAATTTGGCACGGCTGACCACGCCATACACATCCTCCTCGGCATACTTTTCCTGGCGGGCGCGCTGATGACGAAGGCCGATGGCCGCCGGGCGATAGACTAGCAACATTGCGGATATCGGATTGCGGATTTGAAAGCAGTTGAGCGCTACTCTAAATCCGCAATCCACATTCTACAATCCACAATTGTTAGAATCGAACGCTGGCTCCGCCCCTTCCCACCACGCCGGGGGCACGGAAGCCATTTTCAAAATAGTTCCGGTCGAAGATATTATCCGCGCCGCCGAACAAAACCAGCACCACGTCTTCCGATAGAGCGCGCTCGTAGGTCAGATGCGCGTCTGCCTTTGTGAATCCCTTGAAGGTGAAGTTGACCTGCCTGAACGGAAAATTACTTTCAAAGATGGGCGCGACGTAACTCCCCGTGCGATTAAGATCGAAGCTGATCAGCACGGCGCGGTAGCGTTGATTGAGCGTCAGCCCGAAGAGATGACGCGGAATGACGAACTCAGTCTGAAGGCCTGCGCCGGGCACAAAGCGGTCGCTGTTTGTATAGGTGTATGACGCCCTTAAATCAGTACCACGAAATGGCGCAGCCTCCAGGTAGCTCTCGACACCGCGCGCAAGACCACCCGGGCGATTGATGTAACCACTGAAACGCCCCAGGCCCAGCGGGTCAACTGAGAACCCTGTGAAAGCGATGGCTCGTTGCAGGCGCGTGTAGAAATAGGTCGCGCCAAAGCGCAGGCGCTCTCGGAAGAGACGCTGGTCAAAACCGCCGTCAACGCTGACGGATTGTTCGGCGCGCACCGTCGGGTCGCCCGCTCGCTGCGGCGTGTTGGCAATCACCGCTTCACCGAAGCGCTCGAACAAAGAGGGTGCGCGAAAACCATTGCCGACGTGAGCGCGCAGCTTCGTTCCCGTAGAACGAATGAAGTACGCGATTGCGCCGTCGCCCGTGAGAGAGCTTTCCGCCTCGATGCCGCTCAGCGTGCCCGGACGATCCGCGGCGCTGATCCTGTAAAATTGCCCGCGCACCCCGAGAGAAATCTGCAAACGCTCGTCGAGCAGAAAGATTTGATCCTGCCCGAAAATGGCAAAGGTGCGCTGGCGGTCGGTGGTGCTGTTGAGCAGAGAGAATGAAGGGATTGATTGCTGAAAGAGCGATTCGCGCTCGTACTCCATCCCGGCGGTCAGGAGATTTGCGCGCCCCAGACGGAAATTGGCGCGAGCGTCGAGCGTGTCGGTCGAGCCGTTGTTGGTGCTGTTGAACTCAAAATCTCCAAACGGGAAAAAAGAGGCGTAGCGCGGGTCAACTTCAGCGCCGTTGTAATTTCTCCGGCGCGAAGAAACGTGCTGGTAAGCGACCGAGTAAGAAAAGATTTCATTAACGCTCTGCGAGAGTCGAAGGCTTCCGACGAACAGGCCGTTGCGTCGTCCCTGATCCGGATTGTTCGTATCAGGCTGAAAGGTGATGCCCTCGATAGCCACCGGATTCAGTTCGCCTGATGTGAAAGCGGCAGGAAGCGGGAACGGGTCGCTATTGATGCGCGCGTTGGAGAATGTGCCGTAAAAGTTTGCGCTAAGGCTGACGGAAGGTGTTACATCGAATTGGAAACGCGCGCCGCCAGCCGTGTTGCCATACTCGTCGTTGCCGTCAACGCCGCGCCGCACGTCCACGCGCGCCAACCCGAAGCTATAACCCGCTCTTCGCCCGATGCCGCCCGAACCTTTCACGCGCTCACGAAAGAGCGCAAGGTTACCGCCCTCGAAGCCTGCCTCAAATCGCGCATCGCCCGCTCCCGTCTTCGGAACGAGATTGACGACGCCGCCGATGGCGTTTGTGCCGTAAATCGAAGAGCCTGAGCCGCGCAGGATTTCCACGCGCTCAAGGTCTGCGGGCAGAATGTCCGTGATGAAAGGCAGCGACGAGCCGTCAAGGGACGCGGCATCGCGCACGCGCAACCCATCCAGGAGAATCGCCGTATCGGAATTTCTCTGCCCGCGCAGGCGCAAACTCGTGATCGCGCCGTATGAGCCTTGCTGCTGCACGCGCAGGCCGGGCGTGCCGCGCAGGGCTTCCGCCAGCGTCAACTCACGCCTTGCCTCAATCTGCTCATCTTCAACCAGCGTGACGGCCTTTGAGACTTCATCGGCTCGCTGCGGTGTTCCGGTTGCGACGACGACCACGTTTTCGTTGATCGCTTCGACCGAGAGCACAAAATCACGGTCAGCTTTTTGTCCGCGCTCGACGCGCAACTCTTCAGAAGTCGCGACGGCAAACCCGCGCGCCGTGACTTCCAGAATGTACTCGCCGGGGGCGAGTCCCTGAAAAGAATAAACGCCCGCTTCATCGGTTCGCGCGAAGAGCCGGATGCCAGCGCGTGAGCGCAGGTGTACCTCTGCGCCGGGAACATTTGCCCCGCGCTCATCCTTCACGCTTCCCGTAACAGTTGCGCCACCTTGCGCGAAGACATTGATTGAAAAGAGGAGGATGAAGAGCGCCGCAGTCGTAGCGATGCTCACAAGTTTTGTTAGCCCGACAGGTCGCCCTGTCTCTTTGATTGAATATCTCATGGTAGCTTCTCCTGCCCGTCGCAGTACGAGCTTGAAAGTGAGCAATGGACAGGTCTCCTGACTCGTGGCTCTGATTCTAGATAGAAGATCGCCTGTTCTCCGCGCCTTCCCATTTCCTTCAGAAACAGTGGCAAATTTCGGAGCGCAGTCACCGCTTACAGTTGCGCGGGCAGTGGCGGCTTTACACCGTCTTCCCTTGTCCAATCGCCCGGATGGTTCGTCCTCTACCGGCGCGCTTCGTGCACCGGCGTGATACGTGGCGCACCCGTCACCGGATGCGCGTCTACTAAAACCTGAATCTCGAAAACCTCTCGCAGAAGCGTCGGCGTCAAAACTTCCTGCGGCGTACCCTTGGCGAGCATCCGGCCATTCAGCAGCAAGAGAACTCGGTCGGCAAACTCTGCTGCGAGGTTAATGTCGTGCGTGACGATGACAGCCGCCGCCTGCCTGTGGTCGCAACGCGCGCGCACCAAGCGAAGCAGCGTTGCCTGATGCGCCAGATCAAGATTAGCCGTCGGCTCATCCAGCAATAAAATGCCTGCTTCTGTCGCCAGCGCACGCGCCAGCACCGCCCGCTGGCGCTCGCCTCCCGAAAGCTCGCTCATCAATCGTGTGCTGAACTCTTCCAGTTCCGTCTCGCGTAAGACCTCTTGAGCCACGCTGACGTCTCGCTCGGTCTCCCAGCCCCATGCGCCCATGCCTGACCATGCGTAGCGCCCGCCCAGCACAAACTCCATCACCGTCACCGGGAAACGTAGCTCCGCTTCCTGAGCCACGACCGCGATGCGCCGCCCGACCGCGCGGCGCGCAAAGGAACGCAAAGGTTTTTCGTCAAGCCTTATCTCACCGCTCGAAACGGGAAGCGCACCGTTCAAGGCGCGCATCAAAGTAGACTTCCCCGCTCCGTTCGGCCCGATGATTGCCGTTATCTCGCCGGGCACGGCACGCAAAGAAATATCAGCGACCGCCTCGCGCTCGCCGTAGCTCACGCTAATCTCATGCGCTTCGAGCATCCTCAACCCTTTCTTAAAAGATAAACAAAAAGCGGAGCGCCGATGAGCGCGGTGATTGCACCGACGGGCAATTCACGGGGCGCGATGACGGTGCGCGCAACCGTGTCAGCAACGATGACGAAAAGCGCGCCCGCCAGCGCAGCCGCCGGAACGGTCGTCCGGTTGTCGCTTCCGAGGGAAAGTCGAACAAGATGCGGAACGACGAGTCCGACGTATCCGACCGAGCCTGACGAAGCTACCGACGCGCCGACCAGCAGGCTTGCTGCCAGAAAGACAATCAATCGCACACGCTCCGTCTCGACGCCCAGATCAAAGGCGTCGCGCTCGCCAAGCATCAGTAGATTCAAAGAGCGCGCATGAAGCGTGAGCACGGTTGCGCCGACGATGGCCGCGATGATTGCCACCATGAGCAGGCTGGAACTCGCGCCCGAAAGATCACCGAGCAGCCAGAAGGTGAAAGAGCGGATACGCGTCGCGTCCATCATGGTCGTGATAAAAACGATGGCAGATGAAAGAAACGTCGTCACAATCACGCCCGCGAGAATCAGTTTTTCGGGAGTCGCGCCCGTGCGCCCGCGCGCCAGGCGATACACGACAAAGGTCGAAGCTAATGCGCCCACGAAAGCCATCACGGGTCGCATCCATTCGCCGCCCTCTTCCCCGGCTCCGAAAAAGACGAGAGCGACCATCGTGCCGACCGCCGCGCCGTTAGAGATGCCAAGCAAGTACGGCTCAGCGAGCGGATTTCTGAGTAATGCCTGATAACCCGCGCCCGCAGTCGCCAGAGACGCGCCGACGCTCGCCGCGAGCAGGATGCGCGGCAATCGTATGTCAAACAGAATCGCGCTCTGCTCCACTGAGAGGCCGCAGGACGAACTTCCACCCGTAAACAACGCACAAATGGACGACGCGAGGGGCAAACGCTCAGCGCCGATGGCTGAGGCAGCAACGATGACGAGAAAAAGCAGAGCCAGCAGCACAAGGCAGATGATGAGTGTCCGGCGAAGAGTCGAACGCGCGCCGCGCAAAGGGGTTTGCTGTGCTGCTATCGTCATCATCGTCATGCTGCTACTGCTTGAAGGCTTCGGGGTGAAGCACGCGCGCTATCTGCTCCAGACCTTCGACGAGTCTGGGGCCGGGACGCGAAAGATAGTCGCCGTTGATTTCGTAGACGCGCTTGTTCAGAACTGCCGGAGATTTCTGCAAAGCCGCAGCCACTTCCAGCTTCTCGTCGCTGCTCGTCACCATGATGATCGTTTCGGGGCGCGAAGCCAGCGCCGCCTCGTCGCTGTAACGCATCCACTCGCCTTCTACTTCGCCCGTCACAGACTTTCCGCCCGCGCGCCGAATCAATTCCGTAATCCATGACTTGCGCCCAGCCGTCCAGAGCGGCGACGGCGAGACCTGATAGAAGACCGTCACAGGCGGGCGCCCCTTTGTGGCCTCTTCCACAGCCGCAACGCGTGCGCGAAGGTCGCTGACCAGTTTTTCGGCCTGCGCCTCCTGACCCAACAACTCGCCGAGCGTTTTGATGGAACGAAAGACACCTTCGAGGTCGTGCGGGTCTGTCACGAAGACGGCGATGCCGCGCTCATTCAGTTGCCTGGTAAAAGTTTCGAGCTGCGAGGCTGTGGAGACGAAGATGACTTCGGGCTTGAGCGCGACGATGCGCTCGATGTTTGGCTGAAGCGTGTCGCCGACCTTTGCGACCTGTTTCGCCTCAGCCGGGTAATTGCAGAAGGTCGTATTGCCGACCAACGTAGCGCCAGCGCCGATGGCGTAAACTATCTCGGTCAAATTCGGAGCGAGTGTCACGACACGCTGTGGACGAAGAGGTAGGCGCACGCGCTTTCCGGCTTCGTCCGTCACCTCGCGCATCGTGGTCGCGCTTGAAGGCTGAGAGCTTTGACTGGGCGATGAACAGGAGAGCGCGAAGGCGAGGGCGATTAACGCCAGCACCGGAATTAGCCTGAAGTTGAGTGTGTTTGATTTAGACAAAAAGAGTCCCGTCGCTTTCCTGCGCGCCTCAATAAAAGGCTGACAGGCTGGCGACGGGACTACTGACTTGAAGGAAAGGAAGAAACCCGGCGTGCGGCCTGAACACCCTTACGCGAGGCGCTCAAAAGGCTGCAAAGTAACATCAACAGGCAGGTCTCCTGACTTAGGAATGCAAAATTAAAAATTAAAAATGAAAAGGGAAGGTGGAGAACCATTTTTATTTAAATCTGGTTTCAGCCTCAGTTTTGCATTTTTAATTTTTAATTTTGCATTTCTTCACAGTGGCGCTACCGCGCGGGATTCACACCCGCTTCCCTATTCTCCCCGCTCTATTATGCACGGGGCACCTGGACGCTTCTTTTTGAAAAGAACAAAGGGAAACCGGAAATCCTATTTCCCTTTCGATTGCGGCGCGGACGTTATCATGCCTGCGAAGGAAAAGTCAAAAGCCGAACTGCACATCAGGTTATTTTGGGTCATGTATCAGAAGTGATGTTGACGATTATGCTGGTCAATGTAGAGCTTTATCATCACTTCGTGCATCTCATCGCTCCTTGAAAAGCAAATGGTCTTGCGCTGCAACCTCTTGAGGTGCGTGCGAAAGTTCAAGTTCTGGCGCTCAATGTCTTGAGTCCACCGCTTGCCAACCCAATGCTGTGACCATGGGATCAACTTCTCGTATGACTTCCACTCATCAGTGCAAAAGCGTAAGACTCGACAGCGCTTGAGTTGCTTGAACAGCCGCCGACAACTGTGGTCAGTGCGCTCTCCCACTGTCCACGCCACAATCCGTTTAGATTGCGGCTCGAAGGCGTACCAGAGCCAAGCTTGATGCTCTTTCTGGCCAACAAACGACCACATCTCATCTATTTCCAGTTCCGTGATACGTGGCGGCAAGCGTGGGCGATGGACTTTGGCAGCGTGACGGCGCAGGAGTTTCAAGACCGTGTTGGTGCTCACGTGTAAGACTCTGGAGATGTCACGAATGCCACAACCATTTAAGCTCAACGGCAAGACCAATTGTCGCACCCATGGGTCATGGCCGCGCCGCGTGTACTCGGTAATGAACTGACGGCGACACCTTTGGCAGCGATAGCGTTGTTTGCCTGCGCCAGTTGTGCCATGCTTGATGATGCTTCGCGCGGAGCAACTCGGGCAGGAGATTTCTTTTGTTTGCACAACTCAAGAATAGCCTGTCCGAGTCTTTTCTTTTCAAACATCACTTCTGATACATGACCTTATTTTGCTGCAAGTTCCTCAGAGATCGTTTTCAGAGTTTGCGTGTAATAGCTGATCCTTGTATTTAACGCATTCGGCTTGCCAAAATTTTCCGCAAACTCTGAGTATCCCTGCTCGACCCGTTTGGACATCCGCCTGGCATCTAATTTCAAAAAACTTTTCAGGTCTTGGTTGTGTACCCGTTGAATCTCATTCTGCCGCATCTGGCCTAAGACGAGCGCGAAGTAGCTGGCGAGCCTGTAACCCAAAATTCGAAGCCATGAGAGATGCCCCTCCTTCCCTGTGTGCTGCCCTGATTGCTCTATTTGACAGAGGAGTTGCTCGACGCGAGCTATTTCTTGAAATGCCATGTCCAGGTAATGAAGACCTGCGCCGAAACTCAAAGGGGAGAAGCGAGCCACTCTTTCTTGTTTCCCCAAGTTTATTTTTTCTCCGAACATTACCAGAATATTGAGCCTCGTGGCCTCTAACAAATTTATCATGCGGTGTCTTTCCAACCCGGAGCCTACCGTTCCTTCCAACGCCATCTGAATAGCTTCGTATGCATCGATGAGATCGCCATCGCCACTCGAACCAGGCCCGATACCTGGCTGTTGACTGATGACCCACCGGAGGGCATAAGCTCGACATTGATACCGATACCTGTAGGCGAGCCAGCGCGGAGACAGTTTCCAGACGTTCTGCTCATCCTCTTTAGGTTCTTCCACGAGTAAATTGATTCCTTCGGTCAGCTGGTCGTAAGCATCCTGACTGCGCTCCTGCTTGGTCGGGATAACATCCTGGCAGATGCGAATCATATGACGACCCGCCGTCCAGCGCGCGATCCGGTAAATGGTTCCCATGCTGTTATGGAAATATTTCCATTCGGAAAGCTCGCCGCAATGCCTCCTGGTTTGAGCGATGAAGACACGAACCTTCTTGATAGCCTCGGCGGCCTTCTCCATCTCCTTGACTTGCTCGCGCTTGCCTTTCAGCCCGTCTCTCGTCTCACCCAGAAACTGGTAATCTATCCGGCTAATCTGGCACTTCGCGTAGTAATAAGCTTCGGAGAGCTTGAGCTTCCAGATAACAGTTTCTTTATTATCATGGGGCTTAATCTTCTTGGCTTGTTCGGTCCTCTTATCGGCCACGTTGGTGTATTGTTCCAGCGCTTTCCTGAACTGCCCCTCAAGATAAGAGATGCGCGCCTGTAAAACTTGCAGGGATTTCTTGAGAGCCAGCAACGCGCACTCTCCGGGTTCGATTTGCTGGTGCCCCTTAGCGGTCTGAAATCTTTTCTCCCAAACCTTGATAATTTTGTCTGCTGCCTCGATGTTTTCCATTATGTAGCGATAATGATCCTGATCGCTCCTATTCGGCCCCCACTGCAACTTGTATCGGTTGAGCGCCAGGCGAATCCTGATTTCACACACCCGCGCCGCATCCTTAAACGGAAGGACTGGACTATCGCCCGTGTCGGATGGCATCTCTCGGTCCCAAAAAATCGTGGAGGCCAGAGCCGCCCTGCATTCCCGTAAACTATTCTCGTAATCTCCGCTCACGTACAACTCCAGAGCACCGGGCATGTAGTCTTCTGTGCGATCCCTCTTCAACCTTCCGCCTACTGGTCGCTCAGGCTCTGCCTCGTTGACGAATTTCAATACGGTCAGCACAAATTTCAGTATCTGTGGAAGGTCTTTATGGGCTTCATAGTCAATGATGTCCAACCTGCGTCCCGCCCATTCCTTGCGTTCTGGCTCGGTGACGAACGGGATGAAGGCAAATGACTGTGGGCGGGAACTGCCTTGCAGGGCTTGCAGGCGAGACTCCATTAAGTTGAACGTCAGGTCGTCCAACCCGAATCCTACATAGATGACATGGGAATCACGTAGAAGATTGGTCACGTAATCGAGCATACCGTCGCGCTCCGCAACTAAGTTGGCGTAGTCAAAGCGGTCAAATATCAACCGGGAATCTTTGTCCGATTCAGAAAGGGGAACTTTTCCGTGCAGGTAGATCAGGCGGCGGGTTCTTATGGCGTTAAAGGACTTCACCAAACTGTTGAAGTCTTTGATTTCGATATATGGTATTTCTTCGCGGTCGAGCTGCGGCTTGAACCTGACATCAAGGAAATGCTTGATTAGACTATCGTAATTTGTAGTGACGATGTCGTCAAAGGGCAGGCTCAAAAGGTTGGTGTGCAGCGGAGAGACATACTCCAAACCCTGCATAGGCTCGACGATCTTACGAATGGCCTCGTCTCTTGCGCCCCTGTCTCGAAAGAACCAACTAAGGAAACTGGCCACCTGTGGTCTCTCGAAATAGGGGAAGAGTTCATCAAACTTTTTAATCGGAGATGCCTCACTAAGCCCGGCGCGACGAGTCATGACCTTCAAAAATACGTCACGTTGGGCGGGTGTTAGCTTCTCCATGTAGATTTCTTTTAACAACTCTTTCCATGATGGAAACTTAATCCCGCTCCGACCTTTTACTTCCACCGCTTCACTACACCCTGCGCCTAGATAGAAAATGAATCGCCGGTTCTTGCTAATCATCAGGTCTATCATTTGCACCACGGCTTCCATGGCCGCCGGGTGATTCTTGCCTAACAACCTGTCAAGCTCCTGCAAGGCAGTTTCAGCCTGTTGGTAGAAGATAGGCTCTTCTGCCCCGGGATAGTTAGCATCAATTGACTGGCTCTTTTGCGTTATCATGAGCGCCAACTTCTCCCTCCTTTAAAGTGAGAAGATTTTATTCATAGGCTCAGGTTTGCTTTATGAGCGCGAGGGGCTCGTATGGTAACAGCCGGAGGCTCTGTGCAGACCTCTTCTGATTCCCTTGAGATGCGAATTAGCTTATCAATACGCAGGTGGGATATCAAATTTATTGTTCGCCCCACATTAAGACGCATTGGTGAGAACGGCAGCTTTTCCCCAGGCGGCTGATGGCAGTTTTCAAACTGGCGGCTGTCGAGGAGGATGCCCTCTCATCAAAACCCAATGGAAGGAGTCTTCCAGCAAATTATAAAGCCTGTAGAATGGACGGATGAAGGTGTGCAGCGTAGATGCTGTTGCGCTTGCGTAGAAATTAAAAAAGGCAGGCAGGTAGATAGGCTGACCGCTGAAGCGGCCTGCCTCCCAGTTGCCTGGTGATTATTG
>CAWEPR010000002.1:0-136232 GCA_963811065.1 uncultured Acidobacteriota bacterium
GGCGTAACAATCCGGGAGCTGTCTTAACGAGAGACACAGCGAATTTGTAGTACCGGTGAAGATGCCGGTTTCCCGCATCTAGACGGAAAGCACCCGTGCACCTTTACTACAACTTGATAGTGGATGCGGGCAACCGATGCGCAGAATAGGTGGGAGGCTTTGAAGCCAGGCTCTTGGGCTTGGTGGAGCCACAATGTGAGATACCACCCTTCGTTTGTCTGCGTTCTAACCTACCGCCCTATATCCGGCGGAGGGACATTATCAGGCGGGTAGTTTGACTGGGGCGGTCGCCTCCTAAAGAGTAACGGAGGCGCTCGAAGGTTGGCTCAGGCTGTTTGGAAATCAGCCGTAGAGTGTAAACGCATCAGCTTGACTGTGAGACAGACAAGTCGAACAGGTACGAAAGTAGGAGTTAGTGATCCGGCGGTTCTGTATGGAAGGGCCGTCGCTCAACGGATAAAAGGTACGCCGGGGATAACAGGCTGATCCTGCCCAAGAGTTCACATCGACGGCAGGGTTTGGCACCTCGATGTCGGCTCATCTCATCCTGGGGCTGAAGAAGGTCCCAAGGGTTTGGCTGTTCGCCAATTAAAGAGGTACGTGAGCTGGGTTTAGAACGTCGCGAGACAGTTCGGTCCCTATCTGGTGTGGGCGTAGCAGAATTGATGGAATCTGACCTTAGTACGAGAGGACCGGGTTGGATCGACCTCTAGTGTACGAGTTATGGCGCCAGCCGTAGCGCTCGGTAGCTAAGTCGAGCATGGATAAACGCTGAATGCATCTAAGCGTGAAGCCAGACCAGAGATTAATTCTGCCAGTGAGGCTCGTGGTAGACCACCACGTTGATAGGCTGGGTATGCAAGCGTTGAAAGGCGCTCAGTTGACCAGTACTAATTAGCCCCAAGGCTTGACCATAAAATTTACTTTCAAGCAACATGACAAATTTGCAGTGTCTGCACAACTGATAAAGCCTGTGTTCTAGGTCACTATTCGATTCTCAAAGCCCTGCCTTGCAGGCGCATGGTCTTTTAAAGTTTTCCGGTGGTTCTGTCGAGAGGGTCACACCCGTTCCCATCCCGAACACGGAAGTTAAGCCTCTTGGAGCCGATGGTACTGCACTGGAAGCGGTGTGGGAGAGTAGGAAGCCGCCGGGATAATTTCTAGGAAAGCCCGCGAGAGTGTTAAGCTCTCGCGGGCTTTTCTGTTATTAGAGCGAACAAAACTCCGGTGTCTGGAGTCTAAAGTCTGGAGTCCTCTTTGAAGGAAATTGGCTTTAGACACCCGGACTCCAGACTTGTCTAGATGGCATTCAATACTTTCTTTCGAGTCTCCTCTTACGCGATGGTCGCTTGCGGCGCGCTGGCTCTCGCCGTTTCCGAAGGCTTGAGCGCACTGCTCGCCCTGGCGTTTGCGGTTGTGCTTGTCTTTGCGTGGAAGCTCGAAGGAACGAAATGGCAATTGCAGGAGCGCGTCGGTCTCATCATCGTGCTGCTCTCGCTGCCGCTCTTTTATCTGGATTGGAAGTTTCTGTCGGGCGGCTCGACCACTGATAAGGTCGGGGTCAGCGCTCTCGGCCATCTGATCTTATTTTTATCCGCCGTCAAACTACTTCAGGTCAAGGCCGACCGCGATTGGGTGTTTCTATATCTCATCTCCTTCTTCGAAGTTATATTGGCCGCCGGACTCAGTCTCAGCCCGCTCTTTCTCCTGACACTCAGTCTCTATTCGCTTTTTGCTTTATCTACCGTCTTAGCCTTTGAAATCAGAAAAGCCCGGCGCAGTGTGAAGGTTGTTGAGACGCGCCTTTTGGTCGCGCCTGATTCGACCCTGTTCAGGCGATTGAGAAAAAGCCCCATCCATGCCCGCAGCGGTGAAGCAAGACGATTGCCGCTCGTTTCCTTCTCCCTGATGCTCTTTATCTTCGGGCTGGCCCTGCCGCTTTTCTTGATTATGCCGCGCACGGGCGCAAATGCGCTGTCGCGCGCGGGCGAAGGTCTTCGTGGCTTTGTTGGCTTCTCCGATAGCGTCACTCTGGGTGATGTCGGTCGCTTGCAGCAAAGCGATCAATTGGTGATGCGCGTGCGCGTTGAAGACCCGCAGCCCAATGCCAACAGAAAATTGCGCTGGCGCGGCGTCGCTCTGGATTTTTACAACGGGCGTGGCTGGCAGAGAACCGGCGACCGATACGTCCTGGAACGGGTCAACAGTGAGCGGGGCATCTTTCAACTGGGCACGACCGAGGATTTGCAGCGCCTGACGACGCAAACTTTTTATGTTGAACCGATAGATACGCCCATCTTATTTGCTGCACCGCGCGCGGTCGCCCTGCAAGGTGAGATTCCTTATCTCAGCCGGGATGTCGAAGTGCGCTCTCGACACGGCCTCATTATCAGGAGCGAATCTCCTACAAGGTTTATTCGGATACAGTAGAGCCTGACAAAGAAGGCTTACGCCAAACGCTGCTGGGTAACGTGCGATATTTCCCGGCTGCTATTGCGCGTCACCTGCAACTTCCCGGTAAGGTTGATCCGCGCATTGCGCGACAGGCGAGCGAATGGATTACCAAGGCGGGTGCGCTTAACCAGTATGACGCCGCTCGTGCTATCGAAGGTCATTTGCAGGATGATTTCAGCTACAGTCTGGATATGAAAGCCGGTGGGGCTGACCCGCTCGCGGATTTTCTGTTCAACGTGCGCGCCGGTCATTGCGAATACTTCTCAACGGCGATGGTCGTGATGCTCCGCACGCAGGGGATTCCGGCGCGAGTCGTTAATGGCTTTCAGCGCGGCGACTATAACGAAGCGGCTGGCGTTTACACAGTCACACAGCGTGAGGCGCATTCGTGGGTGGAGGTTTATTTCCCGGAAGCGAATGTGTGGGCGACGTTTGATCCGACTCCATTGTTGGGGCGACCCGTCAGTGAGCGGACGGGCATCAAGGGCTGGTTCAGCAAGTATGCAGAGGCGATAGAGATGCTCTGGATACAATATGTCGTCGGCTACGACAGCCAGGAGCAACGCTCGCTGGCGAAATCGTTCAGCAATCGCTTCAACGATTTTCGGAGTTGGATCGCAGACAAATTCAAGAGCCTCAAAGAAACCCTCTCCGGCTGGTTTAGCTGGGTGCGACTTGAGAACGAAGACGGCAGTGTCTCTTACACGCGCCTTTTTCTGCTGATTCTTGTTTCGGTTCTACAATTTTTGGTCTCGTGCGGCTGGTGAAAAGAATCCGGCGACTGGGCTTCTGGCGAATTTTCAAGCGCCGTCAGGTGGAAGATGAGCGCGGCTCAACGGTAGAATTTTACGAGCGCATGATAAAGACGCTGGCCGCGCGCGGCCTCCAGCGCTCCGCCGGGGAAACTCCGCTGGAGTTTGCCTCCATGACCGGAATGCCCGATGCGCTCAACATCACGCACGCTTACAATCGCGTGCGCTTCGGCGACGAGAAATTATCCGCGAGCGAGAGAGCGCAAATCGAGGAATGGTTGAGAAAGATGGAGGAGAAACAGTTTTAAGTTTTCAGTTTTCAGTTAAGACCCGGTAAGCTTTGTTTTAACTGAAAACTGAAAACTCAAAACTGGAAACCTAGAGCCAATGAAAAAAGTTGGATTTATCAGTCTGGGCTGTCCGAAGAATCTGGTGGATAGCGAAGTGATGATGGGGCAGCTTCGGCAGTCGGGGTATGAGATTACGACGGATGCGAGCGAGGCCGACACGCTGGTAGTAAATACGTGCGGCTTCATCGAGTCGGCGAAGCAGGAATCCGTCGAGGCTATTCTCGAAGCTGCGCGGTTGAAGACAGAGGGGAAGGCGCAGCGGCTGGTCGTCGCCGGTTGTCTGGTTGAACGCTATCGCGATGAGTTGCGCGCGGAGATGCCGGAGGTGGATGCCTTCATCGGCACGAGCCAGATTAACGACATCTTAACTGTCTGCGATGAGAAGGTGAACACGCGGTTCCTGCCTGTCGTGCCGCTCGGCAACCAGAGCGCGACGTATCTCTACGACGAGTCCACGCCGCGCGTGCTGGCCACGCCGGGCTACACGGCTTTCGTCAAGATCGCCGAAGGGTGCGATCGCCCGTGCGCCTTCTGCTTCATCCCGCAGATGCGCGGCCATTTTCGCAGCCGTCGCTTCGGTTCTATTATCGTCGAGGCGCAGCAGTTGGCCGACGACGGCGTTAAGGAACTCGTCCTCGTCGCACAGGATTCGTCCCGCTACGGTGAAGATTTAGGACAACCGGACGCGCTCGCACATCTCCTGCGCGAACTGTCGCACCTCGAAGGCATTGAATGGGTGCGTGTTATGTACACCTATCCGACGCACATCTCGGATGGTTTTCTTGACGTGCTGGCCGAAGAGCCAAAGGCCGTCAAGTATCTGGACATGCCGTTGCAGCATGCTTCGCGCAACGTCCTGAAATTGATGAAGCGCGGCGGCACGCGCGCCAGTCTTGAGAGATTGATTGAGCGGGTTCGAGGGCGTGTGCCCGACATTGCCATTCGCACGACTTTCATCACGGGATTTCCCGGCGAGACCGAAGAAGATTTCGAGGAATTGCTGGCATTCGTCCGCAACGTGGAGTTTGACCGCGTCGGCGTCTTCACGTATTCGGATGAAGAAGGAACGCCTGCGTTTGAGCTGCCCGATAAGGTTGACGCTCGCACGGCGAAGCGTCGCCGCACGCGTTTGATGAAGGAGCAGGCGCGGATTTCCCGCAAGCGCAATCGCGCACGCGTTGGCTCAACTGTGCGCGTGCTCTTTGAAGGCGAGGCGAAAGAGACTGATCTGCTCTGGCAGGGGCGCATGGAGACGCAGGCCGCCGATATAGATGGCTGCGTGCTCATCAACGATGCGCCGGAAGGCTTTGAACCCATCTCAGGCCAGTTCGTCAATGTGTTGATTACGGAAGCGCACGAGTACGATTTAGTGGGTCACATCGTTTGATAGATTAAGAGTCTTGCCCATCATCAAAGAATCCAGCGACGAACTCAATCCGCCGATCATTACCACGGGCGGGGGCAGCGCCAGCATTCCACGAAGGCGTTCGCTCTCGGATTATCTTGCCCTCGCGTTTGCGACGTGGGGAGTCGGTTATGCGCCGCTTGCGCCGGGAACCTTCGGGTCGGCAGTGGGCGTCGGGCTTTACTTACTGCTCCGTGAGGGGACACTACGAATTGTTTATTCCTATGTCCCGGACTATTCTTTAACCTACGAATTAATTGAATCTTTCCGCGTCGCCTTGATGCTCGGCGTCATCGCTGTTGTTACTGCGTTAGGGGTCTGGGCTGCCTCGCGGACGGAAAAACTTCTCACCCGCAAAGACCCCGGAATAGTCGTCGTAGACGAAGTTGCCGGACAATTGATCGCGTTTCTGTTCATCCCTTTGGGGATGAGCTTAAACTGGTGGATACTCCTCGCCGGATTTCTGTTATTTCGTTTGTTTGACATCTGGAAGCCGTATCCGATTCGTCGCCTCGAAGCCCTCGACTCAGGGCTGGGCATCATGGCTGACGACATTCTGGCGGGTGTCTACGCCGCAGCGACGCTCACGTTGTTGATAACGATGATTCATTACGTCAAGATGATTTCCTAAAGGAGAACACGGGATGCAAGAGACTAAAGACCCTAAGTCAACTGAAAGCGCAAACGCCGAGCAGGGCGTCGAAAGCAAAGACCCTAAGTCGGACGCCACGAGCAGCGAGACCTTGAGCGATGTGGAAGAGACTGAAAAAGTTTCGGAGACAGGTGAGAGCGGGGCGCAGGAAAGCGAAAATACACCACTGCCATCACCCGATGGCGCGTTCGATGAAGGAAGAGGCGGCAACAACGGGCTAGAAGACGTCGGGCCGATGTGAGAAAGGGCAGGAGACAGGAGATAGAAGAAAACAGGAATCTGTCGGAAGCAATCGCCGCTCATTCCATCCTGACTTCTGTCTCCTGTCATCTGTTTTCTGCTTTTAATTATGTCTGAACAAAAATTAAAGATACTGGTCGCTGATGATGTCAGCGAGAGCGGGCTTGAGCCTTTGCGCGCGGCGGGCTTCGCGGTTGAGAAGAGAACCGGCCTGAGCTTGGCCGAGTTGAGCGAAGCCTTGCGCGATGTGGACGGCCTCGTGGTGCGAAGCGAGACGAAGGTGACGCCCGAATTGATGAGCGCGGCGACTCGCTTGCGCGTGATTGGCCGTGCCGGTGTGGGCGTGGACAACATTGATGTCGCGGCAGCAACAGAGCGGGGCATCGTCGTGATGAACGCGCCCGACGGCAACACGATTACGACCGCAGAGCACACGCTTGCTTTACTGGTCGCGCTGGCGCGGCGCGTGCCGCAGGCTAACCGTAGCCTCCGTGACGGTCGCTGGGAGCGCAAACGTTTCATCGGCGTCGAACTTCAAGGCAAGACTTTGGGCATCGTGGGCTTAGGCAGAATCGGGCGCGTCGTCGCCAGCCGCGCGCGTGCCTTCGGCATGAACATCGTGGCTTACGACCCGTTCGTCGCTCCGGATCAGGCGCGCGACCTCGAGTTGGAAATCGCGCCGCTCGATGAAGTCTTCGCCCGTGCAGACTTTCTCACCGTTCACACTCCGTTGACCGCCGAGACGCGCGGCATCGTCGGTGCTTCTGCCTTCTCAAAGATGAAGCGCGGCGTGCGCGTCATCAACTGCGCGCGCGGCGGACTCGTTGACGAGCGCGCGTTGCTCGCAGCCATCAAAGAGGGCATCGTCGCGGGCGCTGCGCTCGACGTTTTTGAGCAAGAGCCGCCGCCTGCGGATCATCCGTTGCTCGCGCTCGACGAAGTGATCGCGACTCCGCATCTCGGCGCATCAACGGCTGAGGCTCAAGAGGGTGTGGCCGTGACTGTGGCCGAACAGATGCGGGATTATCTTTTGACGGGAGCGCTGCGCGGAGCGGTGAATGTTCCCGCACTCGGCGCGCAAGAATTGAATGCGCTTCAGCCCTACATCGCGCTCGCCGAAAGCCTCGGCAGATTCCAGGCGCAACTGGTAGACGAGGCCGTGCGTGAGGTGCGTCTTGAGTTTGCTGGTGAGGTGGCAGAGTTGGATGCCGCACCGGTGACGCGTGCCTTCCTCGCGGGCTTGCTGCGCGACATGAGCGCCCGCGTTAACGTCGTCAACGCATTTTTGATTGCGGAGGAGCGCGGCATCGCTGTGACGGCTGCTTACAAACGCGCCGGAAGCGACTTTGATCCGGCCATTCGCACGCGCGTATTGACGACCGGGGGTGAGCAAACGGTTGCGGGCACGTTGTTCAGGAGCGGTGGTAGCGTTGGCGACGGGCGTATCACGGAGATCAACGGCTTTCGCATCGAGGCGATACCGCACGGGCACATGCTCGTCACGCGCAACCGGGATGTGCCCGGCGTCATCGGTCGCATCGGCTCAATCCTCGGCGAGCACAATGTCAATATCAGCCGCTTTCATCTGGGACGACGCGAGCGCGGCGGCGAAGCGATGGCGGTCATCGAAACCGATGCGCCTCTGAAAAACGAAACACTTGATGAATTGCGTTCCTTCGAGCCTGTCATTTCGGCAAGACAGATAGAACTCTGAAGAAGGCAAAAGTAAAAAGGTAAAAGGCAAAAAGAAGGCGGAGAACCACGATGAAATAAAAGTGGTTTCCGCCTCGATTTTTTACTTTTACCTTCTACCTTTTTACTTCCAACAGGCTTACTCTATCTCAAAACTCGCACGCTGCGAGGCGGTAGTTTTGGCGATGCGGTCAATGGCTGTTATTTGCAGCACGTAGCGACCGGGGAGCAGCGCCTCAAGCGGCATCTCTGCCGCATACGGCAGGCGTGCCGGGTCTGACGCATTGCCGGGTTCGATTTTACGCGAGGTGGTCGTCAGGACGGGCTGGTCGTTGCGCATGACCTGCACCTGAAGCGTAATGTCCGGCGGCGTGCTGCCGTTTACTCCGCGCGCCGCATTGTAGATAAACATCATAAAGCGCAGATTCGATGATCTGGGCAGACGGCGGTCAACGGTTAATAAAGATTCGGCAATCGTCGTCGGGTCTCCGGCCTTCAGCAACATCGCATCTTTCGTCGTCTCGCCGAGCAGCAGGCTGCTCAAAGAGAGCTTGCGCGAAGCGAGGTCGGGAATCTCTATCCATTGCATGGCGCTCCCGGTTCGACCACTCTTGTTGTCACGGGTGGCGACGCGCACCTGATAGAGTCCGGGTGTGAGCGGCGACTGGAAGTTATAAATAAGGTCGCGGCGCGGCGGCCCGACATACTTTGGAAAATAGACCGCCACGTCCAGATGGTCTCTGAAACTCGCCACAGGTTTGCCGTTATCGTTTAGCACCACGCCCGTCAGATCAATAATCGCCGTCTGCTTATCTTCCGAGTGATTGAAGGTCATAAACTGCCTGGCAATCTGAATCGAAGCTGTCATCACCACACCTTTGTCCGGCGTGTCCACGTAGACAATGCCAAGCTGTGTGGGGAGCGCGTTCGCCGGGTACGGTGAGCCGATGGCTTCGCGTAGCGCAAACTCTGCGGCAGTTTTCGTTTTTGCACCTGCTTTCGGTGGAGCGGACGGCGCTTCTGCTTTCCCGGTCTTCGCCAGTGTCTTCGGTGCGACATCGTAGTAGCCGCGCCGCACCTGCACGTTTAACTCCGGGCGTCCCATGACCCTGACTTCTACCTGCCGGAACTTGTCTTTCTGTTGCGCTCCCGGTTCGGGACGCCACGCGAGCAGGTAATAACCGGAGGTCTCTTTAATAGCTTTGGCGAACCCGGCGTTGAGCGAGTTGGAATTAACGAAGGCTTTTCCTCCCGTGTTTGCCGCAATCATCCTTAGCGGTTCCTGCGAGCTGGAGGTGGATTTAGTCAGGTTGCGAGAGGTGATGCTTGGCATCTCGCCTCGCCGGTCGTTCAACCCCATGAGATTGCTGTCGGCCTCAGCGAGGCCGCCGACATTCAGCCCGCGCCCGTCGAGCGAGTAGATGACGACGCCGTTTTTCGCCGACGCATTCGTGATATTACGAATCCGAGCCGCTATGTCAGACATGTTGGGGTTGAGCAGGAAGCCATCGGAGATGAAGAAGATCAACTTGCGACCGGGCAACTCACCGGAAGTCCGCGCGAGGGTTTCCAGCGTGGAGAGCGTGACTTTCGTCAGATAGTAGGATTGCTCTAGAATTCGCCGCGCGCGATTTCTGACTATCATTTCGGCGGCTTGATATTCGATGCTGTTCTCATCTGGAATACTATTTTCTCTTGTAGCCTTCAACAGGGGAAGAACATAAAACTTGATAACCTCGCGGTCGCTGAAAGCCTCTATGGATTGAGCCATTGTTTCAGGCATCGGAGGTTGCATCCGGTCATCTGTCGATTGCGTGGAGACTTTCAACCGGGCGATGGCAGCTCTCAACACCGTTTTGTTGTCGGTCAGTTGTTGGAGAAAACCTATCTGGCCGTTGGCCGACGTAATCGCCACCTGATCGTTCTGCTCCATCTCCGCCTCAACAAAGTGCAGGAGCGTTTTGCGAAGTCGGCTCAGACTATCGGGAGCCATGTGCATGTCGTCAACGAAGAAGAAGACAGTGCGACCGCGATCCTGTGGGCGAACAATTTCAGTCGTTCCCGGAGCGACCACCTGTCCGCGCGCAGCAGCAACCTGCGTCTCTTCGCTCGTGCTACCGGTCTTCACTCGCTCGAAAAACGTAACCGGCTGAGGCTTGCCGTCAATTAGCAGCTCAAACTGTTCGCGCCGCAGGTTGTCAACAAAGCGCCCTTGCTTATCCAGCACCGTCACGTCCGTTTGAACCAGATCGGTGCTGATCCTGATAACGTCGTCGGGTTGTTGCGGTTTCTGTGGTTGCCCCTGCTTTTGTGCGTGCGCCGTCGTCAAGAGCAGGCCGAGACAGAGGAGAGACGCAAAGCAAAAGCGAGACAGAGAGAGTGTGTGTGTAGACATGGCGATTAACAGAGAAGGAGATTAGTCTGGGGAGACCGCGACAGATAATATCACGTGTCGGGTGACAGGCGAGAGGATTCCAGATAAACTTTCGCGCCGGGTAATCCGTATTAAGCCCGGAACGCGAACCTTCGAGGGCGCACCGCACTTTCTAAATGCGCCCGACCTTGACCATCAACCGTTAGCGAGATTCTTTATGAGCGAAGCCAACAGCACCTTGACCATCTCAGGCGTCACCAAGCGCTTTGACGAATTCACAGCCGTCAACAATCTCAGCCTGCGGGTGCGTGCCGGCAGGATTTTCGGCCTCATCGGCCCGAACGGCGCGGGCAAGACCACGACCATCCGCATGATCGTCAACATCACCGCGCCCGATGAAGGCACGATAGAACTCTTCGGCCAGCAGATGAGCGCGGAGTTACAAGACCGCATCGGCTATCTGCCGGAAGAGCGCGGTCTCTACAAAAAGATGAAGGTCGTAGAGCAGTTGCGCTTTTTCGGTGAGCTGAAAAACGTTAAAGGCAAAAAGGCCGAAGAAGCCATTGATCGCTGGCTCGAAAGAGTACGGCTTACGGAGTGGAAGACAAAAAAGGCGTCAGAGCTTTCCAAGGGTATGCAGCAAAAAATCCAGTTCATCGCCGCCGTCCTGCACGACCCTGACTTGATGATTCTGGACGAGCCTTTTTCCGGGCTAGACCCGGTCGCCCAGGAGCTTTTGAAAGAGGTCGTGCTGGAATTAAAGGCCGAAGGCAAGACCATCATCTTCTCGACGCACCAGATGGAGGTGGCCGAAAGAATTTGCGACGACATCTGCATGATTAACAAGTCAAGGAAAGTGCTTGACGGCACATTGCGGGAAATCAAAAGCAGCTTCGGTCGCAATGCCGTTGCGCTCAGGGTGGAAGGCGGCGATGGCGTCCTGGCCGACCCCTCTCTCGTGGCCAAGGTCGAGCGCCACAGCGATGAGATTGAAGCCCTGTTGGCCGAAGGCGCTGATGCGCAAAGTTTGCTGCAACGTCTGATTGCATCGGGCGCGACCGTCAGCAAGTTTGAGTTGGTCGAGCCGAGCTTGAACGACATCTTTATCGCAAAGGTGGGTGAAACCGAATGACGAAATTCTGGGCCGTGGTCAAGCGCGAATACCTGACGCGTGTTCGCACCAAGATGTTCATCGTCTTCACCGTGCTGGGGCCTGTGATGATCGGTCTCTTTACGGTCGTGCCTGCCTACATCGCCAGCATCAAGCCGAGCGCAACCCGCATCGCCATCATTGACCAGACCGAAGGCGGAAAGATGTATGAGCGCGTGCGCCAGTCTATCCTCGGCATCAAAGCCGACACCTCAGCGGGCGAAGATCAAAACGCGAACGCTGCGCCTGAAAAACCTGCCGGGGATGCGGGCAACCAGCGCGGCGATAGGGAAAGCAGTTTCAGCATAGAGCCTGCGCCCCTAGGTAATCGTTCGCTCGAAGAGGTCAGCAAGGAGCTTTCCGAAAAAGTGCGGAAAGACGAACTGGAGGGATACCTCATTCTTCCACCCGATATTTTGCAGGCCGGTGAGGTGCAGTATTACGCGCGCAATGTAGGGGATGATTTTACTAGGGAGCAGATCAGACGCAGCATCAGCGGCGCCGTCATCAATCAAAGGATGGACGATGAGGATATCTCTGCTGACAAGATTGCCAGAATCAACACGCCCGTTCCGATGAAAGCCATCAACACCGAGAGCGGCAAGCAGGAATCCGGCGGCGGCTTCTTCTTCGTCTTCATCGTCGGCTTCCTGATTTACATTATGATCATCATGTATGGTCAGGTGATTCTCGGTGCGGTCGTCGAGGAGAAGGAGACACGCATCGCCGAGATGTTGTTCTCTTCGGTTAGCTCTTTCAAGTTGATGCTGGGGAAACTGATTGGCGTCTCGTTGGTTGCGCTGACGCAATTTGCCGTCTGGGGATTGGCCTTCGCCGCTTTCTCGCTCTACGGCGTCGGCCTGCTCTCCGCGCGTGGCCTGAACATCCAGCTTCCGCCTGTGCCGCCAGTCTTCTTCCTGTATTTCTTCCTCTTCTTCATGCTCGGCTACTTTATCTATGCGACGGTTTACGCGCTCGTCGGCTCGGTTGTGACCACGACACAGGAAGGTGGCCAACTGGCTATGCCCATCCTGTTCCTGTTGATTATAGGATTCTACTTCGCGTTTCCCGTCATCCGCAGTCCAAACTCTTCGCTTGCTTTCTGGGTTTCCATGTTCCCGTTCTTTTCACCAATCACGATGATTGTCAGAATCGTGACGCAGACGCCGCCCCTCTGGCAAATCCTGCTCTCGCTCGCCATCGGCTACGCGACGGTCTTGCTGTTAATGTGGCTCACGGCGCGTATCTATCGCATCGGAATGTTGATGTACGGCAAGCGACCGACCATCCCCGAAGTGATGCGCTGGGTTAGGCAGACATGAGCCGCAAGCGTTTTGCAAATCGTTACAGGAGAGCTTTTTCATGGGACGTGTCGCTATCATTGGTAACGCCGGGGGTGGGAAGACTACGATCTCTTTGAAACTCGGCGAGCGTCAGGGGCTACGTGTCTATCCGATAGATAAAATTCAGTGGAAACCAAACTGGCAGGCTGCCCCGCTCGGCGAGATTCAAAAGAAGCACGATGAGATTCTTTCCGGCGACAAGTGGATTATTAACGGCTGGGGCACATGGGATTTGATTACCCGGCGATTCGAGGCCGCCGATACAATCATCTTCATAGACTTGCCGCTCGCCCTTCATTACTGGTGGGCATTCAAGCGACAGTTCAAATCCATCTTTGTGCCCAGAGCAGATTTGCCGGAGAACTGCCCGATGCTGCCGAAGACTTGGGAGCTTGTCAGGTTGATGTGGATGATTCACCGGCAAATGCGCCCGCGTTTGAAGACCATGGTTGAATCGTTCAGTAGCAGTAAGCGCGTGATTGAAATACGCTCACGCGGCGAACTGCGCCGCTTTGCGCGCGAATACTGTTGAGGCAGAGGTTTGAATGACCAAATTTCTGGCGGTCGTCAGGCGAGAATATCTCAAGCGGGTACGCACCAAATCTTTCATCGTCGCGACGATTCTCGGCCCGGTGCTGATGATTGCTTTCATGGTGTTGCCCGTGCTGATTGCATTGATCGGGGCGGACGAACCCGTGCGTCTGGGCGTGGTCGACCAGAGCGGTCGGATGTACGAGCGCGTGCGCGACTCCTTCTCACCTGAGGCTGCGGGGACGGGCAGCATTGCGCGCGGGAGCGCACCATTCGACATCAGTAAGAGTCCGCAGGAGCGTGCGCGCGAAGCGGGGGCGGCGTTTTTAGGCAATTTCAAGCTTGAGCAGGTGTCAGCGGCAAATCGTCAGCTTGAAGAGATCAAGCAGGAATTGAACGGGCGTGTGCTCAAAGATGAGTTGGACGGCTATCTCATCATTCCCGCCGACATCCTGACTAATCGCAAAGCGGAATACTACGGGCGCAACGTCAGCGATTTATTTACCAGAGCGCAACTGGAAGAGAAATTGAGCCGCTCCGTCAACGAGCAGCGCTTGGCGGACGAGGGGGTCGCTGCACCTCTCCTCCTTGAAATGTCCAAGCAGGTCAACCTGAACACCATCAAGGTGAGCGAAAAGGGGGAAGAGAAGAATTCCGATGCGGCCTTTTTCTTTGTGCTGGGCATCGGCTTTCTGATCTTCATCATGGTTTTGATGTACGGTGGAGTTATCCTTTCGGCGGTGGTGGAAGAGAAAGAAACTCGCGTGGCCGAGATGTTGTTCTCCTCGGTGCGCGCGTTCCCTTTGATGCTGGGCAAGTTGATTGGAGTCTCGCTCGTGGCCCTGACGCAGTTTGCCATCTGGGGAATGATCATAGGGGCTTTCCTGCTCTTCGGAGTTTCATTGCTGGCAACACAGGGCATGGACATAGCGTTGCCGCAGGTTGGCGCATCTGTGGTCGTCTATTTTTTCCTTTTCTTCATGCTCGGCTACTTCATCTACGCGACCATCTATGCGCTTATCGGCTCAATAGTGACCTCGCAGGAAGAGAGCCAGCAGTTTGTGTTGGTGGCGGTCTTTCCGCTCCTGACCGCTTTTTATCTGGTCTTTCCTGTGCTGCGCAGTCCCGATTCGGGCGTGGCGTTCTGGGCGTCAATCATCCCTTTCACCTCTCCGGTCGTGATGCTCGTCCGCATCGTTACACAAACTCCGCCCTTCTGGCAGATTGCGCTCTCTCTCGTCATCGGCTTTGCCGCGGTCGTCCTGTTGATGTGGGTTGCGGCGCGCATCTATCGCATCGGCATGTTGATGTACGGTAAGCGCGCAACCATCCCGGAGATCATGCGCTGGATGAGGCAAGCGTGAAGCAGTGGTCAGTGGTCGGTGGTCAGTTAAAAACTGATTCTTACTGACCCCCGACCACTGACCACCGACCACTGATTTATGGCTATCGAAATCGAAAAGAAATATCGGTTGACGCGTGAACAGCGCGAGCGGTTGATGGTGCGTCTGCGTGAGAGCGGGGCGACGCATGAAGGCGAGGAGTTTGAAGAGAACACGTTGTATGGAGGCGGCAATCTGGATGTCAGTAAACAGGTGCTGCGCCTGCGGCGCGTCGGTGGCAGGGCGATCTTGACCTACAAGGAGCGCCACGCTTCCGAGTCGGCCATCAAGCAGCATCGCGAAGATGAAACGGGCGTTGAAGACGCAGAGGCTCTGGTCGCGATTCTCGATGCGCTCGGCTACAGGCGGACGCTTGTTTACGAGAAGCGGCGCGCAACGTGGCAGTGGAAAGGTGCGGAGATTGTGGTTGACGAATTACCGTTTGGCCTGTTCGTGGAGATCGAGGGGGAAGAGAACGTCATCACGGAAGTCGAACAATCGCTCGGCCTCGCTGAAGCCGAAGCGGAGATGGCTACTTATCCTGATCTCACCCGACAACATGGCGAGAAGCACGGAGAGATAATTGAATCCCGTTTCCAGAGGGATGCCCCGGAAATCTAAGGACAATCAATTTGTAAAAGTCAGAGCTTGAATGTCCAGACAATAGCTTTCAGCCAATACTTTCCCGACAGCACGGCTTGACCGATTAAATGAAAGATAGAGCTTTACGACTTAAGCGACTCATCTCCCGCTTTATCTCAGCGGATGTTTTACAAGTAAGCGCCCTCACTCGTAAAAGGATAGCTATAATTTGCCTCTCTATCTTCCTGATGGCTGTGGGCGCGAGGCTTCTTCAGTGGCAAAATAATTGGCTGACAATTGACAAAACGATGTGGAGGCTGACACAGCGTTACAAAGATGAGGCGCAGTTCTTACTCAATGGCGACATCTCATCTTTCGTTCGTGGCCCCTTGCCTCAGCCCGACCCGGGCGTCTTGATGCACACGCCGGGCTATCCGCTGCTCATCGCGTCAATCTACAAGGTGTCCGGGAACTCGGATGTGGCATTGCGTCTTTTCCAGATTCTCTGTGATGCCGGAGCCGCGCTTCTGGTTTTTCTTATCGCCGCTGAGCTATTGCCCGGAGGCGCAGCTATCATCGCCGGGCTGCTCGTTGCCTTATCACCTCAACTTGCTTTTAGCTCGCTTCTGCTTTTGCCTGATTCCATTTCCGGCTTACCGATTCTGCTGGCGGTCTACTTAATCGTGCGAGCCAGCAAGCACCCTCACCTCGCTACAATTATTGCTGCCGGCGCGGCGGTCGGCGTCTCATGCTGGCTCAGGGCTAACGCTCTACTGCTCGCCCCTTTTCTTTGTCTCTTGATTTTATTGTTGTTTGAGCGCGGCAAGCGTTGGCGGTATGCAATTGCGCTGGCGGGCGCAGCCTTCCTCGTCATTGTACCCATTACTATCCGCAACGCCGTCGTTTTCCGAAGTTTCATCCCCCTGTCGCTCGGCGCGGGACAAAATCTAGTCGCCGGGATTGCCGATTATGACCCGGAGAAGAGGTTTGGACTGGAGGCTTATGATGATGCCGCATCTCGTCAGGAAGCCGAATTATACAATCGCCCTGACTACGCCGCTGACCTTTATCGTCCCGATGGTATTGAACGAGAGCGTGCCCGCTTCGCTCGTGCTTTGTCAGTTATCCGCTCAAATAAATTGTGGTTCCTCGGCGTCATGCTGCGTCGTGCAGCTCTGATGCTCGAATACGAACGAGTGCCGATAGTTTCCGTTGAGCCTTCGGTGACGAACTCACTTGAGATAAAGAATGAGACGGAATTGGCATGGTCTGGTTCTCCGGCAGAGTTGATTGCAGGCAATAGTTCTTCCTCTGGACGGGCGCAGCTATCTCTGACGGAGAACAATCAAGCACTACGCCTCATCGGCGATGATTCGGGACAGGGAAAACAGTTAGCCTCCGCGCCCATCAGCATTCAAAGGAAATCTGATTATGTTCTCAGGCTGCCGGTCAGAGTCGAACAAGGCCGCATGGTCATCAGAGTCGAAAGCGTGGACAAAGGAACTATCTTAGCGTCAGCGGCCCTGCCGGATTCTTTGGAGCCGGAAGCGCCGACGAAAGATTCCATGACTTTTATTCAGCTTCCTTTTGTGAACGCCGGTGCAGAGCAGGTTCGGATAGTGCTGGTGAACGCTGAACCAAAACAGGGAAGCCCGATTATTGAAATCGGTAGGATGGAGGTCTTTCGGCTTGGGCCAGCTTCATACTTATGGACACGTTATCCCCGAATGCTGCTAAAAAGTGTGCAGAAATTCTTCAAGACGAGCTGGATGCTTCCTTTGATGCTCATAGGTATTCTTCTGCTTTCGTTGGCGCGGCGAACTCGTGTCCTGGCCATCGTCCTCGCTGTTCCAGCCTATTACCTGTGCGTGCATTCACCGCTGCATATCGAGCATCGTTATGTTTTAGCCATGCACTATTTCTTCTCAATACTGATTGCCGTGGGGCTTTACTGGATTGCCATGAGATGCTGGCAACTCGTGCGGACATTGATTATCACAAGACGGCGGCGAACCGCGCACTCGAACTAAAAAAGCGGCTTCGCTCTTTGTGGAACGAAGCCGCTTTTAGTTTTAAGCTCGGACGGGCCTGGGTTACATCCCCATGCCGCCGCCCATGCCGCCCATGCCGCCCATGCCGCCGGGCATTCCCGGAGCCTTGTCGTCTTCGGGAAGCTCGGAAACCATCGCTTCCGTCGTGAGCATCAATCCTGCGATTGACGCGGCGTTCTGAAGAGCGGTGCGCGTGACTTTGGCCGGATCAATGACGCCCGCTTTTACGAGGTCTTCAAACTGCTCGGTCTGAGCGTTGAAGCCGACGTTCTCGCCCTTCTCAGAGCGAACGCGCTCGACCACAACCGCGCCTTCTTTGCCAGCGTTCTGGACGATCTGACGCAGCGGCTCTTCGAGAGCGCGCTTGACGATGGTGACGCCAATCTGCTCGTCCGCATCGCCGTCCTTTGTCACGTCAAACTTCTCCAGCGCTTTGGCTGCACGCACTAACGTTACGCCGCCGCCCGGCACGATGCCTTCTTCAACTGCCGCGCGAGTAGCGTGCATCGCATCTTCGACGCGAGCCTTCTTCTCTTTCATCTCGGTCTCGGTCGCCGCGCCGACTTTAATCACGGCCACGCCGCCGACGAGTTTCGCCAGACGCTCCTGCAACTTCTCGCGGTCGTAGTCCGAAGAAGTCTCTTCGATCTGCGCGCGTAAGGTCTTAACACGTCCTTCGATGTCGCTGGTTTTGCCTGCGCCTTCGACGATTGTTGTGTTGTCTTTGTCAATCGTCACCTTCTTGGCGCGTCCCAAATCTTCGAGCTTGACGTTCTCAAGCTTGATGCCGAGGTCTTCGCTGATGACCTGGCCGCCGGTCAGGATAGCAATGTCTTCGAGCATCGCTTTGCGGCGATCACCGAAGCCGGGAGCTTTGACGGCTGCGATGTTGAGCGTGCCGCGCAGCTTGTTGACAACGAGTGTGGCTAGCGCTTCGCCTTCGACATCTTCCGCGATAATCAACATCGGCTTGCCCATCTTGGCAACCTGCTCAAGCAGCGGCAGCAGATCTTTCATCGAACTGATCTTCTTTTCGTTGATGAGAATCAGCGGATTATCGAGAACTGCTTCCATCCGCTCGGGGTCTGTCACGAAGTAAGGTGAGAGGTAGCCGCGATCAAACTGCATACCTTCGACGACTTCCAGCGAAGTCTCCATCGTCTTCGACTCTTCGACCGTAATAACGCCGTCTTTGCCGACCTTGTTCATCGCTTCGGCTATGATGTTGCCGATGGTCGTGTCGCCGTTGGCCGAGACAGTTCCGACCTGCGCGATCATGTCGCCCTTGACGGGCTTCGAAAGACGCTTGATCTCTTCGATTGCTTTCTCGACAGCTTTATCAATGCCGCGCTTTAAGGCCATCGGGTTTGCGCCCGCTGCGACGGTCTTCACGCCTTCGCGGAAGATAGCCTGCGCCAGCACGGTTGCGGTGGTCGTGCCGTCGCCTGCGACATCAGAAGTCTTCGAGGCAACTTCGCGCACCATCTGCGCGCCCATGTTTTCGAGCGCGTCTTTCAACTCAATCTCTTTGGCCACCGTCACACCGTCTTTGGTGATCGTGGGCGAGCCGAATTTCTTGTCAATGACGACGTTGCGCCCCTTGGGGCCGAGCGTGATCTTGACAGCATCGGCGAGCTGGTTGACTCCGCGCAGGATGGCCGCGCGCGACTCCTCGCCATGAACTACTTGCTTTGCCATTTTCTCTTCTCTCCTAACTCAATTTTTGGGGAAATTCCATCAATGAAAAAAGCGGCTGAGTCTTAAACTATTAGACTACTTGCCGCCTTTTTTGCTGCTGCCCGTTCCGGCTGCCGCTCCTGCGCGCTCGATGATGCCGAGAATCTCGTCCTCACGCATAATCAAAAGCTCTTCGCCGTCGAGCTTAATCTCTGAGCCGCTGTATTTGCCGAAAAGCACGCGGTCGCCCTGTTTGACATCGAGTGTCTGGCGCGTGCCATCTTCCTTGTATTTGCCTTCGCCGACGGCGACGACCTCGCCCTCCTGCGGCTTTTCTTTGGCTGTGTCGGGAATGATGATCCCGCCGCGCACCTGCTCGCCCTCTTCAATTCGGCGCACAATCACACGATCTTGCAAGGGTCTGATGTTGGTTGCCATTCTACTTTCACTGCTCCTTCTTCAAAGATTTACTGGAAAATTACGGGTTTTTAGAATGAAACTAGCTCCTAGCCATTGGTTTCTGGCACTCTGTAACAATGAGTGCTAAAAATATAGCAGCGGGAAGCGCTTTGGTCAACCAGCCCCGGGCGCGGATGTCTCGTTTAGCTATAGTTTAGCTGGCTTGAGCAGGCTGTGGAAATCCTTTGAGGTTGGAGGAAAGAGGCGCGCGCCTTAAGACTTCCTGCTGCCACGCTTGACGGGACGGCTGGCGTGCTCCTGTTTACGGTAGGTGGAGACGCGCTTGGAGAGCGTGTTGCGGTGAATGCCCAGGATTGTAGCGGTGCGTGAAAGATGCTCTTTGTGCCGGGCCAGTGCTTTTTGAATATAGAGTTTCTCAAACTCGGCGAGGGCTTCGTCGAGCATAATCTGGCCGTCGAGCATTTCATCTATCAGGGCTTCAAGGCGGGCGCGCATCTGCATGGGACTCTCCGGCGGCGGAATTCGTTAGAGCTGGTGATTATTTGCTGTTGATTAAATCCGAATAGCCTTCATAAAAGCGTGTTCGCATTTCCTGCGAAGTGAAGACGCCTAACAATTTTGCTCCCTGCGCCAGGATGGGAGCGGTGCGCGCATCTGTGACGGAACTGATGCTGACCGGAAAAGCTGTCAGCGCAAGATAGAGAATCGAGCAAACAGCCCACCCGCGCAGCAGCCCGAACGCTCCGCCGAGAACACGATCAAACCATTCAAGGCGGACATGCTTCAAGCCTCCCGACACGAGACGACCGCCAGAAAACCGCCGACCAGAGCGATGACTACAATCAGAATGAAACCGCCCGCATTGGCCGCTTCGTCGGACTCAACCACATTAAGCCCGCGCAGAATAGCTCCCGCTGCTCCGTACGCTTGCGCGGCGATTAAAAGACCGATAATCAGTGCCGCTCCCGTCAACAACGCTCGCACGATCCCGCGCATAGCTCCCGAAACGACTGAAGACGCGATGAGCGCGAGCACAATAAAATCAAAGAAAGTCATCTTCTAAAAGTCTGTCGAGTCTATCGAGTCTGGCCAGTCTAGCGAGTCAAACGGACTCGACAGACTCGATAGACTCGACAGACTTTATAGACTTTTCCCTGCGAGCAGGCGGTAAGCCTCAAGGTAGCGTTCGGTGGTGGCCTGCGCGATTTCGGGTGGCAGCGGCGGCGCGGGCGGTTGCTTGTTCCAGTCGAGGGTTTCGAGATAGTCGCGCACGAATTGTTTGTCGAAAGATGGCTGCGATTTGCCCGGCTCGTACTTGTCTGCGGGCCAGAAGCGTGAAGAGTCAGGCGTCAACACTTCGTCAATGATGATGATGCGCCCATCTTTGTCTCTCCCGAACTCAAACTTGGTATCGGCGATGATGATGCCGCACGTTCGCGCGTACTCGCTCGCCTCTTTATAAACTTTCAGTGAAATGTCGCGCAGGCTTGCCGTCACCTCTTCGCCGAGTATCTCGCTCATGCGCGCTTCGCTGATATTTTCGTCGTGTCCTACTTCGGCTTTAGTCGAGGGCGTGAAGATCGGCTCAGGCAATTGCTCGGATTCGCTTAAGCCCTCTGGCAACCGATGCCCGCACACTTCGCCAGTGCGAAGATAATCTTTCCAGCCTGACCCTGTGATGTAGCCGCGCACGACGCACTCGATGGGAAAGACACTGGTACGTCGTACCAGCATCGAGCGCCCACGCAAAGTCTCTTCATGCTGCCTGGCAACTTCAGGCATCAACGCGATTTCTGTTGTCACCAGATGATGCGGGACGATGTGGCCGAGCTTGTCAAACCAGAAACGCGAGAGCGCGGTCAGCACTTCACCTTTGCGCGCAATCGGTGTCGGCAAGACGCAATCGAAAGCTGAGATGCGATCTGTGGCGACTATCAGGAGATGATCCTCATCCACCTCATACACATCACGCACCTTGCCGCGCCGCATCAATTTAAGGTCTGAAAAAGAGGTTTCCAGTACGGGTTGAGTCCCGGTCATAATATATTGACTCGAATCAATTAAGAATATTTGAAGAGCATAAGCCAGAAAAGCGAGTCGAGATAATGCTCGCGCCTCGCAGCTTTTGTCAAGGAATTAGTTTTCAGTTTCCAGTTTTCGGTTTTCAGAAGAAAATCCTCGTCCTACTTACTGAAAACTGAAAACTGAAAACCGACTACTGATCACTAATTACTTCTTTTAACCGGCGAATCTGTGCAGCGTGGTTGTGGGCGTGGGCGGCGTAAATCTTGAGCCAGATTTCTGCGCTGTAAAGTCCGCTCTCGGGATGCCAGCCTTCGCGTTTCCAGTCTTCGTCGGACATGTGTGCGAGCAGTTGAGCGGTCGTGGCGCGCGAGCTGCGCAGGGATTCGAGCGCAGGCGTCATGTCGCGTTCGTTGTATTTTAATCGCCGTGCATAATCGTCCTGGTCGTAAGCGTGGATCACTGGCCGGTCTTCGGCGAGAAGACGACGCAGGCGGATGGCGGAATTCATCTCGCTGTCGGCGAGGTGCTGAACGATTTCGCATGCGCTCCATTTGCCGGGAAGGAGATTGGCCGTCAGCTTGTCGGCGGGGAATCCATCCAGACTTTTGGCTACCTCGTCGTGTCCGGCCTCGTACTGCGAAATCAATTCCTGTCTCTCATCGTGGGTCATCTCGGAACTCTCCTTTCAGGTCAGCGGAACTATATGCAACAATATCCTTTCATCAAACGTAAATCATAGACTCTTCGTTTCGAGAAATTAGTTTCGCCGCCAGTTGCCTCCCATTAGCACGGGCGCACACGAAAATACAGCATCTTTACGAATTTTTGGAGAACTCTAATGCAAACCCTGCGATCAAAACATCTCATCAGTAAACTCTTTTGCCTGCTGCTCGTGCTCGCCTTCTGTGCAACTCAGTTCGCCCTGGCGCAATCCGGGGCGCAGACTCAGCCAGCGCAGCCCAAACTTCCGCCCAGACAGTACATCCCAAACCGAAATTACGATACGCAGCACATCAAGCTCGATCTGCGCTTCGACTGGGAACGCGAGCAGGCGCTCGGCACGGCGACCATCACGTTCACGCCTTTGACCACGAATCTTCAGAGCGTTGAGTTCGACGCCGCTAACATGACGTTCTCCTCCGTCAAACTCGCTTCCGGCACGCCGCTCAAGTTTGAAGCGGATGCGCCGAAAGAGAAGCTGCGCGTCGTGATGGATCGCACCTACCAGCCGACAGACGTGCTGACGATTGTGATTGCCTATAACACCAATGGCGTTTCAAAAGATACAGGCATCGGTGGCTTCGGGCGCGGGCTGACTTTCATTAAGCCGATGCCGGACGACCCGACGAGGCCGAAACAAATCTGGTCGCAGGGCGAAACCGAATACAATCACTACTGGTTTCCCTGCTACGACCATCCGAACGATTTCGCCACGACAGAAATGATCGCCACGGTCGAGAAGCCTATGATGGTCATCTCCAACGGCAAGCTCCTTGAGACGAAGAGCAACAAGGATGGCACGCGCACCTACCATTGGAAGATGGAGCAGCCGCATGCCAGCTATCTCACTTCAATCGTCGTCGGCGAGTATGCGGCGGTCGAAGGCAGCTATGCCGGAATCCCTGTTATCACTTATGTCTATCCGAACGAGCTTGAAGAGGGCAAAGTCACAGCCGAACGTCTGCCCGAGATGGTCAAGTTCTTTTCCGAGAAGACGGGCGTCAAATATCCTTATGCCAAATACGCGCAGACGATGACGCGCGACTTCGGCGGCGGCATGGAGAACATCACCGCCACCACGCAGACCGATAACATGATTCACGATGCGCGCACCACGCTTGATCGTGATTGGGATGGCTTGCAGGCGCACGAACTCGCCCACCAGTGGTTCGGCGATTATGTCACCACGCGCACGTGGGCGGACATCTGGCTCAACGAGAGTTTCGCTACCTACTTTCAGGCGATGTGGGACGAGCATCGTCTGGGGCGCGATGAGTTTCTCTACCGCGATGTGAAGAGCAATCAGGACGCTTACTTCGGAAGTTGGAGGCAAGGCGTTCGTCGTCCCATCGTGACCGCTAACTACGCCAACAATGATGCCCTCTTTGATAACTATGCTTACCCGCGCGGCGGCGCTGTCCTGCACATGCTGCGCCGCTACCTCGGCGAAGATAACTGGTGGCGTTCGATCAAGCACTACCTGACGAAGTACGCGCACCAGCCCGTGCAGACCGAACAGTTCCGCATTGCGATTGAAGAGACGACGGGTCAGCCGATGGACTGGTTCTTCGAGCAGTGGCTCTACAAGATGGGACACCCCGTCTTCAATGTCACTCGAAGCTACGATGCAACGACGAAGCAACTCACGCTCAAGGTCAGGCAGGAGCAGAAACCCGATTCGACTTCCGGCTATCCGCAAGTCGAATTCTTCCGCGCCCCGGTTGAAGTCGAGATCGAAACCGCTGGCAATAAACGCATCGAGCGCTTGATGGTCGAACCGCGTGAGGAGCAGACCTTTACCTTCACGGTTGATTCAACTCCCTTGCTCGTCAACTTCGATTACGGCAGCACGTTGATTAAGGAACTCAAGTTCGATAAGCCGACGGATGAGTTGGTTTATCAATTGACGCGCGACGAGGACGTGACGGGGCGTCTCTGGGCGCTCGGCCAGTTGACGAATCGCCTGAATGAGAAAAGTGTTGCTGCTGCGGAAAGACAGAAAATCGCGGCGGCGCTCGGCGCGTCGCTTGGTAACGACAGGTTCTGGGGCGTGCGGTCGGACGTGGCGACAGCAATTGGCGGGTTGCCGGATACGGAAGTTCGCACAGCGTTGCTCGCGGCGACAAAGGACAAGGATGCGCGCGTGCGCACGAGCGCCGTCACCTCGCTTGGGAAGAGCAAAGACCCTCTGCTTGCGAGCGTCTACCTGCCGCTCCTGAACGACCAGAGCTACGCCACGATTCGCGCCGCCGCGCTCGCACTCGGCGATGCCAAAGATAAAGCGGCTTACGACGCGCTGGTCAAACTGCTCGACACCCCGTCATGGCGCGACCAGATACGCACCTCCGCGCTCACGGGTCTGGCCAATCTCGGAGACAAACGCGCGCTTGAACTGGGGGTTCGCTACGCCGGAGGCGGCCATTCACCGCAGGTTCGCGCCGCAGGCGTTACCCTGCTCGCCGCCGTCGGGCGTGACGATCCACGCGCTTTTCAGCTGGTTTCCGATGCCTTCTCGACCGGCGTTTCGACGTTTAACTTCCAACTCGGCAACTCCGCAGGCGAGGCGCTGGTCAAACTGGGCGACCCGCGCGGCATAAATATTATCGAGCAGGCCATCAAAAGGTCGAATAATCCACAATTACAGGGCTTTATCAGGCAATTTCAGGAACGCCTGCGCCAGAGCATGCAGCCCGCGGCGCAGAAACCCGCCGGACAGTAAACAGGGGTCAGGGGTCGGGGGGGCAGGGGGTCAGTTAGAACAAGCGAAGGGCAACAGCATTGAGCTTTTGCCTTTAACTGCCCACTGCCCACTGACAACCGACCACTGCTTTTTGAACTTAATGCTTGAGTTTAGAAGCCTTTCCCTGCTATATTCTCTGTGTCTGAGTCGCGCCACGCCACCGGCGCATAGACTTCAAACGTCCTGTCCCGTCATTCTTTGACGAAAAATCACCGAATGCAAGCAGCCATTGATAAAGATAAATCTGGAAGCAGGGAAGAGAATGCTTCGCCCGCCGCAAGCGAGCGTAAGCCGACTCTGCTTGTCGTCGAAGACGACGAGAATATCTCGACGATGATTAATCTGCATTTTTCACGCGCAGGTTATATCGTGAAAACGGCTGAAGACGGGTTGGCTGGTATCCAGGCGGCCTTGACCGATCACCCGGACGTAGTGGTCCTCGATCTCATGCTGCCGAAGATGGATGGGTTGGCTGTGTGCCGCGAACTACGGGAAAAAGCCCCGTATATTCCTATCTTGATGGTGACAGCCAAGGACGACGTCGTTGACAAAGTGCTCGGCCTCGAAATGGGCGCGGATGATTACATTACCAAGCCCTTTTCTTTGCGCGAGCTTGAAGCCCGCATCAAATCCGTACTCAGGCGTGTCCGCACGGGCACGAGCAAGGACAGCGCGAATGAGGAAGCGCCGATTACGCGCGGGCGATTGCGCATTGATCCTTCAAAGCGCGAAGTGATGGTCGGAGAGCGGCTGGTCGAACTCACACCGAAAGAGTTTGATCTGCTGCGACTGTTTGCTTCCAATCCCGGACGCGTCTTTCCCAGGAAATACCTGCTGGAAAAAATCTGGGACTACTCCTACGAAGGCTACGACCGGACGATTGATTCACACATCAATCGCCTGCGAGCCAAGATCGAAGACAATCCCGAAAATCCCCAGATGGTGCTGACCGTGTGGGGCATCGGCTATAAGTTTTACGACGAGTAGCCGGAATCTTTGAGAGCATAAGGGTCTCCCACCGCACGTTCATCAAACAGGCGCTCTCTAGCAGTGCGGCGCGCCGATTGACACCATAAAGTTTTTCACCCCAACACGGGCTGACGCGCCAAACATTCCCCGGCGCAACGCCTGCTTCCCACACGGGCTTGTTCATCCAGCCTGTTCCTGAAAGTAAAGCCATGAAGAACAATTCGTCTGCCAAAAATGCTGTCGTCAGATGCGCCACGCTGAAGAGTCAATCACAATTCAGCGCCGGAAGAAATCCGTCTCCGCGACGGTGGAAGATCGCGCGGGCATTCTCGGTGAGTGCGCTGTTGCTCGCGGTCGCGCTCCTGCCGTCGGTCTCTCCTTTCGCGCAAAAGAGGAAGGAAGCGCCGTACAAAGTCACGGACGTCACTTCGCGCAAGACGGGTGACGGCACAGTCGTGACGGTCTCTGCTGATGCGCCGCTCAATCGCACGCAGACATGGCAGGATGAAGAGGGTTTCCACATGAGCTTGCCCGGCGCGAGCCAGGGTTCGCTTAAGGGCCTTCCGCGCGGCGTGATTGTTCGCAATCTGGGCAAAACTCTGGAAGTCGTCATCGCGGTGAAACCCGGTACCGGCGTCACCGTTGACCCGCAATCCAATCGCCTCAATCTAATCGTCAAGGGCAACGTGGACTCGGCTCAGGGAGGAACGCACCTTGAGCCTCCGGCGAGAGCCGCCAGCGTTCAGGAGCGCGCCGGACAGCCGCTTGATTTCGAATCGCCCGTTCAGCAGCAGCGAGGCCGCCGCCCTCTGGCAGAAAAAAATAGTCCGTCGAGCACAACGACAGGCGGAGCGGCAAATGCTCTGACGTCGAATGCCACAACGCCCACCGAGACGGCAGCCCCGGCGCTGCCAACGGACGCTGCGCCTTCCGCCAGCCCTGAGCAAACGGTTCCGGCGAGCGCGCCCGCCAATCCTCCGACGGCTGCCGCCACCGACACGGCAGCTTCGGGCGAACAGTCCGAAGGCGGCATCTTCTCGTACCTCTTTTCAATCACGGGCATCATGGTCATGTTGTTGCTCGGTGTAGTTGTGCTTGTCCTCGTGCGGCGTCGTCAGGCGTCACAAGGCTGGGTTGATGTGAGCGATGAGAAGGGCAATCTGAAAGAGAAGGCAGACAGGGTTAATTCTTCAGAATCGCTGGCTGTCGTTCAGGAAATTCCGAAGAAGGAGCGTCGAAAGAGCGCACGGCGACAGAGCGATCAAGCTCTGGTCAAAGCAAATGTCTCCAGCAATCAGGAAGCAATGCCGATTCTCGATGGAGCGATGGAGAAGCGTTCCGCTCTGCCCGTCCAGCCAGCGCTCTACGGCGCATACCGTGTGGATCAAGAGGTGGGCAAGCTCATTTTGGGTCAGGCTCATCGGATGGATGTGCTCTCGTCGCGGGCGCCGGATGATCGCCGCGCGATAGAGACCTCTTTGCTCAAGGCCATGAACGCGCCGGAATCTGGTGATGAGGGTCGCCGCCGCGCAAGTGAGGCGCTGGAAGAGTATGGCTTCGTGGCTCGCCAGTGCGCGTCTCTGCTGCTGGCTCATAACGCTTACGACCGCGCTTCGTCGGCTCGCGCATTGGGAGCGGTCGGCTCGAAGGCGTCTCTGCCGTTTCTCCTCGAAGCTCTCTATGACACGGAACTGATTGTCCGAACAGAAGCGGTGACGAGTCTCGGCACGCTCAAAATACCTTCGGCCATCGGCGCACTGCTCGACATGGCGCGGCGTCACCCGGAGATGCCAGCCTCGCTTTTGAGCAATGCGCTCACCGCCTGTTCGGTCGAATGCTTCGACTTCTTTGACGTTTCCTCTTCAGATCGTATGCTGCTCGATGCGGGCGACGGAGATGCTTTCGGAGGCGAGATCACGCATCTCGATTCGGCGGCGGCAGTCGAGGAGTTGCCGGAATGGTTTGAGGACGAAGAGTTGTCGGAATCTCTCGCTCGTCTTCAGGACACAGATGTCGAAGCGCGTGCGGCAGCCGCAAGGCGTCTCGCGCAATTTCACGTCCAGCGTGCGGTCGTCGCCCTGACTTCGCTGGCCGCCAACGACCCTGAGTCGGTGGTGCGCTCGGCAGCCGTGACGAGTCTCGGCGAAATCGAGCACGAATCGGTCTTTGCGCCGGTGTTGATGGCCTTCGCCGACGAAGCGCGCGAGGTGCGTGCGGCGGCGGCGCGTTCGCTCTCGCGAATGAACTTTGGCCGCGCGGAAGGATATGTTCGTTTGATTGAAACGGCGGACGAGGAAACCTTGCGTCGAGTGGCGAGCGCCTGCATTAAAGCTGGCATGGTCGGACAGGCGATCGATCGCGTGGTCAGCGAGGATCGTCGGCTGGCTTACGAAGCGTTTTCGCTGCTTTCGCTGCTGGCGAAAGCCAACGAGACGGAACCGCTGATGGACGCCATCAGCAATCATCCGGAACAGAGCGTGCGCCTCTCGCTGGTTCGCCTGCTAGGCTCGACCGGCCAGCCCGAAGTAGCCACGCAGTTTCGTTACCTCGCGGTGCGCGATGGGATACCGGAGCATATCAGCGCCGCGCTTATGGAAGTCGTTTATAAAATAGATCAGGCACAGCCAGTCTAAAGAGCAGTGGTCAGTAGTCAGTGGTCAGTGGTCAGCAAAGACCAAGCGTTCTTAACTGATCACTGACTACTGACCACTGACTACTGTTTTACTTCTGGACTAAGACGCTTCTCGCGTAGCATAATGCGGCACGTTAAACGCCGCTTTTTGATTGGAAACCTGCGATGTACACGATGCCCCGCTCATTCCCTCGAAGTAAAAAATGGCTCGCTCCTGTTTCCGCCTTCGTGCTTCTGCTGTTCGTTTTCTTCGTGGGCGTTGATAGCAGCGCGCAGAAGAAACGACCGGCAACGAGGCCGAAGACGCAGCAACAGGGTGCTGGAGCTAATGCCAACACTCAGACGGCGCAAACTAAGCCGCAGAAGAAGAACATCACGCCGCTCAAAAGCGGCGACACGTCTGACGGCTCGCGCATCACGATTACGTCGGATGCGCCGCTCAACGATTATTCCGCCTATCGTAGCGGCGACCGTTACTACGTCGTCATCCCCGAAGCGAACGCTCCACGCGCGCAGGGGGGCTTACGCGGGCGCGGCTTTGAAGACGTGCAGGTGCAAAAGCGCGGCAACGACGCCATCCTTTCCTTCAAGCTGCAACCGGGAACGAACGCGCGCGTCAGTCAAAGATTCAATCGTCTGGATGTGGAATTGACCGCTCCCGGCGGAAAGACAGCAGCCGTTCCGACTGCGACTCCAAAGCCCGCGACAACTCCGACCCCTCAGCCGACTCCGCAAACGATTGCGCGCCCGACGCCGCAGACAGCCGCCACCGGAAACGCAAACCAGGCGACTACCCAACCCGTTGCTCCGGATGGGAACAATCCGGTCTTGAATCCACCTCTGCCCGGAGGCAACCCGACAGTCGTCTATGCTCCAACTCCTGAGGTGTCGGCCTCGCCGGGTGTTAGCCCGGAGGCCAACCCCGTCGCAACGCCGCCGACAGAGCAGATAGCACAGGCGCAGCCGCCGCCCACCTCGCAACCCGCCACGACCTCTGCCCCGGCAACGTCTACCACCACGTTCGGCGCAGTTCTACGCCAGAACTGGCTGGTGATTCTGATTGCCGCGCTGGTACTGCTCAGCCTCTTGATGATCGTCGCTGCCCGCTCTCGTGCGCGGAGTACAGCTGTAGCCGCCACTCCGGCGCGCAAAGTTAGCCGTAAAGAGAGACGAGAGGCGCGGAAAGCGTCCGCCGAGTTGGCAGAAGCCGATTCAGCAGAAGCAGATATTTCCTCCGAAGTCGCCGCTCCGAAATATAAAACAGCGACTCTACCGAAAGCCGTGCCTGTGAAAAGCGCCCCGGCGATTGTCGCTGCGGAAGCGGCTGAAATGGTCTCCGGAGAAGAGAAGGCTGCTCCCGTCCTCGCAGCAGAGACGAAAGAGTTAGAAATTGCTCGGGCAGTTGATGTCGAATCAGTAGAGACAGAAGTCGGGCACGTCCTCGCGGGCGGCAGCTACGACGCGAGCATTATCGGCACAAGCGATGCAGGTACGCGCCAGCTTGTTGCCACCGGATTGCTCGCGGCGCTCGCCGCTCGTAACGTCGAAAAACGCGAGCGCGCACGCGAGGCTTTCATCAAGCACGATTATCTGGACGAAGCGACGCGTAAGCTACGCACAGCCGAAGCTCCAGCCGAACGTGCCGCCGCCGCCCGCTCGCTCGGCTACGTTCAGGACAAAGCGACGACACTGCATCTCGTCGTTGCCCTCGAAGACGAAGCGCCGGAAGTGCGTCGCGCGGCAGTGGAATCACTGGCCGAACTGCGCGACCCGGCTGCCGTTCAACCGCTCAAGTCCCTGCTCAAGCGTGAGCGTGATCGAAAAGTTTCCAGGAGTCTGATCAAGCGCGCCATCGAAGCCAGCGCCGCAGCCGCCGTCGAGGAAGAAGAGACCACAACGCTCACGGCTGCGCCCGCACCCGAGACGGAAACTGTGACGCTCGAAGCGCCGCCCGTCATCGGCGAGGTGGACGTGCCTTCCCTCGCAGAAGGTGAAACAGAAACGCTCGAAGCGGAAGCCCCGGCGATAGAAGCCGAGCAGCCGACCGCAGCCGCTCTGTTAGACGTTTCTCCGGCGGAAGTTGTCCCCGACACGGTTGCTATTGTCGCGCCGCCGCTTGTCACCGAAGAAGCTGATACGGAAGCGGAAGAAGCAGCGCGTAGAGAAGCCGAAGAAGAGGCTGCAAGACAGCAAGCGGAAAAGGAGCGCCTCCGTGTTGCAGCTGAAGCACAGCGCCAGGCTGAAGAAGATGCGCGATTAGCTGCTGAAGCTAAGGCAGAAGAAGAGCGCAGGCAGGCAGAAGAAGCTGCGCGCTTGCAAGCCGAGGAAGAAGAGCGCGCCCGCGCCGCTGCCGAAGAGGAAAGACAGCGCGCAGAGGAAGAACAAGCGCGGCTCAAAGCTGAAGAGGAAGCCGCTCGTCTACGTGCGGAAGAGGAAGAGCGTCAACGTGTGGCCGCCGAAGAACGCAGGCAAGCCGAAGAGGTGGCAGCGCGTCTGAAGTTGGAACAGGAAGCCGCTCGCCAGCGCGCTGAGGAAAAAGAGGCGCTTCGTCTTGAAGAAGAGCGTCGTGCCGAGGAAGAGCGCCTGCGTCTTGAAGAAGAAGCTCGCCAGCGCGCAGAAGCTGAGCAGAAACGTGCCGAAGAAGAGGCCGCACGCCTCCGTGCAGCAGAAGAAGAGAGGCAACAGCAGGAAGCAGCGGAAAAGGCGCGCAAGGAAGCTGCCGAAGCCGAAGCGCAACGCAGGGCTGAAGAGGAAAGGGCACGCCTGCTTGCTGCGGAAGAAGCCGCCGCGATGTTCAATGCGGAAGCCGTCTCACCCATCGAGCTTGAAGCCACTGAAGATACTTTAGAGACGTTGATGGCTGAAGAGGAGTCGGTTGTTAAGCCCGTTGACTTCATCATCGAACGCAATGACGAAGCGAGCAGCGGCTGGGTCGAGGTTGACATGAGCGAGGCGGAGATCACTCGCTACGCCGACCCGATTGCTGCCTCGCCGGTTGAAGAAACAACCGCGCAGGCCGGGCTACTTTTCGCCGAGCCTGTGGTTGAAGAGTCAAAAGAGCTTGAGCCGTCCGGCTTAAAGCCGATTGAAGAGCCTGCCGCGAAACCCGCCAGCAAAGAGATAGATTTCGCCGTGACGGAAAAAGGCGTCGCGGAGTTTGATGAATTCTCGACCGTTCCGGGAGCAATCCTGAAACGCCTCAGCAGCGAAAGCACTGAAGAGCGCGCCTCCGCCGTCGCCGACCTTGCGCGCGTCGGCAGCGACGATTCGTTCCGCGAAATCAGCGCGGCCTTTGATGACCCGGCAGTAGAAGTACGAAATGCTGCGGCCCGCTCGCTGTTTAGTCTCAACGCGGATCGCGCCGCCACCTTCACACGCGCTCTACGCGAATCCCCGCCTGAACGCCGCCGCAAGATCGGCTCGGCGCTCGCTTCCTCAGGATTGGCGAGCGAAGCCATCGGCCAATTGATGGGCGAAAGCCGCGAGAAGACCTACGATGCCTTCTCGCTGCTGTTCCTGATGTCGAAAGCCGGAGAGGTACAACCCCTGATGCGCGCCATCGAAGAGCATCCCAATAACGAAGTGCGTCTCGCTGTCGTCAAGCTCTTAGCCTTAAGCGGCCAGCAGGAAATCCTCCCGGCCTTCCGTCGCCTCGCCGTGCGCGGGTCACTTCCGACAGAAGTGCGCTCAGCCGTCATGGAAGCCATCTACCAGATCAGCAGCCAGTCGCCAACGCCAGCCTAAAAGCCGTTGGCAGATATAGTTTTTCGGTTAAAAGCTCTAAGCGGCACGCCGCCAATTCTTACTGCTTAGTTTAGTCGAAGCGTAAAACTGTGCTCTAACTTCCAAAGCTGCTCTCTCACAGAGACAGCTTTGCCTTGTTGTTTGCCCTCTGTCCGCCTCGCTACAGCAGCATCCGGGCTAAGGACAACCCGCGCCAAAGGTGAAGCATGGCCGACGACTTCAAATACGACTTATTCCTGAGCTATAGCTCAAAGGACAAGGCCATCGTCCGCCCCCTCGCCGAGCGACTGCGGGCGGACGGCCTGCGCGTCTGGTTTGATGAGTGGGTGCTGAAGCCCGGCGACAACCTTCCGAAGAAGCTCGACGATGGATTGGAAGAGTCCCGCGTGCTCGTACTCTGCATGTCGGCGCATGCGTTCGGCTCCGACTGGGCGCAATTGGAGAGCTACACCTTCCGTTTCCGCGACCCGCTCAACAAAGAGCGCCGCTTCATTCCCTTGCGGCTCGACGACGCCCCCATCAAAGGCTCGCTGTCGCAATTCCTTTACCTCAACTGGCTGCTAGAGGATCGCGAGCAGGAGTACGCTAAGCTCCTCGAAGCCTGCCGCCCGCCGGCGCAGCCGCCGACGGCGGAAGCGGAGGCCGCGCGCGAGCAGGTTGCAGAAAAGGTTATCCAACTCAACTACAAGGCGACGATCTGGGCCTACGCATTCAGTCCGGATGGAAAGCGCGCCCTCTCCGGTTCCAGTGAAGGCACGTTGCGACTGTGGGACGTAGAGACGGGGCGCTGCATCGGGGGCCTCGAAGGCCATAAGTACGATGTCGAATGCGTGGAGTGGAGCGCCGACCAGCGTCTCTCTCTCTCGGGGGGGGCGGATTTCACCGTGCGGCTGTGGGACGTGGAGACGGGGCATTGCCTGCGCGTCCTCGAAGGGCACACGGGCAGCGTCAGGACGGTGGCGTGGAGCGCCGACCAGCGTCTCTCTCTCTCGGGGGGGGCGGATTTCACCGTGCGGCTGTGGGACGTGGAGACGGGGCATTGCCTGCGCGTCCTCGAAGGGCACACGGGCAGCGTCAGGACGGTGGCGTGGAGCGCCGATCAGCGCCGCGCCCTCTCCGGCTCCGATGACAAGACCATACGGCTGTGGGACGTGGAGACGGGGCATTGCCTGCGCGTCCTCGAAGGGCACACGGGCAGCGTCAGGACGGTGGCGTGGAGCGCCGATCAGCGCCGCGCCCTCTCCGGCTCCGATGACAAGACCATACGGCTGTGGGACGTGGAGACGGGGCATTGCCTGCGCGTCCTCGAAGGCCACACGGGCAGCGTCAGGACGGTGGCGTGGAGCGCCGATCAGCGCCGCGCCCTCTCCGGCTCCGATGACAAGACCATGCGGCTGTGGGACGTGGAGACGGGGCACTGCCTGTGCGTTCTCGAAGGGCATAGGAGCACAGTCAAGGGTGTAGTGTGGAGCGCCGATCAACGCCGCGCCTTCTCCGGCGACACCACGAACAGCATCCAGATGTGGGATCTGTCGGAATTTGTCGCCGAGGCGCGAGCACCGGAAGCCACCGCGTCGGCCTTGCCGCCCGCGCCGGAGCAGGTCCAATACACGAATGCCAAAGTCCTGCTCGTCGGCGAGAGCGGCGCGGGGAAGACGGGGCTGTCCAAGCGGCTGGCTTTGAATGACTGGGAACCCAGCGACTCGACGGTCGGCGCGTGGGCGACGCAGTGGAAGCTGCCCGTGGATTCGGGCGACGGCGTCGAGCGGGAAATCTGGCTCTGGGATTTCGGCGGGCAGGCTGACCAGCGGTTGATCCACCAGCTTTACATGGACGAGACCGCGCTGGCGGTGCTGGTCTTCGACGGCCAGAAGGAAGACCTCTTCGAGACGCTCGGCCAATGGGACCGCGATCTCACGCGCGCCTCGCGCAAAGAGTTCGCCAAGCTGCTGGTCGCCGGGCGCGTGGATGCGGGCGGCCTGCGCGTCAGCCGGAGCCAGATCGAAGCCTTCGCGAAGGAACGCGGCTACACACAATTTCTGGAAACCAGCGCCAAGGCCAACCTTTGCTGCGAGGAACTGAAGGACGCCATCCTCGATGGCATCCGGTGGGAGAACATTCCGTGGCGCTCCTCGCCGCTTCTCTTCAAGCGGCTCAAGGAGGAGATCGTTCGCCTCAAGGACGATGGCCGGGTGCTGATGCGCTTCAACGAGCTGCGGGAGACGCTGCAACTGCGTCTGTCCGGCGAAGTCGCGCGCTTCACCGACGAAGAACTGAAAGCGGTGGTGAGCCTGCTGGCCGGCCCCGGCGTGGTGTGGGAGCTGAAGTTCGGCAGTTGGGTGCTGCTCCAGCCGGAGCGCATCAACGCTTACGCTCAGGCCGTGATCCAGACGATGCGCGAGGATAAACACGAACGCGGCTGCTTGCCGGAGGAGCGGGTCTTGAACGGCGACCTCACCTATCACTCCTCGATAGCACGTCTCGAAGCCGACGAGGAGCGGTTCGTCCTGCTGGCTATGCACCAGACGCTGGTGGAGCGCGGCCTCTGCCTGCGCGAGCACACGGACAAGGGGACGCTGCTGATCTTCCCCAGCTATTACCGGCGCGAGCGCCCGGAGCTCGTTGGGCATCCGGCGGTGCTGGTGAGCTATCGCTTCAACGGTTTCCTCGACGACATCTACGCCACGCTGGTGGTGCGGCTGCATCACACGCGACCCTTCGAGCAGGATCAGCTCTGGCGCTACGCCGCCGACTTCAAGACGCTCACCGGGAAACAGCTCGGCGTGAAGCTGACCCGCCGGGCGGAAGGCGCGGGCGAACTGGAGGTCTATTTCGACCCGGACGATTCCGATGGAGGAGAAGATCATCTTCAGCCGGTACGTCCACGAGCACCTGCTCCAGAGCGCCAGGGACGTGGTGCGACTGCGCCATTACGTCTGCCCGCATTGCGGCACTCCGGTTGGCAATCGCGAGGTGGCGATGAAGCGAAACTGGCGAAGAAGGGCAAGAAGCGACATTCTCTGCGTGGAATGCGAGAAACGCGTGCCGCTCTGGGATCGAACTGGAGGAGCTGTTTGCCAGCGCCGGAGATGAAGCAGACGCGTGCTACGAGACTTCAAGAGCAGTCGGCGATCGTACTGGACAACGAGAGCAAGGAACGCGCGCTGGTCGGCGAGGTGATCTCCACCGTCGCGCTGGCAGGGCAGATCAGCCGCGAGTTCACCGTGAGCGACCACGGCATCGACATGGAGATCGAGTTCAAGTCGGATGCGGGCGAGGCCACCGGCAGAAAGCTCTATCTGCAACTGAAGTCGGGCGATTCCTATCTCCGCAAGCGGAAGGGCGACGGTGCGGAAATCTTCGACGATCAAGGACGAGCGCCACGCGCGCTACTGGATGGAGCAGGCGTTTCCCGTGCTGCTGGTCGTCCGAAACTCGGAGGGCGAGGTGCGCTGGATGGAAGTGCGCGACTGGCTGAAGCGCGCGAGCGATAATGGCAAGAAGCCCGTCAAGCAGATCGTCTTCGAGGGCGAGCGCTTCGACGTGATGAGCGTGCGCCGTTGGCGGGATAAGGCGTTGCTCAAGAAGTAGCGCGCTAAATCAGCGTCAAGTGACAAGTGACGAGTGAAAAGTTAGAATCTAAGCTCTAACTTTTCACTCGTCATTTATCATTATGGGATTCAATCTTAAATCAGAATATCAGCCGCAGGGAGACCAGCAGCAGGCGATTGATGCGCTCGTGCGGGGTCTGGACGAAGGCGAGAAAAATCAGGTGTTGCTCGGTATCACGGGCAGCGGAAAGACTTTTACCGTCGCCACCGTCATCCAGCAGACGCAGCGCCCCACGCTCGTGCTCGCGCACAACAAGACTCTCGCGGCGCAGCTTTACCAGGAATTCAAAACCTTCTTTCCCGAAAACTCGGTCGAGTATTTCGTCTCCTATTACGATTATTACCAGCCGGAAGCCTACGTTCCCGCCTCCGACATGTATATCGAAAAAGAGGCGACGATCAATGAAGAGATTGACCGCCTGCGGATGTCTGCGACGCGTGCGCTGTTCGAGCGCCGAGATGTGATCGTCGTCGCATCTGTTTCCTGCATCTATGGCCTCGGCGACCCTGACGCCTACTACGGCATGCTGCTTTTCGTCGAGCCGGGAATGAAGATGACGCGGGAAGCACTCCTGCAAAAGCTGGTCGAGTTGCAGTATGAACGTTCCGACGTAGAGTTTGATCGAGGCTCTTTCCGCGTGCGCGGCGATGTCGTGGAGATTTATCCGAGCTATCAGGATCAGGCTTACCGCATTGAATTGTGGGGCGACGAGATTGATTCCGTCTCGACGATTGACCCACTGCTCGGCGAAGTCCTGCACAAGCACACACAACGTCTGCCCATCTATCCGAAATCGCACTACGTGATGTCGAAGCCGACGGTCAAGCGCGCCATCAAGACCATCAAAGAAGAGCTTGAATGGTGGGAGCCGAAGTTGATTCAGGAAGGCAAGCTCGTCGAAGCACAGCGCCTGCATCAGCGCACGATGTACGACCTTGAGATGATTAAAGAGATGGGCTTTTGTCGTGGGATTGAAAACTATTCCAGACATCTCACGGGTAAAGCTCCGGGGTCACCGCCGCCGACTCTCCTTGATTATCTCCCGCGCGACACCATCATGGTGATAGACGAATCCCATCAAACCATTCCGCAAATTGGCGGCATGTTCAAAGGCGACCAGTCGCGCAAGCGCACGCTCGTCGAGTATGGCTTTCGTCTGCCCTCTGCTCTGGATAATCGCCCGCTCAACTTCGAGGAATTCGAGGCGCGCATCGGGCAGACGATTTATGTCTCGGCTACACCCGGCCCGTATGAATTAACGAAAGCTGCGGGCGAAGTCGTCGAGCAGATTATTCGCCCGACCGGACTGATGGACCCGGTCGTCGACGTGCGACCCGTCAAGGGACAGATTGATAATCTTCTGGAAGAGTGTCGCGTCAGGGCAGAGCGTAACGAACGCGTGCTGGTCACAACGTTGACGAAGAAGATGTCGGAAGATTTGACGGAATACTTCGCAGAGGTCGGCGTGCGCGTGCGATATCTCCATTCGGATATTGAAACGCTGGAAAGAATCAAAATCCTGCGCGACCTCAGGCGCGGCGAGTTTGACGTTTTAGTCGGCATCAACCTCCTGCGCGAAGGTTTGGATTTGCCTGAGGTCTCGCTCGTCGCAATTCTCGATGCGGACAAGGAAGGATTCCTGCGTTCCGAGCGCTCTTTGATTCAAACCATCGGGCGCGCGGCGCGACACGCGAGCGGCACAGCGATTCTCTACGCCGATAAGATTACGGATTCGATGCGCCGCGCGATGGACGAAACAGCGCGCCGCCGCGTGATTCAGGAAGCCTATAACCGCGAGCACAACATCACCCCGAAAACCATCGTCAAGCCTATCGAATCAACGCTCGTCACGGCCTACGAAGCGGACTATTTCAAAGTACCGCTCAACCTCGACGAATATGCCGATTACACGCGGGCCAACATTAAAGAGACCATCGCGCGCATGGAAGCTGAGATGCGCGAGGCAGCCCGTCGCTTCGAATTCGAGCGCGCGGCGGAAGTGCGCGACCGCCTCAAGTATCTGCGCGAGCGTGAACTTACGATGATATGAGCGAAAGTTCAATCCATCCATGAAAAACCACGTCATGCGTCGTGCTTTGCTCTCGGTCGCGCTGTTGCTGGCGGCAAGTGGGAATATCTTTCCACAACAATCCGCAGCCAGAGCAGAAGAGCCGCAGAAGGCCGAGAGTTATACTTTTGTGAGCCCGAACACGCGCGAAAATCTCACGCTGGCCGACGCCATCCGGCTGCTCAACTCAAGGGAAGAGCAAATGTTCATTGACAACATTCACCGCCTGTCTCGCTGTTTGCGTCTGAAGCCGACGGTCGCAAAGGCAATCGGGAGCTTTACGGATGGCGCGGAACATTCTGCACTGTTTCGAGTCTTCACAGACAGACGGACGCTGCGCTATGCGGATGCGCGACTGGGAAAGCTTGGGAGGCAGAAGACCGTTCTCTACTTCAGGCAGGATGATTCAGGCGCAGCAAGGATGTACGTCCTTCGCATCTGGCTCGGCAAACGAAGTCTCGCTTCGATTGCCGGGACGCTCGACAGAAACGGCGTCCCCTTCCGCACGCTTGTTCCGGGAGCGCGCGGGCGGATGTCCATTTATGTGGCTGACGTCAACAACGAATTGCCGAACCAGATCGTCTCGGCGGCTCGCAATCTAGGCGCGCTGATGACCACGATTAAAGGCACGGGAGAATTCATTGGTGACGACACCGACCGCGATAAAGCTCAGCAAGTGTATGCCGGAATAATCAAGCAATACGAAGACGAGAATCCTAAAATAGCGCGCAGGTGTGCGCCTTAATAACTTCTTTGATTCAGTTAATAGGCTAATCCAAATGTTTCGTTTTAGTACCGCCGGAGAATCACACGGACAGGCGCTCGTCGCCATCCTCGAAGGCTTGCCAGCCGGGTTGCCCGTTGATGTCGAGCAGATAGACCGCGAACTGGAAAGGCGACAGTGGGGCTACGGGCGCGGGGGCCGGATGAAGATCGAGCGCGACCGGGTGGAGATTACGAGCGGCGTGCGTCACGGCCTGACTTTGGGTTCGCCGCTTGCCCTGACGATTGAAAACAAGGATTGGGCAAACTGGACTGAGGTGATGTCGGTTGCTCCCAATGATGTGCCGCCGGAAAAATCGCGCCGCGTGAAGCGTCCTCGCCCCGGACACGCAGACCTCGCGGGTGGGCAGAAATTCGGCGCGCGGGATTTGCGAGACGTGCTGGAAAGGGCATCTGCCCGGGAAACTGCGGCGCGCGTCGCTTGCGGAGCGTTAGCGAAACAACTCCTCGCGGCGTTCGACGTTGAGATCATCAGCCACGTCATTCAACTCGGCGGCATCCCCGATGCTCCTTTAGAACTTCCATGGGACGCCATCGCAAGCATCCCTGACGACGCACCGCTGCGCTGCGCCGAGATGGAAGCGCAGTCGCGCATGGTCGCTCTTATTGATGAAAAGCGGCGCGAGGGTGACACGCTCGGCGGCATCTTCGAGGTCGTCGCGCGTGGACTCGTGCCGGGCTTAGGCTCACACACAGCCTGGGACTTGAAACTCGACGGGCAACTTGCCCAGGCAGTCATGTCTATTCCGGCTGTGAAAGCCGTCGCCATCGGCGCGGGCGCAGAGGCCACTGGTCTTCCCGGCTCTGAAGTCCACGACGAGATTGCTTACAACGAAGAGAGCCGACAATTCATACGTCAGACCAACCGCGCGGGCGGACTCGAAGGCGGCATCACCAACGGTGAGGAACTACGCGTGCGCGGCCATCTCAAGCCCATCTCGACCTTGCGCCGTGCGCTTCGTTCAGTAGACATTGACACGAAAAAGGAAGAGTCGGCTTCATTCGAGCGTTCCGACATCACGGCTGTCCCGGCGGCGGGAGTGATTGGCGAAGCGATGGTCGCGCTCGTTCTCTGTGCTGCGATGCGCGAGAAGTTCGGCGGCGATTCTCTTGGCGAGATGCGGCGCAACTTTGAAGGCTACAGAGAACAGTTGCGCGGTTATTGATTTTCGGCAAATGTAAGGAGATTCCCCCGGTGAGCCTTGCCATCAAAATCAGTCTGCTGGCTTCGGGTCTGTTTCTGCTACTGGGAATGCTGACCGGCGTTTTGAAATACCAGCGCATCATGACGAGTCCCGAGCATCGTGCGCCCGTTTACGTGGACATCGCCCACCGCGCTGCGTTCCTTTACAGCTTCGCCATGCTCGTTATCGCCAAACTGCTTGAGTACAACCCCTACTCGACGAAGGTGCAGATGGGAGCCGTCGCCGCAGTTCTCGTCTTCCTCGTCATCACCATCCTCGGTTACCTGAGTCACGGCATCAGGAACGATACTGAGAATATCTTCCATCAGCGCACCTTCACCACGACCTGGTATATGTATCTCTTGATCGTCGGCGAAATCGGCGGACTCTCCATCATACTGTGGGGCTTCATTGAGACGCAGTTGATCGGCAGCTAACAACATCTTCAATCAACATTTTTGAGGATTACAATTGCCGCCGGTTGTTTGACAGAACTCCAACTTACTTGTAAATTCTGTCCTTTGCTGCTGTCCCCGGACCTGCTGGTGTAGTCCAAACTGCCTCAGCCTCATCTCGAACTGGCTCAATAAAGATCGAAACCGATTAGCTCAAGGGCGAGTGTGTCGAAAGATGGCCTGTTTATCTCAAGTGATGATGAAATCAAGGTTCGGACTGTAAGACCTTAGGTCATGAAATGCCTCACGGAGTTTGCTGCTTTAGAGAATTGCCAATGATGTGTATTAGCAAGGCAAAGCGTTCGACAGTGTTTTGGATGCTATTGCTTCTGACACAACTCCCCGTTTTCGCGCAGGATGCGGTGCGCGAAAATTCTGCTCCTCAGCAGAATAATCCGCTTGGTAGACTCGAAGTTCCAGATTCAGAGGCGCAGCGCCGATTCGTTAAGGAGCATTCATTCAACAATCCTGTATTTCGTCAACGGCAAAGCGAAAGAGCAAACACTGAAATCGCGCCCTCAGCGCAATCGTCAAAACAGGTGCGAATGATTTACCTTGTGCCCTCTGACAAGAGCGTTCGCGCTGATTATCAAAACGCCATCGCCAACGCCATCTCCGATTTGCAGGGCTTCTACAGGAATCAGATGGGCAGCGGTTACGCCTTCTCGCTTCATGCGCCAATCGTTGAAGTCTATCAACTACCTCATCCCGCCGCGTTCTACTCCACAGATTACAATTCGCGTCCCGGCGGTTTTTATGAAAACGTGTTGGGTGATGGCTTCGCGCTCACCGGAGGCGGTTTTGACGACCCGGACAATCGTTGGATTTTCTATGTTGACGCCGATTTGATTTGTGGACAGTACACCGGCGGCACCAACGGTATTGCGCTGCTTCCCGCCAATGATTTGCGCGGGCTGACGAACCAGCCCATGGTGTCGGTCTGCCCCGGCGACAACCCGGGAGATTATGGCGTCAATCGGTGGATCGGCGGTCTCGGTCATGAACTCGGCCACGCCTTGGGCCTTCCGCACCCTCCCGGCTGCGATAGCGGCAACTGCGCGGAGGGGCTGTCCGCCTACAATTCCCTGATGTACGCTGGCTACGCATACTATCCCGGCACATACCTGCTCGCTGAAAACAAGGCAGCACTTCTGGCAGGTGGATTTTTCGGCGTTATGACGTATGACATCGGCGGAGTCATTACGAACAGCGACAATACTCCGCTCTCAGGCGCGACCATTACCATCAATGAAACGCAAAGCTCAGTCGTTTCAGATGCGAACGGGCATTTTAGTTTTACGGGCTTGCCTGCGGGTGGAAACTACACAATCGGTGTCGCTAAAGCAGGCTATCGTTTTACGCCACCGACAGCGGTTTTCAATCATCTAGACCAAAGCCAGACCGCGAATTTCACAGGCTTGATTGATGCTCCCGCTTTTCAATTCAGCGCCGCGAGTTATCAGGTCGGAGAAGCCGACGGGCGCGTTGCCGTTTCTGTCACGCGCTCAGATTCTTCAGCAGAGGCTACTGTGGATTACGCCTCGGCAGACAACTCAGGACTGAGCCTCTGTAGCAGCGTCACGGGGCTGGCCTCCGCCCGCTGTGATTACGCGACGACCGTGGGGACGCTCAGATTTGCTGCCGGAGAAACTTCCAGGACAATCTCTGTTCCGCTGGTTGACGACGGGTTGGTCGAAGGCACGGAGAGCTTCACCATTAGCCTGAGCAATCCCGCCGCCGCAGGCTCTGGCGCAATTACGACGGCGACGATTACTATCACAGACGATGATGCGACAACCGGCGCTAACCCCATTGACCAGACGCCGTTTTTCGTCCGCCAGCATTACATAGATTTTCTGGGTCGAGAGCCGGACCCGGTGGGCTACGCAGGCTGGCAAAGTGTCCTGAACAACTGCCCTCCATCTGGCAAAGACGCCAATGGCAACTACTGCGACCGCATCGAAGTCTCTTCGGCTTTCTTTCGCTCTGAGGAATTTCAGACCCGTGCGTACTTCGTCTACCGGTTCTACTCAGCAATCGGGAAGATTCCACTCTACGAAGAGTTCATCCCTGACTTTGCCAGGGTCAGCGGGTTTCTCTCAACACAGCAATTAGAGGCCAACAGGGCGGCCTTCGTTGACGAGTTTATGGCGAGAAGCGAGTTCAGAAACCGCTATGACTCGACCCTCAATAACCCGACCGCTTATGTCGAGGCGTTGCTGCAAACCGTAGGGTTGCCGGAGCATACGGGCAAAGATTTCTGGATCACCGAACTCGCGGCTCAGAGGATGACGAGAGCGCAGGTCCTGCGTGCGCTGACGGAAAGCGCGGAAGTCTATCAGAAGTACTACACAGAGGCTTTTGTGATTATGCAATACTTCGGTTACTTGCGCCGTTCTGCCGATGGGTCATACGTGAACTGGATTCAGACGATGAATCAGACGGGCGGAGATTATCGAATGATGATCAGCGGTTTCTTAAACTCGGCTGAGTATCGCCAGAGATTCGGGAACTGAGATTGATTAAGATTCGGCAATGCGACGATAGCGCGCTTCGACGAGCATGTAGAAACCGTAGGCGATGAGTCCGATGGCAATCACGCCCAGGGCCCACGCGCCATAATAGTTCTCGGCGAGAGCTTGCAGCGCCTCGTCCAGCCCTTTGGCCTCATCCGGGTTGAAATGCAGCGCGGCTTGAATGACGAAGAAGCCGATAATGCAGAAGACCACCCCACGCGCCGCATAGCCGATGCGCCCGCTCCACGTTGCCCAGGTATCTTTCGTCTCGTTCATTTTCCCCAGCTTGAGCCGCTTGCGAAACTTGGCCTTCAACCCTTTGTAGATTTGGTAAAGGCCGAAGCCGATCACAAATCCGCCGATGAGGATGACCAGCGTGCGCCCGAAAGGCATCGCCAGCACGCGCGCGATCCAGTTCTCCTGCGTTTCGCTGCTGCTTTCGTCGGGTTCGTCTACGTCAAACAATATCTTTGCCGCGCTGTAAGCCAGACCCGCATAGACCGCGCCGCTGAAAAAGTAGCCGATGCGGAGGAGGATGCCTTTCAACTTCGTCCCCTTATGGTCGGCATCGGCAATCGCCTGAATCCAGCGCCAGAGAACATAGCCGATGAGACCGAAGGCGACTGTCGCGAGCGCGACTTTGCCGAAAGGCTTCGTCTCAATCTCAGAAAGCGCGCCGCGCACATCCGTCGCCTCTCCGCCCAAACCGACAGCCGCGAGCGTGGCCAATCCTCCGACGACGATGTAAACCACTCCCTTCGTCGCATAGCCGAAACGCGCGATCCGCTCCATCCAGGGGCTGTCCGCGACCGTCTCCATCACCTCTTCGGCCTGTTTCTTCATCCTCTTAACCTTAACGCTTGTTCCTGCCATAACCCCTTGCTCACTTCCATCCAATAGATTCCAACTGTAGCCTTCATCATACCGGAACGAACAGAAAATAATAATCACCTCAATGTCACGTTTTCGCTCCATCCGTGATGCTTAGCGGGCAGCAGCAGTTTTACCTCAGACGAAATAATTTTATAGCGAGCGATTGATGCGCTCACCTTTCCGCCAGCGTTGCAGAGGCGCGTTTGATTCATTGAATTCAATTGCGGCGCGGCACAAACATCGTGTCCACACGGAACGGAACACCTCTTGCTGAACAGGCCGTCATGAAAACGAAAAGGAGAGCATCATCATGGCGTTTGAAGTCAGGCTTTTGAGCAAGACCCGGTTCAGAGAATACAGGCACTGTCTTGAGTTGATCGGGGCGAACTCTCGCGTCGCTCCCTTGTGGGAACGTATTTGCCTTGCACTTTACATCAGCATTGGGCCACCGCTCGCTAAGGTTTTCGGCGTTGACGCTTACTCGATGTGGAAGAGGGCCGACCAGATCATCGCGGACGTACTCGCCGTGACACGATCCGAGCCGGAAGAGATTGCACGCCTGCTTCGCCGTTACATCAGGCTGCGAAGAGAGCAAGACGATCATCTGCCGTTTGATGAAGCGTGCCGTGGAATTTACGACCAATCGTTCTATCCGGTCGTCACACATTTCACCTACGCTTTGCAGCCATCGGCGACCGCGCGTCTGAACTTCGTCAAAGGGGTCGTCAAATCCATCAGCGCCCGGCAAGCGAGCTTTGCGGATTTAGGCTGCGGGTCGGGCGTAATCCTCAGCGAGATTCTGATGATGAAGCCGTTGTGGACGGGGCACGGTCTGGACATTAGCCGGGAAGCCATCACGTATGCCCGAAAGCTCGCAGCGCACAAGCGGGTGGCCGACCGCACGAGCTTTCGCGCGGGCAACGTCACGCATTTACCCTACGCGGACGAATCCCTGAATCTCGTCATCGCATCCGAGATCATAGAGCACATGCCTGAACCTGAGCTGGTCGTCAGCGAGATTGCGCGAGTGCTCAAACCGGGTGGGCAACTGGTTTTGACCATGCCGCTTGAAAGCCACACGCCCGGCCATATCCATACCCTGAGCAGCCGGGAAGATTTGCGAGTGCTTTGCGAACGAGCCGGCTTGACAGTTCGCCGTCTCGAACCACGCTGGCACTTCGGTTTTGGCGATGACCGCAGGCACGTCTTTGCGCTGGCAGAGGCAGGAGGAGCAGCGAGCAGCGTCAATACCAGCAATTTCGTGACGCCCGATGCCGTCCATAGCTTTGCGGGTGCGTATCCAGAGCCGGAGGTGATTTAGCTGGAAGTCCGTTAAATTACAGCTCCAGAGGAGCGATATAACAATAGCCCAGGGCGTCAGCCCTGGGAATAACGCATCAATCAAATTTCTAGCCCCGGAGGGGCGGCATATTATGTCGCCCCTCCGGGGCTTAAATAATTATCCTGCCCCTTAACCCAGCACTGACGTGCTGGGCTACTGTTATTCCGCCCCTGCCGGGGCTCATGGCAACGCGCTAGCTATACATTGCTTCTAAAGCTATCTTTACTGGCGCGTGAAGACCATTTGTCGTAAAATCAGGACGTGAAATTGATAGCTGGCGGCTCATTCGCCCAGCATCCAGAAGGAAAAGCGAGATGGCATTACTGGAAATTAAACATTACCCCGACCCCGTGCTTTTAACGCCGGGCGACCCCGTGACGGAGTTTGACGATAACCTCAAAAAGCTCGTCTCCGATATGTTCGAGACGATGTATGCCGCGCCGGGTGTGGGTTTGGCTGCGCCGCAGGTCGGCGTCTCAAAGCGTCTCTTCGTGATGGATTGTTCGGGCGGCAAAGACCCCGCCCAGCGCATTGCTATGATTAACCCGGAAGTCTTAAGGGTCGAAGGCCAGCAGAACGGCGAGGAGGGCTGCCTGTCGTTTCCGGGCATCTTCTTCGCGGTCGAGCGCGAGTTTCGCGCGGTTGTTCGCGCACACGATGTCAACGGCAATTTGTTTGAAGTTGACGGCATGGAACTCACTGCCCGCTGCATGCTGCACGAGACAGATCACTGCGACGGCATTGTCTTCATAGACAAGACCACGCCGCTCAAACGCGAGCTGGTCAAGCGCAAGATTAAGAAGCTGCAAAAAGCGGGTCAATGGTAGAGAGTCGGAAAAATTGAACGCGCTCTTAACGCGGTCGTCCCCTACAGCATCACGCGGGCGACCGCGTTTTTGTGTCTGACTTGTGGTAACATTCCGGCATCCTAAAAGTTTTAGAAGTCAACGCAAGCGCGGGAGGAAAACCTGATGCGACGAACTCTGATGATTCTGTCCCTGCTGGTCTCTTGCCTTTTCATTGCCTGCGGTGAGCGAAGCACCACTGTCACGAACGCGAATGCCAATGCCAGCGCCGGGTCTACCACGACGGGCGCGGGTGGGAATAGCGGCGCGGGTGGGTCGGCTGGCATTGGGCCGGAGAATCAGGGGATAGGCGGCACAGGCGAGGGAAACACCAACGCGGTCAACGGCAACACCTACACAGTCCCGCCCGGCTTCAACAAGAATGGCGACCGGGGTAGCGCTTCCAATGTGAGCAACAAGCCTTAAAACTTTCATTCATTTCAAGGAGCTTTGTATGCAGACCGAATTCCGTAACGAGCCGTTTACTGATTTTAGCCGTGAAGAGAACGCGCAGCAGATGCGCGCGGCGATTGAGAAGGTCAAGGGAGAATTGGGGCGCGAGTATCCGTTGGTGATTGGCGGTGAGCGAATCAAAACGGATGCAAAATTCGAGAGCCTCAACCCGGCGAAAAAGACTGAGGTCGTCGGACGCTTCCAGAAAGCTACCGCCGATCTAGCGCGCCGCGCCGTCGAAACAGCCCATGAGACTTTTAAGACCTGGCGCTTCACGCCCCCGGCAGAGCGAGCCGAAATACTGTTTCGCGCGACAGCGATTTTGCGAGAGCGCAAGCACGAGATGTCCGCGTGGATGATTCATGAAGTCGGGAAGAGTTGGGCGGAAGCTGATGGCGACACGGCGGAGGCGATCGACTTCTGCGAGTTCTACGCGCGCGAGATGATGCGCTACGCGGGCGAGCAGCCTTTGACCAAGATTGAAGGCGAAGACAACCGCCTTGAATACATCCCGCTCGGCGTCGGCACAATTATTCCTCCCTGGAATTTCCCGCTGGCGATTATGGCCGGGATGACGGTTGCCGCTGCCGTCACCGGCAACACGGTCGTGCTGAAACCTTCTTCGGACGCGCCCACCATCTCATACAAGTTCTTCGAGATTCTGGAAGAGGCCGGGATGCCTGCGGGCGTGGTCAACTTCATGCCGGGTTCGGGCGCAGAAGTCGGGGACGTGATTGTTGACCACCCGTTGACACGGTTCATTGCCTTCACCGGTTCGAAAGAGATTGGCCTCAGAATCAACGAGCGCGCGGCGAAGGTTCACGAAGGCCAAATCTGGATCAAGCGCGTCGTGGCGGAGATGGGCGGCAAGGATGCGATCATCGTTGATGCGGGCGTTGATCTGGACGACGCGGCGACCGGAGTTGTTCAAGCCGCGTTCGGCTTTCAGGGACAAAAATGCTCCGCCTGCTCGCGCGCGATTATTCACACGGACATTTACGATTCGATGCTTGAAAAAATCGTCGAGCGCACGGAAAAGATAAAAGTGGGCGACCCGACAGAATCGGCGACGAATATGTCTGCCGTCATCAACCAGAAAGCGTTCAAGACGATTAACGAGTATATCGAGAAGGGCAAATCGGAAGGCGGGCGCGTCGTGGCTGGCGGAGGCTCCGACGGCGAGCAGGGCTTCTTCATCGAGCCGACGGTGATTGCCGATGTCAAAGCGGGCGCGACCATCGAGCAGGAGGAAATCTTCGGGCCGGTGTTGGCCGTCATTCGCGCTGAAAGTTTTGACGACGCGCTACGGATTGCCAACGATACGCAATACGGTTTGACCGGAGCCGTCTACACGAACGACGAAGAGAAACTCGAACGCGCGCGGCGCGAGTTTCACGTTGGCAATTTGTATTTGAATCGTAAATGCACGGGCGCGCTCGTCGGCGTTCATCCATTCGGAGGCTTCAACATGTCGGGGACGGATTCAAAGGCCGGTGGACGCGATTATCTCGCGCTCTTTATGCAAGCCAAACTCTCCTCCACCAAGATCGCCGCCCGCGAAAGCCAGACGGCAGAAAAGCGCGCAGCTATATAGTAGGGGCAGGGCTTGTCCCTGCCCGTGTATTTCGTAAATTGAGCGGGCAGGGACAAGCCCTGCCCCTACAAATATTCGCTCGTCAGGAGAAATTCCCACATGCGTTTTCAACGCGCAATCATTATCGCCTGCTTAACAATGTCGCTCGCGCTCGCTTCTCTATTTGCCGGAAGCGCCGCCGCGACGCAGCCTCTTCAGGAAAATTCAAAAGCGACGGTGGTCTTCGCTGTTTCCTCCATGCAACCTTCATATGCGTTCATGGTTCCGTTCGTCATCATCGAGAATGGGCAATTCAAGCAACCCGTCGCGGGCGACTCGGATGAAGCGGAGATGGCCAGCTTCGCCAGCACTTATTACTCCAAAGGCCGCAAGTATCGAGTGCTTTTCGGAGGCGCGGAGGCAGGGTCTTTGACCGTTAAGGAGTCGAATAAAGATAAAGACTGTTCACGCTCAAGCGCTGACGTTGTTTTACGCTCCTCAGCCAAGCTCAATCAAAATGTGATGGCGCTGGCGACGAATTCCGATTCGCTCGGCGGGGCTAAGAGCATCCGTAGGTCGCCGACTCCTGCTGAGCGAGCCGCCCTCATGCCGCTCGTTCGAGCAGCATACAAGCAAAAGGGCGTCCCGGCTGCGCTGCTTTCTAACTTAATGACAATCAATCTCACCGCGCTTGATCTGGACAATGACGGCAAGTCGGAATTAATCGGCAGCTTCGTCGTCAAGAAGCAGACAGGCGGCGCGGCGCGCTACGCGCTCTTCCTCTTTGCCGAGCCGCAAGGGAATAGTTATCGCACGACCGTCTTGCAGTATGAGCGATACACGAAGAAAGACCTCATGTCCGGCGCGGAAATTAATATCATAGAGGATGGCGTCTATCTGGAGAGGTTGGTTGATGCGCTCGACCTTGATGGGGATGGTGCTTCCGAAGTCGTCACACTAACGACTGGACTTGAGGGAGACGGCTATTTCATCTACAAGAAGCAGGGTGGGACGTGGAACAAGGCTTACGAGTTTTCCAACTACAGGTGCGCGTTCTAAAGGCGGATGTTCGCCGCGCTTGCCGTAGGCAGTAAAGGAGAAACCGCAATGCTGAAAAATCCAGCTTTGAAAATTTTAACGGCGACGATGCTTTTTCTTTTCGGCTTGGCCGCGTGTGCGCGTTCCGAAAAAAGCTCAGGCGAAACAAACAGCGCGAATAATGCGAGGTTGGAAAATACAGCTGCCAAATCCACACCGGCTCCGGCTGCCGCGACCAATTTCACCAGCGTTTATACCGACATGAAAAACGATTGCAAGACGCTGGAAGACCCGCCGGGCACGGAGGAGGGCGGCGACCCGGCAGGCGAATGCAAAGGCTACGGCGGCTACCGGATTTTTATCAGCCATAGCGCCTGGGCGGCGGGTTATTCAATTCAGAATTTGAACGATCTGAACGAGACTATTGATTTGGGAACGGATCATTCGGGCTACGGCTCGAAGGGGGAGAAAGTCGAGTGGCGCATGGCAAACGACAAACCGTTCGCCGTGATTATGCGACTGGGTAAGTACAAAGAGTTGAACGACAGCGAAAATCCATACACGGAGAAAAACCGCATCGGCAGTACGCTCGTCATCAAAGGCTTGAAAGGCTGGGAGCATATTGATTTCAAAGTTGACGGCGCAACTCCGAACGCCAACGAGAAAGCCCGCGAAATGGCCGACCAACGCTACTCGAAAAAATAATAAGGAGTAAGTTCAGTATCCTTGACAGCACCCAAATTTATAGGAGGAGGCAGGGATGAAAAAGAAGTCTGTTTATGTTGGCGTGTTGTTGATCCTCTTCATGTTGACCGCATTCTCCCCAACGCTCTGCAATGCAGAGCCGGGCGCGTATGAAAAAGCGGCGCAGGGTGAGGTCAATGCTTCCTGGCAGTTTGATCTGACTATTGCCGAAGACTCGGACACTCCCAGAGGCAAAGTCTACCTGCTTGTCGGTAGCCGGAAGGTGCTTATCTTCTCCGATGCTATCGGGGCTTTCAGCGTCATTGAGCGGGCAGGTTACAAATCGAAGGGCGTACCGGCGACGGCTCTGACCGCTTGCTCCGGCTGGTGGGCTGGTCAGGGGCAAGACCTGTATGTGGTGCGTCGCGGGAAGCAGTTGATCGTTTACATCCGCGAGCTTGACGAACAAGCTGCTATTCCGCCTTATAGGCGGTTGAAGGTCATCCCACTGCCGTGATGATTATGGCCCCCATCTCTGGCGGCATCACGAGTCCCGTCAATCTGCTTCTATGCGTTTGATTTTCATGGGCACGCCCGAAGCGGCTGTGCCGACGTTGCGGCGGTGTCTTGAGGACGGCCACGAAGTTGTCGCTGTCTGGACGCAGCCTGACCGTCCCGCCGGTCGCGGCCATAAGCTCAGTCTTCCGCCTGTTAAAGAGTTCGCCCTCACACACGGCCTCACAGTTCATCAACCAGCGAAAATCAGGAACGAAGAGGCACTGAATCTTTTCAGTTCTCACAGGGCGGACGCGGCGGTGGTGGTCGCTTACGGACGCATCCTGCCAGCGGATTTTCTACGCGCGCCGCGTAGGGGCTGCATCAACGTCCATTTCTCGCTGCTGCCGCAGTATAGGGGGGCTGCGCCCGTGAACTGGGCGATTGTGCGTGGCGAAAGCCAAACGGGTGTGACGACGATGCAGATGGACGAGGGGCTGGATACGGGTGCGATTCTCCTGCAACGCGAGACTCAGATTGAAGAGACGTTGACTGCGCCGGAATTAATGAAGCGTCTCTCCGTTTTGGGTGCTGAAACATTGAGCGACACGCTCTCGCGTCTTGAAGAGATCGAGCCGCGCGAGCAGGCTGAAGAAAAGGCGACGTTTGCTCCCATCATCAGACGTGAAGATGGGCTCGTTGATTGGGCGCTCGATGCCATGCAGATTGAGCGGCGCGTACGCGGCTTTCAGCCCTGGCCGAACGCTTTCACGACATATAAATCGCAGCGTCTGGTCATCTGGCGCGCCAGCGTCTTGACGGATGAAGGGGGGCAACATGATGAGGGCTTGATTCTGAAAGCGCACGGCGATGAGTTGGTTGTTTCGTGCGGTGAAGAGACCTCGCTTCAACTTCACGAAGTTCAGCCGGAAGGGAAGCGTCGGATGAGCGTGCGTGATTTTCTGAACGGCGCGCGGGTGCAGGCCGGCGAGAGATTAGGATGAGCGCGGGCGTGAAAGACAAGGCAGAAGGCAGAAGGCAGAAGGCAGAAGGCGGAAAGGGCGGCCGCGAGGTTTCAGTAGCGCGGCGCGCGGCGTTCAATATCCTGCGCCGTGTTGAAGAAGAAGGCGCGTATGCTGCCGTATTGCTGGCGGCGAGCGAGACGGAGATGCGTGCTGAAGATCGTGCGCTCTGTTATGAACTTGTCCTCGGCACGTTGCGCTGGCAACTCTGGCTGGATTCTTTGATAGAGCATTATTCGAAACGACGTGCTGAAAGTCTGGATGCTCCTGTCAGACGCGCTTTGCGGCTCGGTCTCTACCAGTTGCGCTTTCTCTCGCGCATTCCGGCTTCGGCCATTGTCAACGAATCTGTCAACCTTGCTTATCTCGCGCGGCTGCGCTCGGCGGCTTCATTCATCAATGCTGTCCTGCGCCGCGCCACGCGCGAAATGGATTACAATCCGGCGGTGAATGCTTCATCGCCAATTGAGCAATTGGCGATAGAGACCTCGCAGCCCGTCTGGTTGCTTGAGCGATGGATTGATGCCTTCGGCGCTGACGAGGCCGAAAACTTCGCCCGCGCTAATAATGATGCGCCGCCAGTCGCTTTCCGTGTGGTAACGCAGCGTGCGAGCAGGCAAGAAGTGTTAGACGACTTATGCGCGGCTGGGGGCGTTATCTCGCGGTCTCAGATTGCACCCGAAGCGTGGCGAATCGAGGGCGCGGGAGGCGACTTGCGGAGGCTTGCGCGTGAAGGAAAGATTTATCTTCAGGACGAGGCTTCGCAGTTGGTCGCGCACGTGCTGGACGCTCGGAAAGGTGAGCGTGTGTTGGATGTTTGCGCCGCGCCGGGCAGTAAGACGACGCATATCGCGACGATGACTCCTGCGATTTCCTTAATCGTCGCGGGCGACGTGCATGAGCATCGTCTGCGGACTGTGCTGGAAGCAGGCGCGCGTCAGGAAATTAAAACCTTGCGCGCCGTTGTGCATGATGCCGAAACCGCTCTGCCCTTTGCTGAAAACTCTTTTGACCGCGTGCTGGTGGATGCGCCCTGCACTGGAACGGGCACGCTCAGGCGCAACCCGGAAATCCGCTGGCGCATCACAAACCAGGATATTTCTGAGCTTTCAATGCGGCAGCAACGCATTCTCGGCCAATCAGCCATGATGGTGAAGCGCGGCGGGCGTCTCGTTTACTCCACCTGTTCCGTCGAGCGTGAGGAGAATGAAGAAGTGGTCGCCCGCTTTCTAGACGGAAACGCTGATTTCAAGCAAATTTCTTTGGCCATCCCCGCAACTCTTACTGTAGACAATGGCGCGGCGCGCATCTGGCCGCACAGAGACGGCGCGGACGGCTTCTTTATAGCTTCGTTTGAGCGGCGGCGTTGACCGAGGCGGCGCGCCTTGCCGCGCACTTGATGGCGGTGTTAGACTTCGCGGTCGGTTTGCAGCCGGTTTGCCCGTGAGCTTGACTTGAGGAGAGGTGGTTCGCACTGTGAATTTCGGAAGGCGTGCGCTCGCGGCGCTGGGAAAAGTCGGGATCGTCCTGGCCGTCCTCGTCGCCTTTCTCTTCGGTCTGCTGGGCACGGTTTATCTTAGCCTGCACACTGCGGAAGTGACAGTGCCGGACGTTCTGGGCAAAGATCGCTTCACGGCTGAGACGATGCTTGACGATGCCGGATTGAAGCTCCGCGTCCGAGGCGCGAGACCGATCGCCGATAAGCCTGATACGGTTTTGAGCCAATTGCCCGAAGCGGGTCAGGTTGTCAAGGCAGGTATCCCCGTCGCCGTCGAAGTCAGCCGCGCGCCGAAAGAGGGCGAGAGCGTTCGCTCAGGCGTGGAAGAGACTAAGCAGGAGCAGGAGAAGCCTGCGGAAAACAGTAACGCCAATCAATCCTCTACGGCGACGAACCAGAACCAGAATCAAAATCAAAACAAGCCGCCGAAGAACAAGAATACAAATAAGAACGCGAACAATTCGAATAACGCGAATAATAAGAACGCCAATAACAGCAATAACGCCAATCGCAATGCTAACGCGAATCGAAACGCGAATAACGCAAACGCAAACGCGACTCGCAATACCGGCAACCGAAACGCGAACACGACCCCGAACGCGAATCGCACCACAAACAACTCGAATACCAACAGGCGTCAGCCCCCGATTACCACGCCACCTTTTAATCCCGGCGCGAACAGGGGAACGCCGTAATAGACGATGGACGATAAAAGAGTAACATTCAGTCGTCTATGGTCTATCGTCAATCGTCCGCTTTTCAATGGTTGAAATAGCTCCTTCAATTCTATCCGCCGATTTCACACGGTTGGGTGAAGAGATCGCCGCAATTGAGCGCGGTGGTGCCAGTATCGTTCACGTTGACGTGATGGATGGCCATTTCGTGCCGAATATTACGATTGGATTACCCGTTGTTCGTGCCCTGAAACAGGCAACGCAACTGCCCCTGGACACGCATCTGATGATTACGGAGCCGGGCATTTACGCCGAGCAGTTTGTCGAGGCGGGCGCTTCAATGGTCTCAGTTCACGTGGAGATTGACCCGCACCTGCATCGCACTTTGACAGGAATTAGAAAAAAAGGCGCGCTGGCAGGAGTGGCGATCAATCCGGCAACGCCGCTGGTTGCGCTCGAAGAGGCTTTGCCTTTTGCCGATTACGTTCTGCTGATGTCGGTCAATCCGGGCTTCGGCGGACAAAAATTTATCCAGACATCGCTCGATAAGGTGCGCCGCCTGCGGCGTATGATTGATGAACGAGGCTTGAAGACTCGCATCGAAATAGACGGCGGCATCGACCGCCATAACATCGCAGACGTAGTAGCCGCCGGCGCTGAGATCATCGTCGCCGGTTCGGCAGTTTTTAATGAGTCAGACCCCGCGCAGGCCGTTCGCGCACTCCGCGAAGCAACCGTGCAATGGGCGTGAAGGAAGTAATGAGCGATGAATAATGAGTAATGAGTGACAAGCTCTTAACTCATCACTCATCACTCATGATTCATCACTTTTTTGGAGGTTTCTAAATGCACTCTCGCAATATTGTATCGCTCATTCTGAGCGCGATTCTTATTTTTGGCTGTGGCGTAATGGTAATGGCTCAGAACGCGGGTGAAGGCACGCCCGTGCAGCGCATGGAGGTGATGCGCTCGAAGCTGGAGTCAATGCGTCGTTCGCTTAATAGCGCGCTCGCTTCGATGAACTCGAAGGATAGCCCCGATAAAAAGGATGAAAAAGCGAACCCTGACGATCCGGGCATACGGCTGCGCGGGTTGGAGCAGGAAGTCAGTTCTGTGCTCTCGGAAGTTAACGACCTGCGCGCCAAGTATGATCGCGCCGAGCGCGTCGAGAGCAGCGACCTGACGAAACTCGAAACCTCCGTCACGGATTTGAACACACGCGTTCAGTCAGGCTTGCAGACGACCGCCAACGCCAGAAGCTCAAGCGGCAATGTCGCCTCGACGGAGAAGAAGAAAAAGAAAGGAAAATTCCTCGGCATCTTCGGCGGCGGCGGCGATGATGACAAGTATGCTGACTTGACCGAAGGGGTTGCGCCGGGACGTGACCGCGAGCTTTTTGAAGTGGCGGCCAAAGAGGTGCGTAAAGGAAACTACGACACGGGGCGTCTGCTCTTCAACACGATCATCACCACCTATCCTGATTCTACGTTCCTGCCTTTGTCGAAACTCGCCATCGCCGATTCCTTCTATCTCGAAGGTACGACTTCTGCGCTTATTCAGGCGGCGCAGGCATATCAGGACTGGCGGACATTTTTCCCGACCGACCCGCTGTCGGATCGCGTCATGCTGAAAGAGGCCGAAGCCGAGATGCGCCAGATGGGTCTGGCTAACCGCGACGTGACGCGCGCGCGCAAAGCCGAGCAGCGTTTGAAGGCAGTCTTGCAGCAATTCCCCAACACGCCTTTGCGGGCTCAGGTCGTTCAGCGCCTCAACGAAGTTCAGGAAAATCTCGGTATGCACAGTCTGATGATTGCGCGTTTCTACCGGGACAGGTTTTATCGCGGCCTCACTAGTCCGAAGGGCGCACAATCAAGGCTTCGTGAAATCATCGAGAAGTATCCAAACTTCTCGTACATGGACGAAGTTCTCTTTATGTTGGGCGACCTTTACATCCAGGAAGAAGAGCCGGATGAAGCAGCGAAGTATTTCTCGATGGTCGCGCGCGATTATCCGAATGGTGATTACTCGGAGAAGGCGCGCGATGAGCTAAGCAAGATCGGCGCGCCCATTCCAGCGCCAGATGAAATTAAGGGCACGATGCCGAAGCCTGAGCGACCGGGGATGATGGCAAAGCTCTTAACCGAGGTCATCGGCACGGCTCACGTCACGGTCAACAACAACGGCGTGCTGATTAGCAAAGACGGCAAGGCCGGAGGCGATTTGATAGATGAAGCCATCGCCAGGGGAGGGCAACTTCCATCGGTAGTGCCCGTGCCTGTCGAGCAGCGTCGCCAGCCACCGCGCACGTTCCCGCAGGGGACTACTTCGACGCCCGGCAAAGCTCCGGCCAATCCGACGTCAGCCCCGGCAACAACTCCACAGACGACGCCTGCGACGACGCCTGCGACAATTGCTCCCGCGACGCAGACTGTTGTACCTAAGCCGTAAAAGCTCCTGACTACGAAGATGCCGCCAATTGAGATTCAAATTGGCGGCATGACGTTAAGGACTTTAACGACTGCGCCCCGTGCTTCATGAAAATGGACACGGGGCGTAGTTGCAAGAAGCGGGAAGCAGAAGCGTTCGTTTGCTAGTGATGAAAGGCGGGTGTTAGAATTTCGCTCATCCGAGCTTTAGGGATTAATAAACATGGCGCAAAAGTCCGAAAGCATCCAGGTAGAGCTAGCGCGTCGTCATCGCACGGCGGCGATGGTGGTTGGCGCGCTGCTTGGCTTGACCATCGCGCTCGTCATCATCGGTTTCGTCTCCGCCGAATCCCTGCATCGCCCCGGCGATCCTTCGCTGGCAATGGCACTATGGATTGCTATTCTAATCTTCGGACTCGGATCATTTGTCTTACGACGGACGAGATTTCAGACCATGCGTTTGCGTGACATAGCAGCTTTGCGCGGCATGTCGGGGCTGCTGGCGTCGTTGCAGGGAACGACCATTCAGGTCGCTTTCATCGGCGGCGCAATCGCGCTGATGGGCTTTATGGTGATGATTATGACGGGCAATAAGTACGACATGCTCCGCGCCGGAGGTGTGGCGATAATCGTGCTGCTTTATGCTTATCCGCAGCGACCCGCCTGGCAGCGTCTCGTGCAGGCAATCGAGCAGTCGGATGATGCGGACGACTCACCCGCGGAAGGAACGGTCGCGTGAAGTTTTTCGTGTCTCACATGGCGAGGGCTTTGCTCCTCGTATCTGTTCTAACTGTCTTTCACCAGACAGAACAGAGCGCGCACGGGCAGCCTTCCACTCCTGCTCCGTCTCCGTCATCAAAGCCAGCGCAGGATAAGAACACTTCGGCTTCTTCCGCAGCGCCACAGCAGGGAGGAACAGAACGCGAACGACGCGCACAGGCTTACGCCAAGCTGCTCGAAGGTCAACGCTATCTCTCCGAATTGAGACGCGCCGGGACAAGCGAGGTTTTGCGTCTGGCCAAAGAAGCCTTTCAACAGGCCGCGACGCTCGACCCGAAGCTCGCCGAAGCGCATACAGCATTGGCTGAAATTGCTTTCTACTATCCGCCACAGGATTTCGAGACGGCCACTCGTGAAGGTTTGAGCGCCATCCGAATTGATCCTGATAACTTCGGCGGGCATCACATCCTCTCCCGTCTTTACACCATCAGAAGCGGCTTGCGCGAGGGCAGCCTGAACCGCTCGTTTGCCGAGCAGGCAATCAAAGAATTGAAAGAGGTCGTGCGGCTTGATAGCAATAATGCTGAAGCGTGGGCTTTGCTCGGCGAACTCTACCACCTGATCGGGAAAAAGCAGGAGGCTTTGGACGCCTGGACACGATGGGTTGCTGCGCCATCTTCTTCGGAGGGACGCTTTTTCCAGTACATCACGAGCCGCGAGCTTTCATCCGATGCCGCCGCCGCGCGGCTGGGCGAAGCATTACTCGCCGCCGGGCGCGCGCCTGAAGCTCTCGCCTCGATTCGTCGCGCCATCGCGCTCAACCCGGAGAACAAGGAATACGGGGAGCTTTTAGCTCAAGCTCTGGAAACGGGCGGCGTTGACGACAAACTCGCTATCACTGAATTGCAGCGCATGGTTGCTGCCGACCCGACAAACATTGCGACCACGGAGCTGCTGGCGCGAGTTCAAGCGCGCGCCGGCCGCGTAGACGAAGCGGCTGCCACTTTGCGCGCTGCAATTGGTCGCCAGCCGAAGGGGGATCGTGAGCAGCAAATGCTGCGCACCTCTCTCGCGCAGCTTTACATGGACGCTCTGCGCTACACGGACGCGATTGCCGTCTACGAGGAACAACTCAAAGAACTCGGCATCAATGATGCGCCGCTGACAACCGATGATGAAAAGTTAGTGGCGACGAGACTCCTGCAAAGAATCATCGAAGTTAATAAGCGAGCCGGTCGCATTAGTGAGACAGCAGCAACCATCGAGCGGATGCGCCGACTGCTTGGCAAAGACGACCCCACGCCGGACGCGCAGCAGATAGCTTTCCTGCGCGACCAGGGTAAGAAAAGCGAAGCTCTTCAGGCTATCCGCGCAGCGCGCCAGCGTTATCCAGAACAGACCGGTTTCCTGCGTCTGGAAGCCCAGACGCTTGCAGACCTCGGCCGTGTTGACGAGGGAGTGGCGCTCTTGCGGACGCTGCTCAAAGGCTCAGTAGACGATTTTGACGAGTATCTGGTGATTTCGGCTCTTTATCTTCAATCTACGCGCGCAGCCGATGCGGTCGTGGCGGCACGCAAGGCGCTTGAGCTTGCTCCGGCTGGAAGACCCGATATGACCGAATCCGCGTTGATTACGCTCTCTTCAGCGCAGGAGCGCGCAGGCGACCTCAAAGGCTCGGAAGAGTCCTTGCGCCGCATCCTCGCCGGAGACCCGAATAATGCGACCGCGCTGAATAATCTAGGCTACTTTCTGGTCGAGCGAAACGAGCGATTGACGGAAGCCCTGGAGATGATTCAGCGCGCCGTGCGTTCCAATCCGACCAACTCTTCATTTCTGGACAGTCTCGGCTGGGCTTATTTCAAACTCGGCAAGCTCGACGAGGCCGAGCGCCATTTGAAGGAGGCCGCCCGGCGCAATGCTTCGTCTGTCGCCATCCATGAACACTTGGGCGACCTCTACCAGCGGCAAGGCAAGCTCGAACTGGCGCGAGCCGCCTGGCAAAAAGCTCTCTCGTTGGTAAATGAGCCGGCTGACACTGCCAGGCTCAGAGCTAAACTAGATGGCAAAACACAGGAATAACAGGCCGGAAAGCTATTCCATATCGTTTAGCCGGGCTTAAGCTTCACGTTCACGAGATTTCACTCACTCTCCCCCCCCCCCAGCCGGATAAGTTCTGCATTGACGCCATTTAACTTTTGAGGGCGCTCTCCAGCGCGGGCATCTTCCGTTTTATTGCAATTGAAATGAAATAATAGTTGATTGAGTTAAACTCTGTTTGCTATTATCTGAATGTCATTTGTAGGCCGCCAGCCCCAAGCGCGGTCAGGTTTAATAAGCTATCTCACGGCCCTGTGCGGTGGTCGCCCCGGCGGGCGACTCCGAAGAAAGTTCCCCTGATGAGCCGTTACAATTTGTTCCCCCGGATTGCTGTGAGCAGGTCTGCCAGCCTGGCTTTCCTCTGTTCGCTCTCATTCGCCTTTTTAGCCGCCACGACAATTGAGGGTCTCGGCCAATCGTCTTCCGGGCGACCCGTCGCGCGTCTTATTACAAGCTCGCGCTCGGCGGAGCCGCAACAGACGCAGCACCGGATGGTCGTTCGTCCGGCTGCGGTGGTCGCCGCATCGAGAGTATCCGTTGCCGCCAACAGCCTTGAGCGGCAGGCTTTCAACGCAATCAACTCGGAACGCGCTAAGAATGGCTTACAGCCTCTCGTCTGGGATGGAGAGTTGTGCCGTGTGGCGCGGCTGCATTCCGAGAATATGGGGCGTCGCAATTTCTTCGACCATGAGGGGCCGGACGGCACGAATTTGTTGGATCGCGTGACGGCGGGTGGCATCATGTGGAGGTCTCTGGGCGAAAACATCGCGTATAATCAGGGACACGATGATCCGGTTGGAGTAGCCGTAGATCAGTGGATGCATTCGTCGAAGCACCGCGCCAACATCCTGCGTGGGAATTTTACGCATTCGGCTATTGGAGTGGCACGAACGAATGATGGCCGCGTTTACTTGACACAGGTTTTCATCATGCGCTGAGCGTGTCCAAAGGTTTTGAGATAGATCAAGGGCGGCTGGCGCTTCACATTTTGAAAGGTCAGCCGCCCGAAGTGTCTCAGGACGCTTTCACTCTTCCATCGTTCGCCAAGATTAACTGGCGGCTGCGCGTGCTTGGTCGCCGCGCTGACGGGTTTCACGAGCTTCGCACCATCTTTCAAACCGTCACGCTCCAAGATAAGTTGAGTTTTGCGGCGCGCGACGATAACCAGCTTTATCTCACCTCAGATTCAACAGACATCCCGGTTGATGAAAGCAATCTGATTCTGCGTGCGGCTGTTGCTCTTAGAAACAGGCGCGGAATCCAAAAGGGCGCTTCGATTCATCTGGAAAAGGTGATTCCGGTGGAGGCCGGTCTCGGCGGAGGTTCGTCAAATGCTGCCATTGCCCTCATCGGTCTGGCGCATCTCTGGGAAATTGAGACAAACAGGCAGGAACTCACAGAGATTGGCGCTGACCTGGGCGCAGATGTGCCCTTCTTTTTGATTGGTGGAACTGCCCTTGGCACAGGCTTGGGAACTGAGGTTTCATCCTTAAAGGATGTGGTCGCAGAACACCTGTTGATTGTTAAGCCTGCGGTGAAAGTTTCGACCGTTGAAGCATACAAAGCTCTCAACTCCCCCGCCTTGACAAAGGCTGGAAGCGACATTATTCTCTCTATTTCTCGTGCAGACGAGCAATTTACGGATTCTTATCCTTATGCACTGCACAACGACTTTGAGCCGGTCATCTTTCCCCTAAAACCGGAGATCAAGCGCGCGAAGGATGCTCTGCTGAAACTGGGCGCACAGAGCGCCCTGCTCGCGGGAAGCGGTTCAAGCGTCTTTGGAGTCTTTGAAAATAGTATTGCGCGAGAGCTTGCGCTTGAGACGCTGGAGAAGGAAAGCGAGTGGCGCGTTTTTTCCTGCGCGACGCTCACACGCCATGCTTATCTGGCAGCGCTCGGCGCATGTGCCGCTTCTCTGGAGCGAGCGCGGTAACGGTTAGATAGTTGATCTTGGGGCGTCGCCAAGTGGTAAGGCACCGGTCTTTGGATCCGGCATTCGTAGGTTCGAATCCTTCCGCCCCAGCCAGAAGAGCAGTGATAGGTGATAAGTGATGGGTGATAGGAAAACCAGCCTATCGCATCACCTATCACCTATCACCTATCACTGAGTTTATGAGTACAACCGGCGGTATCAAAGTTTTCTCAGGCACGGCGAATCGCGTGCTGGCCGAAGAGATTTGCCATTATCTGAGTTGCGATCCGGGGCGCGCAATCGCGGAGCGTTTTTCTGACGGTGAGTTTAACTTCCAGATTGACGAGAACGTGCGCGGCGGCGATGTCTTCATCGTGCAGCCGACGTGCCCGCCGACGGATTCGCACTTGATGGAGTTGCTGGTGATGCTCGACGCTTTTCGTCGCTCATCAGCCGAACGCGTGACGGCGGTGATTCCGTACTACGGCTATGCGCGCTCTGATAAAAAAGATCGCCCGCGTGTGCCGATTGCCGCCAAGATGGTGGCGAATCTGATTGCGACCGCAGGCGCGCAGCGCGTCCTGACGATAGATTTGCACGCGGCGCAGATTCAAGGTTTCTTTGATATTCCGGTAGACCACCTGTACGCCGCTCCGGTGATGATCGGCCACTATCAGGATAATCCGTTGCCGAACCTGACCGTGGTTGCGCCCGACACGGGCGGCGCAGAGCGCGCCCGCGCCTATGCGAAACGCCTGAACGCCGAGCTTGCTTTGTGCGACAAGCGGCGCGAGAAGGCGAACGTCGCCGAGGTAATGAACGTCGTCGGCGATGTGCGTGGTCGCAGTTGTTTGATTGTTGACGATATGTGCGACACCGGCGGCTCTTTGACGAAGGTGGCAACCGCTCTGAAAAAGAAGGGTGCTGAGCGCATTCACGCCTGTTTCACGCATGCTGTGCTGTCTGGAAACGCCTGCGAAAAGCTGGCGGCTTCAGAAATCGAGCAGATTGTCGTGACGAACACCATCCCGCTCCGCGGCGACGCTTGCGAGTTGGAGAACATCACGGTTTTGAGTATCGCACCGCTCCTGGCGAAAGCGATCAAGTCGATCCATGAGGAGACAAGCGTCTCCTCGCTCTTCGTCTGAAGGGCAAACACTTAATCAGGTTTCGAGTTTCGAGTTACGGGTTTCGAGTCCGGTAATCGCAGTGAACTCGAAACGCATAACCCGAAACTCGAAACTTTTACAGAGAGCGAGTACAGAATAATTATGGCAGAGAGAAAAGAGATTACAGTGCGCGCGACCAAAAGAGAGGGACGCGGCAAAAATGATTCACGACGCGCAAGGCACGAGGGCTTCGTTCCCGTCACGGTCTACGGCGGCGAGGGCGAACCTGTTTCGGCTATTGCTCCGCTTCGTGAGTTGGCGGCGATTCTTCGTTCGGACGCAGGGTACAACAGCATTTTCACGCTCGACGTTGAAGGTGTTGGCCCCAGCGAAGTGATGTTCCACGACCGGCAGATTGATCCTGTCAGCAGTCGCCTGGTTCACGCCGATTTGAAGAGGCTGGTTAAGGGACAGAAGATTGAAGTGACAGTGCCTCTCCACCTTGTTGGCGAGCCATACGGAGTTCGTGAAGAAGAGGGCGTCCTCGAACAACTCCTACGCGAGATCGAAATCCGCTGCGACCCGCGCAACATTCCCGATGCGATCAACCTGGATGTGACGGAATTGAAAGCCCACGATGTCCTGCACGTCTCGGATATTCCGGTGGACGAGAATATAGAGATTCTCAACGACCCGGAAACGGCGATTGCCACAGTCGGCATCGTGCGCGAAGAGCCGGTTGAAGCGCCTGCCGCAGAAGAAGAGTCAGCCGAGCCTGAAGTCATCGGCAAGGGCAAGAAGGAAGGCGAAGAGGAAGAGGAAAGCAAGTAATAGACGCGGGGAACGGAAAGCAGAAGGCAGAAGGCAGTATGCAGAAAACAACTCGCCCATGCCGTGTGCTGCCTTCCGCCTTCTACTTACTGCCTTCTGGTTGTCACCGTGTCACCGTGTCGTCTTATCATTGGTCTTGGCAATCCGGGCGCGCAATATGAGCGGACGCGCCATAATCTGGGCTTCATGCTCGTTGATCTGCTTGCGCACTCTTCGGGCGCGCAGGTGAAGCGCAAAGATTGCCGCGCGCTTGTCGGGCGCGCTGAAATTGAAGGCGCACGTGTTGACCTCGTCAAGCCGCAGACTTTCATGAATCTGAGCGGCGAAGCGGTGGCCTGCCTGCTCAGCAAGCAGGAGGATGCAAAGAGCGCCGCCCGGGAGATGATCGTCATCAGCGACGATCTGGCGTTGCCCTTCGGGACAATTCGCTTGCGTAGACGCGGCTCGGCGGGCGGGCACAACGGTTTGAAATCAATTATCGCGGCGACGAAGACCGATGAGTTCATCCGCCTGCGGATTGGCATTCAACCGGAGCACACAATCGGGGACACCAGGAATTTCGTCCTCGACGAGTTTTCCAAAACGGAGCGCGCGGAACTTGAAAAGATTTTAGAGCGGAGCGCAGACGCGCTTCGCGCCGTCCTCAGAGACGGCATTGACAAAGCAATGGCAACATACAACAGTAGTCAGTAAACAGTTCTCAGTTTTTAGTTTTCAGTATCTGGCTTTAACTGAAAACCGAAAACTGATTACTAAAAACTGATTCTTTTCCTTCTTGCTTCATCACTACAGATGAGGCTAGACATCCAAGAGGAGGATGATTTTGGCAGCACACAGAACCTACGAAGTGATGTTCATCGTGGACGCAAAGGCGTCTGATGAGGACATCACCCATCTGAACGAAAATCTCAAGCAGATCATTACCGATCAGGGCGGCACTGTCACCAAAGAGGAGGACATGGGCCGTCGCCAGCTTGCCTACCAGATTGGCCGCCAGACCGAAGGCCACTACGTTTTGTTTGAAGTTGACGGAAGCGGGCGCGAGATCGCCGAGCTTGAACGCCGCATGCGTGTCAACGATCAGGTCATACGCTACATCACCGTGCGTGTTGACGAGGATCGCCAGCGTGCCGAAAAGTTCAAAGCCAAGCGCGCGCGCAAGGCAAGCAAGCGTCCCTTCTCCGGCACTCCGGCTCAGCGCAAAGAAGCGTCTCAAGCCGTTGCCTCCGATGAGGGCTACGAATCATAAATTGGGAAGTCCTGTGAGACTGGCGTCGCGCAGTCCGAAGTCAAAGGCTCAAATGCTTTTGACTCCAGACTCTGAGACTCCAGACTCCAGACTCTTTTTTCAGAGGATAGAAGAAGATTATGTCGAGTAATTATGAGGACCGTGATCGCGGCGGATATGACCGCGACGACGATAGAGGTGACAGGGGAGATCGCGGCGGACGCGGCGGTGGTGGCGGACGTGGCGGCGCTGGCGGGCGCAGAATGCATCGTCGTAAAATCTGCCGTTTCTGCATCGAGAAGGTTGACTTGATTGATTTCAAGGACGTGAAGCTCTTGCAGGGCTACATTCCGGAGCGCGGCAAGATTCTGCCTCGCCGTATTTCAGGGGCATGCGCCACACACCAGCGCATGTTGTCGGAAGCGATTAAGCGTGCGCGCAACATTGCGCTGCTTCCATACGCCACAGACTAAACGAAGGAGGAAAGTTAAAGAGATGGCACATACTAATGTCCTCCTGCGCGAAGATATAGATGATTTGGGAGCGCGCGGCGAGATTGTCAAAGTCAAAGCGGGTTATGCGCGCAATTATTTGCTGCCGCGCAAGCTCGCGGTCCAGGCCACAGCCAGCAACGTCAAGCAGATCGAACAGGAGCGCGCCGCGCTTCTCAAGAAAGAGGCCAAGGAGAAGGGCACTGCCGAGGAGCAAGCCGCGAAGATGAAGTCCCTGCGCTTGAATTTTACGCGCAAGGTTGGCGATCACGGCATCCTCTACGGCTCTGTGACCTCAATGGATATCGCGGAGGCTTTGAAGGAGCGCGGCTACGAAGTTGACCGTCGCCGCATCACCCTGCGCGAAGCGATCAAAGAGACGGGCGAGTTCAACGTTCCCGTGCGCCTGCACCGTGAGGTGACGGTCGAAGTTCCGGTTGAAGTGACAGCCGAAGGCGCGGCGAAGGCCGAAGGGGGAGCGAAAGCCGAGAGCGAAACCGCTGCTGCCGCACCGCAGGCGGATGCGCCGAGCGCCGAAGCGACAACTGACACAGGGGCGGAAGCGACTGCGGAAGAGCCGGAAGCTTCACCCGAAAACAGCTAAAACGGACGTGGGAGCGCGGCAGTTCGAGTAATCGTTGTCGCGTTCCAATGTCGTGTAGTATAGTGCGCTGCAAGCGCGCGCATCCGCTCCTTTCGTAGCGGTGCTCAAAAGGCAGGGAACGCGCGCTTGCAGCCTTTTTGTCTTTATCCGCAAGCTGATCGTCTTCAAAATTTAGTTTTCATACGTAAGTCTTCAGATGGCAAACTTCGTCGCTGACACGACCCGCGATCAAATGCTGGAACGGCCCTTGCCGAACAGCAGCGATGCCGAGCGCGCCATCTTAGGCGCGATCATCCTCGATAACGCCATCATCAATCAGGCGATTGAACTGCTCAGGCCGGAAGATTTTTACGTCCCCTCGCACCGCCGCATCTTTCTGGCGATGATCGCGCTTTCCGAGCACGGCTCTGAAATCAACCCGATTCTGATTGCCGAAGAACTCAAGCGCGACGGCTCAGTCGAATCGGTCGGCGGACTCTCCTTCATCTCTAATCTACATTACGGCTTGCCGCGCTTCGCCAACATCGCGCACTACGCCAAGCTCGTGCGCGATAAATCCACGCTGCGCCAACTCGTCAAGGTCTGCAACAAGGTGACGAGCGAGGCGCTGGAAGAGGAAGACGACGCAGAGATCATTCTCGATCACGCCGAGCAGGCCATCTTCGCGCTCGCCGATGAACGAACCCGTCAGGGCTTCGCGCACGTCAAGCCAATCGCGGACGCCATGCTTGAGCATGTGCAGGAGATGGCTGGCCGCTCAGCGATGTTGACGGGGTTGACGACCGGCTTCAACGATCTCGATTCGATGCTCTCCGGCTTACAGGCTTCCGACCTGATAGTGGTTGCGGCTCGCCCGTCAATGGGCAAGACCGCCCTGTGCTTAACTCTGGCACAGAACGCGGCGATTCAGGCTCAAGCGGTGGTCGGCATCTTCTCGCTTGAAATGTCGAAGGAATCGCTGGTGATGCGCATGCTCTCTTCGGAGGGAAGAGTTGACGCGCATCGTTTTCGCAGCGGCTTTCTCTCGCGCGAGGAATGGTCGCGGCTCGCGGGCGCTTTGGGTGCGCTGGCCGAGACTAAAATTTTCATTGACGATACGCCGGGCATTACGGTGCTGGAAATGCGCGCGAAGGCCAGACGGCTGGCGGCTGAGCAAAAGAAACTCGATCTCATCATCGTTGATTACCTGCAACTGATGTCAGGCTCTTCGCGCCGCAGCGAGTCGCGCCAGCAGGAGGTCTCCCAAATCTCCCGCGAGTTGAAAGCTCTGGCGAAGGAACTCCACGTCCCGTTAATCGCGCTCTCGCAGCTGTCACGCGCGCCTGAGAACCGGACCGATCACCGCCCCCAACTCGCAGACCTACGCGAATCCGGAGCTATCGAGCAGGACGCCGACGTGGTGGCTTTCATCTACCGCGAGGAGCAATACAACCGCACGGAAGAGAACGCGGGCATTGCGGAGATCATCGTCGCCAAGCAGCGCAATGGGCCGACGGGGGTGGCGAAGCTGGCGTTCCTCAAAGAATTCACGCGCTTTGAAAATATGTGGCGCGAATAATGCGGATAGTCTCCCGACAGTCCAACAAAAGCGGACGCCTCGTTTTCCGCCCCTTCCATCTTTGCGCCGGTAACTCTAAACAATCTATTCTGTGTTTGTGTTCGTAGCAGTTAGACTGCTTACGCAGGGAAGAGTGTGATTAAAAAGTCGCCGGAGCAGCGAGGCTGATGTTGAGTTCAAAGACGACCGAAGATAGCTTGATGACTGGTGAGGCGGAAGCGAGCGGCCAGCGTCCGACGTGGGCAGAGATAGACCTGGATGCTCTGGCCTCAAACTTTCGCTGGGTGCGCGAGCGCGTCGGCGTCGGCGTCAAGGTGATGGCGGTTGTCAAAGCCAATGCCTACGGGCATGGGGCGGTTCGTTGCGCGCAGAGGCTCAGTGTTGAGGGCGCGGACTGGTTCGCTGTGGCGATGCCGGAAGAGGGAATAGAGTTAAGACGCGCCGGTGTAGTGCAGCCAATTCTGTCTCTCGGCGGTTTTTGGAAGGGTCAGGAGCAGCTTTGTCTCAAAGACTCGATCGTGCCTGTCGTTTACCGGCTCGACATGATTGAGGCGCTTGACCGCGCGGCTCGTGAAGCGCAGGTGATAGCAGACGTTCACCTCAAAATTGATTCGGGCATGGGTCGTCTCGGCGTGCGTCATGACGAGATGAATGATTTTGCCGACGCGCTTGGATTCTTCAAGAATATTCGCGTGGACGGGGTGATGACGCATTTCGCGGCAGCAGATATTCCAGACCTCGATTGCTTCACGGATGAGCAGGTCGCTCGTTTCCGGCAAGCGGTTGAGACTCTGCGTGAGCGCGGGCACAGGCCGAGCTATGAGGACATGGCGAATTCGGCGGGGACATTCGCGCATCCTTCTTCATGGGGCAACCTGGTGCGACCCGGCGGCGTGCTGTACGGTTTGTGGCGTGACATTCTGCCTCCCGCAGATGAACTGCCGCGTCTGTTGCCTGTCATGTCCCTGCGCTCGCGCATCACGCTTTTGAAGCGCGTGCAAAAGGGCGAGACGCTCGGCTACGGATGCACGTTTGAGGCTTCAAGAGAAATGATTGTCGCGACGCTGCCCATCGGATACAACGACGGTTACGTGAGAGCTTTGTCGAATCGCGGGCGGGCAATTGTGCGCGGTTGCTACGCTCCGGTGGTGGGGCGCATCTCGATGGATTTGACGTTGATTGATGTGACGGACGTGCCCGGCGTGGCGTTGAATGATCGTGTGACGCTGCTGGGTGAAGATAACGGCCTCTCGGTCACGGCGGAAGAGATTGCAAAGACTGCGGGCACGCTCTCCTACGAAATCACCTGCGGCATCAGCGCGCGAGTGCCGCGTTATTACAGACCATAGACGACGGACGATGGGCGACGAGTAAAAGCGCGAGGCTTCTTTTCGTCCATCGTCTATCGCCCGCCGTCCACCGGCTATTGCAGCAGGAAGTTATAGGTGATGACGCCGGAGACTTTGACCGGCTGTTGTGAAAGCAGCGTTGGGGTGAAGCGTGCTTGATAAGCCGCCTGAACGGCTTCCCTCAGCAAGAGTGCATTCCCGCTCACAGCGCGAGCCGAGATCACCTTGCCGTGTTCATCAATCAAGACCTGCACGGTCACCGTGCCTGAAGCTCGCCCGGCCTTTGCGATAGCCGAATAAACAGGCTTCGGCAGGTAAGTCGCCATGCCGTTGACCACACCCATGCTCTTCGTGACCGGCTTGCTCTCCGTCTTTTTCATCACGGGCGGGGGTGTCTCGGCTACAAGGTCGCCGCCGTTTCCAGTATTTCCGCCACCGCCGCCATTGCCGTCTCCGAAGATGTTACCGACGCCCGGCCTGCCTGTGCCGCCGCTGCCAAAATCTGCGTTGATATTACCGCGCCTGACGGGAAGCCCCGGTGTAATCGGCGGCACGGTTTCAGGCGTGACAGACGTTCCCTTCGGCACTTTGGTCGGGTCGGTCGTGGGCGCGATGATCTCGGTTCTCACCGACATCGGGGTTCTCTCGCGGTTACTTGACGATGGCCTCGCCGCCGCGCTTCTCGGAGTCGCCTGCAACTGTGGCGATTCGACGGGGGCAATCAGCGAGACCAATTCCAGATTCTGATTTTCAATGTGCGTGTTGTAGGCGTAGATGCTGCCGACGCCGATTGCCATAAAAATTAAGGCATAGACTGTGAGCGTGCCGAGGAAAAAACTACCTCTGCGCGCATAGTCACCTTTGTGAGAGCTTGATTCAACCAGATTTCCAAACATCATTTGTTCCTCCCATGCCGGTGCCACGCGGGTCTAAAGGGAGCCTCTGCTCACTACCTTTAGACTCCGGCGCGAGGCCGCTTGTTCCAAAATAAAAGTAATCAGTAGTCAGTAATCAGTGGTCAGTTAAAGATAAAAGCGCAGAGCCGCCCGTCGTTTGTTTTAACTGACTACTGACTACTGACTACTGATTACTATTTCTGCTAGGATTGCAGTCGTCCGGCCAGCTTTTTCAAGGGAGATGAGAACAATGGCAACCAGCGCCGAGTGGCATGAGAACTATGACAAGATGAGCGAATTGGCGCTCAACTTTTCACGCGCGGTCAAATCCGTGCAGGAAGAGTTAGAAGCTGTTGATTGGTATAACCAGCGCGCGCAGGCGACAGGTGATGAGCAACTGCGCCGCATTCTCGAACACAACCGCGACGAAGAGATCGAGCATGCGATGATGGGGCTTGAATACCTGCGCCGCATCAATCCTGTCTTCGACAAGCACATGCGTACCTATCTCTTCACCGAAGGCGATATTACAGAAATCGAAGAGCAGGCAGAAAAATAACGCTGAACGCGGGAGTAAAGATAAAGGCTTTCCAGTTCATCGTTCCGCGTTCAGCGTTCCAACTTCATCTCTCTCTTGCGGGGGCTTTGATTAGATGAGTGAACAGCAGGCAGCAGCAACTATCCCGGAACAACTCAACCCATACGAGATTGCCAAGCAACAGTTCGACCGCGCGGCGGATTATCTTGAACTGGAAGACTCCATGCGGCGCGTTTTGAAGAATGCGAAGCGGCAACTGGTCGTCTCGATTCCGGTGAAGATGGACAACGGCGAGGTGCAGGTCTTCGAGGGCTATCGCGTTCAGCACAACATCGCGCGTGGGCCAGCCAAGGGCGGCATCCGCTACCACCCGCAGGTGACGCTCGACGAAGTTAAAGCCCTGGCTTCGTGGATGACCTGGAAGTGCGCGACCGTCGGCATCCCTTACGGCGGCGGCAAAGGCGGTGTCATCTGCGACACGAAGATTCTCTCGCTCGGCGAGCTTGAGCGCCTGACCCGGCGTTACGCTTTCGAGATCGCTCCGATCATCGGGCCGGACAGCGACATTCCAGCGCCCGACGTTTACACGGACGAGCAGACGATGGCCCGGATTATGGATACCATTTCGATGGTGCGCGGGCGCACGGAACTCGGCGTCGTCACAGGCAAGCCAATCTCGCTCGGCGGCTCGCAGGGGCGCAACGAAGCTACCGCGCGCGGTTGCCTGTATGCGTTGCGCGAAGCCTGTAGCATCAAGGGGATGGAGTTGAAGGGCGCGCGTGTCGCCGTTCACGGCTTTGGCAACGCGGGCGCAAACATCGCCCGGCTCGTCGCGGCAGACGGAGCCATCGTCGTCGCCATCTGTGATTCGCGCAGCGGCGTTCATGCCGAGGGCGGAATTGATGTTGACGCGGCTCTCAGGCACAAGGCGCAGACGACCTCCGTTTTGGGCCTCCAGAACACGAAAGAGATTAGTTCTGAGGATGTCCTGGGAATTGATTGCGACATTCTGCTGCCCTCTGCGCTGGAGAACGCCATCACGCTTGAATCGGTCGGGCGTGTCAAAGCAAAGATTATTGCCGAACTCGCCAACGGGCCGACTACTCCCGGCGCAGACCGCGTGCTGGCGGAGCAGGGCGTCTTTCTCGTCCCCGATATTCTAGCCAACGCGGGCGGCGTCACCGTCAGCTATTACGAATGGGTGCAGGACCTCTATTCCTATTTCTGGTCGGAGAGCGAGATTAACAACCGGCTGGAGCAGACGATGCGCACGGCGTTTCACGCTGTCTACGAAAAGGCTCAGAAGTTTGATACGGATATGCGGACGGGCGCATACATTCTCGCCGTTGACCGTGTGGCGGAAGCGACGCGCATGCGCGGCATCTTTCCATAGAGAGGCAAAGCGATGGCAGACAAGATTACAGTTTACGAGAAGCCGACTTGAACGAAGTGCCGCGAGGTTGACCGGCTGCTCCGTGAGAGCGGCGTCGCGTTTGAGAAAGTCAACTATTACACCGCGCCGCTTGATGAAAAGAAGCTGCGCGAACTGCTGCGGAAAATGAGCTTGCCCCGCGCGACCTTTTACGAAAGAGCGAATCTGTCTACCGCGAGCTTGGTTTGGGAAAAGGCGAATTCTCCGACGACGAAATCATTGCGCTGATGCTCAAGCATCCCGATTTGATTCAACGTCCCATCGTCGAGCGTGGAGCGAAAGCCGTCCTCGGTCGCCCGGTGGAGAACATTCAGGCGTTGTTGTGAGCCTCTGAAAATATGCTCAGGGGTTCAGAAGGCTAAGTCCAATTTTCTTGAGAGGAGCTTGGCATGATGGCCAAAAACACTTACGGTGTCTGGGGAGTTTACCCGGGCGATGACCCGACCTCGCTTGCCCTGCCAGACTATTTCTCCACCTACCTTGCCTACACGTTCGACACGACGCGCCACCCGAACACGCGCCTCCGCATCACTGGCGATTTCCCCTACGCACGCTACATGAGCTTTAACATCTACCCGACGAGGTCAGGCACATCGCTGGGCGGGATGACGGATTACCAGATCAGGGCAAATGCTCCCAACGTTAACCCTTTCGTGGCAGGCAGCGATGAGCAGGCGCAAGCACGCCGCTACGTCATCATCGTGGAGCCGGAGAGCGATGCCTCCACCGGAGAGCAGTCGCCCTCCGGCTTCTCCGCCCTTGAGAATCTGCTCACGTATAATCCCGAAGACCTGATAGTCTCAGAATTTCCCGAACAGCTACTGACGGTCATCATTCGGTATTACGTGCCGGTAGATAAGTACGGCGGCGTGGATCCCCCGGAGGTTGAAGTTTTAAGCCTGGACGACAACCAGCCTCTCGACCCCCAGCCGAAGCCCTACCCCACCTTTATGGATGTGAACGAGCCTATCTTCCGTCACCGGCTCTCTCCCATCTTCGAGAGCGTGGGGGGCGACGCGCTACGCTTCTACCATTCTGTCGGGGGCGGGCAGTTCAACAACGCAGACAATCTCTATCTCATCAGCGCCGTCGCAGACGTGGACGGGGAGAACAACGTCGTCATCCTGCGGGTCATGCCGCCGACGTTCCCACGGACGAACGAGGATTTTGATGAGGTGGCTGTGCGCTACTGGTCGTTTAATCAGGGCAACCCGAACACCTCCACGCCTATCGGCATGAGGGACGGCGAGTTCCGGCCTGCGCTGGACGGCTTTGTCTACCTCGTCATGGGCGGCGAGAGCGTCAGGGCCAAAGCCCATCAGGGCGGTTACAACTACATGCCCTGGCTGGCGGACAAGGAACAAGCCGTCATCCTCTACCGCAACATGCTGACTAACCCGCAGTATAGAGGCTCTATCCTGAGAGTGCCGGAGTTGCCCACAGCGCCCTGGGACGAAGCGCAGCTTGTCGCATTTGAGGCCAGCCAGCATCTGGGCGATTACGCGCCGGTAGGCCGGAAGGTTACTGCGCGGGAATTCAACGAATCTTACGGCGGCATGCCCTCGCCCGGTTTCGCGCCGCTCCCGCATTGATAATGGTATCAAGTGCGGATGAGCCACGAAGCTGGTAAAATATAAGCCGACTCCCGAAAATTTTTATATCGCTTGAGAAGCTGACCCGGCGCTCGGCTGCCGGAAGCTTCTGCGGGGCGAGGAGTGGAGAAAAGTAAGGTGGCGAAAGCACCGGCAACAGTTTACGTTTGCCAGAAATGTGAAAGCCAGTCGCGCAAGTGGTTGGGGAAATGCCCTGACTGCGGCGAGTGGAATTCTTTTGTCGAAGAACGCGCGCGGGTGGCGGCGAAGAAAGAGGGCGCGGCGATGCGCGGCGGCTTTCAAATGCGCGAGGTCAAGCCCGTCGCTTACCGAGAGATTGAATCGCAGGACGACGCTCGCGTCTCATCAGGTATCGCGGAGTTTGACCGCGTGCTTGGCGGTGGCGTTGTGCCGGGAAGCCTCGTTTTAATAGGCGGCGATCCGGGGATAGGGAAGTCTACGCTGCTGGCTCAGGTGGCGGACAAGTTGAGCGGGCAGGGAATGACCGTGCTTTACGTCTCCGGCGAAGAGTCTGAGCGACAGATCAAGATGCGCGGCGAGCGTCTGGGGCTGGAAGCCGCGAATCTGTTTCTCTTGCCGGAGACGAATCTGGAAAGCATCTTCGGCGAGATAGAGAAGATGAAGCCGGATATCATTATTGTTGATTCGATTCAGACTGTGTTTTCGTCAAGCATCGAATCCGCGCCCGGCTCTGTCTCGCAGGTTCGTGAAGTCGCCGGGCAGTTTCTCTTGCTTGCCAAGAACCGCGGGATTCCTGTCTTCCTCATCGGCCACGTCACGAAGGAAGGCTCAATCGCCGGGCCGAAGGCTCTGGAACACATTGTGGACACGGTGCTCTACTTTGAGGGCGAGCGGCATCATAATCATCGCATCGTGCGCGCGACGAAGAATCGTTTCGGGGCGGCAAACGAGGTCGGCGTTTTCGAGATGACGGGCGCAGGGCTGGTCGCGGTGGCGAACCCTTCGGAGATGTTTTTACAGGAACGCCCCGTTGGTGTCGCTGGCTCGGTCGTGACGGCGTGCATGGAGGGAACGCGTCCCGTGCTCGTAGAGATTCAGGCTCTGGTCTCAGGCTCGAAGTACGGAACCGGAAGGCGCATGACGCAGGGTGTGGATCAGAACCGCGTCGCGCTCCTGATAGCCATGCTGGAAAAGCGCGTCGGGTTTCATCTCATGGGCGATGATGTGTTCGTCAATATCGCGGGTGGGCTTGAGATAGATGAGCCTGCGGCGGACCTCGGCGTGGTCACAGCAATCGCGTCGAGTTTCAAAAACGTGCCCGTTGACGCGCTCACGGCTGTCTTCGGTGAAGTCGGATTGACGGGCGAAGTGCGCGGGGCGATGCAGGCGCAAGGAAGGGCGCGCGAGGCGCAAACGCTTGGCTTCAAACGCATCATCATGCCCGCTTCCAACACAACGGGACTCGAACGCCTGCTCGGCGTGCGCATCATCGGCGTGCGCTCGGTCGAAGAAGCGCTTGACGAGTTGTTCTAGAAAGCAGAAGTCCGAACCCACGGAAGCTGAACAACTGCGCTTCAACTCTTCGCCTCTGATGGTTACGGCTAGGTGCGAATCAGCAGTGTCACGACTCCCGTCACGCCGGGAACTTTCGCATACTTGAGGAGAGCCTTCTCAAGGTCCGCGAGTTTTGTCGCAGCAATATGCACAATCCAATCGCCGCTTCCGGGCACCCTTCCCATCACTACTTGTTTGGCGTTCGATAGGGAAAACATCAGGGCTTCTTTTGTCAGGTCTTTTCCTTCGATCAACACCACGCTGGAAATCATGTTGTTTCCTCCACAAGGTTAACTTCAGTGGCTGCAAACTAGCCATCAAATTAAGCTTCCGCTTATTCAGCAAAGCTCGTACCGGAGGTTACCGCCATAAGGTTATGCCTGATATTTGGAAGTATGGTCGGAATTAAAACCGGAGGTGTCTACTGGAGAGGACACGGCAAAGTCCATCGTGTGCAGGCATGTGGACAGTGGGCGAGACACTCTTCCTGACGCACTCCTTAATCGCTTGCAGCCTTGAAAGCCCTCCCAACCTTTTATACTGACTTCTGGAATTCTATCTTCCGACTTCCGCCTTTCGTGCTAAGATGCCCCATTATGCGGACGAACGTTATTCTCATTAGATTAGTTTTCACCGCCATCCTGGTCACATCGGGATACGTGCTGCACCCTGTGTCGGGCGAGTGGCTCGCGTCAACCGGACTCGTCCCGGACCTCTTAGCTTCCAAGATCACTTCAGCCCTGGCTGCGGCTTTCATCGCGCTGGCAATCATCTTTTTTGAGATACGCATCCGGCGCGCTTCGCTGAAGACGCTGATCGGAGCAGCCGTCGGCTCGATTATGGGCATCGTCGGGGCATATCTCATCGGGTCGCTGATCAGTCGGCAGGAATCCTTAGCCGTTGCGCCGGAGATGAAGACGTTTCTGACACTGGCCTTGACATTCTTTATGGCCTACGTCGGGTTGATGGTCGGAGCGGCGAAGGGCGATTATCTTGACCTGACCGCGCTCGGCGGAATCTTCAGCGATAAGACCACGCGGCGCGATTACAAGATTCTGGACACCTCCGTCATCATTGACGGGCGCATCGCTGACGTGGCCGAGACGGGATTCTTGGGCGGCACAATCGTCATTCCGCAGTTTATTCTGAGGGAACTGCAACAGGTGGCCGACTCGCCGGACTCTTCCAAGCGGCAGCGCGGGCGGCGCGGACTCGATATGCTCAACCGTCTTCAGAACAACAACGCGCTCGACATTCAGATTGTCGAGACGGATTTCCCGGCGGTGCGCGAAGTTGATTTGAAGCTGATTGAATTGGGTAAGCAACTGGATGCGGTCATCGTCACCAACGATTTCAATCTGAACAAGGTCTCTCAACTGCGCGGCGTCAACGTGCTCAACATCAACGAACTCGCCAACGCCTTAAAGCCCGTCGTGCTGCCCGGCGAAGCCATGAAAGTCTTCATTCTGAAAGAAGGCAAAGAATACAATCAGGGCGTCGCTTATCTGGACGACGGCACAATGGTCGTCGTTGACAACGCGCGTAAGCTCATAGGCAGTAACGCCGAAATCGCCGTGACGAGCGTGCTGCAAACGACAGCCGGAAAAATGATCTTCGGTCGGCTGTGGGAAGAAGCGGAGAACGGCGCGACCGAGCCGCGCGCCAACGGCGCACGCCGCCAGCAGGTGCGCGATATTCGCCCCGCGCCCACGCGCATCGGCGACGAAGTATGAGAGCAGTAGTCAGTGGTCAGTGGTCGGTGGTCAGTAAAACCCGGATTCGTTTTGCTTTTAACTGACCACCGACCACTGACCACTGACCACTACTTATGAACATTGCCATTATCGCTGCTGCCGGGCAGGGCACGCGGTTAGGCGGGAAGCGCGCCAAGCAATTTCTCGAACTCGCAGGCGTCCCCGTCATCATTCACACGCTCAAAAAATTCGAGCAGTGCGTTGACATTCAGGAAATCGTCGTGGTCTTGCCAGCAGTGGATGCCGCAGGGTTTCTCGCGTTGGCAGGCAAATACGAATTGCGAAAGCTCAAGCGCGTTGTGCCGGGTGGGCAGACGCGCGCCGAATCTGTCTGGCGCGGGCTGCAATCCGTGCCCGCCGCAACCGCCGAGATAGTGGCCGTGCATGACGGCGTGCGCCCCTTCGTCACACCGGAGGAAATCACGCGCACTGTGCAGGCGGCGCAGTTGAGCGGCGCGGCCATCCTCACCGCAGCGCCTGTAGATACAATTAAGGAAGTAGAAAACGGGCAAATCGTGCGAACCCTGGAGCGCACACGCCTTCGACATGCGCTCACGCCGCAGTGTTTTCGCTATGAACTGCTGCGCCGTGCCTTCGAGCAATCGCCTGAGCTTATTAAAAACGCGACCGACGATAGCTCTCTTGTCGAATCGCTCGGCGCAACAGTCACAATCGTCGAAGGCGACGCGCGCAATATCAAGATTACTCGGCCAGAGGATATCGCGTTCGCAGAAATTCTTTTAGAAAGTCTCCGAGTCTAGCGAGTCTGTCGAGTTTGCAGAGACTTGAGTTTTGACTCGCCAGACTCGCCGGACTCGCTAGGCTTATGTTTCGAATTGGCATCGGACATGACACGCACCGCCTTGCGGTAGGGCGGCCTCTTATTTTGGGTGGCGTCCTGGTTGAATCTGAGAGTGGGGCTGAAGGGCATTCGGATGCGGACGCGCTCTCGCATGCCATTGCCGATGCGATCTTAGGCGCATTGTGCGAGGGTGATCTGGGAGTTCATTTTCCGGATCGTGATCCGCAGTGGAAGGATGCTGACAGTCTGGATTTGCTGGCGCGCGTGATGTGGTTAGCGAAGGAACGCGGCTGGCGTGTCGTCAATCTGGATGCGACGGTGATGCTGGAACGCCCGCGCCTGCGTCCCTTTGTTGAGGAGATGCGTGAAAAGTTGGCGCAGACATTGAACGTCGAAGCAGCGTGTGTCAGCGTCAAGGCGAAGACGGGCGAAGGGTTGGATGCGGTGGGGCGCGGCGAGGCCGTAACGGTGCAGGCTGTCATCTTGTTGACGCGACGAATGATGGGGGACGTGTTTGAGACCGCAGGACGTGATACGCAAAAAGAGGGATGGCGGCAGCCTCTCGCGCGAGGAGATCGCGTTTTTCGTTGACGGCGTGACCAGAATAGTGTGGCCGACTATCAGGCTTCTGCGTTTTGATGGCGATTTTTCTCAACGGCATGTCGCCCTCCGAGATGGCTATGCTGACGGATGCGATGCTTCATTCGGGCGAGGTGCTGGATTTCTCGGACATCTCGAAGCCGAAGGTTGATAAGCATTCGACGGGCGGCGTTGGCGATAAAACTTCGCTCATCTTAGCTCCGCTGGTTGCTGCCTGCGGCGCGGTAGTCCCGATGATCTCAGGGCGCGGACTTGGACATACGGGCGGCACACTCGACAAGCTCGAATCAATTCCGGGCTATCGCGTGCATCTCTCGCTCGCGGAGTTTCGTGTGATTCTTGACCGGATAGGTTTTGCCATGATGGGGCAGACCGCCGAGATTGCGCCTGCTGACAAAAAGCTCTACGCCTTGCGCGACGCGACCGCGACCGTCGAGGCCATCCCGCTTATCGTCGCTTCCATCATGTCGAAGAAGTTGGCCGCAGGGCTGGACGCGCTCGTGCTGGACGTGAAGACCGGCAGCGGGGCTTTCATGTCGAACGAGGATGATGCAAGGAAACTGGCGCAGGCGCTCGTTGCGACCGGAAACTCCTGCGGCGTTCGCACCGAAGCCCTGTTGACGGACATGAGCCAGCCATTGGGGCGCGGCGTCGGGCACGCGCTGGAAGTGCGCGAGTGCATAGAGATTTTGCGAAACGAGATGAACGAAGGGGCGCGTTCCGTGATGGAGCTATCGCTCGAACTGGCGGCGCGCATGCTTGCTCTCTCCGGCATCGAGCCACAGCTTGAACGAGCGCGCGAGAAAATTCAGACGGCGCTTGCGTCAGGCGCGGCGCTTGAGTGTTTTCGCCGGAACGTCGAAGAGCAGGGCGGAGACCCCAGGGTCTGTGACACGCCTCAGCGACTTCTTCCTTTGACACCGCACGAGGTTAAGGTAGAATCCACGCGCACTGGATTTGTCACCGGGATTGATACGGCTGAGATAGGGCACGCAATTGCCTCAATCGGCGGAGGTCGAACACGCATTGAAGATGTGATTGACCCTGGCGTAGGCTACGTCGCCGAAGCCAAAATCGGCGATGAGGTGAAGGAAGGCGAGGCTCTAGGGTTTCTCTACTGCCGCGAGCTTTCTCAGGCGGAAATCGCTTCAGAGCGCATCCGGGCTGCTTACATCATTGGTGACAATTCCGTATCCGCTCCCACATTGATTAAGGAAGTTATCACAGCATGAAGTCATCGAGACTCCCGACCTGTCTGGTAATTCTCTGCGTTCTCGCGCTCGTCGGAGGCCCTGCCTGCAACATGGGAGCGAGAAGCGAGGCGGACAAAGCAAAAATCCACGTCGGGATTGTCTTCGACATCGGCGGCAAGGACGACCGCTCGTTTAATGCCTCCGCGTGGGAAGGTGTCAAACGTGCGGCGAAAGATTTTCCGATTGTGCTGCGCGACGTAGAGCCGGGCGACCCGACTTCGGTCGAGCCTGCGATTCGCGCCTTCGCCGAGCGCAATTATGATCTGGTCATCGGCGTCGGCTTTGAGCAGATGCCGGTCGTGGAGCGCGTCGCCAAAGATTATCCGAACGTCAACTTTGTCATCATAGACGGCGTGATTGAGCTGCCGAATGTGACCTCTCTCCTCTTCAGAGAGCATGAAGGCTCTTACCTTGTCGGGATGATCGCGGCCATGAAATCGCAAACCGGCACCATCGGCTTCATCGGTGGCATGGACATCCCCTTAATTCACAAGTTCGCCACCGGGTATGCGGAAGGCGCACGCTCTGTTAATCCAAAAATTGGCGTGATCGCAAAATTATGTCGGCGTCACTCCCGCCGCATGGAATAATCCGGGGCAGGGAAAAGAACTGGCCATCGCTCAGATCAGCAAGGGCGCTGACGTGATTTTCACAGCCGCCGGCAATTCCGGTCTCGGCGCGTTTGACGCCGCAGAGCAAAATAAAAAGTTCGTCATCGGTGTGGACTCGAATCAAAACTGGGTTAAGCCCGGTTTCGTCTTAACCAGTATGGTCAAGCGCATTGACAACGCCGTCTATCAAATCGTCAAAGACCGCGTCGAAAATAATTTCAAAAACGGCGTCCACGTCTACGGGCTTGAGAACGACGGCGTGGGCTACGCTCTAGACCAGTACAACGAAAAGCTGATTCCGCCCGAAGCAATTCAAAAGGTCGAAGCAGCCAAGCAAGACATCATCAACGGAAAGATTCATGTGACCGACGCAATGGCGAAGTAGTTTTCAGTTTTCGGTTTTCAGTTTTAAGCAAAGACAACTCGCTACTCCTGAAAACTGGAAACCGAAAACTGAAAACTGAAAACTCTACATGCTTGAGCTAAGAAACATAACCAAGCGATTCGGTAACGTGCTGGCGAATGATCGTATAAATATCACGGTCAGAGAGGGCACGATTCATGCCATCGTGGGCGAGAACGGCGCGGGTAAGTCAACCGCCATGCGTATCGCCTACGGCTTCTACACGGCAGACGATGGCGAGATTGTGGTCGACGGCGAAGTGCGCCGGATTACGACGCCGCATGATGCCATTGCGCTCGGCATCGGCATGGTTCACCAGCATTTCATGCTGGTCGAGCCGATGACCGTCGCCGAAAACATCGTGCTCGGCGCAGAGCCGGGTGCGGCCACTTCGCTCGATCTGCGCGGCGCCGGGACACAGATTCGCGCGCTCTCTCAGGAATTCGGACTATCAATTGACCCGAACGCCACCATCGAGAGTTTGTCCGTCGGGCAACAGCAGCGCGTTGAGTTGTTGAAAGCGCTTTACCGTCAGGCGCGACTTTTAATTCTGGACGAGCCGACTGCCGTGCTGACCCCGCAGGAGGTCGAAGAGTTCTTCACCATCCTGCGCCGGATGCGCGAGCAGGGCAAAACGGTCGTCATCATCACGCATAAGCTCGCGGAAGTTCTGGCAATCTCGGACGACGTGACCGTGATGCGCGATGGTCGCGTCGTCGGACAGGTCAAAACTTCGGAAACGAATGCCGCCGAGTTAGCGCGCCTGATGGTCGGGCGCGAGGTGTTGCTGAGAGTCGAAAAGACTGAGGCCAATCCGGGCGAAACAGTCCTCGGCGTGCGCGAACTGGTGATGACGGCAAAGGATGGAACGCGGCGGTTGGACGGAGTTTCGTTTGAGGTGCGGGCGGGCGAGATTGTCGGCATCGCGGGGGTCGAAGGTAATGGCCAGACGGAATTGATAGAAGCTCTGGCCGGATTGATTCTGCCTCCCACTGTGTCGGGCAGAGTGGAATTAAATGGCAGCAACATCATCAGGATGTCCGCGCGCAAGCGTAAAGAACTGGGCATCGCTCACATCCCGGAAGACCGGCACCGGCGAGGGCTGCTGCTGGATTTCGATTTAGCGGAGAACTCGATCTTAGGCGTTCACTATCGCCCCCCGGCAGTCGCTTATTTTGGCAACATTTGGCTCAACAACGAAGCGATCCGCAAACAGGCCGAACAAGTCATAAAGGATTTCGACGTGCGTCCGCCGAACCCGGATTTACCGGCACGCGCTCTTTCGGGCGGCAATCAGCAAAAACTAATCATCGGGCGCGAGTTCGAGCTTCGTCCAAAACTGCTGCTCGTCTCGCAGCCGACTCGCGGCGTGGACATCGGCGCAATCGAGTTTATTCACCGCAAACTCGTCGCCCTGCGTGATGCGGGCTGCGCCGTGCTGCTCGTCTCCGCAGAGCTAGAAGAAGTGACGGGACTCTCCGACCGCCTGTTAGTGATTCACAATGGCCGAATCGTCGGCGAAGTTGACCCGCAAAGTACGAGTCCCGAAGAGATCGGATTGCTGATGACCAGAGGACACTGAAATTTGCGATTTTAGATTTTTGATTTGCGATTGGATAAGGACAAGGAATATTAATTTGAAGAATTGAAATCTTTGATTTCATCCTTATCAAATCTAAAATCTAAAATCGCAAATCAAAAATCATAAACTCCTATGAAGCTTCTTCGCGAAATCCTCTATCCGCTCGTCGCCGTCGTCGCGGCTTTCATCGTTGGCGGAATCGTCGTCCTGCTTATCGGCGGCGATCCGATTGAAACATATAAGCTGCTGATTGGAAGCGCGCTGTCGTGGCCGGATGGAATCGGCTTCACGCTCTTTTACGCCACGCCGCTGATTTTCACGGGGCTGGCGGTGTCCGTTGGTTTCCGTTGCGGATTGCTCAACATTGGCGCGGAAGGCCAGCTCTACATCGCCGCTTTCGTCACCGCCTGGATTGGAATCACGTTTGCGAATCTTTCGGGTTGGCTTTTGATTCCGCTGGCCTGTCTCGGCGCTGTCCTGAGCGGCGCAGCGTGGGGAGCGATTCCCGGCGTGCTGAAAGCGAAGTTCGGCTCCCACGAAGTTATCAACACGATTATGTTGAACTTCGTCGCCATCGCGTTGGTCAGCTATTTTACTCAGTACCACTACAAAGCTCCGGGCGATCCTATCATGCAGACAGTTCCCATCGGGCGGCAGGATGTCCCGGCGGGCATGGAAGCTCTCAGAGGACTCAACGCGCACATCCCGCGATTCGGTGAGTTCATCCCCGGCTTTCCATCATATATTCCTCTGAACGTCGCTTTCATTCTCGCTCTGGTCGTCTGCGTGCTGGTCTATATCTTTCTCTGGCGCACGAAGTGGGGCTATGAAATACGTGCGACGGGCGCGAACCCGATCGCCGCAGAGTATGGCGGAATATCCGTGAAGAAGCAGATCGTGCTGGCGATGGCCGTCTCAGGCGGACTGGCCGGAATGGTCGCCATCAACGAAGTGCTGGGCTACCGCTATCGCTACTACGAGGGATTCTCTGCCGGGATTGGCTACGGGTTTACGGGAATCGCGGTCGCGCTGCTTGGGCGCAATCACCCGTTCGGCGTTGTGCTGGCGGCGCTCCTCTTTGGCGCGTTGACTCGCGGCGCATTATTCGTTGACATCTTTACCGACAACGTCTCGAAAGATTTGGTTCAAGTGCTTCAGGCGATCGTTATTCTCTTCGTAGCCGCTGAAGCATTCTTTCGCAGTTCATTCTCCAAATGGAGTTTGCTGCGACGGTCGAAAGTTTAAGAGTAATCAGTAGTCAGTAATCAGCCATCAGCTTTTAAGGCTTTGACTGACTACTGACCACTGATTACTGATTACTTTTATGAGAAACATATTCACCATAGCGCTGCTTGCTTCGATGGTTCGTCTGGCGACGCCGTTAATACTGGCTGCGCTCGGCGGGCTTTATTCGGAACGCGCCGGGATCATCAATATCGCGCTTGAAGGATTGATGCTGGCGGGCGCGTTCACTGCCGCTACTGTGACTTATTATTCACACAATCCGTGGGTCGGGATGCTGGCGGCGATGGCTGCGGGTGTGGTTGTGGCGAGCATTCACGCTGTGGCGTGCATCAGGTTTAAGGCCGATCAGGTTGTCACCGGAATGGCCATCAACATTCTCTTTCTCGGTGTGCCTGCTCTGTTGAGCGGCGCGCTGTTTGACTCCACCGGGGCGACGCCGCAGATTCCGCAACAGGACTTACTCCCGTATGCTCCGATGGTAATCGCTTTCCTCCTCGTTCCGTTGACATGGTACGTGCTTAATCGCACGCCGTTCGGCTTGCGCCTGCGTGCAGTGGGCGAAAACCCTGAAGCGGCGGACACGGCTGGCGTCAGCGTGGCGCGAATCAGGTACACGGGCGTGCTGATCTCCGGCGCGCTGGCGGCAATGGGCGGAGCTTATCTCTCCATCGGCCAATCGTCTTTGTTTACGCGCAACATGACCGCCGGACGTGGCTTCATCGCGCTGGCCGCTTTAATCTTCGGCAAATGGCGACCCGTGCAGACGATGCTCGCCTGCCTGTTCTTCGGTCTGGCCGAAGCGGTAGCCATTCAGATGCAGGGAGTCGTCAATATCCCCGTTCAATTCATCCAGATTATCCCTTACGTGCTGACGATAGTTATGCTGGCTGGCTTCATCGGACTCTCGCGAGCGCCGCGCTCTCTGGGAATTCCGTACCAGAAAGAGCGATAAGGGATCAGTCATTAATCATTCAAGGATTAGCTTGTCTTAAAGTATGCCAGAAGATTCAACTTCGCCGACTGTTTACGAACGTGTGGAGCATGCGGCTCGCACTATTCGCGCGCGTTATAGTGAAGACGTGCGCGTGGCACTCGTGCTGGGCAGCGGGCTTGGCGCTTTCGCCGACGACCTCGAAGACGCAGTAGCAATTCCTTACGAGGAGATACCGGGATTCGCGCGCCCGACTGTCGAGGGACACGCGGGCCGCATGGTGCTGGGAAAAATCGAAGGTGTCGCGGTCGCGGTGATGCAGGGGCGGTTTCATTACTACGAAGGCTACGCATTCGAGGAAGTCATTTTCCCGATTCGCACGCTCGCTCTGCTCGGAGCAAAGTCGCTTATCTTGACGAACGCGGCGGGCGGCATCAACGTCGCCTTCGATCAGGGCGCGTTGATGATTATCTCCGACCACTTGAATTTGTTGGGCGCGAGTCCTCTGCGCGGAGCGCACGACCCGCGCTTCGGTCAGCGTTTCCCCGATATGTCGGAAGTTTACTCGCACGATTATCAGGAGATAGCTGTCGCGGAAGCGAACGCGATGGGCCTGGAACTCAGGCGCGGCATTTACGCCGCTCTCTCCGGCCCAAGCTACGAAACGCCCGCCGAGATTCGGATGTTGAGAACCCTCGGCGCAGACGCCGTCGGGATGAGCACCGTGCCCGAAGCGATAGCCGCGCAACAGATGGGCGTTAAAATCTTAGGAATCTCCTGCATTACCAACATGGCTGCGGGCGTCATCGGCGAGCCGATTAACCATCAGGAAGTAATAGAAACGGGCGAACGCGTGCGCGACACCTTCAAGGAATTGCTACGCCGCGTCATCCCAAGATTAGTAATCAGTAGTCAGTAATCAGTTATCAGCTTTTTGCTTTTGACTGACCACTGATTACTGACCACTGACTACTGAATTATGATTATAGGTATTTGCGGCGGCACGGGGTCGGGGAAGACGACGGTCGCCAATAGCATTCTGGAATCCGTGAACGCGAGCGAAGTCGCGTTCATTCAACAGGATTCTTACTATCGCAATCTCAAAGACCTCCCGCTCGATTACCGGCAGGCGGTCAACTTCGATCACCCCGACGCGCTGGACAACGATCTGCTCGTTCACCATATCAGAAAACTAAAAGCGGGCGGGTCGATTGAGCTTCCGGTCTATGACTTCAGGACACACTCGCGCTTGAACGACACGGTATTGATCGAGCCGAAGCCGATTGTCATCGTCGAGGGGATTTTGATCTTCGCCGATTCGCGGTTGCTGGAGCAGATGGACATCAAGGTCTTCGTTGACACTCCTGATGACATTCGTTTCATTCGCCGTCTGCGGCGCGATATCGCCGAGCGAGGCCGTACCGTTGATTCCGTCATCGAGCAATACCTTGCCACCGTGCGCCCGATGCACATGCAGTTTGTCGAGCCATCAAAGCGTTACGCCGACGTGATCATCCCGGAAGGCGGGCACAACCTCGTCAGCATAGATTTAATCAGCGGGAAAATTCGTGAGCGCTTATCTGGCGCATTGACAGCGAGCGGAGGGCAGGTTTGAGCGAACCGGAAATTCAAAAACTTATTGACGCGGCAAGAATCGGGCGAGATTGCTCTTTGTCGCCCTTCTCTAATTTCTGCGTCGGCGCAGCCGTCGAGACGGAAGACGGGAAAATCTACACGGGGTGCAATATCGAGAGCGCGAGTTTTGGCCTGACGGTCTGCGCCGAGCGCGTCGCCATCTGGAAAGCACTGTCTGAAGGCGAAAGAAAATTTAAGCGCATCGCGGTCGTCGCAGACACAGACCCGCTGACCCCTCCCTGCGGGACATGCAGGCAAATCATCTGGGAATGGTGTCGCAACACGACTGTGATTCTCGCCAACCTGCATGGCGCTGTTGAAATCATTGAGATGCGTGAGCTGTTGCCGCGCGCTTTCGATGCCAGATTTTTGAAAGAAGTCGGGAGCGGTGAAAAGTGAGAGAGTGAAAATGAGCGAGCGTAAAACACAGAATGAGGTTGGCATTGGTGAAGAGCCGCCCATCGAGCGCGTCTTAAATCGATATGGCGGAGATTTAATCCACCTCTTTCTCACTTTACTGGCGTTGGTCATTCTCGCCGCTGCGGCGGTCGCCGCCTTCGAAACGGTCGTCCGAGAGTTCCCGAAACTCTGGCAGCCGACGGATGAATACAAAGCGCTTCAGCATATCATCGAAAATATTTTGCTGGTCGCCATCGCCGCCGAACTCGGTCTGCTGCTGCTTTATCACCGCACCAGCGCCGCCGTCGAGGTGATTATTTTCGTCATCGCTCGCAAAATCGTCGCCCCGGACATTACCGCAATCGAATTGTTGTTAAGCGTTGCCGCGCTCGCCGGGCTGCTCGTCGTGCGCTTTTACTTTCTACCCGGCAAGCCAAAATAGAATAACTTGCCGTAGTTCAGATTCTCGAACATGATGAAACTAACGCGATTCGTTATCACCTTCCTGCTTATGGCTTCTGTGACAACACCACCAAACGCTTCAGCGCAGCGAGTAGGACGAGGTCGTGGAAAGAATGTTGATCTCATTGATCTCATCGTTCGCGGCGGAACTATCGTCACGATGGACAGCGCACGGCGCGTCATCGAAGACGGCGCAGTCGCCGTGCGTGGCGGGCGCATCCTGGCGGTCGGTACGCGCGCCGAGATTGATTCCAAGTACGTTGCGCGCGAGACGATTGATGCGCGCGGCAAAGTCGTTATCCCCGGCCTCATCAACGGCCACACGCATGTGCCGATGACGCTCTTTCGTGGATTGGCCGACGATCTGGACTTGAACGAATGGCTGACGAAATACATCTTCCCGGCGGAGGCGAAAAATGTCACCGAAGAGTTCGTGCGCGTCGGGACACGTCTCGGACTCGCGGAGATGATTCGTGGCGGCACGACGACCTACTGCGATATGTACTATTTCGAGGACGCCATCGCAGACGAGACATCGAAGGCCGGTGTGCGCGGCGTGCTTGGCGAGACGGTGATAGATTTCCCGGTCGCGGACAATAAAACGTGGGCCGAGGCGATGGCCTACACCGAAAAGTTCATCAAGAAGTGGAAGGGGAATGCGCTGATTGTGCCCGCTGTTGCGCCGCACGCTCCCTACACAGTTTCGGAAGAGCATCTCAAAGATGTGCGCGCTTTGTCCGACCGAACAGGTGCTCCCATCGTGACTCACGTCTCGGAGAGTCGTAAAGAAGTTGAAGACCTTTTGAAAAGCAAGGGTGCATCGCCCGTTGATTACCTCGCGCGAATAGGATTTTTGAACAATCGCGTCATCGCCGCCCACGTCGTTCATCCGAGTCCTGAAGAGATTACGGTCTTGAAGCGTCTCGGCGTCGGAGTTGTCCATAACCCGCAGTCGAACATGAAACTCGCCTCCGGCATCATGCCAGTGCCGCAGATGCTTCAGCTTGATTTGGACTTAGGATTGGGCACGGACGGCGCGGCCTCGAACAACGATCTCAATATGTGGGAGGAGATTGATACGACGGCCAAACTGCATAAAGTGTTCACGATGGACCCGAAGGTGGTCACGGCGCAGCAGGCTTTCGAGATGGCGACGATCAGGGGCGCGCGCGCACTGCACATGGAGCGCGAGATCGGCTCAATCGAGAAGGGCAAACGCGCCGACCTTGTCATCGTTGACCTCGACGACCTCAATCAGACGCCGCTTTATAACGTCTATTCACATCTCGTCTACGCGACGAAAGCCGACGACGTGCGCTCCGTCATCATCGAAGGCCGCATCGTCATGCGCGACCGAAGGTTGCTAACTTTGGACGAACAGGATATAAAGGCACGCGCACGCATCTTCCGCGAGCAGATTCTTAAGAGCCTCGCGCCACAAACAAGCACACAAGCGGGTGAAAATTCAACCGGAGGGCTTGCCCAAAGCCCCTCGAAGAGGCCATAATACGGGTCAACAAATGAAGTTTGTTGTACCCGGAAGCGAGCCTATAGAAGCTCGCTTCAGTTTTTTTACGGAGTTTGAGAAGTGAAGGAAAAAAAAGCTGGTCATGCCCTCCATCTAATCGTCGGAACAATTCTTTGCCTCGTCTCGATGACGGCAACCCTGTTTGCTCAGGCTACGCCTGATGCAGATGCGGGACAGAAACGTCTCAAGCGTGCGCGCGCGCTGATTGCCGCGCACAAACTCGGAGCGGCGGCAACCGAGCTTGACGCGATTCGCACCGCGACGACGGACGACGCGGTGCGCGATGTCGCACGCATCATGCTGATGAGCGTCTATCTGGAAGAGGGCGACTACATGCGCGCGCAAACTCTGCTGGAAGAGACTTACAAGTTGCGCTCCGCCCAGAAGGAAAATTCCACCCGGACATATTTCGCGCTGGCCGGGCAATCCGTCAACAGTGCGCGCGAGCATCTCGGACGCTATCGCTCTTTCGGCATCAACATCGCGGACAAAGAACTCCCGACTGAGGCTGCGAACGATCTTGACCACATGCGAATGCTGCTTGACCGTATCGCGGAACAGGCAAGGGAATTATGTGGCCAGAACGAGAAGGGGCTTGATGCGCTCGGCTTGCTGGAAGAGGTTGCTACTGTGCGGGGCACGCTGGCGCGCACCAAGCAAGAACGTCTCCAGTGGCAGCGGGAAATCGCTGATGTGCGAGAGAAGCTGTCCGCTTCCGAAATGCGTATCGCCTCCGCCGGTAGTTTGCCTGTCAATACTATCGCTATGACTTCATCGCCGGGCGCAAACAACGCCGGTGTAGCTTCTTCTCCCGCGTCCGCGCCGAACCACTCCACAGATACCGGCACGCGGAAAACGACCACTGTTCCTGAAAACCGTAACGCTCCTTCGATAGTGAAGAGCAGCACTCCCGGCAATGTTCCGGCGGGAAGCGCCGCGCCAAACGAGAAGCCTGTTGAGGTCGGCTCGCTGATTGAGAAGGCTACTCAGAGAGTAAATCCTTCATACCCTCAGGTCGCCAAGAACACGCGGATCACGGGCATCGTCAAAGTCTATCTGGAGATAGACGAAAACGGCACAGTCACATCAGTTCAGCGCACCGACGGCCCGGCATTATTGCGACAGGCGGCAACAGAAGCGGCGCGGCGCTGGAAGTTTCGTCCCACAGTCATCGGCGGCCAGCCTGTTCGCGTGATGGGATTTATTAATTTTAATTTCACCCTCTAGAGCGGTTTTCGATTACACCCCAAGCGCGGGCACATTGTAGGGGGAGGGAACAAGTCCTGCCCCTACAGTCTTATACCGAATTGAAGTTCGCTCTAAACGGTGAAATCTTCCCATCTAACCGCGAAACTTACCTTCTCAAGTGTGAAAGATTACTTCTCAAGAGTGAAAATCACTCTCTAAACCGCGAAAGATGTCCTCTCAAGAGCGAAACACTGCTTCTCAAAGGTAAAATTCTACTTCTCAAGCGTAAAACCTTGCTTCTCAAGAGCGAAACTTGCTCTCTCAAGCGCGAAATATTGCTTCTAAACCGTGAAAGCTGCTCTCTAAACGGCGAAAGATGCTCATATAAAGGCAAAACTTGTCTTCTCAAGCCTGAAAGTTCTCCATAAACGAGTGAGAACTGCTACAGTCTCAACCATTTATTCAATCTTGACTTAAAAGTAAGGTATGCTACAATGCTCTCGAATCATGAATCTTGAAGAGGATGCCAGGTAAGGAGTTTGACGAGCGTGAAGGTTTCGGCGCAGGAAGAATACGGATTACGTTGTCTGGTGCAACTCGCCCACTTGAGAGAGGGCGAATCGCTGACGCTTTCCCAGATCGCCAGAAGCGAGGGGATTTCGGTGGCGAACGCGGGCAAACTACTCTGGATTTTGAATAAAGCCGGGTTGGTGCTGTCTACCAGAGGCACTAAGGGTGGCTATCAACTGGCGCGTCCTGCTTCGGAGATTCGCCTGAGCGAGGTCATCAAGGTTCTGGATGCTGACGAAGTGACGGAGCATTGCAAGAGCTATACGGGTGTGCTGGACGTTTGCGTTCATACGAGCGACTGCGGCATCCGGCCTGTTATCTTAGGGCTGCACGAGATTGTGCAAAATGCGCTCTCGGAAGTCACGCTCGCGCAATTGGTCGGCACAGAGGCTAACGTGGATGCGACGCTGCACCAGATACAAAGATTGCAGACACGTCTGAGTCCGACGCACTGAAGGTGCTCGAAAACGATATACGAAACAGCAATTATCTACTTTTGAAAAATTAACTTCGTGAAAGCGAAGCAGGGAAACCAAGATGAGCAGCATTGAGCTACTGGCTAATAAAGAATACAAGTACGGATTCGTCACCGACATCGAATCTGACATGATCCCCAGAGGGCTGAACGAGGAGACGGTCAGGCTGATCTCTGCCAAGAAGAATGAGCCGGAATGGATGCTGGAATTTCGCCTGAAAGCCTATCGCCACTGGCTGACGATGGAAGAGCCGCGCAACTGGCCGAACCTCAAGTACCCGGAAGTCGATTATCAGGACATCATCTACTACAGCGCGCCGAAGCAGAATGCTAAGAAGGCGAGCCTCGATGAAGTTGACCCCGAGTTGCTCCGAACTTTCGAGAAGCTGGGCATTCCTTTGCAGGAGCAGAAACAGCTTGCGAACGTCGCCGTTGACGCTGTTTTTGATTCCGTTTCGGTGGCGACCACCTACAAAGAGAAGCTGAAAAAGGTTGGAGTCATTTTCTGCTCGTTCTCGGAAGCCGTGCAGGAATACCCCGAACTGGTCCGTCAGTATCTAGGCTCGGTCGTGCCGACGAGTGACAATTATTTTGCCGCGCTCAATAGCGCGGTCTTCACGGATGGCTCATTCGTCTTCATTCCGAAGGGCGTGCGCTGCCCGATGGATTTATCAACCTACTTCCGCATCAACAACTCCGAATCAGGGCAGTTCGAGCGCACCCTGATCGTCGCCGAAGAGCGCGCGCATGTCTCTTACCTTGAAGGCTGCACTGCGCCCAAGTTTGACAAGAATCAGTTGCACGCTGCCGTGGTCGAGTTAATCGCTCTGGACGATGCGGAGATCAAGTATTCGACGGTGCAGAACTGGTACGCGGGTGACGAAGAGGGCAAGGGCGGCATTTATAATTTCGTAACGAAGCGCGGGAAATGCGCCGGGCGAAATTCCAAGATTTCGTGGACTCAGGTCGAGACCGGCTCGGCGATTACGTGGAAGTATCCTTCGTGCATCCTTCAGGGGGATAATTCCATCGGTGAGTTCTACTCGGTCGCCCTGACAAACCACGCGCAGCAGGCCGACACGGGCACAAAGATGATTCATCTGGGCAAGAACACTCGCTCGACGATCATCTCGAAGGGCATCTCTGCCGGAAAATCAAATAACAGCTATCGCGGCCTCGTCAAAGTCATGCCGAAGGCCGAGGGCGCGCGTAACTACACGCAGTGCGACTCGATGTTGATTGGCTCGAAGTGTGGAGCGAACACGTTCCCCTACATCGAGGTGATGAACAACTCGTCGCGCGTGGAGCATGAGGCGTCAACGTCGAAGATCAGCGAGGAGCAGTTGTTCTACTTGCAGCAGCGCGGCATCTCGCAGGAAGACGCCGTTAGCTTAATCATCAACGGCTTCTGCAAGGACGTGTTCCTGCAACTGCCAATGGAATTTGCAGTCGAAGCGACGCGCCTGCTCGGATTGAAGTTGGAAGGCAGCGTGGGATAATACAGTGGTCAGTAATCAGTAATCAGTAATCAGTAGTCAGCAAAAACAAGGCGATGGGTAAGATTGAGCTTTTGCTTTTAACTGACTACTGATTACTGACCACTGACCACTATTCATGGAGTAAATTTTTAATGTTAGAGATTCGAGATTTACATGCGACGGTTGACGGCAACGAGATTCTGAAGGGAATCAACCTGACGATCAAGAAGGGCGAGGTTCACGCCATCATGGGGCCGAATGGGTCTGGAAAGTCTACGCTGGCAAAAGTGCTGGCGGGGCATCCGGCTTACGAGGTGACAAAGGGCGAGGTGTTGTACGAGGGAAAGAATCTGCTGGAATTAGCGCCGGACGAGCGAGCGCGTGAAGGCGTCTTTCTGGCGTTTCAGTATCCGATTGAAATTCCGGGCGTGTCGAACGCGCAGTTCCTGAGGCTCGCTTACAATGAGAAGCGCAAGCACCTCGGCGAAGAGGAGTTGGACCCGCTTGAATTCAAGGATTTGCTGAAAGAGCGCGCTGCAATTGTCGAGATGGAGGCGAGCTTCATGTCGCGCGCGGTCAACGAGGGCTTTTCGGGCGGCGAGAAGAAGCGCAACGAGATTTTGCAGATGGCCGTCTTAGAGCCAAAGCTCGCCGTGCTGGATGAAACCGATTCCGGTCTGGACATTGACGCCCTGCGGATCGTCGCCGGAGGCGTCAACAAGCTGAAGAACTCGGAGAACGCCATCATCCTCGTCACACACTACCAGCGGCTGCTCAATTACATCGTGCCCGATTACGTTCACGTGCTTTCCGGCGGGCGCATCGTCCGCGAGGGCGGCAAAGAGTTGGCGCTGGAACTCGAAGAGAAGGGTTACGATTGGATCAAAGCGCAGGCAGCGGGCAGTGGCTCTGTCGCCACAGCGCCGCAGGCGAGTTAAAGTAATGGTATCTCAAATTCTGAAAGAAGAGAGCGCGTACTCGGAATCATTTCGCGCGTTGCAGGAACGGTCAGGCGCAGGCAGCGCGTCGTGGGTTGAGCGTTTGCGCGAGAGCGCGTTTGCCAGCTTCGAGCGGCTGGGCTTCCCGTTGACCAATCAGGAAGAGTGGAAGTACACGAACGTTGCGCCGATTGCGAAAGCTAAGTTTGAGACGGCTTTTGAGAGCGGGGAAGTATCACCTTCGGCGCTCGACGCTGCCGGGTTGCAGACGTTCTCTTATGAAGAGGCGCGGCGCAGCCAGTTAGTTTTCGTTAATGGAGTCTATCGCCCGGAGCTATCATCTGTTGAAGCCTTGCCCGAAGCGGTTGCGGCAATGGACCTCGCCGCCGCGCTGAAAGAAGAGAACTACCAGGACGTTATTCGGGAGCAACTCGCACGCAGCGCCGATTCCAACGAACATGCTTTCACGGCTTTGAATACCGCATTCCTCGCGAGCGGGGCATTTCTTCTCATCCCACAGGGTGTGCAGATTGAAACACCCGTGCATCTACTCTTTCTCGCGGATGGAAGAGACGCCTTAACGGCTTCTTTCCCGCGCGTGCTGATTGTCGCAGAGCGCGGCAGCACAGCGACTGTGATTGAGAGCTACGCTGGGCTAAGTGAAGATGCTTATTTCACCAACGCGGTCGTCGAAATAAGTTTGGGTGAAGGCGCGCGGCTGAATCACTACAGGGTGCAACGCGAAAGCGCCGAGGCTTTTCATGTGGCGACGACGCAGGCGAGTCTGGGGCGCAACAGCAGTTATAACGCGACGGCCATCACGCTCGGCGCGCAGCTTTCACGCCACGACATCAATGTAACGCTCGACCATGAAGGCGCAGAATGTTGGGTTGACGGGTTGTATCTCGTCAGCGCGGGCCAGCACACAGACACACATTCCCTGATAGATCATCGCCAGCCGCATTGCACGAGCCACCAGCTTTACAAAGGCATCCTCGACGGCAAGTCGCGCGCCGTCTTCAATGGCAAAGTTTTCGTGCGCGAAGGCGCGCAGCAGACGGATGCGATGCAGACGAACAGGAATCTGCTGCTGTCTAATGAAGCGCGGGTTGATACAAAGCCTCAGTTAGAGATTTTTGCGGACGACGTGAAGTGCGCGCATGGCGCAACCGTCGGGCAACTCGAAGATGAAGAGTTATTTTATCTGTCGAGTCGCGGTCTTAACGCAGACCTCGCGCGGAATCTTTTGACCTACGGCTTCGCGGAAGAAGTGATCGAGAAAATCAAGGTTGAATCAATCAAAGCCCAGTTGGACGAAGCGGTGTTGAACCGGCTTCATTCTAATCTGGAAGCATAAAGGTTATGAGCGTCACGGAGAAGAGATTGCTGGAAACATCCACACTGGAAACCGCTGCGGAGATAGGCTGGGATGTGGAGCGCATCAGGGAAGATTTCCCTGTACTGCGTCAAACGGTCAACGGCAAGCCGCTCGTCTATCTGGACAACGCGGCGTCGTCGCAGGTTCCGCAGATTGTCGTTGATCGCGGCAGCGTCTATCTCGAACAGGAACACTCGAACATTCACAGGGGCGTGCATTACCTGAGCCAGCGTGCGACGACCGCCTATGAAGGCGCGCGCGAAAAGGTCAAACGATTCATCAACGCGCGTGAGGCGCGGGAGTGCATCTTCGTACGCGGCGCGACCGAAGGCATCAATCTGGTGATGCACGGCTACGGGCGCAAGTTTATCAATGAGGGTGACGAAGTCATCATCTCCGCGATGGAGCATCATTCAAACATCGTTCCGTGGCAGATGCTCTGCGAAGAAAAGAATGCCACCTTGCGCGTCATCCCGATGAATGATGCGGGCGAGCTTCTGCTCGATGAATATGACGCGCTCCTTAACGAGCGCACTAAAATCGTCGCCATCGCGCATATCTCAAACGCGCTCGGCACAATCAATCCGGTCAAAGAGATGATCGCGCGCGCGCACAAGTACGGTGTGCCCGTCCTGCTCGATGGCGCGCAGGGCGCTCCGCATTTGACTGTTGACGTGCAGGATTTGGATTGCGATTTCTACGCGCTGTCGGGGCATAAGATGTTTGCACCGACGGGGAGCGGCGTCGTTTACGGCAAGGCCGAGTGGCTGGAGAAGATGAATCCGTTTCAGGGCGGCGGCAGCATGATTCGCACTGTCAGTTTTGAAAAGACGACCTATGCAGGACTGCCGGACAAGTTTGAAGCGGGAACACCGGCCATCGCTTCGCAGATTGGTCTCGGCGCAGCGATTGACTATCTGAACAGCATCGGGCGCGAGCAGGCGGTCGCCTATGAGCATGAGCTTTTAACGTATGCGACTGAAAAGATCAGCGCCATTGAGGGCGTCCGCATTATCGGCACGGCGCGGGAAAAGGCAAGTGTGCTCTCCTTCGTCGTTGACGAGGTGCATCCGCACGACATCGGTACGATTCTGGATCAGGAAGGAATCGCTGTGCGCGCCGGACATCACTGCGCCCAACCCGTGATGAAGCGTTTCAACGTCCCGGCCACAGCCCGCGCCTCGTTTGCCTTCTACAACACGAAGCAGGAAGTAGACACGCTCGTGCATGCGATTGAAAAAGTTATAGAGGTCTTTAGCTAAGGAATTTTAGATTTTTGATTTGCGATTTTTGATTGAAAGAGGTCAAGAAATTTTAACTCTGAAAATTGAAATCGTAGATTTTATCCTTATCCAATCGCAAATCAAAAATCTAAAATCGCAAATACTATATGTCTGAACTAAGTGAGCTTTACCAGCAAGTTATTCTCGATCACAACAAGAAGCCGCGTAACTTCCGCAAGCTGGAAGCGGCTAACCGGAGTGCCGAAGGGTATAATCCACTGTGCGGCGACCAGTTGACGGTCTACATGCAGCTCGAAGATGAGGTCGTCAGTGACATCAGCTTTGAAGGTTCAGGCTGCGCCATCTCGAAAGCGGCGGCGAGCATGATGACGCAGGCTGTTAAGGGAAAGACCAAACAGGACGCCGAAACTCTTTTCGATGAGTTTCACAAGATGGTGACGGGTGAGTTGGACGCGGAAACAGCGCCGAATCATCTGGGACGCCTGACGATCTTCTCCGGTGTGCGCGACTTTCCGGCGCGCGTTAAATGCGCGAGCCTCTCATGGCATACGATGCACGCGGCGCTCAATAATCAGGAGGCGACTTCGACGGAAGGTGCGCTCGATCCCGCTTCATCCGTCGGCGGATAGTATTTAATTGAACGTTAGCCCGTGAAACGGGCGGAATATTAGTAGCCCATGACGTGAGTCATGGGAACAGGCAACGACTAATTTAACAAGCCCCGGAGGGGCGACATAGATCAATTTATGTCGCCCCTCCGGGGCTTGCCCCATTGTATCGTGCGTCATCCCCACAGCTCACGCTGTGGGCTACTGCTATGCCGCCCGTTTCACGGGCTGGGTTTAGGCTGCTGGCAAAGATGTGTGATGCAGGGCATAATAGGTAATCTTTAGCCATCTTCAGGAGTCTGGTAAATTTGCTAATCAACCGGGTCGAACTGCGCGAGATTCGTCTGCCGCTCGTCCATTTTTTTGAGACGAGCTTCGGGCGCACGACGGAGCGCCGTATTGTGCTGGTGCGCGTGACTGACCGCGAAGGCGCGGAAGGCTGGGGCGAATGTACTGCGGGCGAGGGGCCTTTCTACTGCGAGGAGTGGACTGAGAGCGCCTGGAACACGCTGAAGACATATTTAGCGCCGATGGTTCTGGGGCGCGAGGTCGAGAGCGCGTCCGGTATCTTTTCGTTGATGAAAGCCGTGCGCGGCAACCGGATGGCGAAAGCTGCGCTCGAAACGGCTTGCTGGGATTTAGAGGCAAAGCGGGCAGACATTCCGCTCTGGAAACATCTCGGAGGCGCGCAAAGTGAGATTGCCTGCGGTGTTTCAATCGGTATTCAAGACACGATTGAGGCGTTGCTGGAAAAGATAGAACTAGAATTGGACGCCGGATACCAGCGCATCAAGATCAAAATCAAGCCGGGCTGGGATGTCAACGTTCTGGAAAAAGTGCGAGCGCGTTTTCCTGAGATACATTTAATGGGCGATGCCAACTCCGCTTACAGTCTGGCGGATGCGCCGCTTTTCCGTGCGATGGACGAGTTTGATTTGATGATGATCGAGCAGCCGCTCGCCTATGACGATATGCTCGACCACGCAGAGTTGCAAAAACAGGTGAAGACGCCAATCTGTCTTGACGAGTCAATCCGCACACCCGCCGATGCCGTTCATGCGATTCAGATGAACGCCTGTCGGATTATCAACGTCAAGCTCGGGCGCGTCGGCGGGCACAGGGAAGCGCAAAGCGTGGAGCGCATCTGTCGTGAAAGAAATATTCCGGTCTGGTGCGGCGGGATGCTGGAATCTGGCATCGGGCGCGCACACAATATTGCGATGGCGACGCTCGCGGGCTTTACCTTGCCTGGTGATGTCTCGGCCAGCGCGCGTTACTGGGCAGAGGACATCATCGAGCCGCCCGTCACCGTGACGGCGAACGGCACAATCATCGCGCCGGACGCGCCCGGAATAGGGTTTGAGATTAAACGTGAACGCATCGAGAAGCTGACGGTCAGAAAAGAGAGCATCGAAAATTAGTCAAATCATGGAGCATAAATTTACAGAGCCAAACGCCAGGGGCGTACTTGAATTCCTCGAAGCGCGGCGGGGCGGGATGCTGGCATTGACCCGCGCGCTCGTCGAGGCGGAATCCCCGTCGGGCGACGTGGAAGGAAGTCGGGCGGTGGTCGAGTTGCTGGTAGAAGCTGCTCGGAAGATTGAAGGCGTCACTTCAATCAAGCGCATTGAGAGTCCCGGCTACGGCGAGCACCTGCGCGTCTGTGCTTTCGGCGATGCGCTTGATGCGTCCGGCACTATCCTGCTGATGGGCCATACGGACACCGTTCACCCGCGCGGCTCGCTTGCCGAGAGACCCTGGCGCGAAGAACAGGGACGCATCTACGGGCCGGGCATCTATGACATGAAAGCGAATTGCGCGCTCGCGCTCGAAGTGATGAGCGCCTGTGCAAAGCTTGATCTTGCGCCGCGCCATCCGGTGGTTCTCCTCCTGACTTGTGATGAGGAAACGGGAAGCATGACCGGGCGCGCACTGGTTGAAGAGGAAGCGCGAAGAGCGCATAGCGTCCTCGTGCTTGAGCCGTCTGCGGCGGGCGGGCGCGTCAAGACGGCGCGCAAAGGGACGGGAATCTTTACCATGGAAGCGCACGGGATAGCCGCACATGCTGGCTTAGAACCGGAGAAGGGCGCGAGCGCGATTCTGGAACTGGCGAGGCAGATTGAGCGGTTGCACGCTTTGAACGATGCGGCGCGCGGTGTTGCCGTCAACGTCGGCGTGATTCAGGGTGGAACTCGCTCAAATGTTGTGCCCGCAGAAGCCAGCGCCGAGATTGATGTGCGCTTCAGCACGGCTGAGGATGCAAGGCTGCTTGAAGAAACAATCCTCAGCACAAAGTCTGTTGATGAACGAGTGAAACTTCACTTCAGCGGCGGCATCAACCGCCCGCCGCTTGAGAGGACGGAGAAGGTCGCAGCACTTTATGAGGTGGCGCGCAATGTGGCTGCCACTCTCGATTTCGAGTTGGGCGAGACCTCAGTCGGCGGAGCGTCGGACGGGAATTTCGCGGCGGCTCTGGACGTGGCGGTCCTCGACGGGCTGGGCATAACCGGCGACGGCGCTCACGCCACGCACGAGCACATCATGGCAGACGATATTGCACGGCGCGGCGCGTTGCTCGCAGGAATAATAGCATCTTTGTAAAAGAGTTGTTTCGAGTTACGAGTTACGAGTTTCGAGTTCAAGCTCTTAATTCGCAGTCCGAAATCTGTAACCCGAAATTCATAACTCGTAACTCGTAACCAACATGAAACTCGCTACGTGGAACGTCAATTCAATCACAGCCCGGTTGCCGCTGGTGACGCAGTGGCTTGAGACGGCGCGCCCGGACGTACTTTGCCTTCAGGAACTCAAATGCATGGATGAGAAGTTTCCGGCGGCGCACTTTGCCGAACTGGGCTACAACTCGGAAGTCTTCGGGCAGCGAACTTACAACGGTGTGGCGATTCTTTCGCGCACAGCTTGCCGGGACGTGCAGCGCGGCTTTCCAGATGCAGAGGAAGGAGCGCAAGCGCGTCTGCTCGCGGCGACAATCGAGAATGTCCGCGTCGTCAACGTCTACGTTCCGAACGGTCAGTTTGTCGGCTCTGACAAGTATCGCTTTAAGCTCGAATGGATGCAGCGCCTGCGCCGTTTCTTCGATGAAGACTACAAACCAGGCGAAAAGGTTTTGCTCTGTGGCGATTTCAACGTCGCGCCGGAAGAGCGCGACGTGCATGACCCGGCAGCCTGGGAAGGCCACGTTCTGTTCAGTAAGCATGAGCGCACCGCGCTCGAAAAAATCAGGGACTGGGGATTTATAGATGCCTTTCGCCTGCACACAGAAGATGAGGGGCATTACTCATGGTGGGATTATCGTCAGGGTTCGTTTCGCCGCGACGCGGGCTTGCGGATAGATCATATCTGGGTCTCTGAGCCGCTTGCCAAACGTTGCAGGGAATCGTGGATTGATAAAGAGCCGCGTACGTGGGAGCGGCCATCGGATCATACGCCGGTCGTAGGGGTTTTCGAGGGGGAAGGGAATGAAGAAAAAGCAGCAGGATAAGTTGATGCTGGCGTTGGCTGGCGCGGGCGCTCTGTGGGCGACGCGCGCGGTTGTGCGGCGATTGAGGGAATACGACCTGCGCGGCAAGACCGTGTTGATTACGGGCGGGTCGCGCGGGCTTGGATTGGTGATGGCGCGGGAGTTTGCGCGCGAAGGGGCGCAGGTGGCGATCTGTGCGCGTGATATGGAAGAGTTAGACAGAGCGCGGATGGATTTGGTCAGGCGCGGGGCGAGAGTGATTGCCGTGCCTTGCGATATAACGGACAGGGAACAGGTCAATGAGATGATTCGCGCCGTCAGCGAACGTTTCGGGCGAATTGACGTGCTAGTCAACAACGCGGGCGTGATCGAGGTCGGGCCGATGGAAGTGATGACGCTCGAAGATTACGAGCAAGCGATGAAGACGCACTTCTGGGGGCCGCTATACACGACGCTCGGTGTGCTGCCTGAGATGCGTCAGCGCGCAAGTGGGCGCATCGTCAACATCGCTTCCATCGGCGGCAAGATCAGTGTCCCGCATCTGCTGCCTTACAGCGCCAGCAAGTTTGCGCTCGTCGGCTTCTCCGAAGGCTTGCGCTCCGAATTGAAGAAAGATGGAGTGGTGGTGACGACCGTTTGCCCCGGATTGATGCGAACGGGCAGCCCGCGCAACGCCACGTTCAAGGGGCAGCATCGCGCCGAGTATGCGTGGTTCAGCATCAGCGATTCATTGCCCGTCTCTTCGATGTCAGCTTCCCGCGCGGCGAGGCAGATTGTCGAAGCCTGCAAACGTGGCGACGCAGAAGTCGTCCTCTCAATTCAAGCGAAGGCGGCAGTCCTCTTTCACGGACTCTTTCCGGGGTTGACCGCAGATCTGCTCGGCCTCGTCAATAAACTGTTGCCCGCACCCGGCGGCATCGGCAACCGAAGCGCCAAAGGAAAAGAGAGCGAGTCGGATCTATCACCCTCATGGCTGACGACCTTGAGCGAGCACGCGGCTGCGAGAAACAACGAGATCAATTGAAGAAAGAGCAATGGGAAGCGAGTAAATAGCAAATGTCTGACGAGCAGAAATGGCCGGATGTGATGTGGATTGTGCGTCACGGCGAAAGCGCGGGCAACGTGGCGCGGGATAAGGCAGAGGCCGCCGGGCTCCCTGTGATAGATATTCTCATGCGCGACGTTGATGTGCCCCTCTCGCCGCTTGGCGAGAGGCAGGCCGCCGCGCTTGGCCGCTGGTTCGCCAAGCTGCCGCCAAAGGAGCAGCCTACTGTTATCCTCTCCTCGCCATATCTCCGCGCACGCGAAACCTCGCGGCTGGCGATCGAAGCGGCGGGCATTAGCCATGAGGACATCACTTTCATCACGGATGAGAGATTGCGCGAGAAAGAGTTTGGCGTTCTGGATCGTCTGACGCGCGTCGGCATACAGGAAAAGTATCCTGAGCAGGCGGAAGCCCGGAGCGTTCTCGGCAAGTTCTATTTCAGGCCGCCGGGCGGCGAAAGTTGGTGCGATGTTATCCTGCGCCTGCGGAGCCTGATTGATACCATTACGCGCGACTATCGCCGCGAGCGCGTACTTGTAGTCGGCCATCAAGTCGTCGTCAACTGTTTCCGTTATCTACTGGAACGGATGAGCGAAGAGCAAATTCTTGAGCTTGATCGTACGAATGAAATTGCCAACTGCGCTATCACCTCATACGAGTTCGCTCAGAAACTGGGACGGCGCGGCAAACTCGCGCTCAAACTCTACAACTTCGTCGCGCCGCTGGAAGAATCCGGCACGCCCATCACCACCAAACCAGATGCCCCGGTCGCGCCGAAATAAAGATGGGGCTCAGGGGTCGGGGGTCGGGGGGCAGTCAAAAGGCAAGCTCTCCCGGCCCCCGGCCCCCGGTCCCCAGCCACTGCTGATTACTCCTGCGTTATTGCGGCGCTGGCCTTTGCCGCAGCCGGACGAAGGTGGTGATAAGGAAGAGCGCGGGCGCGTGCTGGTCGTCGGCGGCGCAAGGGAGATGCCGGGCGCGGTCATTCTCGCGGCGACCGCCGCTTTGCGCGCAGGCGCAGGGAAGTTGCAGATTGCGACGTGCCGCAGCATCGCGCCGGTGGTCGCAGCAGCTGTGCCGGAAGCTCGTGTCTTTGCTCTGGCTGAAACCAGAGGGGGAGCAATCGCCGCTTCCGCAAGCAAGGAGATAATTGAGCGCGGCCAGGAAGTGCAATCCGTGCTGATTGGGCCGGGGATGATTGACGAGCGGGCGGTTGCGCGATTGGTAAAAAGTGTCCTGCCGCACATTGGGCGGGCCACGATGGTTCTCGATGCAGCGGCGCTCTCGTGTTTTGAGACCTCGCCGCAGTGCCTGCATCAACTCGATTCTAAAGCGGTGATCACGCCGCACGCAGGTGAGATGGCAAATATGCTGGGCATCAGCAAAGACCTCATCACAAGCGAACCGCTGGCGATGGCGCTGCAAACGGCGAAGGTGTTGCGCGCCGTCGTTGCGCTCAAGGGGGCGGAAACTTTCATCGCCGCGCACGGCAATTCTAAATCTTACTGCAACCGTGTGGGCAATGTCGGCCTCGCTACATCAGGCTCAGGCGATGTTCTCTCAGGCATCATCGCCGGACTCGTCGCGCGCGGCGCTATGCCGTTGCAGGCTGCCGTCTGGGGAGTTTATCTGCACGCGCGGGCGGGCGATGTGCTGGCAAAGCGCATGGGACGCCTTGGATATCTGGCGCGTGAACTCCCAATGGAAGTGCCAGCGCTCATGTTCGGGCTATCTAAACGGAAAGATAGATGAGCGCCCGTTCCCACTTCATCTGTGACTGCGACCTCTTGCCAGCAGCCACCAGACGCCAAAAATCAGGAACGTCCAGATGAGCGTCGAAGCAAAGACAGGAAAGAGATAGCCGCCCAGATTGTTGACGAGGGAATCGGGAAGGGCATCACCGAGCCGGAATCCCGGCGCGAAAAAGTAGAGCAGAAATGTGTAGGGAAGCAGGTAGCCGAGCAGCGCCAGCATTGCGCTCACGAGACCTGAGATGCCAAGACGCTTCCAGTTGCTCATTCGTCATCCTCAAGAGTATGAGCTTATGAACTCTCAGATATGGGCTGCAAGTTAACCTCGAACTCGCAGCCCACAGAGACTAAACGGGAGGGTTGTTTCACCCATAGAGGATTTTCATCACCTGCTCAAACGATAGTCCTTGCGTCTGTTGATAGTGCCACCATTCCATCTTGTTATAGTTCGGCCCTTTCGTTGACCAACCCTTGTGAGCAGGAATGCGTTCCCAGTTATACTGGCCTGCCAGTGCTGTGAAATCCAACACCCAGCCCTTGAAAGTCATGCCGCGGTAGTCTTTCACGGTCGCATTTGTGACGAGGGGCGTAGTGAGAACCGGCGTCTGTGCGACGGTCTTGAGAAAGATGCGGAAAAACTGGTGCCCGCCCATCGGCTCGGACTGCACCACGAAATAGGGCACGTCTTGCCGGCAATCGAAGGCGTCGCCGCATTTGTGGCGTGAGAAGAAAGCCGTCCCGACCTTCTTGGTTTTCATGCCGCGCGGTCGCCACATATCTGCCAGGGTGGAGAGATAGTCGTGACCGGAGAGCCGCAGCGTCTCCGCGCGCAGCAGTGGGAATGATTCGGCTGGGCCGCCTATTCTAAGAAACGGACTTCCAACTTTAACGTCCGGCATAACGATGAGTTTAGCTGATGGAGGTTTCGCGGGCATAAATGTTCCTTTCTCTGGAAGAAGGCTTGAGTGTTTAGTTACTTGTCTGCGAAGCCTTGCGCGACACCCCTGCTTCGGCTTCGGAGATTGTCTGCGAGGTTTGAATCACCATATCGGGGTTGAGCGAGATTGAAGTGGTGCCGCACTCGTCGTGGCAAATCCGTCAAAGGCGCGCACAACCCCCGGCACGAGCTCGCGGGACGATTTTACTAGACACGCGCACTTGCTGCCGACAATTGACTCCGCTCATGTCGAGCATGAGTTTTGCTGATTGAGGGTTCATCCTGCGCGTCTGTTGCTGAGAAGTACATGCGTTCGCGGCGGAAGTTTACGCGAAGTTTGGGGATGAGGGAAGGATTTCTCGTAGCAATGCTCGGCTTCAAGAGCGGCAGGTATTCTAAGGAGTGCGGAAGGCGTTTCGTTGGCCGAAAACGTTGACTTTGAGTGATACCCGCTCTAAGATACGCGCGATTTAAGCCCAGAAGTCCCGCCAGGGATTCCAACTAGCTGACCACTCCATTTTCTTCGCCGAGAAAATTCTATCGATTTCCCGGCTGTCTATCCCGCAACCCCCAAGGAGGCCCACATCCACCATGAATAGACAATCATCAAGCGACCGCTTGGATCAAAGAAACAAACGGATCGAGCATAAACTAGAACACAGCCGGAGAGTAAGAATAAATACTTCTGCGGTGGGTCTGGCCGCCACCGTCGCCCTTGTCCTGACTTTTCTGGTCACCGCCCCGCTTTTTTCGGCGTCCACCGCCACCCGGACCAGCGCGCCCGCGCCCGGCACTATCCTCGCGAGGTCACGCGCCCAACTTACTAATACCACGACACAAACTTTCACCCTCACGGCACAAGTCTTCACAGGTTCGACCGATTGCAGTTCAGGCGGCGGCGCGGAAACGACCGTGACCGGCGTCAACACGACGACCGGCTACGCCCTCAATTTAGGCTCCGGCGATTCCGTCCTTTTCACTTCCGCACCTCTCTCGGAACAAAGCAATGAAACACTACCCGTCCCCAGCATTGACCTGAGCGGACGGTTCGTCAGCTGGACGATTCCTATCGGTCAGCCTAACGTCGGCATTACTTATCCGCCCACACCGGACGGCAGGAAAGTCTGTGTCGAAGGATTCGAAGGACCCGGCACGCGCGAGGTGGCGGCGAGTTTCGTCCCAACACTTCAGCTTTACGACGCGACCTGCACAAATCAACTGACAGGCTTAAATCCGGTCTTCACTCCCGGCCAGACGATATGCATTAAAGTCCTGGGGGGGCTGACGGATTCGGCGATACCCTTGAGATATTTCGTGGCGGGCGGCTCGGTGAACGAATGCACCTTTCTGCCCGGCGCGGGGCAATCATTAAACGATTTTCCCATTACCAGCGACCCGCAGACGTTTAGCTTCACTCTCCCCGCATCAGACGCAGCAATACCGTCATATTGCTCGTCCAGCCCGACAACCAGCCTCCTCGGCAGTTGGAGAACGGGCGTCGTCGGCGTCAGCGCCGAGATTAGGGCTGTGAAGAGATTTGTGGTGGAGGCGGGCGACCCCGTGCCCGGTACTATCAAGGCGAAGGCCCGCGCCCAACTCACTAACACCACGACACAGACTTTCACCCTCACGAAGCAGGTCTTCACCGGCTCGACCGATTGCAGCACGGGCGGCGGCGCGGAGACAACAGTGACAGGCGTGGACACGACGACGGGTTCCAGTCTCACCCTCGGCCCCACTGATTCCGTCCTCTTCACGGCGGCCCCTCTCTCGGAGCAAAGCAATGAGACGCTGCCCACCCCCAGCATTGACCTGAGCGGGCGGTTCATCAGTTGGTACGTTCCTAATGGGCAACCCACTACCGGCATCACCTCTCCGCTCACCGACAACCCGGATGGCAGGAAAATCTGCGTCGCGGGATATCAAGGACCCGGAACGCGCGAGGTGGGGGCAGCCTACGCCCCGACGATTCAACTTTATGACTCTACCTGCACGACCCAGCGGACGGGCTTAAATCCGGTCTTCACCCCCGGCGAGACGATGTGCATTAAAGTCTTGGGCGGGCTGACGGATAATGCGAATCCGCTGAAAATGTTAACCGCCGGAGGCTCTGTAAACGAATGTACCTTCATGCCCGGGCCGGGGCAAACATTAAACGATTTTGCTATAACGACTGATCCCCAGTCGTTTAGCTTCACTTTACCTGCGTCGAACGCAGACATCCCCTCTTATTGCTCGTCCAGCCCTACGACCAGCATCATCGGCAGTTGGCGAACTGTCCTCTTTGACCAGAGCGCAAGCGGCAACAGAGCGCAGAAGGTATTTCGGGTGGAGCCGGACGACACGGACGACGACAATGACGGGCAGTCTGACGCCGATGAGATAGCTTGCGGCTCGAACCCGCGGAGCGCTGCCAGCAAGTCTATTGACACCGACGGCGACAACAGCCCGGACTGCGTCGACACAGATGATGATAACGACGGCGCACCGGACGCGAGCGACGCCTTCCCACTCGACCCGACGGAATCCGTAGACACAGATGGCGACGGCACGGGTGACAACGCCGACGCGGACGACGATGCCGACGGCGCGACTGACGCTTCGGACAACTGCCCACTCACGCCCAACGCCAGTCAATTAGATACAGATGGGGACGGAGCGGGTAATGCCTGTGACGCTGACGACGATGGTGACGGCATCAGCGACACAGCGGAGACGGCTGCGGGTTCCGACCCGTTAAATGCCGCCTCGCTACCTGAAGTCTGCGATGGTGTGGACAATGACCTCAACGAAGGTGTTGACGAGGGATTCACTAACACCGACGGAGATGGCCAGGCAGACTGCGTCGACGCAGACGACGATAATGATGGGCAATCGGACGCCGACGAGGTGGCCTGCGGTTCCGACCCGCTAAGCAACTCAAGCAAGGCCACGGACACGGATGGTGACGGTAGCCCGAATTGCGTGGACGCAGATGACGACGGCGACGGGGTGGCAGACGGCGCAGACAACTGCCCGCTGACATCCAACGCGAGCCAGGCGGACACAGACGGCGACGGCACGGGCGACGCCTGCGACCCGCTGACTTATAGCTTCTCGGGCTTCTTCCAGCCTGTGGACAATCCGCCGACTGTCAATGTCGATTCAGCCGGCAGCGCCACCACCGTCAAGTTCAGCCTTGGCGGTAACAGGGGGCTGAACATCTTCCTGGCGGGGTGGCCGAAGTCACAGGGGATGGTTTGTGGCGGGAGTCTGATCGCAGGCGATATCGAGTCGACCGTGTCACCTGGTAACAACGGCCTGAAGTATGACTCGTCAAGCGACACCTACAGTTACAAGTGGAAGACCGATAAGGATTGGAAGGGCACGTGCCGACAGTTGATCTTGAAGTTGAGCGACGGCAGCACACACGTGGCCAACTTTAGGTTCAAGTAGGAGTCGGGAGCGGGCTAAAGGGGCGCGGTCTGTGCCCCTACTGACTCCCCGCTTGAGAAGTTAAACCAAAACGAAAGGCTCCGGGCTATTTTCAGCCGGAGCCTTTCAGTTTCAGCAACTCCCTTAGCGACTTAGTTGGAAGTCAATTCCGCTGTCTTTTCGGTAATGCTCTTTTCTGCCCAGTCGTTATCGCGGCTGGATTCGCCTCCCTTGTGGCGTTTGGCCTGCTTCATGCGCTCGACGAGATTCATGTGTGTCGAGAAGTAGGGAATACTCTTACCGACGATGTCAGCAACGGTCTCAAATTTCTTGTCGGTCATGAACTTCGCTACGCCCTCTTTCAACTCGTCAATAATCTTGATGCCATGCAGCATCACGCCCGTGCAGAGTTGAACTGTGCTCGACCCCAGTAGCATGAATTCCAGCGCGTCGTGTGAATTCTCAATCCCACCGATGCCGCTGATTGAGACTTCCGAGGGAAGTGCCTGCGCGAGCTGGCTCACCATCCTGAGCGCAATCGGGCGCACGGCCTGCGAGGAATAGCCGCCGGGCACGGTGTAGCCTTCGACCGTCGGCATCGGCCTCAAGGTTTCCAGATCAACGCCGATGACGGAGAGAATCGTGTTGATGGCCGAGACACCCACCGCTCCCCCGCGCACTGAGGCCATTGACGGCTCTTTGATGTTGGTGATGTTCGGCGTCATCTTAGCCCAGACGGGAATCGTTGAAACCTCTGTGACCCAAGAGGTCACTTCCTGCGTCAAGTCCGGGTGCTCGCCCATCTCCGATCCCATCCTGCGCTCAGGCATCCCGTGCGGGCAGGAGAAGTTCAACTCGAAGGCATCAACCCCTGTGTCCTGCACCATCCGGGTCAACTCCTGCCAGCGCGACTTCTCGTATTCTTCCATGATCGAAGCGATCAGGATGTGGTCGGGATACTCCTTTTTAATCTCACGAAACTCCTGAAGCCAGACATCAATCGGGCGGTCTGAGATTAGTTCGATATTCTCGAAGCCGATAATTTCGCCCGTCTCGCGTGAGCGCAGTCGTCCGTAGCGCGGGACGACGTTAATCACCTTCGCGCTTTCAAGACTGACGGTCTTCGCCACGACACCGCCCCACCCGGCGTCGAAAGATTTGGCGATGACACGCGCGTTAGTTCCCGGCGGGCCTGAGCCGAGCAGGAATGGATTGGGGAACTTGATACCGTTGACGGTAATTGAGAGATTCATAAATCAAGCCTTTCTAAATTGAAAATTAATCTGCGACGAGTTCGTCGTAAGTGTCCGGCCTGCGGTCTCGGAAGAATTGCCAGGTGTTGCGTACCTGTCGAATCATGTCGAGGTCGAGATCGGCGACGACAATCGCGTCCTCATCGCGCGGCGCTTCGGCGACGATCTTGCCGCGCGGGTCGCAGAAATAGCTCTGCCCGTAAAATTCGCCGATGTCCCAGGGCTGTTCGTGGCCGACGCGGTTGATCGCGCCGACGAAGTAGCCGTTGGCGACGGCGTGCGCTGGCTGTTCAAGCTTCCAGAGATATTCGGAAAGTCCTGCGACCGTAGCCGAAGGATTGAAGACGATCTCCGCGCCGTTGAGCCCGAGTGCGCGTGCGCCTTCCGGGAAATGGCGGTCGTAGCAGATGTAGACGCCGACGCGCGCAAAGGCCGTTTCAAAAGTGGGATAGCCCAGATTGCCCGGCTTGAAATAGAATTTTTCCCAGAAGCCGGGGGCGACGTGCGGGATGTGATTCTTGCGATACTTGCCAAGATATTTGCCGTCGGCGTCAATCACCGCAGCCGTGTTGTAGTAGATGCCAGTAATCTCTTCTTCATAAATCGGCACGATGATGACCATGCCGTGCTGCTTCGGCGACTTCCTGCATCAGTTTCGTGGTTGGGCCATCGGGGATTTTTTCGACCGCTTCGTACCAGCGCGTCTCCTGCTCGGCGCAAAAATACGGTGTGTTGAAGACTTCCTGCATGCAGAGAATCTGCACGCCCTGACGGGCGGCGTCTTCGATCATCTTAAGATGCTTATCAAGGTTAGCGCGCTTGATTTCTTCAATCGGCGCGTCTGTCGGTCCGGCGTGTGTGGCCTGTATGAGACCGCATTTGACTATTCGTGCCATAGTTTCACCCTTCGTGGAGTTTGAGATGAGCGCGAAGAAAACTTCGCCCGCGAAAAAGTTACAGAGTTAATGCCCTCTTGCGTCCTCCGCGATTGGTTGCGACGACCTGCGGTGGCGCTAACTTCATCAGAACCAGATAAGAGACGGCGGAGGCCGCGAAACCCACAAACCATGCGGCGTCATAAAGCACCTTCAGGGATGGTACAAACAATCCTATCCAGGCGACAAGGCAGCCGATGAGCGTGGCCGCGACCGCGCGCCAGTTCCAGCCGCTCGCGTAAGTGTAAACACCCTGTTTGCGATAAAGGTCGGGCAGATTGAGCCGCTTCCTGCGGATGACCCAGTAGTCGATAATCAAGACCCCTGCAATCGCGCTCATCCCGCCGGAATATCCGACCAGCCAGCCGATGATATACTTCTCCGGGTCGGTCAGCAGACGCCAGGGCTGCATCAGGATTCCGATGATACCCGTAATCAGGCCGCCGGTTCTGAAAGAGATGTATTTCGGGAAAGCGTTGGCGAAATCGTTGGCGGGCGAGACGACGTTGGCCGCGATGTTGACGGCCAGTGTTGCCACGACGACCGTGAACATCGAAATGGCGATGACCCAAATCTGGCTGAACTGGCCGACGAGCTTCATCGGGTCCCACAAATCCCCGGCAGCCATGTGCGGGTAGATGACTATTGCCGCCGAGGTAATCATGACGCTCATCGCGGCGAAGACTGTCATGGTCGAGGGAAGCGCAACCACTTGACCGATGACCTGTTCGCGCTGGCTGCGACCGAAGCGCGTGAAGTCAGGCATGTTGAGCGAGAGCGTCGCCCAGAATCCGACCATCGCGGTCAGCGACGGAAGGAAGACGGGCAGGAAGTCTGACAGACTCTGAATTTTCCCGGCGCAGTCAAAAGCGTCCCGACCCCGCCGGCCTGCCACAAGCGCCCAACCGAGCAGGAGCGCCGTCATCACCAGCACAAAGGGGGCTGCCCAGTTTTCCACTTTTCTGAGCAAATCCATTCCGCGATAGATGATATAGATGTTGAGTCCCCAGAAGAGCAGGAAAGAGAGCCAGCGTGTGACGGTGTAGCCGCCGATTGCGCCACCAAGAAGCGTGTCCCATCCCGGTATGATCGCGCTGAAAAAGACGTGCAGGGCTTCACCGCCGATCCACGCGTTGATGCCGAACCAGCCACAGGCCACAAGCGCGCGCATCAGTGCCGGAAGATTCGACCCGTATGTGCCGTAGCTGGCGCGCGCAAAGACCGGGAAGGGGATGCCATATTTAGTGCCGGGATGGGAATTAAGAAGAATCGGAACGAGGACGATGGTGTTGCCAAGCAGGATGGTCAAAAGCGCCTGCCACCAATTCATCCCCGCGCTGATGAGACCCGAAGCGAGCATGTAGGTCGGGATGCAGTGCGCCATGCTGATCCAGAGCGCCGCGTAGTTGTAGGTCGTCCAGTTACGCTTCTCGATGGGCACGGGCGCGAGGTCTTCGTTGTAGAGCGGGCTTGAGCTGATCGTCCTGTAGTCGCGCAACTCGACGCGCCCGTCGGCATGTTGGATGACCTCTTCGTCACGACCCGGTTGCATGTGGATGACCTCTCAGGAATAAATTGGGGTTTATTACTTACTTTAGTTCAAAACTAACGGTGACGCGCGCAATGATGGGGATTTGACCGATAGCGATTGTCCCTTCCTCATCTGAATAATCTCCGCTGGCGCTGGCACTCGTATTGGTCATGAAATTGTTTGAGTTGCTACTGCCACTGCTGAAACCTTCTTCTTTGATGGTATAGGCCTTCCCGATTGTTTGCCCGATCTCTTTGGTCAGCGCGATGGCCTTCTCCTGCGCAGCTCTGATCGCCATCTGGCGAGCCCTGTCTTTATGCTGGCGAATCTTTGTTGTGCGAAAATCGATGCCATCGACTTGATTGACACCGGCTTTGATGACATCCGAGAGCAAACTCTCAATGCGGCTCATGTCGCGCAAGGTCAGCACGATCTTCTTTGAGACTGCATAGCCGAGAAAAACTCTCGGTTTACCCGCTTCATAATCGGTAAAGCTCGTTTCCACGCTGATGTAATTGGTCTGGACGTCTTCGGGGGCGATTCCGTAATCCTTAGCCATGACAAGCGTCTTCCTCACCTTTTCATCGTTGAGGGCTTTGGATTTGGCGAGGTCTTTATCAAGCGTCCCCACCCGCAGGTTGAAGACGGCCATGTCCGGCGTCACGTTGATCTCGGCCTGCCCCGAAACTGTAATCAAGGGCCTCTCGTTCTGTGCCCACGCGCAAAGCGAAGAGCAGAGAAGCAGTATCAAGCTCAAGAGAATTCGTCGCATTTATTTTTATCCTCAGCTCAATCGAAATCCGATCATACAACGCTCTGCGTATTATCTGTGACTTCTAAATTTAACCGAAACTGCGAGGTAAGATATGAAGAAAAGATTCGTCGTGTCATTGATCAGCGCAGCCTCCCTGAGCCTTGCCGCCTTAGCCGGCTGTGCTTCCGAGACTGCACAAAATAGTTCAAATGCCACAGTTACTAATAGCCCCACTAATCAGGCAAGTCCAACCGCCAAAATGACTCCCAGCCCGGAGATGAACGCTTCGGACAATCCGATGGTCGGCGGCGCGCCGATGTTGCGCACCAAAGACATTATTGACAATGCGGTTAATTCTAAAGACCACACCACGCTGGTAGCTGCCGTGAAAGCTGCCGGTCTGGTCGAGACGCTGAAAGGGCCGGGGCCATTTACCGTCTTCGCGCCGACCAATGCGGCCTTCGATAAACTGCCCAAAGGCACGGTTGATACCCTGCTCAAACCTGAAAACAAAGAGAAACTGAAAAAGATTCTGACCTATCACGTGGTCGCCGGTATAGAAGACGCCGCTTCAATCGTCAAGAAGATCGAAGACGGCAAAGGCAAAGCCACGTTTAAGACCGTCAGCGGCGGCACTCTGACGGCCAGCAAGAGCGGCGATGTCGTGACCCTGACCGACGAAAAGGGCGGTACGTCGCGCGTCTCTATTGCCGACGTTAATCAATCCAACGGCGTCATCCATGTGGTTGATACCGTCCTGATGCCAAAATAGTTTGCCTGTTCTCCTGAGAGCCTGAAGGCGTCTCCGTCAATAATTTTGGAAACGCCTTCAGGCTCTCAGGCCGTCACACACGTTCCGCGTTTCAGAAAGCGGCCATCGCCGGGCTTCCCCTTGTACTCGCCGTTTTCAATCACTACCCGTCCGCGCGAGAGCACCGTCTCAACTACACCTTTAATCGTCCTGCCTTCATAGGCGCTGTAGTCCACGTTCATGTGGTGCGTCTTCGCGGAGATGGTTTGTTCCCGTTCGGGATCGAAAATCACAATGTCAGCGTCCGAGCCGACGGCGATTGTCCCCTTCTTCGGGAAGAGGCCGAACATCTTGGCGGCAGCCGTTGAAGTGAGTTCGACGAAGCGATTGAGCGAGAGACGATTCTCGACGACGCCGTTGTAGATAAGCGAGACGCGATGCTCGACACCCGGTGCGCCGTTCGGAATCTTCGAGAAATCATCCCTGCCCAGTTCCTTCTGCTCCTTCATGCAGAACGGGCAGTGGTCTGTCGAGATGACTTGCAGGTCGTCCATCTTCAAGCCCTTCCACAACTCCGCCTGATTCCATTTCTCACGAAGCGGCGGCGTCATGACATACTTTGCGCCCTCGAAATCTTCGCCGTAATCGTCAATGTCCAGGAAAAGATACTGCGGGCAGGTTTCGGCAAACGCGGGCAGTCCGCGATCACGCGCCTCGCGCACCTGGTTGAGCGCGTCGGCGCAGGATAAGTGGACGATGTAAACGGGCGCTTCGGCCATCTCAGCGATCGCGATTGCGCGATGCACGCCTTCGGCTTCGGCGCGCGTCGGACGCGTCAGCGCGTGATACTTCGGCGCGGTTCTGCCTTGCGCGAGCGCCCGTTTGATAATCTCGTTGATGACGACGCCGTTTTCGGCGTGCATGCAGATCAGGCCGCCGCGCTCGCCCGCGGCCGACATCGCGCGAAAGATGGTTGCATCGTCAACGAGAAAGACGCCCGGATAGGCCATGAACATCTTAAAGCTCGTCACGCCCTCGTCCATCACCGTGTACATCTCTTCAATCTGGTTATCTTCGAGGTCGGTCGTGATGAGATGAAAGCCGTAATCAATCGCGGTCTTGCCTTCGGCTTTCTGATGCCAGTTGTCCACGCCTTCGATGAGCGACTGGCCTTTGTACTGCACGGCGAAATCTATGATGGTCGTCGTCCCGCCATGCGCGGCGGCGATTGTGCCCGTGCGGAAATCATCGGAGGCTTCCGTGCCGCCGAAGGGAAGCTCCATGTGCGTGTGCGGGTCAATACCGCCGGGGATGACGAGTTTCCCGGCAGCATCAATCACAAGGTCGGCTTCCATGTCGAGCTTCGCGCCGATGACGGAGATGATCTCGTCTTCAATCAGCACGTCGGCTTTGTAGTCGTCAACGGCAGTGACGATGCGACCATTACGAATTAGAGTTCTCATTTATCAGCATTCCTCACTAAGTGCCCTGTATCAATGACGCGCGCCGGAGCGAAAGAGAATCCAATGAGCGCGATGAAGAGTAGAGACAGTATGAAATTCATGCTGCTTCCTTTTCAGCTTGAATACGGCTCGTCCTCAAGCCCGCCGCTAATCGCGTCGGCTAAGGGGCGGCTGAACGCGATGAGAATGATTCCCAGAATGATCATCAGCGAGGGCAGGAGAAATTGGATCGCGAGCATTGAACCCATGCCGGAGCCGGAAAATCTCCCGCCTGCCATATCCGAAAACATGTAGATGGTTGCGCCTAAGAAAATAATGGTGATTAGCCCATAAGCAATAGAGAGCAAGCCCAAGAGCCGGATGGCGACGGTGGTGAAAGACCTCAGCCTCATAAGAACTCCTTTCCGGCTATTGGCCGGGTGTGTGAGTAATTACTAAACGCTTGCCAAGCCAGCATCGAGAGCTTCGATCAACTCGTCCACTGTCTCTTTCGTCGAGTTGAGCATCAGCCCCGTGCGAATCACGTTGGCGTAGAGTCCGCCTTTGCCGATGAGGACGCCGCGCCGCTTGGTCTCCTCGAAAACCTTGAGGACGGATTGCGGGTCAGGCTCTTTGGTCTCACGGTCTTTGACAAGTTCGATAGCCTGCATCAAGCCCATACCGCGCACATCGCCGATGACCGTGTATTTCTCTTTGAGTTCTTCCAGGCGCGTGCGGAAGTAGCCGCCGACCTCCGCCGCGTTGCGTTTCAAATCTTCTTCTTCGATAACCTTGATGACCGCGAGCGCGGCAGCCATCGAGACAGGATTACCGCCGAAGGTGGAAAATGTCAGCCCCGGATAAGCGTCTGCGACTTCCGGCGTGGCGGTCGTCATGCCGATGGGCACGCCGTTGCCCATCCCCTTGGCGGAAGTGATGATGTCCGGTTCGACGTTCCAGTGCTCAATCCCGAACCATTTGTCGCCCGTGCGTCCCCAGCCGGTTTGAACTTCGTCGGCGATAAAGAGGCCGCCGTGATTTCTCGTGATCTGGACGGCGCGCTCAAAGTAGCCCGGCGGAGGAACGATGAAGCCGCCGACTCCTAAGATGGGTTCGGCCATGAACGCGGCTATCTCGCCCGTCGTCGTCGTCATAATCAACTCTTCGATGTCGTTGGCACAGGCCAACCCGCATTCCGGGTAGGTGAGCTTGAACGGGCAGCGATAGCAATAGGGCGCACGCGCATGGACGATGCCTGCGACCTGCGGCGGCAAAGCCCGCCACGTCGAATGGCCGACAGCCGAGAGAGCGGTCGCCGAACGCCCCGAGTAGCTGTGGCGCAGGACGACAATTTCGTGGCGACCTGTGGCCAGCTTTGCGGCGTGAATCGCCGTATCGTCTGCCTCCGTGCCGGAGCTGGTAAAGAAAGATTTTTTCAGGCGTCCGGGCGTGATTTGCGCGAGCTTCTCTGCCAGATCGCTTTGCGGCTTGTTGGCATAAAGCGTCGAAGTATGCGAGAGCGTCTTAACCTGCTCGATAATCGCCGCATTGACTTTCGGATTCGCGTGCCCGACGCTGACGGTCAGCACACCTCCGAAGCAATCAAGATAACGATTGCCAGCGTCGTCCCAGACGTACTGGCCTTCGCCGCGCACGAGCGCGACCGGTTCCTGATAGTAGGTGGCGACCGCCGGGAAGAGAAATTCTTTGTGCTTGCGGATAGTTTCGGATTGTTGAGTTTGTGGTTCAGCAGTGCTCATTTTTCCTTTCCATTTGCTCTGCGCTTCATACCGCAATTAGTTCTTCTTCGTAATTCGTTCCGGCAGCGTCGAGCGCGTCTTGGCGATTAAATTCCAACGCTTCGCGCAAAGTTACGCCCAAAGTTTGCAGCAGTTCCTCGCGGGTCGCTTCCTGGCAATTCACGCCGGGAATCTCTTTTACCCAGCCAATCCACCAATCACCGTCTTGTTTGACAACTGCCGTGTAAGTATTTTTCATCTGTTTCTTCCTTAATACAAATTGCCCTCGCGCTTGCGTCCCGTGTAATCAACATAGACGACTTTCAAGTCGGTGTAAAAATCGAGCGCGGTTGATCCCTGCTCGCGGTCGCCGATGCCCGTGCCCTTGATGCCGCCGAAGGGGATGTGCGCTTCGCCACCGGTCGTCGGCGAGTTGATGTGAGTCATGCCGGTTTCAATCTCGTCAACGAAGCGGAAGATACGCACGGCATCGTTGGTGAAGATCGAGGAAGAGAGTCCGTATTCGCTATCGTTGGCCACCTGCATCGCTTCGTCGAAATCCTTGACGCGAAGCACGGAAAGCACCGGGCCGAAAACTTCCTCGCGTGCGATACGCATGTCGGGCGTGACCTTATCAAAAACCGTTGGCCGGACAAAATAGCCTTTATCAAGACGAGCGCCTTCGGCGCGCTGGCCGCCGCACTTTAGTTCCGCTCCGTCCTCGCGCCCGATGTCTATGTAGCTCAGCACGGTTTTGAATTGACTCTCGTCAACGCTCGGCCCCATCTCCGTCTCGGGGTCGCTACCCGCGCCGATTCGCATGGATTCGGCCCGCTTGACCAGCCGGGTGACAAATTCGTCGGCGATGTCATTGACCACGACGGCGCGGCTCGTCGCCGTGCAGCGCTGCCCGCTTGAGCCAAACGCGCCTTGCGCCGTTGACTCGACAGCCAGTTCGAGATCAGCGTCCTCCAGCACGATGACCGGATTTTTGCCGCCCATCTCGCATTGCACTTTGGCGCCGCGCCTCGACGCCTGTTCGTAGAGACGGATGCCAACTTCGTTCGAGCCAGTGAAGGAAATGGCTTTGACCGCCCTGTGATTGATAATCTCGTCGCCCGCATCCGAGCCTGAGCCTAAGACGAGATTGAGCACGCCTTTGGGTATTCCCGCTTCTTCAAATATCTCGACGATGCGGACGGCGGTCGCGGGCGTGAGCGATGCTGGCTTGAAGACGACCGTGTTGCCTGCGACGAGCGCGGGCGCAATCTTCCAGACCGGAATGGCGACAGGAAAATTCCAGGGCGTGACGCAGGCGACCACGCCGAGCGGTTGCTTGATCGTATAGGCAAAGTTTGACGGCAACTCCGATTGAATGGTCTCGCCGTTTAACCGTCTGGCTTCACCCGCGCAAAACTCCGCAACGTTGATCGAGCGTTGAAGCTCGCCGCGCGACTCACTGATGGTCTTACCCTCTTCGCGCGTCAGAAGTTGCGCCAGTTCTTCCTTGTGCTCTTCCATCAGACGCGCCGCGCGAGCGACGATGCGGCCACGCGTCGGGGCGGGAGTTGCGCGCCAACCGCTGAACGCCTCGCTCGCAGCTTCGACGGCGCGTCGAGCTTCATCACGAGTGGCTTGCCTGATTGTGCCGAGCACGTCGTCTGTGTTTGCCGGATTGATATTCTCGACCGTGCGGGATGATTCGGATTCAACCCATTGACCATTGATAAAATTGCGATAGATACCCATCTGCGCGTTTATTCTCCACCGTTTCTGAAAGAGATAGCTTTGAAAGCCGCAAGCAACGGCTTTACGATTTAGTTAATGGAAGGCAATCTGTGCGTGACCTTCAACAGGTGCGACTTTGCTCCCGGACTTGAATGACCTTGACCCGCATAATATATCAAAAAGCACTATCCCGCACCCGATTTTCTCCGAAACGCTGTACTCTAAACCGCCATTGGGAATTTTTCGCAACTTTCTCAACTGACTGAACATGGCCTATTCATTCTCTCTCTGATAAAGAATCTGACGATGAGCAGAAAAGCTTTTCACGAAGACACACGAAACCGCACGAAAAAGAGTTACTCCCTTTCGCGCGGTTTCGCGTGTCTTCACAGTTCACGCTTTTCCTAATTGATAATGAATAGACTCTGCTGGCCGAACAAAAAAAAGGGACAAAGCTTTCACCTCGTCCCTTTCGACTAACCTGTGGGAGGAAATCTTACTGGTTGCCGAGCGCCGTCGCTCCATCAACCGCAGCACGGTTAGCATAAGCGGTCGTGCCAGGGCCACCGCGCATCACGCCATCTTCCGTGATACCGAAGATGCGTGTGCCGGACTGCGAAGCACCGCTGTCAACAATCGGATCAGCCGTCGCGTGGAACGAGGCCAGCGTGTTGGTGGCTGCCACGGCGTTGACCGGGACGACGTTAAAGTTGTAGCCGCTCTTCTGTTTGGTTCCCAGAACGGGGTCAACCAATTTCTGTGAGACGAGGCTTTCCGTCACAGGAGCGACCGAATCGGCCGCCAACATACCGGCGAAGTTACCGTTGCCGACTGTGGCCTGGAAAGTGGCTTCGGCACTGTGGACGGTGCGGAGTGAAGATTGAGCCGAGCCTTCGTTAGCGGCACGACGTGAAGCGAGGAGGTTGGGGATGGCGATGGCGGCGATGATGCCGATGATCGCAACGACGATCAAGAGTTCGATGAGTGAGAAGCCGGTTTGGCCTTTGGTCTTTTGCATTTCTTTTCAGGTGCTCCTTGAGAGAGTTGTCAGATTAGTTTTTATTCGCGCCATCGGCTTCCGTTCTCAGGTTCGCAGGCCATGAGCGCGCGAGGTCTCTAGTGCGTGACTTTAGCAAGCATCGTGCCGGGGGATTTCTGTGCGGCCAGCAACGGCGGAAATCTCGTTTACGGCCTCTTTTACTCACGAATAAAGGTTTCCGGTAGGGTGGATCAGCACTGGACTCAGAAGGCTGACAAATTACGGCAATCCTCGGGTGACGGTTTTCGGCAAGCTTGTGTTTTGTTGGTCGGCGCGGTGCGGCTTTAGTGCAAAGTGTGCGAGCCTTGCTATATCATAAGGAGCAAGATGAACGGCAAAACTGAACAAAGCCCTGAGCGAGCAGGCGAGCCGGATAATATTCGTGCGTTGCTGGAGCAGCGCACCGAGGCAACGCCCGACAAGAATTTTCTCTTCTCCGAAGCGGACGGCAGGCGCTACACCTACGCGGAATTTGACGCGGCGGTCAATCGCGCAGCACGGATGCTCTCCACACACGGTATCAAGAAGGGCGATGCTGTCAGCCTGTTGATGCCAAACGGCGTCGAGTACATCATCGCCTACTTTGCCTGCTTCAAACTCGGCGCGCTCGCTGGCCCTGTCAACTCACTACTCAAATCCGAAGAGCTAACCTATGTCATCGCCAATTCCGAAGCCAGAGCCTTGCTGGTCAGTTCGGAATTTCAGCCGAGAGTTGAGAGCCTTCGCCATGACCTGCCAGACTTGCAGCATGTCATAGTATTCGACGACGAGGCGCAGGCCACCGCCGGTTTCACGGAAGGTGAGCTGCCTGACGCAAGCCTCGGCGAACGGGACGAAGCAATTATCATCTACACTTCGGGGACTACGGGTAAGCCCAAAGGTTGTTTGTTGACGCACGGCAACGTGATTGCAAACGCGCGGCAGATTACAGAGTGGCTCAATTTTACCGAGCGCGATTCGTTGCTGACGGTAATGCCGCTCTTTCACATGAACGCTGTGTCGGTGACGACGATGGCGCCGCTTTATGCCGGAGCTTCGACGGTCATCAGTCCGAAATTCTCCGCGTCGCGCTTCTGGCAGATTATTTCCGATTACGAAGTGACTTCGTTTGGCTCAGTCGCCACGATGCTCTCAATGCTCCTGAGCAATTATCCTGACGGCGTACCCTCAAATCTTAAGACCGAGCAACTGCGCTTCGCCATGTGCGGCAGCGCGCCCGTGCCCGCCGAAGTGATGAAAAGATTTGAAGAGACTTTCAACTGTCTGGTCATAGAGGGCTACGGGTTGTCGGAATCAACCTGCCGTTCGTCTTTCAACCCACCGGATGAGCGCCGCCGTCCAGGCTCGTGCGGGATGGCGATTGGCAACGAGATGAAAGTCTTTGACGATGAGGACAGGGAAGTGGCAGACGGAGAATTGGGCGAGATTGTCCTGCGCGGCGAGAATATTTTGAAAGGCTACTACAAGAACCCGGAAGCAACGGCGCAGGCTTTTCGCGGCGGCTGGTTTCATACGGGCGACATCGGATACAAGGATGCAGACGGTTTCTTCTTCATCGTTGATCGCAAGTCGGACATGATTATTCGCGGCGGTGAAAACATCTACCCGCGCGAGATTGACGAAGTGCTATACAAGCACCCGGCAGTCGCCGCAGCCGCCAGCATCGGTGTACCCGATCCGCTCTACGGCGAAGAAGTAGCAGCCTTCATCGTCCTCAAAGATGGCAAGCGAGCCACCGAAGAAGAGATCATCGCTTTCTGCCGCGAGCATTTGGCCGACTACAAGTGCCCGAAGTCCGTGCGCTTCGTTACGGACATTCCGAAAGGCCCAACGGGCAAGCTGCTCAAGCGCGAGCTTGCCCGGCAATACCGCGCTTCCTGAGCGAAATGAAGCTGACAGATATTGCCCGGCTGGACCCGTTGAAAGGTGAATGGGCCTGCCGTTTGGGCCTAACTATCAGATGACACTTGACTGTCAGCTACATTTGCAATAAAGTGCGCGAACTTTATTGATAGTAGTTTGCACACCGCCCAGAAAGTGTGCGGACACCGGATGGTGGCGTGTGGTGTTTTAGAAGCTCGAAGCCCCCAGGATCATTGCCCGCCTGCTGCTTTATTGCTCCTGCTCTACACCCGTAACTTCCTAAATCTCTAAAGTCCCGACACAGGTGTTGAATTTGAAATTCGTCCATTAGAGGGTCGGATGTGCGTAACGACCTCCCAATAACCCCCAATTTAAGGAGATACCGATGAAATTTAAGAACCTGACCCTGTTCTCGGCTTTGGCCGTAACGTTGACGCTGGCCCTGATGATGTTCGGCGGACAACGAGCACAGGCCGCCGGTCCCTGGTACGTCTCGACCACGGGGAACGATATGAACGATTGCCTTTCCTCCGGCACGGCATGCCTGACGCTTCAAGAAGCCATTAACAGGGCATCAGCGGGAGATACCATCAACGTTGAGGCGGGAATCTACCCCTATGCCGGAGTAGTTAATGTCAACAAGACGCTTACTCTGAAGGGGGCGCAAGCCGGCGTTGACGCGTACTCGCGCTTTGAACTGGAATCTATCCTGGAAAACAGCGGAGGACTCTACGTCACTGCCAACGATGTGATAATTGATGGTTTCTTGGTGCAGAACAGTACGTCCCCTGCATTCACCGGATATGGAATAGCTATGGGAGCCGGAACGTCCGGCGCTCATGTCATCAACAACATCATCCAGAACAACATCGTCGGCTTAGGGTTGGCGAATAATCCGGCTGGCAATCAGGCCGTCGTTCAGCACAACGTTTTCCGCAACAACACACAACCCGGCCCGGCCAGTGGCCACGCCATCTACACGGATGAATACGTGGCTGGCTACGGTTTAGGCTTGGACGACGTTTTGATCGACGACAACCATTTCGAGAACGATAACGGCGCGGTCACAGGTACGTGGGACATAGGGATTAGCAATACTGGCCCGGTCGCGTTTACGAACATCCAGATACAGTACAACACCTCCGTCTCCTTCTCACTCTCCTCGCGCGGCATGTATTTCTACAACACCGACTCCTCTACCATCAAAGCCAATAACATCAGGAACAAAACGAATTATGCTATTGGTTTCTTTGGTGGTGATGATGGAATAACCATTCAGTGCAATACAATCCTGGAATCCAACCGGGGCATCTACGTCGCTGATGCCTCTATCGGCCTGAACTCGAATATCACGGCGAATGACAACAACATTGCCGGCAATGCAATAGCCGGTCTTGAAGTGGTTTCAGGCACATATACGGGCGGTTTTGGAAGTCTGAATGCCGAGAACAACTGGTGGGGCAGTTCGAGCGGGCCTGGCTCACCAGCCATTCCCCCCGGCCCCGAAAACCCTGTGATCGATCCTGACGGCGTTGTCGACTATACACCGTTCAGAACGGCGGCGATTGATGACTCCGATGAAGACGGGATACTTGACCCATGCGACGTAGGTTGTCCGGCTCCAAGCGTATGCGGTTGCGGCATTCCTGAGACCGACGGAGACCTTGACGGCGTGCCCGACTGCGTAGACAACTGCCCCACCACACCCAATCCCGGCCAGGAGGATGCAGATGAGGATGACGTCGGGGATGTCTGCGACAATTGCGTGAACCCAAATCCGGATCAGGCAGACACTGACGGCGACACACTTGCCGACGGCTGCGATAATTGCCCGATGGTTGCTAATGGTAACCAACTCGACTTTGATTTAGACGGAATCGGCGATGCATGCGATCTGACGACGGGCCCACCAACAAATAAAGACCAATGTAAGAATAATGGGTGGAAGAGGTTCGATACACCGCGCACCTTCAAGAACCAGGGCGACTGCATCCAGTACGTCAACACAGGGAAGTAACAGCGGGCGGTAGTATCACTTTCAAAAACTGGCACGAAAACATAAAGCCTCCGAGCAATCGGGGGCTTTATGTCTGGTTATCATATAATCGTGAGCGCACCGGGGGCGCGGGCGGCAATCCGCTATCTTCCTTTGCGCCGCTAAGCTAAAATACTCAGGCCTCGCGTCGTTGATTGGTGGTTCTCGTTGCATCAGCCTCGCAGTGTGTAAAGCGCATGTTCACGATTCAAGAGACTGACGGATTGAAGCGGAAGTGGACGCTCTCTGAGGGCGCGCAGTTAACCATCGGTCGCGCGTATGACAACGACCTCCGCATTGACGACCTGCGCGTCTCGCGCCATCACGCCGTCCTGCGCTCCATCATGAGCGATCAGGCCGTTATTAGAAACGTGAGCACCGGCAACGTGCTGCTTATCAACGGGCAGAACGTTAGCAACGAGATGGGCGAGCGTGTTGTCAGGAGCGGCGACGAAATCAAAATCATCCCGGCCATCTTGACGATGACGTGGGAAGACGAAGGCGTGCTGGGTTATACGGACGAGCCTCTTTCCGTCAGCACCAGAATCGTTCCCGCGACGAGCGGGTTTTCCTCGCTCATCAACACGACCTTTACAGGACGCCTTTCAAAAGAGAAAGAGCTTGAAGAGTTGAAGCGCAAGGCGGAACTCTTGGCGCACCTCTGCGACATGAGCGCCTCGCTCGCCACAGTTTTTGACCCAAAGTCTATTCTGGATTACGCGACTGACGTTGTGATGCGAATGCTCAGCGCCGATTGTTGCGCCGCGCTGCTGGTCGAGCAGGGGCAAGACCCTGTGCCTGTCAGCACTCGCTTCCGCGATGCGCGAATGGAGCAGGATCAAACCCGCTCGATCAGTCGCACTGCTGTCCGCACGGCCATCGAAAAACGCGCCATGCTCTCTTCGCAGGATGTGCTTGACGATGCAGCCTTGCCGGTCGGGCGCGTCACCATCATGCAGGGCATCCGCTCGCTCGCCTGCGCTCCGCTCGTGGGGCGCGAAGGCGTTTACGGCGCGCTCTATGTTGATCGTCGCGGCGTGCCCGAAGCGTTCACGGAGTTGGATACGCAACTTCTCGCGGCTGTGGCGGCACAGGCGGCGACCGCCGTTGAGTCCGCGCACGCTCACGAGCGTGTGAAGCGGGAAACGCTGGCCCGCGCCGCCTTCGCGCGGTTCATGCCGGAGCACATCATCAAGGAGCTGGTTGAATGCCCGGAAAAATTTCATCTCGGCGGAACGAATCGGCGCATCAGCGTGCTCTTCTGTGATGTGCGGGGCTTTGCGCGTCTCGCACATCGCGCGCCGCCCGAAACCATCGTTGATCTGCTCAATATACTTTTCACGGAGATGGCGGCGGAGATTTTCGAGCATCAGGGCACGCTCAATAAATATCTTGGCGACGGGTTGATGGCTCTCTTCGGTGCGCCCGTCGGCGGGGAAACGGATGCAGTTAACGCGGTCGCTGCGGCTATCGGAATGCAGCGCCGGGTCACGCAGGTGAATCTGCAACTGGCGGCGAGGAATCTGCCGAAAGTCACGCTCGGCATCGGCATCCACACGGGCGAGGCGACTGTTGGCTGCATCGGTGCTGAGCAGCGTTCGGAATACACGGCCATCGGCGACACGGTCAACATCGCCTCACGCATCGAAGGCATCGCTCTTCCTGGGCAGATACTCGTCACGCGCGAGACGGTCAATGAACTCGGCGATCAATTTTCGGTGAGTGACCCCTGGACGGTCGAGGTCAAGCACATTGACGAGCCTGTGCAGATTCATAGTGTGAAGTACGAAACGGATGATGTGATAGTCGAGGATTCAGTTAACTAGATCAAGCGAAAGTACGTCAAACTTCAAGCTCATCAACACGTTTCTTTCCCTGAAGCACGAATCTCCAAATCTCGTGATCTTAAACTTCCAACTATTTACTTTGCAGTGTGCTTCAATTAGCATGTCGGGCGTTCGGTTCGCACTTTGTGCTTTTATGGAAGCCATCTCCCCTTAGTCGTTTATCTATTGAAAACCTGATTGGGAGCCACAGCCGTTTTCCGCCCCGGAAGCGGCTGGCCATTTCTGAGCGATTACTCCCCTCGCTGACCTGCAAAATGGAAGGAGTATCATGCCTAAAAAAAAAGCAATATACTTAGCGTCAATCTTGCTCACGGTATTCATCACAGCGACTACGGCTCAGGCCGACCCGGTCACGATAACCTACGGCTTTTTCATCGGAGAGACGAGAGGCGTTGACCGCCCCTGGACATTACACATCTTTTCGGGCACGAACTTGTCGCTGAGAACGCAAGGCAGTTTTTTTGGTACCACTGGCGCTTCCGGCGCGTTTCCAGTTCAAGCGGGAGAAACAATAACGGTAAGAGGATTCCCCGGTGGAGACATGCCGAATCAAGGAATACTCTTCCTCGACGGCGTCACCTACGATCAAATCGTTGCAAGTGTGAGCCTACAGTTCACGCCCCTGACTTTTGATGTTCCTGACCTGGCGCTAGGCGATAGCCAGTTCATTACCGGGAACTTCTTCATGACGGGTTCGGCTGACATTGGAAATGGCAGCACTGCTCCCCCGTATCCGGGTCCGTCGCACTTCGACTTCACAGGTACAGGGACGGCAACTTTCATTTTGTCGAGGAATAGTCAGGGAATCTTTCTCACTGGCGTCCGCTATAACTTTGCAGAGCCAATACCTGAACCGGCCACGCTCGTCCTGCTTGGCACAGGGTTGGCAGGCGTAATCGGCGCTGCACGCAAACGGCGCAATGGCAAGAAAGAAAACTAAGAGTGTTTATTAGTGGCGTGGAGTGGAGCGGGAGCGTGTGATTTCTACAAACACCGTCCTCGGCGTCGCGGGCTTCGACTTTTGATCATCGCTGCTGCAATTGCCGCAGCCAGTCTCGCAAGAAGCCGTAGCGTTTCTTGATGCTCGGAACGAACGCAGGCGCAACCATACTCGCCGCCCTGTGTAAATCAGAGCCGCCAGGATAATGAGCGCCACCGCGATTGTTTGCCAGTCAATCATCCTCAATCCTTAACTGAAACCCAGCAGGCGCCCGCCCTGATACGTGATGAACGAAGCGATGTAGGCGAGCACCGTCATGTAAACGACCATGAAAAGCGGCCAGCGCCATGAGTTCGTCTCGCGCCGGACGATGGCCACCGTTGACATGCACTGCATCGCCAGCACGAAGAAGACCATCATCGAAAGCGCGACGAGCGGCGTCCATGCAGGGCTACCATCATCCTTCTTCGCCTCGCGCACCGCGCCCACGAGCGAATCAGATTCAGAGTCTTCGCCGTCTCCGACGTTGTAAATGATGCTCAGGGTCGAGACCAGGGTTTCTCGCGCAGCGAAAGACGAAATCAGCGCCACGCCCATCTTCCAATCGAAGCCGAGCGGCTTGATGGCGGGCTCAAGAAAACGACCCGCCCGCCCGGCATAGCTCTGGCGCAGCTGCTCGCCGTGAACGTCAACCTCTCCCTGACCTTCCGGCTGTGTACTCGCCTGCTCTACGTTTGAACCGGCGGAAACCTGCGCCGTCGCGGGCGTCGCCTCATTCGGCTTTTCCATGCGCGGGAATGTTGCCAGCGCCCAGAGAATAATCGAAATGGCGAGGATGACTGTTCCGGCGCGTTTCAAAAAGAGCGATGCGCGCGAGAGCATCATCTGCAAGATCGTCAGCACATTCGGCACGCGATAGGGCGGCATCTCAAGCACCAGCGGCGGCGTCGGGGCTTTTAGAATAGTTCGTTTCAAAACCCACGCGACGCCGATGGCAACGAAGATACCCAGCAGATACATCGCCATAATCAGCAGCGCGCCGATTGAGAGAAAGCCGAAAAGCATCTTCCCGGAAAAGAACGCCCCGATCATCAAGGTGTAAACGGGTAGCCGCGCCGAACAACTCATAAACGGCGCGATCATAATCGTCGCCAGCCGATCTTTCGGATTCTCTATGGTGCGCGTTGCCATGATGCCCGGAATCGCGCAGGCGAAACTGCTCAGGAGCGGCATAAAAGCTTTGCCATGAAGGCCGACGCCGCGCATTAATCTATCCATCAGAAACGCCGCCCGCGCCATGTAGCCAGTATCTTCCAGAATGGCTATGAAGAAAAACAGCAGGAGAATCTGCGGCAGAAAGACCAGCACCCCGCCCACGCCCGCGATGATGCCGTCAACCAGCAAGTCTCTCAAAAGTCCCGGCTGCATGAGATTGCCCACCGCTTCGCCCAGTTTGCCAAAACCTTTATCAATCAAATCCATCGGCAGCGACGCCCATGAAAAGATTGTCTGAAAGACCAGCAGCATGACGAGAATCAAAATTGCGGGGCCGAGAAACCTATGTGTGAGGATGCGGTCAATGCGCTCGGTTGCCGTCAGCCCCGGCGTCGCCTTGCTTTGGACGGACTTGGCCGCGACCTGCTCGATCCAGTCGTAGCGTGCGAGCAGAGGCTCCTGCCACCACTTCGGATTGGATTTTGAGAGGCGCTCACGAGCCTGCCGGGTCGCATCCCTGCGCTCTGCGCTTTCCGGCAACTCTTCCGCGTAAAGGTCACGCAAAGCCGTGTGCCGGTCAACGGACTTGCCGTTATCTCCGCTCAGCGCGGCCAACTCCTGTTCGGCCATGTCAGAGAGACGCCAGCCCGCGCCTGCTGCCACCTTCTGCGAGGCGTTCAGTACGGCCTCAGCCAGCGCGTCGAAGCCAATGCGCTGTGTGACCACCACCGGCACAACCATAGCGCCGAGCGCTTCGGCCAGTTTCTTTTCATCAATTTTCAGTTTGCGCTTCTCGGCCAGATCAACCATCGTCAGGGCGATGACGAGAGGACGCCCATATTCCAGAAGCTGTGTGACGAGATACAGATTGCGTTCGAGATTGGTGGCGTCAACCACAGCCACGATCACATCAGGCTCGGGCATGTCTGGAATCCGCCCCGTAATCACGTCGCGTGCAATCTGCTCGTCAATGGAAGCCGCGTCGAGACTATAGAGGCCGGGCAAATCAATCAGTCGTGCAGGAGGGAGAGCGGGCGCGAGCGTCCAGGCGCCTTCTTTGCGTTCCACCGTCACGCCCGGATAGTTGGCGACCTTCTGCCTCAAACCTGTCAACGCGTTAAAGAGTGTCGTCTTGCCTGCGTTCGGATTGCCAGCCAGCACAATCGTCAACGGACGCACAACCCCCGACGCGTCGTTACCGGACGGTGCAATGAGGGAAGGGGATTCGAGCGTGGAACTCATGAAAAGTGATGAGTGATGAGTGATGAGTCATGAGTGATGAGTAAAAGAAAGAGGTTTTAACTCATCACTCATCACTCATCACTCATCACTTGTAGTTGTTACCGAGATCGTTTGGGCTTCTGTGCGACGGAGAGCAAGGTGATAGCCGCGCACGCGGACTTCGATGGGGTCGCCGAGCGGGGCGGCCTTGATGACGCGAACGGGCGCTCCGGGCACAACACCCATCTCCATCAAACGGCGCGCAATTGCGCCCGAGCCGTTGACGGCGATGACGCGCGCCGGCGTGCCGATGGGCAGCTTCGCCAGCGACAGCTCATCCGTCGTGTTCAGATGTGGTTTCAATGCTTGCATCGCTCTCGATGTGCCTCAACTTCTTCGAGGTTTGCTGCCTTACCCGGCAGCTATCGCTCAAGGTGGTTTGATTGGCGATTAAGCCTTTCTCTCACCATCAGGGAGTATAGGCTAATTGAAAATAAATTTCAATTTCAGATAGATAGGGGGCTGGCTTGGTTGAAGAGAGACAACGGGCGGGTTACTGCCGGTCAACCGGGATGATGGCGAGGTCGGCGCGCACCGGGCCGAGCTGGGTATTGGCCGTGATGCGTAAAGGCAGGCGGCGGCGATCCTCGCTGACCCATAAGCGCAGGGCATACTTATCGGCTTCGGGGTCGTCAGTCGTGAGCGAAATCTGGACGGCGGGAACCCGTTGCCCGCCAAGCTGGATGGTCTCGCGCTTGAGGGAAGTGATAAAGAGCGTGCGCGGGCGATTATTAACGAGGATGGTGACGGCATTTCGCTTCGGCGGAGCAAGGTTAAAGGAGCGCAGGGCGTAAATGACAGAGATGAAATCATGCGTGCCGACGGGAATCTCTATGGCGACGCCTTTGTCTGTGACGGCGTTGCCGCGATCCTGGTCAATCGTGAGAATCTGGTTGGTGCGGTTGCGCCCCTCAATCAAGTTCAACTCGGTACGAAACGGAAGCATCGTGTTCGGGTCAACGTAGGAATTGATCTGGTCGTTGGCGAAAAAGATGCGCGAGGCCGTCGAAGAGGTCTGGGCTTTCAATGTCAGCAGGAGGCCGTCGCGGTTGAAGTATCTGGCGCGCGCGCGCACCTGATAGGAAGCCGTGCCGACCGCTTGCGTGGCAGTGCCCAGAAAGACGTTGAAGTTAAGTTGCTCTCCGGCTTTGAACGGCAGTTCGCGTGGAAGGGCCGCTCCCGAGACACCATCACCGCCGCTGGGATTTATGACGGGAGGCGTGATGACAGGAGGCGTCGTGGTCGGGGCTCCCGTTTGAGTTGGAGTGATGAACTCCGACCCGACAAGCTCCGCGCGAATGTCGCCCGAGCGAAGGCGCGCCGTTATCAGCACAGGCACGCGGCGTTCATCGTCGCTGAAAAAGATTCGGATGCGATAATCGTTGGCGTCGTCATTATTGGCCACGTACACCTGCGTGACGATGGTGTTGAAAGAGCCGACGTTTGTTTTCATTAACTGACGCCCAACGACCCTCAGCTCAGCATTGTACTCATCCATGTCGCTCCGCACGGTGAAGTAATATCTCCCGCCCTGCATGAGCGGCATCGCGCGCAAACGGTAGAGCACGGAAATGAAATCATAAGTGCCGGGAATTTCTCCGGACCGGAGCTTGGGCGGAATCGCGGACGTGCCGGCTGGCTGATTATATTCGCTCGAAGTGTCGGACGTTCGCCCGCCCTCGCGGATTACTTGCTGGATGCGAAAGGGAAGCCCGGACGACGGGTCTATGTAAGATATGTAATCGTTATTGATGGAGTAGAGCGCAGCGTTGACGACGCCCGTTGTTTCGACATGTGCGCGCAGTTGCAGTCCGTCGCGCGTAAAGAATGTGCCGCGCTCGGCCACGAGCATCTCGACGTGCGCCGCATCAACGAAGTTCGAGAAGGCGACGTTGTAGGTCAGCAGTTCGCCGACCTGATACGGAGTCTTGGAGAAAGGTGGCCCATCAACCATCTCGTCCTGGCGTTGCGCTGCTACCTGCAACGCGGCAAGCGCGAGCGTCATCAGCAAACAAACTGTAGTTATCAGATAACGTTTCAAATGTGAGTCCCCTTTGGACACGAAGTAAGCGAAACCGGTGGCAAGCTATCCTGAGACAGCCCCGGCGCGCTTTTTCTTACACGCGCCTTAATCCAGACAGTTCCCCGTTCATCTCTTAATTGAATCAAATCTCGTCAAATTCCGCGAGCCAGTCGCGCACCTGAATGCGGTTTGAAAGCAGCGCCATGTGGCCTGTGCCCTCCAATAATTTGAGCCGCGAGCGCGGTAGCCCCGCCGCCATCACACGCGCCGCCGCCACAGCGTTCAGCAAATTATCCTCTGTGCCCGCGACCACAAGCGCAGGCACTTTAATCTCAGGAAGGCGCGCGCGCAAATCAGTTCTTCTGATAATTCGCAGGCGCGCGAGATATCCTGCGGGCTGCACGTCGCGCGTATGCTCACGAAAAGCGCGCCTGTCTTCCTCTGCTACGTCCGCGCTAAAGAGCGTGTGCGGGGCTGTCTTCGTGCGATAAGCCTTCAGTAAAGAATACGGTAAAACGGAGTAGAGTGCGACTCCAAGGTTGATTTTAGCGCGGTGCGGGAAAGAGGCGAAGGAGTTGACGAGAATCATGCGCTCGAAATAGCGGGGATGAGCCAGAGCCGCCGCCAGCACCAGCGACCCGCCGAACGATTCGCCAAGAACTGTGACCCGCTCGAACCCGGCATCGCGGATAACGTAGATTAAATCCTCAACCAGTTCATCCATTCCATAGCGACCCTGCGGGCGCAAGGGAAAATTAATGACCGTATGATCGCGTGCCAGATCAGCCGCCTGTTTATAAAAATTCTTTCCCGTTCCCTCAATTCCTGAAACGTAAACGAAAGCCGGGCCGCTTCCTTGTTTGTGATATTCAGGCTTGCTCATAATAAACGGTAGGCATCGTGTCGTAAGCTATTGAGAGTTATTAGTTGTTGAGCTTTGCAGCCCAATCTTCAGGCCCAAACGCTTTGACTGTTGCTTCAATATCGCCTGTCGAATGATTCCTGGCATTGTTAAATATACTGTGCGTTGTTGGATTGGACATTTCAATAATCTCATCAAAGAATGGGACAGCTTCAATACCAACCCGCTCTGCTGCGAAACGCAAAATAACTAATGAGACGATAAGGTCACGGAAATCCCAACGACCACCTTCGATAGAAGCGGCAGCGAGACCTAACCGGAACCAATTGACATCGTCGGCAGACGTGATGAGCTTGGCGATGCGGCGCACGTAGATAATTAATTCCCACAGACGTTTTTCATTCCCTGAAAAGTAAGCTCCAATGAGCTTCCTCTGCTCAGAGTCAGATGCCAGGTAAAGCACCGCTAACTCAGTGAGTCTGGTGTCAAGCGCGCGAGACCCAACGTCCTCCCACATTCGGCCATCATGATATAGCTCATCACCTTCACCTGGCATTAATCGCCACTCTTGAAATCTTGCTTTGAAGATATCTTCATCCATCTTACATCTCTCAAATATTTATACTTTGACTTGTTGCATCTCCTCAATAATTCGATGTGCCGTTAGAGCCGGGTCAGGTGCTTTAAGAATCGCGCGCCCGACGACCAGATAATCCGCTCCGGCGCGCACGGCTTCCGCTGGCGTCATCACGCGCCGCTGATCGTCTCTGGCCACACCAATGGGGCGCACGCCGGGAGTGACGACGACGAAATCCTGCCGCTCAACAATTTCCCTGACCAGTTTGACTTCATGCGGGGATGCAACGACGCCGTCCAGACCAGCGGCGTCTGCGAGTCGCGCCATGCGCGCGACTTGTTCAGTTGTGCCTGATGAAAAACCAGTTTCCGCAAGCGTCGAATCGTCTGCGCTTGTCAGCACTGTGACGGCGATGATGAGAGGCCGATTGATTCCTTCACGCTCCGACGTTTCCGCGACGGCTTCTGCTGTGCGCCGCATCATCTCGCTTCCTCCGCAGGCATGAACGTTGAAGATGCTGACGCCGAGGCGCGCGGCTTCGACGCCTGCGGCTGCGACAGTGTTGGGGATGTCGTGAAACTTCAAATCAAGAAAGACGCGCCCGCCAGCAGTAACAATCTCACGCACGATTCCCGGCCCTTCGCTTGTGAAAAGCTGCGAGCCGATCTTGAACATGCCCACCACATCTTTCAGGGCAGAGAAAAGGTTGAGCGCCTCGCGCGCCGTCTCGACATCGAGCGCGACGATTAATTTGTTCTTCGCAGCTTGCTCCATCAAATGTTCACCCATCATAGAGGTCATGAAAGTTTATGCGGTGGCCATCTCAACGGGCGCGACACCCTACTGCTTCATCCAGCGTGCGGAAACCTTCCCGGCTTAATATCTCAGCCAGCCCGTCGTTGATGTCACGAGCTATCCCGATGCCTTGATAAATGAACCCGGTGTAAAGCTGAATCAGGCTCGCTCCGGCGCTGATCTTCTCCCACGCATCTTCGGCTGTGAAAACCCCGCCGACGCCGATGACAGTCATGCGCCCGCGCGTCAGACGATAAAGCGCGGCGATAGTCTCTGTCGAGCGCGAGCGAAGCGGCGCACCGCTCAAACCGCCTGCGCCGCAGGCTTCGACTTTACCGGGCGAGGTCAGCAGCCCCGCGCGATTCGTCGTCGTGTTCGTGGCTATGATGCCGGACAATTCAGCACCGAGCGCTATCTCGACAATTGATTCCAACTCCCTTTCATCCAGATCGGGCGCAATCTTAACAAGCAAGGGAACGGGTTGGCGGCGCGGATGTTCCCTTGCCAACTCTTGATTCCGTTTTTGTAATGCGTTGAGCAGGGCCGCGAGCGCTTCGGGGCGTTGAAGCTCGCGTAAGCCCGGCGTGTTGGGCGAACTGACGTTGACGACTACATAATCCGCCAGCGAATGTACTAACTCGAAGCTGGCCAGATAATCAGCGGTCGCATCTTCCAAAGCGACTGCGCGGCTTTTGCCGATATTGATGCCGAGCACGCAGTCGGGGCGATTGTTGGCCAGCCGTGCGGCGAGTGCCGCTGCCCCCTGATTGTTGAAACCCTGACGATTAATCAGGGCGCGATCCAGCGGAAGACGAAACAGGCGCGGGGTGGGATTACCCGGCTGCGCTTGATGCGTCACCGTACCAACTTCTATAAACCCGAAACCGAGCGCCGCAAGGTACGGTGCTGCCGTCCCATTCTTATCAAAACCAGCCGCCAGCCCGACCGCGTTGGGAAAGCTGAGGCCGAAGCGTCGCAATTCTCCAAACGGCGCGCGGCTGAACCGTTTTGTGGCAAGGCGTCGCGCCCATCTCATTCCCAATGTGAAGGCGAGCGTGTCCAACGCCATCTCATGCGCCCGCTCAGGCGGCAGGCGAAAGAGAACTGGGCGCAGGATTGAGCGATAGAACATCAGTGACGAGTGACGAATGACAGGTGACGAGCAGGGGGATTCTAACTTGTCACACAGCACTTGTCACTCATCTCTTCATTGTTACGCCTGCGATTTCTACCAGCTAAAAGTATGCAGCGCGCGGTTGACACTCCCGTTCGCCGCGAAATACCTTGGCCATGCTGCTGCCCTTCAATTGTCGAGCCGGCTTTCTGCTCGCTGTCCGACGCGACCAGGCTCAACCAGGATGAGGCCACCAATAGTAATTGGCAGTATCTATAAAAAACTCCGTTTGTAACTTTAGCCATGAATGGTGAACTGTCCAATGTTTTTATCTCGTATGCGATGAACGAACAGGAGTTCGTGCGCGATCTTGACGATGCGTTCAAAAAGAGCGGGCGGACAATTTGGACAGATTGGGATCGGAATCCACTTACCGCAAGTAGAGAACAAGAGCTTTACTCCCGGATAGAGGCCGCGGACTATTTTCTCTTCATCGTCAGCCCGGACTCCATTACCTCTGAAGTTTCTTTAAAAGAGCTTGCTCACGCGGTCAAGCACGAAAAACAGATCGTTCCCGTCGTGCGCAGAGAGGCAGAAACTCAGCCTGCGCCACTGGCTACCGGTACTTCACTCTTCTTCCGCCGCAGCGATAATTTCTCGGCCAGCTTTAAGTCCTTATTGCAGACCATTGATACCAACCTCAATCTGGCGGTTTTCATCTCTTACTCGCGCCGTGATCGTGAGTTTGTCGAAAAATTAGAGAGTGCGTTTAGGAAGCATGGGAGAAAGATATGGATAGACCAAAAGGACATCCAGCACACGGAAGAGTGGTTGAAGGCTATCTATTCCGGCATTGAGGCCGCCGACAATTTCGTCTTTATCATCAGCCCGGATTCTATCGCCTCAAAGAACTGCGCCAAAGAGTTGGCACACGCCGTCCAGCATAATAAGCGTCTCGTGCCAGTCCTCTATCGCAAGGTGATTGATTCTGAGGTGCCTCAGGTTTTAGCTGACCTCGATTGGGTACCTTTTGAAGAAGGTGTGCGCGTTGACGAGGCGGAAAGCTTTGACCACGCCTTTCGCTCTCTGCTGGAAACCATTGATACAGATCTCGACTACGTTCGCGCGCATACACGTTTGTTGACTCGCGCCATCGAATGGGATAAGCGCCAGCGTGACAAAAGTCTGCTGCTGCGCGGGAAGGATTTGAAAGAGGCTGAACGATGGCTCATTGAGGCCATAGGGAAAAAGCCCCCATTAACTCAGCTACAGTTGCAATACATCGAGGCCAGCCGGAAAGACGCCAGAAAGCGTTTGTGGTTCATCGCCGGGACGAGCGTTCTGAGCCTTGCGATCATCGTCGTATTAACAGTGATTGCCGTCAGGCGAAATCAGGAGGCGCGAAGACAAGCACAACTCAGTCTCTCAAGTCGGCTTGCCGGAGATGCGCAAAAACAGCTTGATAGCCAGCTTGACCTGGCATTGCTGCTGAGTCTCGAAGCAGGCAAAGCCGCAGATACTTTCGAGGCGCGTAGCACGTTGCTGTCCGGTCTGGCGCGCAGTTCCAAATTGATAACGTTCCTACGCGGGCAAAGAAGTGTTCCATACAGCTTGGCTTATAGTCCCGACGGGAAATTGCTTGCGGTTGGCAGTGACGCCACAAAGGTTTACTTCTGGGATACAACGACACGCCAATTGACCGGCTCACCGATCACGTACATGGGGTCTACACCGACGACCATCAGTTTCAGCCCGGACAGCAAAACGCTGGCGACGGGCGGTAATACTAATGATGTCTGGCTGTGGGACGTTGCGACTCGCGAGCAGCTTGCTCGACTTCCGCTCGAAGAATTTGACCTCGCTACCTCGGTTGCATTTAACGCGGACGGCAAAAGGCTGGTTGTGGGTACAGAAGAGGGAAAAATCATTCTTTGGGATGTTGAATCCGAAAAGCAGCTTGCCGAGGTCGCTGTAGAAGACGGTGAACAAATTGGTCGCATCGCGTTCATGGATGCTGATAAAAAGGTCGCAGCCTTTACAGAAAACGGACTCCTCGTCATCTGGAATGGCACGAATCAAGCGCGGCTTACCGGACGCACGCTCGATGTGGGCATGGTCATGGGAATGGACTTCAGCGATGACGGAAAAATGTTGGCTGTCCGACAACCCGCCGCCGTTAGTTTGTACGATGTCGGGAGCGCGAAATTGCGTTTTAAAATTGACACTCCACAAATGAGTGGTATCAAGACTGTGGCCTTCAGCCATGACGGTCAGCGGCTTGCGGTCGCAGAAGGGAACGGCAATCTTCTTTTATGTGATGTGCAGGGTAGGCGCTTTATTGATCCGCCGTTGCTGGGGCATAACAAAGAGATTTACAGCCTGGCTTTCAGTCCTGATGGAAAAACGCTCGCCTCCGGGGGGTTGGATAAAAACGTGATTCTCTGGAATGTCGAAGGAGAGCAAGCGCCCGGACGGACTCTCGCCAATACCAGGGAGAGGATCAGCGATTTAGTCTTCCGCCCCGATGGCAAGACCTTGTTCACCGCGAGTGTTTATACGTCGGCTGACGAGAGCGTTGACAGTGCCATCAGCGAATGGGATGTGACTACCCACAAACAGCTCAACAGATTTGCAGAAAAGGGTCGCGGCATAATCACAAGCCTGCGATTACTGGAGGGTGGTAAACTTTCGACGGCGGGACTTATCGAGAATCTGATTCCTTCAAACGACAGCCAGATTATAAATGGAAGCGATAGTAATGGCACGTCAACGTCAAGCACGATTAAGAAGAGTGTGGTGATCTGGGATGGGGTCAATTCTCCGCGCCTGTTGGAACAACTCCAAACACAATATCAGAGCGGTGTGGCCTCAACCACGCTGAGCCGCGATGGCGCATTTCTCGCTGCGGGATTCAATAACGGAAATATCCTTCTCTGGGATATTAAGCGGTGGCAGCAAACAGGTGAGCCACTGCTCAAGGACAAGGTGCGTGTGGCCCGAGTGGTTTTCAGCCCGGACGGAAAACTGCTCGCCTCAATCACCGGTATGAACCATGTCCTCATCTGGCGTCTCAGCGACCGCCAATCCATCGGTAGTTTCTGGGTTCCTCACGACCAGGACGGGAGGAGCCTTGCTTTCAGCGAAGATGGAAAGATGCTGGCAGTTGGCACCACACAGAGTATCATTCTCTGGGATGTTGTGAACAAACAGAAGATTGATGCGGGACTCACGGGACTGCAAAGCTCTGCGAATTGTCTGGCATTCAGCCCTGACGGTAAATTGCTGGCTTCCGGCAGTTTCAATAAAAGCATCATGCTCTGGGACATCCTCGCGCGCAAACCTCTTGGCGCGCCTCTCATCAGTCATACGCAGCCAGTTAGCGTCTTATCCTTCAGCCCCGATGGACAAACGCTTGTCTCAGGCAGCTTAGACGGCGCGATCATTTTGTGGGATCTGCGTCAGGACACCTGGCGTTCGCGCGCCTGTGAGATTGCAAATCGTAATCTGACGCAGGAAGAGTGGGATCGCTACATCGGCGTTGGTCAGTGGCGCAAGACCTGCCCGAACCTGCCTTAGAGCCTGAAGCAAATCAGGTGAGGTAGAGAGCAGGTGCCTGACGACGAGAAAGCAAAAGACTCTGCCTGGCGCTAATCAAGAAGTACTTCAAGGGAAACACGCATTTTTGTCCCTTGTCACCTGCCATCGTTCTTGTTAGTATCCGCCACAATGGATTTCATCGAGAAAGCACGAATCATGGATGGGGCGCGGATTAACCGGGCGCTCTCGCGTCTTGCTTCCGAGATTGTCGAAGAGAATCACGGCGCGGATGATCTTTATCTAGTCGGGATACGTCGTCGCGGTGTGCCGCTGGCCGAGCGCATGGCCGACAAGATCGCAGACCTTGAAGGCGCGCGCCCGCTCGTCGGCATCCTCGACATCACGCTGTACCGCGATGATCTCTCGACGGTCGGGGCAAATCCAATTGTCAATCGCACGGAATTGCATAGCGACATAGACAATCGCAACATCGTTTTGATTGACGACGTGCTTTATACTGGACGAACGATTCGCGCGGCGCTCGACCAGTTGATAGACTTTGGCCGCCCGCGCCGTGTTCAACTCGCCGTCTTGATTGATCGCGGTAAAGAGCATCGGGAATTGCCGATTCAGGCGGATTACATTGGCAAGGTCGTGCCGACGAAAAAGAGTGAGATCATCAAAGTGATGCTCACAGATTTCGATGAGGAAGAGGGCGTCGCCATCGTGGAGCGACCAGCGAGCGATGCTTCTTGAAGGCGGCCAGCAATGGCCGCTTTTTTAATGCTCCAAATCAAAGCAGCGAAGACTTTTTAGTGCTTTGACTGATACTGATGAACGAGACTTTTAAGCGCAAAGATTTACTCGGTATCCGCGAGCTTACGGCTGCGGAGATTACGCATATTCTGGATACGGCGGAATCCTTCCGCGACATCTCGCGACGCGAGATTAAGAAGGTGCCGACCCTGCGCGGGCGCACCGTCATCAATCTTTTCTTCGAGCCTTCGACCCGAACGCGCACTTCTTTCGAGATTGCCGCCAAACGTCTTTCGGCGGACGCCATCAATGTCAGCGCTTCAACCTCAAGCGTGACCAAGGGGGAGACGCTGCTGGATACGGCGCGGAATCTCGAAGCGATGTCGCCCGATTGTATCGTGATTCGACATTCTTCTGCGGGAGCGCCGCATCAACTGGCGCGCATCTGTCGCGCTGGCATTGTCAATGCCGGCGACGGCGCTCACGAGCATCCGACGCAGGCTTTGCTTGATGCCTTAACCATCCGCGAGCGCAAAGGACGCATTGCTGGCTTGAAGGTGGCAATCATCGGCGACATCCTGCACTCGCGCGTGGCGCGCTCCAACATTCATCTGCTGACAAAACTCGGGGCAACTGTGAGCCTCGCTGGACCGGGCACACTCATCCGCAGTGAGTTCGGCGAGTTGGTGGAAGAGGGCGTCGTCGTCGAGCGCTCGATTGAAGATGCGATTGAAGGAGCGGACGTGGTGATGATCCTGCGTATTCAGCGCGAGCGACAGGATGCTGCGTTTTTCCCTTCGATGCGCGAATACGCGGTGCATTACGGTCTCAATCTCAAGCGGCTTGAGCGCGCGGCAGCGGATGCCATCGTCATGCATCCGGGGCCGATGAATCGCGGCATTGAAATCGCTTCGGATGTCGCAGACGGAACACGCTCGTTGATTCTGGAACAGGTCTCAAACGGTCTCGCGGTGCGAATGGCTGTGCTTTACCTGCTGGCGGGCGGCGCGCATACAATGGAAGGCCAGTGACGCTACTCAAAAGGAAAACCGAAAAAGTAAGAGGAAAAGTGGACGGATGAGATTGCTGATTGCGAACGGTTACGTGGTTGACCCTTCACAGGGGCAGAACAGCGGTAAGAATTTGCTGCTTGAGGATGGCCGTGTCGCGGGTCTGCTTGA